>JBDRIO010000033.1:0-11059 GCA_043815815.1 Candidatus Eiseniibacteriota bacterium | reverse complement strand
CCGCCGCGAACAAAGCGGCTTCGCATATGCGGCGAGTTCGGGCGGCCTAACGCCAGGAGAGCCTGGCAATAGGCAGCAACCGTCCGAGAACCTACCACCTCACCCCGATGATACGCGAAATCAGGTAAACTTTCAACGAGTAGTAACCACTCGCCGCCTTGCTCCGCTGGGAACGGTGCCCCCGATGAGGAACTGGGCCCCTGGTGCGCGCACCGCCCCACGCTTTACATCCCCCGCACGGCCCGTTAGAATGGCCATTCTGATTCATCAAGTTCCCCGTAGCATCACGTCGGTCTGAGACGGACCCGCTGATCTGCGGTCGCTGTGGCCGCCGAGCGCCGAGCCATCTCGAGAACGGACGGAGGTATCAATGCGCGTGCTCCTTTCGGGCAACGAGGCAGTGGCCAGAGGATGCTACGAGCACGGCGTCAAGGTGGCCACCGCCTACCCCGGAACGCCCAGCACGGAGATCCTCGAGAACGTCGTCAAGTACAAGGACGACATCTACTGCCAGTGGTCGCCCAACGAGAAGGTCGCGTTCGAGGTCGCCATGGGCGCGGCGTTCGGCGGGGTCAGGACGATCGTCACGATGAAGCACGTCGGCCTGAACGTGGCCGCCGACCCGCTCATGACCTCGACGTCGGTCGGCGGGGACGGCGGGTTCGTCATCGTCACAGCCGACGACCCCGGCATGCACTCCTCCCAGAACGAGCAGGACAACCGTTACTACGCGAAGTTCGCGAAGATCCCGCTCGTCGAGCCCTCGGACTCGCAGGAGGCGAAGGACTACGTCGGGGCCGCCCTGGAGATCTCGGAGCGGTTCGGAACGCCGGTGCTGTTCCGCCTGACGACGCGCATATCGCACGCGAAGACGGCCGTCGAACTCGGCGAACGCGTGGAGGTCCCCCGCAAGGAGTACGAGAAGGACACGTCGCGCCGCGTGGTCATCCCGGCTCACGCCCGCAGACTCCACGTCGAGGTCGAGAAGCGTCTCGAGGCCATTCGGGAGTTCGCGGAGACGTCCCCCCTGAATCGCGTCGAGGAGGGAGACCCCGAGGTCGGCGTCATATCGAGCGGCATATCGTACCAGTACGCGCGGGACGCGTTCCCGGACGCCACGTTCCTCAAGCTCGGGATGTCGTTCCCCTTCCCCGTCGAGCTGGCGAGGACATTCTGTTCGCGCTTCGAGACGGTCTACGTCGTCGAGGAGAACGAGCCATTCATCGAGGAGCACCTGCGCATAGCAGACATCACGAACATCATCGGCAAGGACCGGGTGCCCCTCTGCGGAGAGCTCAACCAGGGACTCGTCCGGGACTGCCTGAGCGACGAGCCGCGCGAGACCGAGCGCGCTCCGGCGGCGCCGCGCCCGCCCGTCCTGTGTCCCGGGTGCCCCCACAGGAGCACGTTCTTCAGTCTGAACAGGGCCGGTATCGGCTCCACGTCCGACATCGGCTGCTACACGCTGGGCGTCATGCCGCCGCTCTCAGGGATCGACACCACCATCTGCATGGGCGCATCCATCGGGAACGCCCTCGGGTTCGAGAAGGCGATAGGCCGCGACTTCGCGAAGAAGATGGTGGCGGTCATCGGGGACTCGACCTTCGTGCACTCGGGCATGACCGGCCTCGCGGACGTCGCCTACAACAAGGGCGCGACGACCGTCATCATCCTCGACAACTCGACGACGGCGATGACGGGCCACCAGGAGCATCCCGGGACGGGCAGGACGCTCATGGGCGAGCCCACGACGCAGATGGACTACGTGAAGTTCGCGGACAGCGTGGGCATCCGGGACGCGAGGAAGGTCGACGCCTTCGACATGGCCGCCGTCAAGGCCGCCATCAAGGAGGCGGTCGACACCGACGAGCCGTCGCTGCTCGTGATGGAGGGGGCCTGCGCCCTCAAGAACAGGAAGAACTGGACCGCTCCGTTCGAGGTCGACGCCCAGGAGTGCACGGCCTGCGGCCTGTGCCTGAAGCTGGGGTGCCCCGCCATCGGCAGGGACAGGGACGGGAAGGCCCGGATCGACCCGCTCTTCTGCGTGGGCAAGGCCTGCTCGATGTGCTTCCAGGTGTGTCCCGTCGGAGCGATAGCGGCTTCCGAGTGACCGGCGGCGATTCCCGCGGACGATGGTCCCGGCGCGCAGGGCCCGCAAGGAGGACGTTCGAGATGTCAGACAGGGTCACCAACGTGTTCATCTGTGGCGTGGGCGGACAGGGTATTCTCCTGGCCAGCGAGATCCTCTCCGAGGTCGCTCTCCGGAGAGGCATGGACGTCAAGAAGAGCGAGGTGCACGGGATGGCCCAGCGCGGAGGGGCCGTGGTGAGCCACGTCAGGTTCGGCCCCAAGGTCTATTCGCCAGTCATAGCCGACGGCGAGGCCGACCTCCTGGTCTCGTTCGAGAAGCTGGAGGCGCTCCGCTGGCTGCACGCTCTGGCTCCCGGCGGCGAGCTGATCGTCAACGCCCAGGAGATCACACCGAGCGGCCTGGAGGAGTATCCGGAGAACGTCGAAGGCGAACTCGAGGCCCGCGTCCCAGGACGCCACACCGTCGACGCCCTCTCCATCGCCAGACAGGCGGGCAACACACGCGCGGTCAACACCGTCATGCTCGGCGCGTTCTCGACGTTCCTCCCGTTCACGGAGGACGAGTGGAAGACCGCGATCGAGGGCCGCGTTCCGCCGAAGACGGTCGAGGTCAACCTCAAGGCGTTCGAGCTCGGCCGCGCCGCGGTGTCCGCGTAGGCCTCCCCAGTCGTCAGAGAAGAACCGATCCTATGACACGACCGAGACCGAGATCCGGATGTCCTGAGGAGTTCTCAGGCCCGCTCGGCGAGGACCACAAGGCCCTCAGGGCGCGGACGCTCAAGATCCACCGCGCGCTCCGGAAGGCCTATCCGGACGCGCGGATCCCTCTTGTCTCCTCCACCCCTCACGAGCTGCTCGTGGCGACCATCCTCTCGGCGCAGTGCACCGACCTGCGCGTCAACGATGTGACGGCCGTCCTGTTCAGGAAGTACAGGAGCGTCTCCGACTGGGCGAAGGCGCCCTTGAAGACGCTCGAGAAGGAGGTCCACCCGACCGGTTTCTTCCGCAACAAGGCCAGGGCCATCAAGGAGAGCGCGGAGGACATCCTCGAGAGGTTCGATGGAGAGGTGCCATCGACGCTCGAGGAGCTGACGTCGCTCCGCGGCATAGGCAGGAAGAGCGCGAACGTCCTCATCGCTCACGCGTTCGACGGTCAGGGGATCATCGTCGACACGCACTTCATCCGCCTGGCCAGGCGGATGGGGCTGACCGGTGAGCTCGACCCGGTGAAGATCGAATCCGCGGCCATGGCGCTCCTCCCGAAGAAGCACTGGTCGAGCTTCTCGCTCATGATGACGTGGCACGGCAGGGCGACGTGCGCGGCCAGGAAGCCTGCGTGCGAGGCGTGCGTCGTGGCGGGCGTCTGTCCGGCCGCCGAGTCGCGCGGCGCCGTCACGTGGGAGGTGAAGCAGCCGGTCAAGAAGAAACCCCGGTCTTGACGACCGGGGCCCTTCGAACACAGTCTACTGTGCGGCCGCATCGTCGCGGCCGCTCACTACCAGTCGATCAGAATCGCTTCGGTTGGACAACCGTCGGCTGCGTCTTCTGCGCAGTCCTCCAGGTCCTCCGGAACCTCAGACATCTTGGCCCTGGCGACGTCCCCATCCAGGAAAAACACATCCGGGCAAACGTCGGCGCACAGACCGCACCCCGTGCACGCAGCTTCGTCCACGGACGCACGCATGCCTGACCTCCCTGTCCACGCCAGTCGATAACGCCGGTCTTAGTGCACCCAAACCCCGAGGGGCAAGGGCGGCAGCCGGCACCAGCGGGGAATGTAACCGCGGCCGGAATCCTACGCAAGGGGTTTCGCGCGCCCTCGGGACGGCCTCTCGGAACCCTCGGGACGACCCCCCCGGGACCCTCGGGCCGGGCTTGCCCCTCCCCCCGCCATGCCGTATCATGGCTCGGGAGACAAACGATAGGCAACTTGGGCGGGACCGGGGCCGGGCCCCCTGCCCGCGCCGGCTCGTAACAGGAGGCTCCATGCCAGAACGGAAGACCGACAGGGAGCGCGTCGAGTTCGCCCTCAAGACCGAGAGGGACGGCAGCGACTTCTATGGCCTCGCCAAGGAACAGACCAACCACAAGCTCGCCAGGGCGGCGTTCGAGCTCCTGTCCAAGGAGGAGATGAGGCACGTGGCGCTCATCACGGCGCTGGGTAAGCACCTCGAGGGCGGCGCGGCCGTCCCGAGCGCCGACTCTCCCAGCATGGGGAACCTCCAGTCGACGCTGAAGACCATCTACGGGTCGGCCATCGAGGGCGCGGGCGATGAGAAGATGGACCCCGCCGAGGCCTACGGCACAGCGATCGAACTCGAGAAGAAGATCTCCGCTCTCTACTACCAGTACGCAAAGGACTGCGAGAGCGACGAGGCCCGACGGCTGTTCGACGTGCTCTACAAGGAAGAGCAGCGCCATCTGAGCCTGCTCGAGGACATGCTCGCCTACCTCACGAAGCCGGACCAGTGGTTCATCGACAGAGACGGGACGATGCTGGACGGCGGTTAGCCTCCGATGACGAAGAAGACCGCGGCAGCTCCCGCCGCACGCACGATCTTCACAGGCGACTTCCATCCTGCGCTCGAGGACGCCTTCCTCGAGCACGTGACAGGGTCGGTCGGGTCGGACCCGCTCGGCCCTGTCTCTGTTGTCGTGCCCACGAACTTCCTGGGCTCCCGGCTCTCGACGCTGCTCGCCGAGCGGACGGGTGGACACGTGAACGTCCGCTTCCTGACCATGAAGGACCTGGCGGTGGCGTCGGCCCCCTCCCCGCTTCCGGGGGGACGGGCCACGCTCCCTGCTCGTGGCGACGCCGTCATCGTCCGCCGGCTTCTCGAGGACGGGACGGCCAGGGGCGGCTACTTCGCGCGCGTAGCGGAGAGGCCCGGTCTCGCCACGGTCATCCTCGGAGCGATCCGCGACCTCAAGGAGGCCTCCTACGCGCCCGATACGTACACGTCGGCCGCGCGGGCGGCCGGGCTCATCGGAGGCTCCAGGAGAGGGAAGCACGCCGAGGTAGCGCGCGTCTGGTCGGCCTACGAGGACTTCCTCTCGGAGCACGGGCTCGCCGATGAATCCGACGTGATGAGGGTCGCGGCGGACGCGCTGACCGCGGAAGCGCCGGCCGCAGGCGGCGGCTCAGAGGGCGCCGCGGGCGCGACCGCCGGCGAACTCCTCGTCTACGGTTTCTACGACCTGAACGCGCTCCAGAAGCGGCTTCTCAAGGCGCGCATCGGGAGCGGCGGCGCGACGGTCTTCTTCCCGTGCGTCGACTTGCCCGCCTGCTCGTACGCGCGCCCGACGCTCGAGTGGTTCCTGTCGCTCGGGTTCGGCCGGCGCGACCTCGAGCCCGAGCCCCGTCCCCTCCCGCTTCCGCTCAAGACCATCATCCTGTCGGCCCCGGGCGAGGCGCGGGAGGCCCGCGAGGTCGTGAGGACCCTTCGCAGGCTCGTCGAGGAGCGCGACGACGCCCTGCAGGACGTCGCGGTCATCCTCAGGACGCCGGAGGCCTACGCGGAGATCGTCGGGGCCGAGCTCGACGGGCTCTGCGACCCGGGTCTCAAGGACCGCAGGCTGGCCGCGGCGAGAACGTCGTTCCTCGAGACGCCGTCGCGCCTCTCGAGGACGAGGAGCGGGCTTTCGCTCCTCAAGCTCGCGGAGGCCGTGAGGTCGGATTTCGCCAGAGCCGACCTGGTCGAGTTCCTCTGTGTGTCAGACCTCGAACCGGACGCATACGACGGTTGCTCCGAAGACCCACCGGTGAGCGACTGGAACGCCATCTCGGCGCTGGCGGGCGTCACGTCGGGAGCGTCCGAGTGGCTGGACCGGACGGGCGCCATTGCCGAGCGACTCGCAGCCGCGGACGCGACGGACTCGTTCGCCCGGGCGCACGCGCACCTGCGGGAGCCCGCGCGTTGCCTGGGCGTGCTCCTCGAACGCATCCTCGGGCCCCTCTCAGACCTCCCCGGCAGCGCGACCGTCGACGAGTACGTCGATGCCGTGACGTCCGTATATCTCGACGTCACGGGCCCGGGCGACGAGCGCGATGCGGTCGTCGACGCGGCCGAAGGTGTTCGCAGCGTGTCGCATCTGGCGGGACGGGTCCCGTTCTCGTACTTCGTCGAGCTTCTGCACAACTACGTCGACGCGCCGTCCCCCAGAGGTTCGAGGTTCGGCGTGGGCGGGCCGTCGGTTCTGAGCGCGATGTCGGCAAGGGGGCTGTCGTACAGCATCGCGGTCGTTCCCGGGCTCGTCGAGAAGCAGTTCCCGCTCCACAGGCGGCAGGACCCCGTCCTCCTCGACTTCGAGCGCGAGCGCCTGAATGGACAGCAGGGCGGCGATCCGCTGCGCGCGCTGCCGCTCAGGGGACCCGGCATGGAGGAGGAACGCCTCCTCTTCCGGCTCGCCGTCGGCACAGCGCGCGACGTCCTCATCCTCACCTATCCCCGCCTCGACCCGGGGACCGCGAGGCCGCGCGTCCCCTCCATCTTCCTCTTGGACGCGCTGCGCGAGATCACCGGGACGAGGCAGGACTACGGCAAGCTCGAGGAGAGCGAGAGCGTGACGCGCGTCCCGCTCTCGCGGCGATTCCCCACCGAGAGGCGCGAGGCGCTCACGAGGGAGGAGTTCGACGGCTGCTCGGTCCTGACGGCGCTCGACAACGGGAACGTGGCTGAGATCGCGTACCTCCTGACCGGGGGCGGACCGCTCCGCGCCAGGCTCGAGATGGAGACGACCCGCTGGTCGAGCCCCTACTTCACGCGGTTCGACGGCGCGCTCTCGTCCGACGAAGCCCTCGAGGCCGCTTCAGCCCTGTCGGGGTTCACTCCGACTGGTCACGAGCCCGGCGGCGCCGTGTCGGCGACGTCGCTCGAGGAGTACGCGCGGTGCCCGTTCCGGTTCTTCGTTCACAGGGTCCTGGGGATCGATCCCTGGGAGGAGCCCGCCGACGCCCTCGAGTTCTCCCCCCTCGACAGAGGCAGTCTCTATCACGAGATCCTCGAGCGGTTCCTTCACGACGCGCGCTCGCGCGACGAGCTTCCGCTCGACGAGTCGTCGCTCGACCGCCTCCTCGGGCTCGCCGAGCGCATGGCTGGCTCGGACAGATGGAGCCTCGCGGGCTATCCGGGGGCGCGTGCGCTGGAGCTCCGTGGTCTCAGGCTCAACCTCGCGGTCTGGCTCCGTAACGAGATAGCGGAGAGTTCCCCGCTCACGCCCTCCCACTTCGAGGTGCGCTTCGGAGGTGCGGTCCGTTCCGGCGACGATCAGGAGATATCGACGGAGGATCGCGCGCCGTTCGACGCCGGCTCGGGTGTCGCGGTCGAGTTCGGCGGCAGGATCGACCGCGTCGACGTCTCGGAGGACGGCAAGCGCGCTCGCGTCGTCGACTACAAGACGGGGAGTGGCAAGGGTGTCAGGAGGCCGCTCGACAAGGGCAGGCATCTCCAGCTCCCGGTCTACCTCCTGGCCGCCGACGCGCTTCTGTCAGCGGCGCACCCAGGGGTCAAGACCGAGTCGGCGGAGTATCGCTTCGTGACGGGCGGACCAGGCGTCAAGCCGGTGGCGTTCGCGGCGGGAGAACTCGCGGAGCGCATGGACGACCTCAAGGCCGTGGTCTCGTGCATGGTTCACGGGATCTCGTCCGGGATGTTCTTCGCCTATCCCGACGACAAGTTCTGCGGCTTCTGCGACTACGCCTCCGCTTGCGGCGGTGTGGCCATCGCGCTCGCAGCGATGAAGAACGGGGACCGAAGGGCCAGGTTCTTCGTCGAAACACTGAACGGGATCGAATGAGAACGTACGACGGCACGCTCGACAGGGAGCACAGGGATCTCGCGCGCGGCCTCGGGGGCGGCCTCGATTTCACGGCCATCGTGGAGGCTGGAGCGGGCACAGGCAAGACGTCTGTGCTCGTCGACAGGCTGCTGGCCCTGGTGCGCTCCGGAACGAGCGTGCCCCGCATCGTCGCCATCACGTTCACCGAGAAGGCGGCGGGAGAGCTGCGTGTCCGCTTCCGGACCAGCATCGAGGACGCGATAACCGAGAGCGCGCCCGCCGACGGGCCGCTCCTGGAGGCCGCGCTCCGCGAGATCGATCGCGCGAACGTGGGGACGATCCACGGGTTCTGCGCGAGGCTCCTGCGAGAGCGACCCGTCGAAGCGAGCGTCGATCCCGACTTCGCCGTCGCGGACGAGCTGCGCCGAACGGTGCTGCTGGAGTCCTCATGGGACTCCTGGATCCGGAGTGAGCTCAGGGCCGGGCTCCCGCAGGCCGCCGCCGATGCGCACTTCCTCGGGATCGGGCTCTCCGCCATCCGGGAGCTGGCATTCAGGCTGGTGAACGACCGGGACGCCCTCGAGCTCCTGCCGGAGACCACGGACCCCGGCGACGTCGCGGCGTTCGTCGAAGACCTCGAGCGCGAGTCGCGCGAGATACGCGCGGCGTTCGGAGACTGCGAGGACACGTCCGACCGGGCGGCCGAGGCGATCGAGCGATTCGCCGCCGAGGTCGAGTCGCTAGAGTTCCTGCCTTCCGACCTGAAGGAACCGTTCGCGCTCCGGCGCGTGCGGCCGGAGCCGGGGAGCAGGACCGGCCGGCAGGGCAACTGGAAAGAGGGCGTACTCGATGAGCTAAGGGAGAGGGCGGGAAGGCTCAGGGATGCCCAGGAGTCGCTCCGCTCGCGGGCTTCCCACAACACGTCCGTCGCGCTCCTCACGTGGCTCGAGGGCTTCCTCGAGGAGTACGAGCGCCAGAAGGAGGCGGCGGGACTCCTCGACTTCCAGGACCTGCTCTCGAAGACCCGCGACCTGCTCAAGAACGACCGACCCTCGCGCCAGTACTTCAAGCGGTCGTTCGACCGCATTCTGGTTGACGAGTTCCAGGACACCGACCCGCTCCAGTGCGAGATCGCGTTCTTCCTAGCCGAGAGCGACGATACGTTCAGCGACGAGTGGACGGACGTCGAGCTCGAGCCGGGCAAGCTCTTCATCGTCGGAGACCCGAAGCAGTCCATCTACAGATTCAGGCGCGCCGACATCGAGACGTACGAGCTCGCGAAGGAGATCATCGGGAGGAGCGGTCGGATCCTGACGCTGTCGGAGAACTTCCGCACGAGGCCGTCGATCGTGGGATGCGTGAACGACTCGTTCTCCCGGACGATGGTGGCGCCCGAGGGCGGCCACGCGTATCAGCCGCAATACGAGGCGCTCGCCCCGCACCGTCCGGACGACGAGTCGGGTCCCGGCGTCGTTCTGCTGCGTCCGGCGGAGCCGATCGGCGGAAAGGGCCTCGCCGACGAGGTCCGGCAGGCCGAGGCGGCCACGGTGGCGGCCTACATAGCCTCGCTCCTCGAGGCGGGAAGACCGCTCGTCTACGACCGGCACGCCGACGAGTGGCGCCCGCCGAGGCTCGGTGACGTGGCGGTGCTCTTCCACCGGCTCACGGGTCTTCCCTACTACGAGGACGCGTTCAACACCTACGGGCTCGACTACCGCATCGCGGGCGGCAAGCGCTTCTACGTTCGCCGCGAGGTGAGCGAGCTGTCGACCGTGCTGTCGGCGATCGACGACCCCAACGACCTGATGTCGGTCCTGGGCGCGCTCCGCACTCCGTTCATGGGCGTGTCCGACGACGACATCGTCGTGCACAGACACAGGACGGGCGGCCTCCGCTACCTCGAACCACCCGGCGGCGGTGTTCCGGCCGTCGAGGACGCGTTCCGCATCCTGCGTGCCCTCCACCACGAGCGGAACTCCCTGAGCGTAGCGGCGCTCGTGAGCAGGCTCTTCGACGAGACGGGCGCTCTCGAGCTCTTCCTCCTCAAGCCGACTGGCGAGCAGCGGCACGCGAATCTCCAGAAGGTCGTGGAGCTCGCTACGGCGCTCGAGCGGCAGTCGCCGATGTCGTTCGGCGGGTTCGTCCGCTGGCTCAGGGACGTGTCGCAGCTCACGCCGGAGGAGGCCGAGTCGCCGCTCGCGGAGGAGGGCGACCAGTTCCTGCGTGTGCTCACGATCCACAAGTCGAAGGGACTGGAGTTCCCCATAACCGTGCTTGCCGACCTCGGGAGACACAAACAGCGGTTCGGGAACCTCGTGGTCGACCGGGAGAGCGGCACGGTCGAGTACGGAAAGGGGAAGGACGCCGAGCGACTCGAGACGCTCGGGTTCGAGGGCGCCAGGGAGCTCGAGTCGCTACGAGCCTCCGCAGAGACACTGCGGCTCCTCTACGTCGGGATGACCCGCGCGCGCGATGCGGTGGTGATCCCGTGGTTCTCTCCTGACGTCGCGAAATCGCACGGTCTGCTCGACCATTTGACGGACCTCTCCGAAGTCGCTGACGACCCCGGCGACAGGCGCGCCGAATGGGTGTCCGCCGGCTCCCTCGATCTCACGGTCAGGCCGGTCCGGCCGGTCAGGCTGCCCGTCGCCGATGTGCTAGACGCGGACCCCTCGGACACGCCCGCCGCGCGGGAGCTCTCCGCGTGGAGCGAGTCACTCGCGCGCTTCGCACCTGAGCACCACCGACCTCCATCGATCGTCACCCCGTCCTCGCTGGCGCACGAAGCGGCAGGGACGGAGCGCGCGTGGACCGCGCTCGTGGATCGTGATGCACTTGGAGTCACACGGAGCGGCGGCGTCGAGCTCGGCTCTCTCGTGCACTCCGTCATGGAGCGTGTCGCGCTCAGGCGTGGCGGCAAGACGCCCGTGGGCGACGACGAGGGTGCGTCAGGAGAAGGCGACGTCGCATCGCTCGCGTCAGCGGCCGCGCGGGCGAGCGGAGTGTCGGAGGCGACGGCGGCCGAGGCCGCGACGATGGTGTCGCGGGCGCTCGACTCGAGCGTCGTCCGCCGGGCGTCCGGGGCTTCGAGGTGCTACCGCGAGGTTCCGTTCTCGATGGTGCGGGGAGAGACGATCGTCGAGGGGAAGATGGACATGGTCTTCGTCGAGGACGGCGAGCTCGTCGTCGT
>JBDRIO010000032.1:0-164452 GCA_043815815.1 Candidatus Eiseniibacteriota bacterium | reverse complement strand
GCGGCACTCGATCGCGTGTCCGCGGAGATGCAGGTGGTCCTGCGTGAGGACGATCGGCTCGCCGGCGGCGATCCTGATCTGCTCCTTGACCAGGTCGGTCCCCGTTACGAGTTCGGTGACCGGATGCTCCACCTGGATGCGTGTGTTCATCTCCATGAAGTAGTAGCCGCCGCGGCTGTCGAGGAGAAACTCGACGGTTCCTGCGCTCACGTAGCCCGCACTGACGGCGCCCCTGATCGCGGCCGCGCCCATCTCCTCGCGCATCGCCTCGGTGACGGCGGGAGACGGCGACTCCTCGATCAGTTTCTGGTGCCTTCTCTGGATCGAGCAGTCGCGCTCGCCCAGGTGCACGACGGTCCCCTGATTGTCGCCCAGGATCTGGAACTCGATGTGACGCGGCGCGATCAGGTGCTTCTCGACGTAGACGTCGCCACTCCCGAATGCGGCCTGTGCCTCGGCGCTCGCCACCGACAGGGCCTTCAGGAGTTCCCCGCGGTCGTTGGCCCGCCTCATCCCCTTGCCGCCGCCCCCCGCCTTCGCCTTGACCATGACGGGGTAGCCCACCGACTCGGCGACCTCGACAGCGTGCTCCTCGCTCTCGATGAGGCCGTCGCTGCCGGGAACGACAGGGACGCCGGCCGCCGCCATCATGCTGCGGGCCACGGACTTGTCCCCCATCTTCCGCATCGTCTCGGCGCTCGGGCCGATGAACGTGATGCCGTGGACCTCGCAGATCTCTGCGAACTCCGCGTTCTCGGCCAGGAACCCGTATCCGGGGTGCACGGCGTCCGCGCCGGTGACCTCGCAGGCGCCGATGATGGCCTTGATGTCCAGGTAGCTGTTCCCGGTGTTCGCCGGGCCGACGCAGACGGCCTCGTCGGCGAACTTGACGTGGAGCGCCTCCTCGTCCGCCTCGGAGTGAATGGCAACGGTCGGTATGCTGAGCTCCCTGCAGGCCCGCATCACACGCAGGGCGATCTCGCCCCGGTTAGCGACAAGGATCTTCTGGAACATCTCGCCTACCCCGTTTCCGCGCTCTTCGTCAGTCCGGCTGGACCAGGAAGAGCTCCTGACCGTACTCGATCGCCTGGGCGTTCTCGACGAGCACCCTGACCATCGTTCCGGACACCTCGGACTCGATCTCGTTTATGATCTTCATCGCTTCCACGATGCACACGATCTGCCCCTTGTTGACGCGGTCTCCCTGTCGGATGTACGGAGGGTCGTCGGGAGACGGCGACGCGTAGAACGTGCCGACCATCGGAGAGACGATGGGAACGAGACCGGAGTCACGATCGTGCGTCTCCGCGGGCTCCGCGGGTTCGGCGGGAGCCGGGGCGTGCTCGGCGTGCGTCCTCTCAGGGGCCGGCGTGGGAGCGTGCTCCGCGTGGCTCCTGGATTTCGTGATCTTCACGGACCTGAATGGCCCGGATATCTCCAGCTTGTGGATGTCGCTGTCCTCGACCAGCCGGATGAGATCCTCGAGCTTCTTCTTGTCCATTTCGCCTCCGGGGCGCCTCGGTGAGCCCGTGCTCACACGCGGGACACGTACTGTCCGGTGCGGGTATCGACCTTGATCGTCTCCCCCTCCTTGATGAAGAGGGGAACCTGCACGACGGCCCCGGTCGCGAGCGTTGCGGGCTTCGACCCGCCCGAGACCGTGTCGCCCTTGACCCCGGGGTCCGTCTGGACGATCTCGAGTTCCACGAAGTTGGGGAGCTCGACCGTGATCGGTTCGGCGCCGTCCAGCAGGATCTCGACCTCCAGGCCGTCCTTCAGGAATCCGGCGCCTTCCTCCCCTATGAGTTCCTTGGGGATGGCGACCTGCTCGTAGCTCTCCATCATCATGAAGTGGTAGAAGTCGTCCGCGTAGAGGAACTGAGCCTTCTGGCGCTCGAGCCTGACGCTGTCGACCTTCTCGCCGGCCCTCCACGTCACCTCCAGCACGCGCCCGCTCAGGACCTCCTTGAGCTTGCTCCGCACGAACGCTGCGCCCTTGCCCGGCTTGACGTGCAGGAACTCGACGATCATGTAGAGCTTGCCGTCGCGCCTTAGGACCATCCCATTGTAGAAGTCGTTGCTTGTCGCCATGCTCTCCTCAGGTCGTGCCCACAATCCGCGCAGTATGTCCGTAGAGGAACAGGATACGTTCTGTCTACTGCGCCGTCAACACGCATGTGGGGCACGCCGGCCCGCCTCCGGGGCCCCAAGCGCCCTGCGGGCCCCTCGAAGCGGCGTCCCGGCACCTCCCTGGCGGGACGGTACCGGGACGCGCAGATGATGGGGTCGGGGCAGGTTCGCGTCTCCCTCGTGTGAGTACCGTCTCAAGGCGGCTCGAAGACTCCCCTGCTCGCGGCTCCCCATCGGAACCGTGTCGTTATGGTGAGGTCATCCTATCGAGGCCAGGTCCTTCCTGTAGTCCTGCAGCCTGCGGGCGGCCTCCGCGTCGTCAGGGTCGCGCCTCAAGATGGCTTCGCACACCTCCACCGCCTTGTCCGCCAGCCCCTGCCGCGCGTATATCTCGGCCAGGGTCAGCGTTGCGATGGCGTCGGGAGCGCTGTCTCTCGGACCGGCAGGGGCCGCGAAGAGCTCCGCCAGGTGTTCGAGTTCTGCCGAGAGCGAAGCGCCCGCGCGCTCGGCGGGCTCGTCCGCGGGGCCCGAGCCGCCAGCGTCTCCCGCGTCGCCCGAGCCGCCCGGCGCGCCGATCAGCACGGCGGCCTCGAGGTTGGCCGGGTCGCGTTCGAGGACGAAGCGGTACTCCTTCGAGGCGCCGTCCCGGTCCCCGGCGTCAGTCAGCGTCCTTGCGAGCACGAGTCGTATGCCTAGGTGGGAGGGGAAGGCGCCGGCCCCCTCGCGAGCCACGCGCAGAGCCTCGTCGGTGCGTCCCTCGAGACGGTACGCCTCCGCCAGGGGGGCGTACGCGCGCGGCGAAGCGCCGTCGGCGCACTCGTCCTCGAGCGCTCTCAGGAAGTCATCGGGGTCGATGCTGGGGGCGACCATCAGGCGTCAAGTCCTCAGAACCTGAACAGTGAATCAGAGCCTCGTTCGAAGGCCCGCTCGGAGCGGAACGTACGCTATCAGAACGGACCACGGCTGTCAAGCGCGGCAACGCGGGCTCCTTGTCGGCGGGCGCCCCGGCATCGGGATCCTACCGCGCGGCGCGGAACGTGTGTAGCGCCGCGTCGAGGTTGCGCATGAGCGGCGTCTTGTCCGTGGCGGGCGCGAAGAGAGCGGCGTCCAGGAGGTAGACCCTCCCCTGCGAAGGCTCCGCGAAACAGTACGCCCTGAAAGGACCTCCGCCGACGAGCTCTCGGTTCCCCCACCATCCGGAGACCTCGAGAGCGGGTCGCCCTCCGAAGTCGACGCTCGCGACGACGAATTCGCGTCTCCACTCTATCTCGTCGCCGTCGAAGTAGAGCGTTCCGAGTCTGTTTCTCGTCGCGACGACAAACTCCTGCGTGACGTCGGCGTCGCCTCCGTCCTGCCAGTAGACGAAGAGCGTCCTGTCGGGCCTCACGCGACGGAAGAAGACCAGGCCACGGTCCTCGTTCGCCGTGTGGAGGTCGTAGCCCCTGGGCGGACAGAGCGACCAGCCGAAGCGACCCTCCATCTCGACGTCGAACTCCGTGTCCTCGACGAAATCGCGCAGGCTCCCGGCGAGCCGGTCGCGGGCGGCCAGCTCCAGCTCGTCCGCGATATCGGCGCCATGCTCTCTTATGTACTCCGAGAGCTCGGAACCGTCCTTGCCCATGACCGCGAGCACCACCTGGCCCTCGGCCCAGATGTCAGTGACGACGCGCGTCCCGGGCGGTCCGGCCGGCTCGAGACCTCTCACGCGGGAACTCACGAGATCGGCCATCTCCGGATCGTCCCAGGTGCCCAGAAGGACGATGTGGCGCCTGTTCGTGAGGCCGCTCAAGCGTGAGGGACCGGCGATGGTCGTCTGGAACCGCTCCTCGCCCACCAGCCAGTCGCTCTCTGCCGTCAGGGCGCGGTTCAGAAGCGTGGCAGCCTCTGCCCCGCTCTGGTCGCTTCTTATGATGACCACGTCGTTGCTCTCGCCGAACGCCGCGACCATCGGGCCCCCGCATGAGAGGAGAGCCGCCAGTAGAGCGAGTGTCGCGAGCCTCATGATCCTCGTCATTCGGACCTCCTACAGTCCCAGCTCCTCCCAGCCGATGATGGTGGCGTCCGGGGGAACGTCGAACGTGAAGCTGCTCCTGTCGATCCCGTCCGCGAGTGTCGCCGACTTGTAGTTGAACGACGCGGACACGACCGTGCGTCCGGCGCGCGTGAACCTCGTGCTCACCGTCTCGGGGAACCACCCGAACGGCTTCCATCCGTGTCCACCGTACCGGAACTCGATGACGGAGTCGTCGTCGGTGAGAGTGAGTCCGGTCATGCGCACGGGAGAGCCGCGCACTTCGAGCTCGAGTTCGACGCCTCTGTGCGTGCCGCGGACGAACCTGGCGTCCTCCGAGACCGAGATCTCGGCGTTCTCGAGCCCGGTAAGGACCCGCGCGTCGAGCCTCCCGAGAGAGACGGCGGCGTAGTCCAGGTCGGCGAACATCTCGCCCGGCCCGGCGAGGCATCCTCTCACCTCGAGCCCACGAGCGGGCAGGTAGGCCCTCGAACAGCCACCTTCCCAGAGGACGAGCGCCGTGAGCGTGCTGGAGAGGGAGCCGACCTCCGGTCTCAGGTCCGCGCGAAGCCAGCCCGGATTGTCGTACGCGAGCGCGAAGGTGAAGTCGACGTTCCGTCCGACGAGAGTCGCGCTGCCGCTGCCCGAGGCGCGCAGGCCCCTGAGCTCGCCGGCGTCGCGCGACAGCTCAGCGACGAGCAGCTCTAGCTCGTCCTCCGTGACCGGGGCTCCGGGGGGCGGGAGTTTGGTGCAGCCCGCCACCAGCAGGAGGCAGGCGATGAGGGCCGGAGCCGGTCTGCGGATGGCGGAGATCAATTGGCGCCCTCCTCTTCGAGAGCGGTATCGGCGACGCCGGCGCGTGCCCGCGCGATCTTGTCCCGCGCGCTTCCACGCTCAGGCTCCTCCTCGAGCGCGCGTTGCCAGGCGGCGATGGCCTCTTCGATGCGGCCCGCGGCCTCGAGCGCGTCCCCCAGGTGTTCGAGTATGACCGGGTCCGTCTCCCCGAGTTCGACCGCCTTCCCGAGCTCGAGCACGGCCTCGTCGACGCGTCCGGCCCGGAAGTACGCCCACCCGAGCGTGTCACGGATGATGCCGCTCTCGGGAGAGAGCTCCACCGCCCGCGAGGCGAGCACGACCGCGCGTTCGGAGTCGATGTCGAGATCGGCCAGCGTGTACGCGATGAAGTTGAGCGCCTGGACCGACGAAGGCTCGATCTCGAGGACGCGCTCGTATGCCTCCAGGGACTCGTCGATCCGGCCCATGTCGAACAGGATCGAGCCCAGCGCGCCGAGCAGGTCCTGCGTCTCTCCGAATCGCGTGAGCCCCGCGCGCGTGACCTCGAGCGCGCGCGCGTTGTCCCCCAGCTGGCCGTAGGCGCGCGCAAGAGCCACCGAGTGTCTCTCGCTGGCCTCCCGGCCGTCGACGAAGGACTCGAGGATACTGACGGCCTCCTCCTCGCGTCCGAGCGAGGCGAGGAGCCCCGTGGCCAGCTCGACAACAGCCGCGTTGGCGCCGTCGAGCTCGTTCGCGCGCAGGAGAGTCTCCGCCGCCTCCTCCCTTCGGCCCAGCTCGAGGAGGACACGGGCGTGGTGGTAGACGACCCGCTGCGAAAGCGAGTCGGTCTCCGCGCGGCGGCGCAGGAGCTCCTCGGCGTCGCCCGCCCGTCCCTGCGCCAGGAGCGACTGGCTCAACAGGAGGACCAGCTCGACCGGCGCGTCCTCTCCGGTGGCGTGCGCGACCAGGAGCGACTCCGCGCGGGCCGGGTTCTCCTCTGAAAGGGCTATGGCGGCGAGCAGCGCGGTCGACTCGACGCTCTCCGGGCACTCGCGAAGGGCGGCCTCAGCGCGAGGACGGGCGTCCTCGAGCCTGCCCAGGGTGAACAGCACGCGCGCGATCGCGGTCTCGATCTCGCACTGTCCGGGGTCGATGGCGTCCGCTCTCCGGTACTGGACCAGCGCGTCGTTCAGCATGCCGCGGAGCTCCATGAGACGACCCAGGCTGTAGCGAAGGTACGCGTCCGCTGAATCGTCGATCTGCCGGTACGCGGACGAGAGCTTGGCGTGCGCCGCCGGCGCCGCGAGGCACAGGAGCACGCATAGACCGCAGAGGACTGTGCGAACGGGTATCGAGACTGGATGCCGTGCCATCTGTACCGCCTTCCTCGGTCGGGGTGGACCGTGAGTCTATCACGCCCAGGCGCGGCCCTCAAGCGCGGGCGGGCCGGACCGCCTGGAACCGCCGAGAGTGGCGGGCCGGACCCCCCCGGGCCGCGGCCGAGCCGGTCGGTGAGTGAGGATTTGTGGAGGGGCTCCGCGTGTGCTACCTTGAATCATAGAGATATCGCCGTCGTCGTATTCGAGGCGTCAGAGAGCGGCGTCCGCCGGACGCTGCGGCAGGAGCCTGAGGGGAGATACGACCATGAGACGACTCCGGATACTGGTAGGTGTTCTCCTCGTTCTCGCGGTCCTGGCGGTCACAGGCTGCTACACGGTGCTCCGCCATCCGACGGGAACGGACGTCGTGCAGCACGACTCGTACTACCGAAGCTGCGCCGACTGCCACGCGGACGCGCAGTTCTACCACCCGTACTACAGCTACGGACGTTCACACAACCGCTGGAACAACTACTACGGCCATCCGTGGTGGTACGACGACTACTGGTGGTGGGACCATCACGACGGCGACGGTGGCGACCCCGTCGAGATCGAGAAGGGCGACCGTCATCTGTGGGGCTCGGGAGGCTGGGCGTCGGGAGGCTGGGGGTTCACCAAGCCGTCCGGCACGTCGCCGCCCCGAACGACTCCGAAGCCGCCGAGCGATGCCGCCGTCGACGACAGCAAAGAGCCCAAGCCCAAGGACGAGAAGGAGCCTGAGAAGTCGGACGAGCGGAATCTCTGGAAGGGCAAAAAGAAGAAGGGCTTCTAGGGGGTTAACCGGATGATCAGCGAACGTAAGCTCTCTCCTCTCCTCGCGGCGTGTCTGGCGGCGCTCGTCTTGTCGGTAGTTCCCGCGTCGGGAGATTCGGGGTACGTCGCTCCTCGCGAAGAGATCCCCCTCACGACCCCGCTCACGACCGGAGCGCGGTCACTGGGCATGGGAGGCGTCGCCGTCGCTGTCGCAGACGACGCGACGGCCGTCACGGTCAACCCCGCGGGGCTTGCGCGACTTCAGAGGATCGAGGTGTCGGCCGGTTTCAGCAGGAGCTCGACGGACGCGACCGGGGAGATGGCCGGTAGCGCGTTCGAGTCCTCGATCTCGCACACGGACCTGTCCTCTCTGCGCGTTGCCTATCCATTCCCCACCTTCCGTGGAAGTCTCGTGATAGGTCTGTCGTCGGAGAGGGTGTTCGATTTCACCGTCGACCGACTGGCGCAGTACGAGGGCGTCGTGAGCTGGATCGAGCCGGGAGACGACGAAGCGTCGTCCGGGGACTGGAAGCAGTTCGAGGACTATCTGTCCGACGGCGGCGTCTACGCGTGGTCGGGGGCGGTCGCGGTCGACCTGTCTCCTTCGATGGCCGCCGGGGTAACGCTCTCGTACTACACCGGGGAATACTCGCGCGCGTTTCGTTGGGACCTCGAAGACGTCAACGGGCTCTCGGAAGCCTACGACGAGGTTCGCTACGTCGAGGAGTCGACTGCCGACGTCACGGGACTCGGGGCGACGCTCGGGGCGATCTACTACGCGTCCGATCAGTTGTCCTTCGGCCTCGCCATCGACACGCCCGTCACTCTCACGTTCGAGGGCACGCTCAGCGAGTACACGAGCCTGGAGCCTCCCGACACGAGCCGTCGACATCTGCGCGAAGATCCTGTCCTGTTCTCCGACGAGATCACCCTGCCCTTCGCCGTTCGTGCCGGCGTCTCCTACTCGCCCACCGACCTCCTGCTGTTGGGCGCGGACGTGAGCTACACGGACTGGTCGGAGCTGGACTACGCCGGTCCGCTCACCGTGACCGTGGAGGACGGGGGGACCCCGGTGAGGCGCTCGCTCTACGAGGAGTCGGTAGGATACGCCGTTGGCGTGGAGTTACTCGTCCCTTCGTGGCCCCTGCGGCTGAGGGGGGGCTATTCGTCGCGCCCCCTGGCATATCAGGGTCTCACCATCGACTCCGACCGCTCCTGCTTCACGCTGGGCGCCGGACTGCTGATCGACACGGTGCTGGCCCTGGACGTCGCCTGGGTCAAGGGCGCGTACGACCGTTCCGACGAGGAATACGCGTTCGCGGAGAGCGTGGCCGACGAGGCGCTCGTCCTGGAGGCCACCTATCGCTTCTAGCGGGACCGCTCGGGCGCCCGCCGGGACACGCCCAGGGGCGGGCGGAGGCGAGGGCAGCCCCTCCGACGCACGAAGAGACCTCCTGAGACGCGAGAATCGACCTCCTGAGGCACACGAGCCGACCTCCTGAGGCACAAAAAAGGGCCCCGCGCAGGAATGCGCGGGGCCTCTCTCATTGCGGTATGCCCTCAGGCGGCTACGGGCCCGGGTAGTGCTGGTCCACGTACTCCTCAAGAACCCCTCTCGTCGCCGCATCCAGCCCCGTGAAGAAGCACGCGATGCGGTAGCCGCCCTGCTCGCTCCCGGCCGGCTGACAGCGCACGACGACGGCCTGCGTCTTGACCACCTCGTTCTTCGTCTGCCCCTTGCGGTCCCGGAGCGGCAACACCATCGTGACCTGTAGCTTCGTCAAGGGAGCGATGAAGTGGCCCACGTGGCAGTAGACGCCCTCGGCGCCCACGTTGATGCTCTCCGTGGTCAGCGACTCTACCGGGAAGCCCTCCTCGGCCCCCGACAGCTGAAGCGCGACCTGGGCGTCCACTCGAGCCGATTGGCGTCGCTCTCGTCCGCCCCAATCCTCTTGCATCTTGTCAGTCATCGAACCTCCGCTGTGGTCTTTCGACCGGCCCGTGCGCTCAGGCCGCCTGGATCTTCGTCCCCGCGGACGTCAGGAACCTCGGGCCGCCGAGATGATGCAGAGTGTGGTAGCGGCCGACGAGACGCAGGTGCCTGTCGAACGCCTCCGACTCGACTGTCGCGGAAACGACCCTCCCTACGAACACCGTGTGGTCGCCCTCCGTCGGCGCGTCCACGACGGTGCACTCGATGTGCGCGAAGCACTCCGCGATGAGCGGAGCCCCGACGCTGGAAGCGTCCGAGGCCGTGAGTCCCGCCCCGCGGAGCTTGTCGCCGTCGCGTCCCGACCGCGTTCCGCAGTACCAGACCGCCGGCAGCAAGCGCGTGCCGGGGACGTTCACGACGAACTCCCCCGACCGCTCGATGAGATGGTGCGAGAATCGTGCCGGAGCGACGGCTATCGCCAACATTGGGGGATCTATGCTGACAGGCGTAGCCCAGGCGAGGGTTATCGCGTTCCTCACACCCCCATGATGACACGATGCGAGAATCGTGGGCCCGTGGTTGACGAGCCTCGCGATCCTCGCAGTGTCCAGGGCTATCTTCGCCATTTCGAGGCTGGCCCCGCTAGCGTGACTTCTTCTTGTGGCGGTCCTTCCTGCGACGCTTCTTGAGCTTGTGCTTCGCCATCTTCTTCCTGCGCTTCTTCTTGAGACTCGCCATGATCCTCCCTAGACGTCGGGCTCGCTCGGAGAGTGCGCGGACGCTGCGTCAGGCGGCGAGGGCGCTCCCGTCCAGTTGACCCTTTCCTTCAGAAACTTGCTCGGTTTGAACACAGGTACCATCTTCTCCGGCACTACCACCTTCTGCGACCGGTCGCGCGGGTTGTATTTCATGCTGGCCTTGCGCCGCTTGACCTTGAAGGTCCCGAATTCGCGTATCTCTATGTGTTTGTGCTGCGCGAGGGCGTCCTTGATGGCCTCCAGGAGCTCCTCCACGACCAGGGCGACGTCGCGCTTGGTGAGGTCCGTCTTGCTCGCGACGCGATCGACCAGATCGGCTTTGGTCATGGCGCTTGAACCTCCATCATACGACCTGCCCGCCGCTTGCGGGCACACGCGCAGCAAGTCCCCCGCAACGGCTTCCAGGGAATCAGCTTGAGGTCGGAAAGGTGAGCCAAAGAACATCCTAGCAGGACCGACCTGCGCTGTCAAATGCTTTTGTGAAGGTCACTTGGAGGGATTGTAGAGGTAGAGGGCTCCCTGTGAGGAAGCCCTGGGCTCCAGCATCCTTCCGAACGCGCCAGTGAACAGGTCGGCCAGTGTCAAGTTCCGGGGCCTGACGGGTTCCTGTACGCGAGGCTCGCCGTCGATCCCGGCCATTCTCCCGGCCGTCGCGATGGCGTCGTCCAGGTTACCGAGCCCGTCGACGAGCCCGGCCCCCACGGCCTGCCTTCCGGAGAATATCCTGCCGTCGGCCAGAGCGGCGACGTCGTCAACCCGCATCCCCCGGCCCTCCGCCACGGTCTCCACGAACTGCATGTGTATGTCGTCGACCGTCGCCTGGAGCAGCGCGCGTTCCTCGTCCGTCATCGTCCTGCTCCAGGAACCGGTGTCCTTGTACTCGCCGCTCTTGACGACATCGAAGGAGAGCCCGATCTTGCCGAAGAGCTCCTCCAGGTTGCTGAACGACATGATGACGCCTATGCTCCCGGTCAGGGTGCCGGGGTTGGCGATGACGCTGTCGGCGTGGCAGGAGATGTAGTAGCCGCCGGACGCCGCTATCGCGCCCATCGACACTACGATGGGCGTGCCCTCGTCCTTCACTCTGGCGAGGCAGTCGTAGATCTCCTGAGACGCGGCCACGCCGCCGCCCGGGCTGTCGACGCGCAATACGAGCGCCGAGACGCCCGCCGTCTGCATCGCCTCGATGTCCTCTATGACCTGTTCCGCGTCCGTCAGGACCCCGTACACCCTCACCAGCCCGACCCTCGCCCCGTAGGAAGGTAGAGAGACGCGCGTGCCCAGGATCGACTCTATGGCCACCAGCGTCATGAGGAATATGACCAGAAACCCGACGACACCTATGAGCCATGCCCAGATTATCCCTCTCCGTGTCATTCTCTTTCTCCTCCTCCGCGTTTCGGGTCGCCCGTCCCCCGGGCCAGTGATGCCTCGATGCGGGCGACGACGGCGTCGATGATGTCGTCCTCCCCGTCCGGAGAGTCGGCGAGATCGCACGGCTCGCCGTCCTGCGGCGCCGAGCCGACGCACGTGCCTTCTCCGGGCCCGCCGCACGCGCCGCAGCTCACACAGGTGCCCGAGGGGGCCGAGATCCCGAGATTCTCTCTCACGTGCAGGAGCTTCTGAACCTCGTCGCGCGAGAGCGGGGCCGCTCCCCCGAGCGCTCGCGCCGCCAGCGTGATCTCGGCGAAGTGCTCCACCGTCTCCATGCGGAAGTACGCCTCGTAGATGTCCTTCCCGAGCGTCAGCACACCGTGGCTTCGCAGCAGGATGGCGTTGTAGCTCCTGATGTACCGCTCGATGGACGCCGGCACCTCGGGCGTCGACGGCGTCGCGTACTCCGCGAGCGGCACTCCGCCGAGCGTGAGAATGACCTCCGGCAGGACGCACTGAGCGAGGTGCACCCCGGCCACGGCGAAGCCTGTCGCGCGGGGAGGGTGCGCGTGCACGACAGCGACGACGTCGGGTCTCGCCTCGTACGCGAAGAGGTGCATCTGGAGTTCGGAAGTGGCCTCGAGCGCGCCGGCGAGCTTGCGGCCCCTGGCGTCGACGACGACCAGGTCGTCGGGCTCGAGGAAGCCCTTGGAGCGTCCCGTCGGAGTGATGAGAATGCGGCCGTCGGAGAGCCGGACGCTCAGGTTGCCGTCGTTGGCCGCGACGTAACCCCGCTGCCAGATCCTGCGTCCTGTTTCGACGATGTCGGCTCGGATGCGGAAGTCGGACGCCACCGGCTACTCCTCCAGGTCGACACTGTCGACGACGCCCACGATCACCGTCCTGATGGGTGCTTCCTCGAGGCCGGTCACCATCGCGGCCGAACCGCCTTCGTCGACCACGAGCACGGTGTCGCCCTCTCCGGCGTCGACGGAATCGATCGCGAGCAGCGTCTTGCCGAGCGGCCTTCCCTCGGGATCGATGCGCTCGACGATCAGGAGCTTGCGGCCGTGCAGGGCCGCGTGTTCGACCGTCGAGACGACGCTACCTATGACCCTGGCCAGAAACAAGGCGTGTTCCGAACCTCTCTGCGAGGGAAGACCGGTCTCATCTTCCGGACGCCGGCACGTGCACCTGGTCCCGGCTCTCGGACGCCGGCACGTGCGACTAGTCCTGGCTCTCGGACGCCGGCACGTGCACCTCGTCCACGATGCCCAGTATCGCCGCGTCCGCGGGATTCCACGTGTCGGCGAGTGCCTTCGCCGCCTCTCGGGAGGCAACGTAGTAGACCAGCTGCCCCGGCGCGGCGCTTACCGTGTCGACGGCCACGACGGCCCGCCCGGACGCTTTCCCTTCGTGCGTGAGCGGCTGGATCACGAGGAAGCGCTGGCCCGTCAAGGACTCCACCTTCTGGGTCGCCCAGACCGTGCCAATGACCTTCGCCAGATGCATCTCTCACTCCGTACTGAGGACCCCGTCGGTGGCTGCGCGCAGGGCCTGCTGGATCGCTCCGCTTGCAGGACACTCCCGATCGCTCCGCGCGCGGGATCTACTCGATCGCTCCGCGAACGGGGCCTTCCCGGCCACAGCGCCTACAATACCTTCTCGATGGTGTCGGCGTGCGGTCTCGGGATGACGACGCTCCTGACGAGGTTCCCGCCCCGCTTCACGACCTCGAGGGCCGCGTCCATCGCCGCCTCGACCTCGTGGACCTCGCCTGTGAAGGTGAAGAACGCCTTGCCGCCGAGTCCCTTGGCCAGGCGGATCTCGATGAGCGTCACCCTCGCGGCCTTGGCGGCCGCGTCGGCGGCGCTGATGGACGACGCGACCGTGAAGGTCTCGACGATGCCGAGCGCGTCCACCTCCCCCACGTCGGTGGCGCCGAGTATCGCCGGGAACACGCCCGGGTGAACGTTCGGGATGAACAGCGTGTCGACCACGACGTCCCCGCCCACGGCCGTGCCCCGCTTGAGCGCCGCCTCGACCGGAGAGACGCGTCCGGAGACCAGGACCATGAACTTGCCGGGACAGATGGCCGTCGACTCGAGGATCTCGACCGGCGCGGTCTTCGCCATCTCGTCGGTGATCCTGATCCCGACGGCGATGCTTATCGTCTCGACGAGCCCTATGGCCTCTCTGTCAGGCAATCTTCCCTCCGCGCTCGATCGTCACGGCTTCCGTCGACACGGCCGACACGACACCGGACAGGCTCGCGTGGACTCGCGCTCCGAGCTTCCCCTCGGGGATCTCTCCCAGCAGGTCGCCCTCGAGCACGTCCTCTCCCTGGGCGACGACCGCGACCGCGGGTGCGCCGACGTGCTGCTTCAGCAGGACGACCACCCTGTCGGGGTCGGGCCGCGCGTCGGACAGGGGCGCGGGCACGTCGTAGTCGGTGAGTCCCAGACGCGACACGAGCCGGGACGTTGGTATCTGCCTGTACTCGCGAACGTCGTCGGGGCTCACGTCGTTCCTCAAGTGCGGGTTCGGCACCCCGCGCCGCACGAGTTCCGCCTTGAGATCTGCCAGTATCCGCCGCGGCTGTATGCCGAGCGGGCACGCGAACAGCTCGCACATCCCGCACTCGCAGCAGAGGAAGGCCGAGGTGATGTGAGCGTGGTCCACGTCCAGCGTGTCGTACTGCACGGCGCGCATCGTTCTGTGCGGCGCCAGGTCGTGTCCAAGAAGGGCGCGCGGACAGAGCTCGGTGCACGCCAGGCACTGGCAGCAGGCGGCGCGAGCGAGTCTCAGCGCGGCGCTCGAAGGCGCGCTCCTGCCGGACACGAGCACGTGGTCGTCCGGAAGCACGATGAGTCCGCCCAGGGTCTTCGTCGTCGGTTCGTCGAGGTCGACGGCGAGCCTCCCCATCATCGGCCCGCCCATCAGGACCCGCGTGCGCGCGTCTCCGTCCCAGTCCGCCAGCTCGAGAACGGAACGCGCGGGCGTCCCGATCGGGACGACGAACGTGCCCGGCGTCCTCACCTCGCCCTGAACGGTGACCATCCTCCGCGTCACCGGTCGCCCGTCGGCGGCCTCGGCGACCTGGGCCAGGGTCGTGACGTTGTTGACCACGACGCCCACGTCGAGCGGTATCCCGCTCTCCGGGACGACCCGACCCGTCGCTTCGTAGACCAGGAGGTACTCGTCGCCCGCCGGAAACACGTCGTCCAGCACCAGGAGCTCCACTGAGCCGTCGTCCGGCAGAGCCTTGCGGACGGCGGCCTCGTTCTCGGGCTTCACGGCGAGCACGGTCCTCGTGGCGCCGACGGCTTCGCCCACGAGCGAGATGCCCCGCACGACCAGCTCCGGGGCCGCCTTCATGAGCTCTCCGTCGGCCCGGAGGAGCGGTTCGCACTCCGCTCCGTTCGCGAGGAGCACGTCGGCTTTCCCCTGAGCCTTGACGTGGCTGGGGAAACCGCCGCCGCCCGCGCCGACGACTCCGCCCTTCTCTATGGCCTTTGTTGTCGACCGAGCCATGGGTGAGCGTCGCTCCAGCCTGTCGGTTCACTCAGATAATGCGGAAGTAGTCGACGAGCGTGCACCTGCGCTCGCGCGTGAACGTCGTCGCGCGAGTCAACCCTTCGCCGGTCGAACTCGCTATCGTGAAGCTCGTGAAGCCCTCCCCGCCGAACCCCAGCCCGGCGTACGACGGGCCGTTCTTCACGAAGATCGACACGTTCATGGCGCGCGCCATCTTCGAGAGGAGCTCTATGTTCTTGGAGTGCGCCACCGCGGTGTGTCCCTTGCCTCCCTCGACCGCGCGCGCGAACTCGATCGCGTCGTCGCCGTCGCCGACCGTCACGAACGGGAGCACGGGCATCATCTGCTCGGTCCAGACGAGCGGGTGGTCGCGGTCCGTCTCGACGAAGGCGAGCCTGGCGCCGGAGGGGCACGGCACGCCTGCCGCCCCGAGGATGACCGACACGTCCCTGCCTATGAGGTCGCGATTGAGGCGCGAGTTCCGCCCCGGGCCCAGATTCTCCGTGATCACCGTGGAGGTCACGCGCTCCGCCGCCTGTCCCTTGAGCTCGACCGCCCCGGCCTCGACGAGGGCGCTCTTGAGGGCCGGTGCGACCGCGCGCACGGCGATGATGACCTTCTCGGCGATGCAGACGATGTTGTTGTCCAGCGTCGCCCCTGCGATGATGTCGCGCGCGGCGGCGGGGACGTCCGCCGTCTCGTCGACCACGACGGGCGGATTGCCGGGGCCGGCAGCGATGACCTTCTTCCCGGACTGCATGGCGGCCCTGACCACGCCGGCCCCCCCCGTCACGACGAGAAGGCGGATCCCCGGATGGGCCATGAGCTCCGTCGCGCTCTCGATGCTCGGCCTGTCGACCGCGTAGAGGAGCGAGCGCGGACCGCCCGCCTCCGCGATGGCGCGGTTCAGGACGTCGATCGTGGTCAGCGACACGACGCGCGCGCTCGGATGCGGATTGAACACGACGGCGTTCCCGCCGGCGACCATTGCTATCGCGTTGCAGATGATGGTCTCGGACGGGTTCGTCGACGGGGTGATCGAGCCTACGACGCCGTAGGGAGCGCGTTCCACGAGGGTCAGCCCGTGGTCCCCGGAGAAGGCGACGGGCCTCAGGTCCTCGGTGCCGGGCGTGCTCTCGGCCACGAGCCTGTTCTTCCGGATCTTGTCCTCGACGCGTCCGAGGCCCGTCTCTGACACGGCCATCCTGGCCAGACGCTCTGCGTTGTCGAGGGCGGCGCGGCGCATCGCTGTGACGATCGTGCCGCGGACTGCCAGGGGAACGTCCCCGAAGGCTGCGAAGCTCCTCCCGGCGGCTCCCACGGCCGCGTCGATGTCCTCGAGGATGCCCCGTCCGTCGAAGGGCGGAGGGGCCGAGGCGGCGGCGTGCTCGCCCCTCGAGGCCAGTTCGCCCACGACGCGGTCGACGATCGTCTCTATGGCGAGTCTGTCGTTGCTCAAGGGTGTCTACGTCCCCCTACGCCAAAGGGCGGACCCCCGCGGGGGTGAAGCGCCCCGACCAGGCCGGAACGTGTCCGCCCGGGGAACCGCCCTCTAGGATTTCGAGTAGAGGATCTTCCCCTCCACCTCGATGGAGTCGACGATGGCCATTATGACCGCGTCCGCGGGCTTGTCCTTGGTCACGCGCGTCTGCCGCGCGGAGCTGCCGCTCGCGTAGAGCACGACCTCTCCGGGACCGGCGCCGACGGCGTCTATGGCCACGACGAACGCCCCGGTCTCCGTTCCGTCGAGATCGAGCTGTCTCACGACCTGGAGCTTGGCTCCGGTGAGCTTCTCGTCCTTCTGCGTGGATACGACGGTGCCCACGACCTTGCCGAGGTTCATAAGGCTCTCTCGCGGGAGCGGCCCGCCTGACGGGGCCCCGCGGTCCGGGACCCCGGAGCCGAGCTTCGGCTCCCTCTTGGGGACTGCTACTTGGCCTTCGCCGTAGCGGTCTTGCCGATGGGAAGCGCGTCCTCGAGACTGATGTGGGGCCTCGGAATGACGTGCGTCGAGATGAGCTCGCCTATCCTGCTCGCCGCCGCTGATCCCGCGTCGACCGCGGCTCTGACAGCCGCCACGTCCCCGCGAACGATGGCCGTCACGTATCCGCCGCCCACCTTCTCGTAGCCGACGAGAGTGACCTTGGCCGCCTTGACCATCGCGTCAGACGCTTCGACCATTCCGACGAAGCCTCTAGTCTCGATCATGCCCAGGGCGTCGCCCATTGCGTCCTCCTGGCCGGGGCGCGTCTCGAGCGCCCCGATGGTTTCCGTCCGCCGCGCGCTTCAAGGCGCGCGGCTCGTGATTACAGTAGGGTCTCTTCCAGCATCTCGTGCGGAGCCGGGATGATGTGGTGCGATACGAGCTCGCCCACCTTCTGCGCTGCCTCAGCTCCGGCGGCGACCGCCGCCTTTACGGCCCCCACGTCACCTCGCACCATCACCGTCACGTAGCCGCCGCCTATCTTCTCGTACCTGGTCACCGTAACCTTGGCCGTCTTCACCATCGCGTCCGCGGCCTCGATGAGTCCCACGACGCCTTTGGTCTCGACCATGCCGAGCGCTTCACCTGACAAGTGGGCAGACCTCCATCGCGCGTATCGTGCGCGTCGTCTATCAGCCGAGTATCTCCACCGCAACCGGCGGCCTGATGTCGGCCGCGTTCGCATCATCCGTATCGAGGTGCATCTCGAGGGCGGCCGTCTTGCTCACCCTGACGAGCACGTTCTCGAGCACCAGCGCGCGCACGCCCGGAAACCGCACGCGCACGAGATCGCCGTCCTTGACGCCGTAGTGTTCTGCGTCGCGGGCGTTCATGTGTATGTGCCTCGCCGCTCGGATGGCGCCCTCGCGGAGAACGACGGTGCCTGCGGGCCCGACGAGGGTCACTGGGGCGCTCCCGGCGAGGTCGCCCGACCTGCGCACAGGAGGGTCGATCCCGAGCCTCACGGCGTCCGTTCGCGACAGCTCCAGCTGAGTGTAGGAGCGCACGGGGCCCACGATGCGGACCACCTCGAGCGCCCGGCCCGAGGGTCCGACGGCGGTGACCCGCTGCCCGGAGACGAACTCGCCTGGCTGCGAGAGGTCGCGGATCTTCGTGAGCGAGGAACCCTCACCGAAGAGGCTGTCGAGCGACCCGCGGGCAACGTGCACGTGCCGCGCCGAGACGTTGACCAGGATGCCGGATGCGCTCTGCGAGCTCGCTCCGCCCGGAGCTTCGGGGCCCTTGACCTGGAGCCCGGTTCCCTGAAGGCGTCTCAAGACCTCTTGAGCGATCCTCTCGACCTCATCCACACGCCACCTCGACGACCGCAAAGACCGAACGACGCCGGCAGCGCCCCCGAATACACGGAGCCGCCTCCCAAGCCGAATCGGCGCGAGTCTAGCAAAGGGCCGGGGATCCTGTCAACGGAAAGGGACTTGCGGGGAATCGACGCCGCGGCGACCGCATTCTACGCCCTTCTGGAGGGTTCGGGGCGCAAAGAAGCGGCCCGACCTCTTGAGAGAGGCCGGGCCGTGATTCCGGGGATGCGTCTCCGCGTATGCCGTGCTGCAGGTACGGTACGACTCATTCTCTGGATTGGGGATCAGCCCACGACCTGGAGTTGCTCACGAGCATGACAGAAGACGCATACCCCGTATCCAGATGTCGTCTTCTGTTCATGAGCAGGAACCGTGCCATGGGACGGGGACGTCCCGGAGGCGTCGCTCATCGCCGGGAACGCCCGATCCAAGGGCGATTCCGGCGCGCGCCCGGGTCTCCCCTCCTCGTTCGCCGATGTAACAAACGCCGCCCGCGTCCGATGCCGGGGCGCGATTCTGCATTGAGGGAGGTGCCTCGTGTGGAAGGTCGAGTGAGGTAGGTGCCTCGTGCGGACGGTCCAGTGAGGGAGGTGCCTCGTGTGGACGGCTCAGGAGCCCGCGCGGACGCTGTCGGCGAGACCCCGCCTGTAGGCCGCCGCGATCAGGAGGTCGATCGCGCGGAACGTGACGGGCCCCAGGAACGGCCCCCCGGCGAGAGCGGTCGCGATGGCGGTGGCGGGGCGGCTGGTCACGGCCCTTGTGAGGAGCTTGCGGGCGCGGAGAAGGCCGCCGTCGGCCTCTCCGGGCGGCAGGAGCGCGTCGACCTTGAGCTCCCGCCCGCGGTCGGGGTGGCGGTCGAGAAGGTGTCCGAGCGACCCGCGGGCGCTCTCGTAGCGCTTGTCGACGAGTTGCCGGAGCGAGTGGTGGTGGATGTGGTACGCGAGCGCCTCCGGGCAGTAGCGAAACCGGAGCCCCGCGTCGCGCTCGAGCCGGAACGCCAGCTCCGTGTCCTCGAACCCGTAGTTCCTGAAGGTCTCGTCGAACAGCCCGACGGCGAGGAGCGCCTCTCGCGGGAGCGACGCGTTGTTCGTGAGGAAGTACCGGGCCGGCACGTCGGCGCCGGCCCCGAGCTTGTGCACGCCCCTCGTGTCCAGGTAACGAAGGACGTTGGAGGCGCCGAGCTCCGGAGCGGTGAGGGCGTTGCCGATGACGACCGAGTCCGCGTGCGCTGCGTGGCAGCCCACGTGCTCCTCGACGAGCCGGGCGTCGGCACGCATGTCGTCGTCGAGGAAGAGCACGAGGTCGCCCTCCGCCTTCCGTATCGCCGAGTTGCGCGCGGTCGCCCTTCCCCTGTTGACGTCGTGCCGGACCGGAACGAGCGAGAACGGCGTCTCGAGGCTCTTCAGGAACTCCCACGTGTCGTCGCCGGAGCAGTCGTCGACGACGACCACCTCGATCCGCTCGTGAGGGTACGACTGGGCGCGGAGCGCGCTCAGTGTCTCCGCGAGGAGTCCCTTCTTGCGATACGTCGGCATGACGACGCTCACGGTGGTGCCGGTTCTGTCCACGTCTCCCCCGTCGCGGTTCCGGGTGTCGTCCCGGGCTCCGGTGCTCAGGTCCCGGGCTCAAGTGCTCAGGTCCCGGGCTCGGATGCTCAGGCTCCGGTCTCGCGACTCCTTCCGACCAGAGCGATCGACAGCTCTTCCATCCGTGCCATGTGAGCGCGATGGTCGGCGCGCTCCCTTATCGTCTCGACCGCCGCGGCGCCGAGGCGCGAGCGCAGCTCCGCAGACTCGAGGAGACGCAGTATCGCCTCGGTGAGCGCCTCGCCGTCCTTGGCCGGGACGGCGACTCCGCTCCTGCCGTCCTCGACCCACTCCAGCGACGAGGCGAGCCTCGAGACGACGACGGCGCTTCCGCACGCCATGGCCTCGAGGAGCGAGACCGCGGTCGCGTCGACAGACGGCACCGTCACGAAGACGTCGGACGCCACCATGTACGCCGGAAGCTCGTCGTGCGGGATGCGGCCGACGAAGTGGGCCCGCTCGTCTATGCCCAGCGTCGCTGCCAGCCTCCGGAACGCCGCGTCGTCCCCCTCGTTGCCCGCGAAGATGAAGTGCGCGTCGGGGCGGGACGCCTGCACCGCCGGTATCGTCCCGACGATGACGTCGATGTTGTAGTACGGCTGCGTGAAGCTACGGATGCTCAGGACGACGGGCGCGTCCGCCGGGATCCCGAGCCGCTCGCGGACGTCGGTCGGCGCGTCTGGATTGAACCTGTCGACGTCGACGCCCCACAGGACGACGTGGCAGGTCTCGGGGTCCGCGCCCATCCCGATCGCGTGATCGAGGATGTCCCTCGAGTCGCCCGTCACGAGGTCGGCACGTTGGAGGACGCGGCGCGCAAGCCATCCCTTGAGGAGCGACTGGTGCGGCGTCAGGTAAACGTCATCGCCCCAGACCGTCATGATGAACGGGTGAAAGCGCGAGAACCCGCCCCAGTAGCCGTAGCCGGTCAGGAAGTGCGTGTGCAGGAGGTCGGGCTCGATCTCCCGGAGGACTCTCCGGACCCTCCGGAGGGCGACTGCGTAGTGGAGCGGCTTGAGGGGGATGCCCGTCCGCAGGTCGTGGACCGTGACGCCGTCGATCGGGGCGGGCTGCACCGTGAGGAGGTGCACGTCGTGCCCCCTCTCCACGAAATAGGAGAGCCACCGCTCCGTGTGGATGTGTCCGCCGATCGAGAGGTAGGCGATTCTCATGTGCCGCACAGTCTCCGGCGCCGGTCCCGGCGCCCGTGTTCGCGTCGCCGGTCCCGGCGCTCGTGTTCGCGTTGCCGGTCCCGCCGTGACGCGCGTTGCTCCTAGAACGTGATGGCGAGGCGCCCGTCCGCGCGGGCGTCGACCGCTCGCGCGTGGCGTCTCATGTGTCCCACGGCGACCCACACGAAGAGCCACACGACGGGTGCTATCTTGTACGCGTGATTGAACACGTGCTCGAACACCGTCCAGCTCGCCTCCGGATTCGGGCCGGGCACGTCGTACAGAACGAAAAAGGTGGGCGCCGCCAGGAAAGCGTACACGACCCAGAGAACGCGCGCGCGGGTCCTCGCATAGAGGAGCACCATGACCGGTATCAGAATGACGTAGTGGTACTCCCAGACCTCGCGGAAGACGAAGAAGAAGAGGATGGTCCAGAGAGCCACGGATTCCAGGAAGTCGAAGGGCCTGCGGAAGAACGTGATCCACAGGCAGACGAGCGTGGGGACGCCCATCGCCGCGGCGAGCATGATCCTGGTCCACGAGATCCCCAGCGGACCGATCGTGGCGAAGAACTCGGAGGCCGTCGGGAAGAAGTGGTACTTGACGACCATGAGGAACGCGAGGAGCCCGTAGTTGCCCGCGGCCGGGTTCAGGTTGAGGCTGAAGTTGTCGTGCGTGAAGTCGCCCACTCCGGCGGGCCGCAGCAACAGATACGGCACCGTGGTCGCGAGCAGGAGCCCCAGCCCGATCAGGATGAGCTTGTATCTCTTCATGCGGACCAGGATCGGGAGATAGAGGATCGTGAGGTGCTTGACCAGAAGCGAGACGATCCAGCTCCAGTCGAAGGCGCGCCGCCTGCCTCGCGCGTGCGCGAGCGCGAACGCGAAGACGAGTGCGGCCATCGCGAAGGTCAGCTGACCCATGTACTGCTCGAGATAGAAGGGCGAGAAGAGAAGCCACATCGCGGCAAGCTGGGCGAAGAGCCACGCGTCCTTCGTCATCCTCCTGGTGGCAAAGAGGCACGCGAGGAGCGAAAGCTCGATGAGCGAGACCCACAGCCAATAGGCGACCCTGGGCGGCACCGCGTTCGTCGCCACACCGATCGTGTAGGCGACGAACGGGAGATATCGGTAGAAGTAGGCGTACGGCACGACCCGGTCCGGGTCGTCCATCGGACGCCGGTAGATGTCGTCGCCCTCGAGGACGTAGCGTCCGGCCTGGTAGAAGGCGTAGAAGTCGCTCCCCTGCCCCTCCTCGAGATTGTGAACGCCCTCCACGAAGAGCGGATTCAGGAAGTGCCCCGGTTCGATGAGGGACGCGACGAAGACCGCGTGAACCAGCACGGCGGCCACGAGAAGCAGCATCGCCTTCCGACTCATGAGCGTCCTCCGTGTCCGCGAAGCCGCGCGGCCGCGCGGTACCACGGTTTCGTGTGGCTCAGGCGTTCGATGGGGACGACGGTCGTCCCGAAGGCGGACTTGAACGCGTCGACACCTTCGATGCCGGCGCTCGACCCGAGGTCGTACACCGTGCATCCGGAGGCGGCGCCTGCCCGCATGGCGTGGGCGTGAAGCAGGTTGTTAGGGGCGAGCGCACGCGCGCTCGAGCGTGAGACGTTGCCCCAGTTCATCACGCGTCCGTGGAGCACGAAGTTCAGGTCCCCTCCGATGACCTCGCCGTCCTGTTCGGCAAGCCACATCTGGACGACGTCGCGGTCGAGGCGCGAGAGCGAGACGAAGAAGCCTCGCCCGAACGCGCACGTCTCCCCCCATCTCTCGCTGCACTCGAGTAGCATGTCGTGGTACTCGAGGAAGTCGCGCTCGGACGCGGCACGGCGAACGGACACGCCCGCCTTCTCGGCCTTGCGCACCTTGTTCCTCGCCGACGGGCGGAAGCCGGACCAGACCTCGTCGTATCCCCCGTCGAGCGCGATCCGGTGGGCCTGCTCGGTGTGTCTCTCGAACCCGGGTGGAGGCTCCGGGAGCCTGCCCGACTCGTCCATGATGTGCGCGGCCGCGACGCCGGGGCGCCCGGCGAGCGCGGCGTAGGCGTCGACCACCGAGGCCGCCGCCGCGCTCTCGCGCCCGTCGCGGAGGACGAGACCTCCGTAGGTCCCGAACGGCATAGACGCGACGACGCGGAACGGCCCGCGACGGACGACGACCGAGGGGATGCCGACCGACAGCTCCCCGCCCTCGACGACGTAGAGATAGAGTCCCGCCGCTCCGAGGCCGGCCTCGATGAGAAGCTCCGCCCACTCCGTTCTGTGAAAGAAGGTGGTCTCCGGGTCGGAGCCGACCAGGTCGTTCCACCCGCGAGGCGCTGTCTGTGCGGCTTCGACGCCCACCCGGACTACCTCCGGTAGTATGCGAGGAGCTTCTCGACGGCGGCGACCACGTCTCCCGCGTCCTCGGCCGTCATGTCCGGGTAGATGGGAAGCGAGATGGCTCTCTCGAAGTAGCGCTCGGCGACGGGGAAGGTTCCCCGCGGAAGACGCAGGTGGTCCCTGTAGAACGGGTGGTAGTGGATGGGGATGAAGTGGACGCTGACGCCTATCCCCTCGTCCAGGAGCGCTCTGATGAACGCGTCCCGGCTCAGGGTGACGGAGTCCGGGTCGAGCTGGATGGGGTAGAGGTGCCACGCGTGCTGCCCGCCTTCGTACTCGGAGGGAGTCGTGACGCCATCGAGTCGCGCGAACCCGCGCGTGTATATCTCGGCCGTCCTCTCTCTCGATTCCCTGAACTCGTCGACGCGCTCCATCTGGCAGATGCCGAGGGACGCCTGGAGATCGTTCATGTTGTACTTGTAGCCCGGCTCCAATACCTCGTAGTACCAGGGTCCGCGTTCGCTGTATCGCCTCCACGCGTCGCTGCTCATGCCGTGGAGCGCGAGACGTCTGATCCTCTGGACGAGTTCCTCGTTGCGAGACGTCACGATACCGCCCTCTCCCGTCGTGATGCCCTTCGTCACGTAGAAGCTGAAGGCGGTCAGGTCCGCGATCGAACCGATCTTCGTTCCCTTGTAGTCTGCCCCGATCGCGTGCGCTCCGTCGCCCAGAACGCCGACGCCGCGCTTCTTCGCGAGGTCCATGATCTCGTCCATTTCGCAGGGGCGCCCCGCGAAGTGAACGGGCATAATGAGCTTCGTGCGCTCCGTCATCGCCGCTTCGACGATCTCGGCGGTCACGTTGAGCGACTCCGGGTCGACGTCGACGAGGACGGGAACGGCGCCGACGTGAAGCACGGTGTTGGGCCCCGACGCGAAGTCGAGCGTGGGGAGTATCACCTCGTCGCCGGCCTCGACGCCGAGAGCGATCATGGCCAGATGGAGGCCGGCGGTGCACGAGTGGAGGGCCGCGGCGTCCGGGACGCCTATGTACGACGCCACCACGTCCTCGAATTCGCGGGTGCGGGGTCCGACCGTCAGCCAGCCGGACCGGAGAGTCTGCACCACGTTCTCGATGTCACCCTCGCAGATCGACGGCCGCGCGAACTGCAGGAACTTCTTGCGGACCGGCGGGCCGCCTTCAGCTGCCGGAAGGTGTCTCGTCATCTTTCCTCTCAGGGGCAATGTCGGGGAATATACCGGACAGCTCGCGAGTGATGCCGTCCCGGTCCCCCTCGTCGGCGAGTCTCTCGAGTCTCCTGATGAGCTCGCTGATGTCTCCGTTCTCCGGCTCGCTGCCCGGTCGCAACACAGAGATCTTCTCGTACCTGGTCTGCTCCAGCTCCTCGTCGACCGTCCAGAGTTCCTCGTGCAGCTTCTCTCCGGGACGAAGGCCGCAGTACTCTACTGCAATGTCCTTGCCAGGCTCCATCCCGGAGAGTCTTATGAGGTGCTCCGCCAGCTCCGAGATGCGGATGGGGTCGCCCATGTCGAGCACGTAGATCTCGCCGCCGCGGCCCATGAAGCCGGCCTCGAGCACCAGCATGGCCGCTTCCCTTATCGTCATGAAGTAGCGCGTGACGTCCGGGTGTGTCACCGTCACGGGACCGCCCTGGCGAATCTGCTCATTGAACATCGGAACGACGCTGCCCCGGCTGCCCAGAACGTTCCCGAACCGGACCGCCATGAGCTTGGTCGAGGAGCCCCTCTTCGTCCTCTCGAGCATGATGAGCTCCGCCAGGCGCTTCGACGCCCCCATGATGCCGTGCGGCCTCACCGCCTTGTCGGTCGAGAGCATGACGAGCCGCTCGGCCCCGTGTCGGATGGCCGCGTCCACGAGAGCGCGCGTGCCGGTCACGTTGTTCCGGATGGCCTCCTCGGGGTACGCCTCCATGAGGTGGACGTGCTTGTGAGCCGCCGCGTGGAAGATGACGTCGGGACCGTGGAGCCTGAACACGCTCTCGAGCGTCACCGGGTTCGTCACGCTTCCTATGAGCCCGATCTTCGGAACCTCCGGGTGCGAGAGCGACAGTTCGAGGTCTATCTCGTAGACGCTGTTCTCTCCGCGCCCCATGAGGAGGATGAGCCCCGGCTTGAATGAGGCCACCTGGCGAACGAGCTCGGAGCCGATCGAGCCTCCGGCCCCCGTCACGAGGACCGTCCTGCCGCGGATGTACTCGGTCATCTCTGCCGTGTCGAGTACGACGGTCTCGCGTCCAAGGAGGTCGTCGAGCTGCACCTCGCGGATCTGGCTGATCTCAACGTCGCCCAGGAGGATCTCCCAGACTCCGGGAACGATCATGAACGGACGGCCCGTCTCCTCTGCGAGACGCACGGCCTCCCGCACGGTGCTCCCGGACGCGGACGGGATGGCGATCACGATGTGCTGTATCGAGTGTTCGTGAACGAGGGAGACTAGATCGCCGATGGGACCCAGGACCGGCGCGCCCGCGACGCTCTCTCCGATCTTCGCCGTGTCGTCGTCGAGGAATCCGGCCACCACGTACCCGTGCTCGGGACGCATGGCCATCTCCTTGACCACCATCGTGCCCGCTGCCCCCGCTCCGACGACCAGCGTCCTCACGTTTGCTGCCTGATCCGCCATCGTCACCTCACGACCGCCGCTTTGGCGAGCGACACGCTTCCGTCGGGGGACTCCACCCGGATTATGTACACGCCGCTCGGGACTTCGACGCCGTCGTCGTCGAGCGTGTCCCAGACATAAGGCTCGGTCGGTTCGAGCTCCCGAAGCTCCTCACCGAGAATGTTCATGATCGTCACGCCGGATCCCTCGCGGGCGCCGTATATCGTGACGACCATGTCCTGAGCGCCTTCCTTCCAGGGATTCGGGTACACGAAGACGTCGCCCAGTTCCGACCCGTAGCCGGACTCGAAGGTGCAGAGCGCCGTTCCCTGTGTGATGTCGTCGACCGCCACGGCCCACACCGTTCCGCTCGCGCGGTCGACCGCTATCTCTGATACGAGTTCGTACGGGATGCCGTCCTGCGTCCCGTACGTGAAGGCGACGGTGCCGTTGGCGTAGAGCATCGCGACGCCGTCGTCGGTGGCGACCCACACGTGACCGTGCGCATCGGCGTCCAGGGCAAGGACCTGAACGCCCGGCAGACCCTCCACCGTGCTCCACGTGTCTGCCGCAGGGTCGAAGACCGAGAGGCCGCCCAGGGTTCCCACCCAGACGCGCCCGTCATCGCCCGCGTGGATCGCGCGGACGAGGTCGTTCGCCAGACCCTCCGCGATCGTGAAGTGGGCCCACTCGTCGTCGGCGAAGATTGCCGGGTCGCCGTAGTCCCAGACGTCGACCCCGCTGGCGTAGTAACCGACCCAGAGTCTCCCGGCCGCGTCAAGGGCCAGAGCGCGCACGTCGTCGTCCGAGAAACTGGTCGAGTCCGGCGTCCACGCGTTGTCGTAGTGATACCACGTGTCGTCGCTCGTGGTCGAGCCGTCTCCGTCGACGAGCAGTTCCACCGTCCCGAGACGGTTGTGATTCTCGTCGCGCATCCCGAACCAGACGTGTCCCTGGGGCGAGGCGGCCATCGAGAACACGCGGCTGTTTTCGAGCTCTACCAGGTAGGTGTAGTACGTCCAGGTATCGTCCTGCTTGTCGAAGTGCGTGCCGGCGTCGTCGAGCCTGTCGACCGTGTTCGTTCCGTCACGCCCCACCCACTTGTCTCCGGACGCGTCGACGAGGACGGTGTAGTTGTAGTTGTTCGAGCGGATCCCACCCTCGGCCGCGAGATGCAGCACCCACAGCCCGCCGTCGTACCCGACGAGCCCGCTTCCGTGGGTCGACATCCAGATGACGCTCCCCTCGATGTCGAGGTCGAGAACACGCGGGTCGTTCGGCACGGTCACGGTGCTCCAGTCGCCCGCGGCTGCCGGGAGCGCGGCCGCCAGCGCGGCCGAAAGTGCTATCCAAGTGAACGTGCGCATGGCGCTCCCTTCGGAAGTGATGTGTTTCGGACCGGCGTTCACTAGCCGCGGCATCGTCCGGACAGACACCTGCCCGTCCAGCGAAGCAGTATCTTGACGTCGCCGCCTAAGGACCAGCTCTGGACGTAGTAGGTCTCGAGGTCGGTGAAGCCGCCGCGGGTCTCCTGCGAGTCGGCGTTCGACGCGCGGGCGCCCGGGCCGTCGGACATGGCGATCCTCGCCGGTCCCGCGATCCCGGGACGCGCGTCGAACCGGATGCGCGCTCCCGGCGGCAGCTCGGCCGCCTCCCCCGGGGCGAGCGCGCGCGGGCCCACGAAGCTCATCTCGCCGCTCCAGACGTTCGCGACCTGAGGAAACGCGTCCAGACCGTGAGACGTGAGACATCTTCTGAGCGCGGAGGGGCTCCCGGAACGGCTGAGCGTTCTCATACGGAAGCGACGTCCGTCGTGACCGACCCTCTCCTCTGTAGCGAGCGGAGCGCCCCGACCGGACAGGCCGGTGACCGCCGCGGTCACGGCGAGGAACGGCGCCCACAGTAGGAGGAGCAGAGAGGCCCCCACGATGTCGGCCAGGCGCTTGACGCCGGCTCCGGCCTTGAGCATGGCCTCGCGTTCGAACGACACGACGGGAAGGTCGAGAAACTCCTCTACCCTCGCCCGCACCGTGAGTATGTCGGAGAAACCGGAGAGCATCTTCACGTCGACGGGACTGCGTCTCGTCTTCAGCAGGAAGTCGGCGATGCGCTCGTTCGAGAGGGAGGGCTCGGCGAACACGACCTCCCCTATCCGGTGCTCCTCGAGGAGTCCCGGCAGTTCGTCCAGAGTGCCGATGACGGGCAGCCCGGAGTCCTCCGTGGGTCCCGTGCCGGCGTCGACGAGTCCCGCGAGATCGTATCCGCTGGTCGCGCGTCCGACAATGCGTCCGGCCATGTGCCCGGCGGCCGGGCCGCGGCCGACGATGACGACCCGCTTGAGGTCGAAGCTCCCCGCCTGCACGGCCCTGTGAACGCCTCTCAGCAACATTCTGAGGAGCGTGACGATGAGCACGGTCAGAACGCAGAAGACGCCCACGAGGACGCGGGAATAGAGGGTCTGCGACGTGAGGAACGTGCTCGCCATGAGGATGACGGCGGAGACCACCGTGGCCCTCGCGGCTCGAAGCAGGATGTCAGGGCCGTCCTCACGCTCCGTGCGGCGGTCGTACAGCCCGAAGAGCGCGAACGAGAAGACGAACACGATGTTCGCGAAGACGATGAAGGTCTGGTAGACGCCGACGCCGAACATCGGCTTCGCCAGGAGGCCGCGCATGCTCGAGCGGAGGAGATACGAGAGCGCGAAGGCTCCGTTCACCGCCACGACGTCCGAGACCAGTAGCGCGATTCGCCTCACGGCGGACCTGTGCTTTTTCATCCAGTAAGCGACCTTCCCCCACTTCTCGTAGAAGTGGAAGAGCGAGATGAGGTGCGCGAGCAGCAGCCTCGAAGGACCCCGCTTGGCGCTCTCCCTCGCGTAGCGGTGCTTCATCACCGCCAGAGGAACGTAGTAGACCTTCCATCCGCCCTGCCAGGCCCTGTAGCACCAGTCGACGTCCTCGAAGTACAGAAAGAAGCGCTCGTCCATCATCCCGAAGTCTGAGAGCGCGTCCTTCCGCACCATCATGCAGGCGCCGATGACCCAGTCGACCTCGCGAGTGTGCTCGTGGTCGAAGTCGGTCATGAGGTATCGGCCGAGCGCCCGCGAATTCCTGAGGATCCTCCCCAGGAACGTCCGTCGCAGGATCAGCGTCCAGAACGTGTAGAAGCGCCTGCACGAGTCCTGGACGGTCCCGTCGTCGTTCAGAAGCTTGGCCGCCGCCATGCCGGCGTCCGGGTGCCCGTCCATGAACCCGACCAGCGCCCGGAGCGCGCCCGGCAGAACGAGGACGTCGGGGTTCAGGACGAGCGCGTATCTCCCCCCGGAGGCGCGGATGCCCTGGTTGACCGCGCGCGAGTAGCCGAGGTTCGTCGTGTTCTCGTGTACGGCCACCTCGGGGAACCGCTCGCGAACGAAACTCGCCGTTCCGTCGTCGGAAGCGTTGTCGACCAGGATCGTCTCGACCCCGGGACCGGCGTTCTCCCGGATCGAGGTCAGACAGTCCTGGAGCGGTTCGCGGCTCCGGTATCCGACTATCACTATCGAGAGGTCGGGTGCGTCCACTGGGTTCACGATCTCTGGAAGATCCTCGCCAGCCTGAGCCTCCACACCAGCCACATCGCTTCCCAGACGATCCGCCGAGACATCTTCGACGTGCCCGCGTGCCTGTCGACGAAGACGATGGGTATCTCGAGCATGGAGAAGCCCTTCCTCCAGCATCGGAAGTTGACCTCGATCTGGAAGGAGTACCCGTCGGACCGTATCGTGGTGAGGTCGAGAGCCTCGAGCACGTGGCGTCTGAAGCACTTGAAGCCGCCGGTGGAGTCCCGGAGCGGCAGCCCCGTGATGATGTGAGTGTAGACGTTCGCGAAGTAGCTCAAGAAGAGCCTCTGGAGGGGCCAGTTCACGACGTTCGCCCCGGTGATGTAGCGCGACCCCAGGACCACGTCGTGGGTCCCCGCCTTCTCAACGAGGTCGGGTATCACCTCGGGGTCGTGGGAGAAGTCGGCGTCCATCTGCACGATGAGGTCGGCGCCGGCGTCGAGCGCGTGCCTGAAGCCGCTGACGTACGCGGACCCGAGGCCCATCTTCGACGGGCGGTGCAGCGCGTGCACCCGGGGGTCCCGGGCGGCCACTGAGTCGACGTAGTCGCCGGTCCCGTCGGGAGAGCCGTCGTCCACCACCAGGAGCTCGATGCCGGGCGCCTGGCCCAGTACCTTGGGGATGAGTTCCTCGATGTTCTGACGCTCGTTGTACGTGGGCACGACGACCACGATCTTCATGGCTTCTTCCCTCTAGCTCTTGACGCGCGCGGGGACCGCCCAGAGAAGCAGGATAGCGATGGCGGCCGCCAGCGTCACGCTGAGGCCCGTGCGAAGGCCCCGCGACTCGTGCTTCATGAGTACCGTGTGTTCACCGGGCTCGAGATAGACCGACCGGAAGGCATAGTTAGTGCGGTAGATCTCGGTCTCGGACCCATCGACGAAGGCCTTCCAGCCCGGCGGGTAGTATACCTCTGAGAATACGAGAAGACAAGGTCGCCTGATGCTCGCGCTCACCTCGATCTCGCTCGGCGTGTGAGAGACGAGACGCACGGAGCTCCCCTCGACGCTCTCGACCGGGCCGGGTAGCTCCTCGACGATGTTGGCTTGGCGCGTCGGGTCGAACAGGTCGTTGGCGTACTCGCCGAGCGCGATCACCTGGCTCTGGTTGCGCTTCACCTGCCCGATGAGGAAGACCCGGGGCAGCGCGCCGCGGAACTCGTGAACGCCGGGCGCGACTGTGACGAGGGCAGGGTGCTCCAGCGCCTCGGGGCCGACGAGGTATCTGACGTTCAGGAGCGCGAGGAGCTTCAGGTTCCCCAGACCGACCTTACTGAGAAGGTCCTCGATGACGAGCAGCTTGGCCGGGTGATACCCGCCGATCGTCTCGATGCGGTGATACATCCACGCGTTGGAGCCCACGTCGGAGCCGATGGGCGCCACGCGGAAGGGGCCCTCCTGACGCTTGAGGAAGCGCACGGCCTCGTTCGACGGGTAGTACGAGTTGAGCGAGTGCATCCGCTCGGGCTTCATGAAGCGCGCGTTGACCAGTGAGACGTCCCACAGCGCAACGCCGATCAGGAGCGCCGCGGCCATCCAGAGCTTGAGCCTTCGAGAGCCCGCGACGAAGATGGCGACCCCGGTGGCCGCGGAGAACGCTATCAGTATGCCGGCGTCGCGGAATGCCATGCGCGCGGCCTGAAAGGCCGTGTCCCGAACGTACGAGGATTGTGCCCCCGCGAACTTGGCGAGCAGCGTGTTGGCGGCCGTCTGGGAGATGCTGGAGCGAGCCGCCATGACGACGAGCGCGACAACGATGCCGGCCGACGCCGTCCCGACCGCCCACGGGAGCCAGCGTCTTCGTCCCTCCCCCGTCTCGCCAAGAAGGCGGGACACCCCGTGACCGGCGAGCGCCGCGAGCGCGAACTGCGCGAGCATGAGGAAGAGGGCCGGCACTCTGAAACGGCTGAACCCGGGCAGCGCCGTGTAGAGCGCCCTGTACACCGGCGTGATGTACTTCCCGAACGACAGGAAGACGCACACGGCGGCAAGGATCACTAGGAACCACGTGCGCCGCGAACGTCCGGCCGCGCCTATCACCGCGAAGCAGAGCACCACGTAGCCGACGTAGTTCGATACCTGCTGGAAGGGCATCGGGCCCCAGTAGGTCCTGTCGGCCAGCCCGAACAGCGAGGGCACGAGGAACGTGAGGAGCTCCTTGGGGTGCATCGACCACATCGTGGCCTGGTCGAACCCCATGCCGCCCGACTCCGCGACCCTCGTCGAGAGAGCGGAATACTCGCGCAACGGAACGAGCAGCACCGCCGCGAAGGCGGCCGCGAGGACCCCGGCCGCCACCAGCTTCGCCGTCTTGATGGACAGGTCGCGCGCCGACTCGCCCGCGCGGAACGCCGTGACGATGTGATGGACCAGAAGGACGGCGACGGCGAGCCACGTGTAGTAGCTGACCTGAACGTGTCTGGCGAGGAACTGCAGGCCTCCCACGAGCCCCAGGACGGCGATCCAGCGCCGCTCGCCCGAGTCGAGCAGTCTCTCGGCCGCCAGGAGGACGAGCGGAATGTATGCCGACGTGAGCACCTTCCCCCCGTGCCCGATCGACGCGAGCCCTATGAGATGAGGGGTGAGCATGTACGCCAGACCGCCGAACAGCGCTCCGCCGTGTCCCACCTTCCGCGAGCGGAGATAGAAGAACATGCCGAGTCCCGCCAGCAGGTAGTGAAGGAAGAGGAAGAAGAGACGCGGCAGAGTCACGCCGGGTATGAGCTCGACAGCGTACTTGACCCAGAAGCTCGGATAGACGAAGGCGCTCCACGTCATGCTCTCGAAGAACGGCATTCCGGCGAAGATGTACGGGTTCCAGAGGGGCAGCTCACCGGCGGCCATGCGCTCGTTGGCGTAGTCCTCGAAGATCGCGGCACCTGCCAGGACGTCGCCGCCCGTGAGGATCTCGCCCCTGAACACGATCTGATTGAAGAACACCAGGCCGACGACGACGATCAGGAGCGCGCAGATGAGGGTCGAACGGGGACCGAAGATGTAGCCCGCCGGCCGCGTCGCCGCGGGCGCGGGTCTCACGGGGTCCGACTTCCTCTTCCTGCGCTTGCCCTTCGTCATAGTTCCCCCTCGAGTTCCTTGAGCGGGCCGAGATGGCCTCTGTGCCGCAACATCACGAGATATCCGCCGGCGAGTCGCAGGGCCCACGCCACCGCGGTCGCGATGGCGGCGCCCAGAAGGCCCATTCGGAGTATGAGCACCACGTCGAGCCCCACGTTCACGACGATGCCGGCCAGGTTGAACCAGAGGAACTGCCGGAGGGCGGTCCTGGGGAGCCTCCCCCCGATCACGCTCGAAGGAACAGAGTAGAACAGCTTGAGTACCCCCGACAAGGCGAAAGGAGCCACCAGATAGGCCCCGGCGTCGTACTTACCGTCGAAGAGCAGATGTACCATGTCCTGTCCGAACAGGAGGTAGAGCCCGCCCACGACGACGGCGACGCACGCGATGACCAGATTGAGCCTCTTGAGAGAGAGCTTCTCCACAACGTTGACGCGAGGCATGAGCACGTACGTGAAGGAATAGAAGAGGAAGTCGAACCCCTTCATGACGGCAAAGACGGTCGCGTAGACGGCCAGCTCGGACATCGGCATGAGCTTCCCGATGATGAGCTTGTCCATGGCGATCATGACCGAGAGAGAGACCGATATGCCGAGGAAGAAGAGACCGTTCTGGATGACCGAACGCGGGACGCGGGTCCCTCCGGCGGGCAGCCTGCGTCCCGCGTATGCCGTGAGGAACGCTGCCGTGGACGCGTAGGAGACGATGACGGCCCAGAGGGCCGCGTGGAGCGTGAGTGCGCGCGACGCGGCGAGGAGGACGAGAGCCGCCGCCGTCACGATGACGGGCAGCCGGGTCCCCGTCATGGCCAGCTCGTACCGGTGCTCCGCCCTCAAGGCCGACGTCGTCATGCTCACGGCGTTCTGCGAGACCACGAGGGTGACGGTCGCCACGGCGGCGAGGCCCGCGAGCGAGTAGAAGCGCGCACCCAGGAGGGCGACGAGGGCGCCCAGAGGGAGGATGATCAGGAGAACGTCCCGGAAGTGTCGACGCGCGTCGTATCGCGACGCGTCCGCCCTTGTCAGGAAGCGGACGCTCGACGAGTCCTGCCCCAGAAGAGACAGGGCGGAGAGAAGCGGGAGGGCGCCGAGCAGCAGCGAGACGACGCCGACCTCGTCCTTGGGCAATCCCCTCGCGAGAGCCGTCTGTCCGAGGACCTGGAGGGCCGCGGCGGCCACCACGATGGCGAAGACCCGCCCCACTCTCGCCGACGTGGGGCTCGACAGTACGGACGCGATGCCGAAACGGCCGTTCCTGCTCAACGATCCTCCGGGGGACGGAACGCGGCGCGACGTGTCGGGGTCACTCTATGTAGCCCAGAGACTTGAGCTGCTCGCGTATCGACTCGTCCATCGTGGAGCCGATCTCTGGCCTCTCCTCCCCCAGGAGCAGAGGCTCGTATGAAACGATCATCTCGATCGGGTGCTCCCTGAGATGCGCTCCCTCGATCGTCTCAATGAGAACGCGGCCGTCCATGTCTTCGGCGACCGGGAGCCCCATGACCGCGAGGATCGTGGGCGCCACGTCCTGCACGGTCGCCCCCTCGAAGTAGCCGGTCGACCTGAACGCAGGGCCGGAGGCGATGAGGACCGCCTTCCGCTCGTGCTTGCCCGTGAGCTGCGGCCGCTCGGGCGGCGGGTCGGTCCGCGGCTGGAAGCCATGGTCGGAGACCAGGACGACGCTCACGTCGTCGCCGAGCGATTCGAGGAGCCGTTTCAGCAGTCCGTCCTGGTAGACGTAGTAGTTGGCTATGACGTCGCCGTACGCCTCGACGTCCTCGTCCGTGACGTCGGTGAACGGCTCCGGGTCTCCGTACTTCCAGAAGAAGTGCTCCACGAAGTCGACGCCGCGGAAGTAGATGGCGGAGAACGACGGGCGGTAGAACGGGTAGAGCCTGTACCCCAGCTCGGAGTAGATGTGGTCGCGGAGGTATCCCCAGCGGAGCGGTTCGTCGACGATCCTGTTCTGCTGGTAGCGCTTGTCGGTGACGGGATGGCTCTTGTACGAGGGGTCAAAGGTGAAGCCGCCGAATCTCTCGAGACGTTCGTTCGTCGGTTCGCCCGTGATCGACTGGAGTATCTGCGCGGGACCCCTCAGGAGCGAGTGCACGCGGTCCGAGATCAGGAACCCGTTGACGTCGTCCACGGGCCACGTGACGTACCAGCCCGTGACCCCGACCGTCACGCCGTGCGCAGAGACGATGTTCCAGAGAGGGGACGCGGTGCGCATCGTGGAGTTGACGGGTACCCCTTCTGCGTTCACGAAGCCGTGGATGCCGTGTTTCTCGGGGTTCTTGCCCGTGGCGATGGTCGTCCAGATGCGGGGTGAGACCAACTCCTCGAGGGACAGGAGCGGCCCGTAGCACCCGTCGGACATGAGACGCTCGAAGGTCGGGAGGCGGCCGGCCCGAACGAGCGGCTCGAGCTGTTCCCAGTCGCACCCGTCGACGCCGACGAGAACGACGCGCGGTATCTGAGCGCCGGTCCCTCCCGCGAGAGGCGCGTCCGGCCCGCGCACGATCGATCCCGTGAGGGCGAGAGCGACGGCCACCGTGGCGAGCGCGAGCGTGAGCACGCGCGTCCCGGTCGAGCTCAGGCGCTGCGTGAGCCTGAGGATGACCGCGTCCAGGATGAGCGCGACGATGAGACCCGCCAGGAGTCCCGCCACGAGCACGCCTGAGAGCCCCAGCAGGTTCAACTGCATCGTCGTGAGCCGCCCGGCGTCCACGAACGCCTCGGTGCCCTTGAGAGGCAGGAACGTGACCGTGAGGGCGACCCAGACGGTGAGGGCGGCCATGGCGCTCAGGAGCGCACGACGCGGTCCGGCGGCGCGCCTGCGCGAGCCGCGGGCGAGACGCAAGAGGAGCGCCACGAGGCCCGCCACAACGTACGCCGCGAAGGCCGCACCGAGGAGCGGGAGGACCTGTCGGGGCCCCATGGTCAGCTTGAGCGCGCTCGTGGAGAGCCCCGCGAGTCCCAGCCAGACGCCCACCGCCAACGTGAAGCCGGCGGCCGCGGCCAGGAGCAGCGGCAGCGTGTTGCGGCGGTCCCTGGGACCGCCTTTCCGTCCCTTGGAGCGTGTCATTGCTGTGTCAGCACCTCCCTGAGCGCGCGCACGACGTCGTCCGAGCCGATGAGCTCCATACAGGACGGCGTGACGTCGCAGCGTCTCGCATAGCACGGGGCGCAGTCCGCGTCCGACACGAGTATCCGCCCGGCGCCGTAGACCGCGATCTCCTGCGGCACGGTCGGGCCCAGGAGGACGACGACGGGAACCTCGAGCGCGATGGCCACGTGCATCGCCAGGGTGTCCCCCGTTACGACGGCGTCCATGAGACCCACGAGCCCAGCGAAGTCGAGGAGCGGGTGCGTGCCGCCGTCGACCGCGCTCCCGCCGGCGAGTTCGAGCACGGCGAGCGCCTTCTCCCGGTCGTCGGGGCCCCCGAGGACGACGGCCGTGCCGCCGAGCTCCCCCGCGATCCGGCGAGCGAGCTCGGCGTAGCCTCGAGCGGTCCACGCCTTGTTGGCGAAGACGCCGCCGGCGCCCACGTTCAGACCCACGAGCGGCTCAGACGGACCCAGCGTCTCGAGCCAGGCTCGGGCCCTCCGCACGGAGTCCTCGGAGAGGAACAGGCTGTAGGGGTCCCCGGCGTATGGAAGCTCGGCTATCTCGCAGAATATCTCGGGACAGGTCTTCTCGTTCTCGCGGAACTTCATCTCGTTGGAGAGCCCGAGAGCGAAGTCGTATCGCGCGCCCTCGTTCAGTGGCTCTATCGTCCCCCACCTGGAGAGCCCGAAGCCTATGCGGCTGGCTGCGTCGACCGAAGCCAGGAGGGCGGCTGCGCGAGGCTCCTTGTCGAGGCAGAGTCCGACGTCGAAGCTCTCTCTCGAGACGACGAGCCAAGACTCGAAAGTCATCGGGAGCGCGCGGTCGACGTACGGATTGCCTTCGACTAGAGGGAGCGCGCCCGCGTCGGCGACCCAGGTGACGTGAGAGTCCGGGTACTTCCTCTTGAGCGGAGGCAGCACCGACGTCGCCCGGAGGACGTCGCCGGCGGCGGCCAGCTTGATGACGAGAATGCGCGCGCCCATCGGCGAGTAGTGCCCGCAGCCCGCGCAGGGACCGCCCTGCACGCACGGGCGGTCGCCAAGGAAGAACCTGCAGTCGAGCTTCACCGTGTCGTCCATGCGAACTCCAGAGTGTGGACCGTCCCGCCGATTGTGTGATGCAGATGCACTCCGCTGCTCGATGTAGCCGGGCGCCGCTACCCGATGCAGCCGATAACGCCGCTACTCGATGTAGCCGATAACGCCGCTACTCGATGCAGCCGAGAACGCCGCTATTCGATGCAGCCGAGAGCGCCGCTATTCGATGTAGCCGAGCGCCCTTAGCTTCTCCTTGATCCCCTCGTCCATCGGCGACTCGAGCGGGGCCTCGTCGCCGCGTCTCTCGCCGCTCTCGAACGTGTCGACGTACTCGATCGGGTGCTTCGCCAGGAACTCCGGAGTGAATACGTCCTCGAGGGGTCTTCCGTCCATGTCCCGCGCCGTCGGGAGCCCTAGATACGCAAGGATGGTCGGCGTGACGTCCACGACCGACGCGGCCCCGGCGCGATGACCCGACCTGAAACCGGGCCCCGAGAACACGAAGGCCCCATCGACCCCGTGGTCCCACGGCACGTCCTTGCCGCCCTCCTCGGTCCTGATCCTCTCCCCGCGCTCCCAGAGCGGCTTGAGGTCGTCCTTCGTCTCGAATCCGTGGTCGGACACGAGGACGACGGCGCAATCGGGGCCGGCGGTCTCGATGTAGCTTGCGATCACCTCGTCTATGAACCTGTAGTAGTTGCGCACGACGTTGCCGTACAGGCGGGCGTCCGAGGGCTCGACGCTGTAGCCCATCTCCGCCTGGTAGCCCCAGTAGTAGTGCGACACGACGTCGGTGCCCTGGAAGTAGACGGCGAAGACGGAAGGCTTGTACTTCCGCATGAACGCAAGCCCGGCGTCCGCGAAGCTCTTGTCCTTGGCGTAGACCCATCTGGCGTGGAACTGCTTGCGGGGGTCTGTGAAGCGCGAGTCGGCGAAGAACCGGTCGAGTTCCTGAGCGGTGACGTCCTCCTCCGTTACGATGAACGGCTCGAACTCCGCGTACAGCTCCTCGGGGTACGACCTGCCGGGGAACTCGTCGACGATGAGTCGGCCGGACTGGTCGCGGGCGGCGCCGAACGGGATGCCGTGGGCGCTCCAGTTGACGGGCCACGCCCGCTGGGCGAGCATGAACCCGTTGACCTCTTCAGCGGGCCAGCTCGGCCACCAGCCGACGATGCCGACCGACACGTCGTTCTCGGAGAGGATGTTCCAGAAGGCCTTCACCCGACGCATGTTGCTCGTGACGGGCACCTCGCGGTCGGTCCCGGGTATCTCTGCGACGAAGCGCAGGATGCCGTGCTTCTCCGGAACGACGCCCGTGGCGACCGACGTCCACATCTGCGGGGACTGGATGGGGACGCCGCTCTCGAGCACTCCGAAGGAACCGCTCTCGACCAGTCGCGCGATCGCGGGCAGCTCTCCCGACTCGATCATAGGTGTCAGCACGTTCCAGTTCGCGGAGTCCACGGCGAACAGCATCAGTCTGGTCGACGGTTCAGGCGCCTCGGTGCCGCACGACGCCAGCGTCGCGACGCAAAGCGCGGCCGCTGCGAACCGTGCCCACTTCTTCACGCTGCCTCCCTTTCACGTCCTCTCAGCGAATCGAGGATCCCGCGCGTCAGAGCCCGCACGTTCTCCCACCGGCCGCCAGCAAGCTCCCGCACGGCGAATACGATCGTCCGTGCAAGCGTCGCCGGCACGATGCCGAGCCAGTGGTAGAATCGGGCGTGCCTGGCGAAGAACCTGAGCGTGCTGCGGAAGCGGTGGTATATCTTGAACGGCGTCAGGCCGCCTCCGGAGCTCATCGACACCTTGTGCCATATCCTGGCCGTAGGGACCGCCAGCACCTCGTAGCCCGAACGCGCCGCCCGAACGCACCAGTCGGTGTCCTCGTTGTACATGAAGTACCCGGTGTCCATCGGCCCGATCTCCCGGACCGCCGCGAGCGAGACCAGCACCGCGCACCCGGTGACGTAGTCGGCGGGCGTCACGATGGAGAACTGTCCCTCGTCGCGCTCCCGCAGGCCCACGTGCCTGATGTTGCCGCTCCAGTACGACACCTTCCCGCCGAACGACCATATGACGTCAGGACGGTCGTGGTAGTAGATCATCGGCCCCAGGAACGCCGCCCGAGGATGCTCGACCGCGACCAGCAAGAGGGCGGACACGGCGTCGGGCGCGAGTTCGAGGTCGTTGTTCAGGAGAAGCGCGTAGTCGGCGCCCAGCTCGTTCGCGCGTTCGAGTCCCGCGTTGGCCCCGGCCGCGTAGCCCTCGTTCTCCGCGTTCTCGACGAGGCAGACCTCAGGGAAACGCTCCCGGACCAGCTCGGACGACCCGTCGGTCGAAGCGTTGTCGACGACGATCGTCCTGAGACCGGCCTCGTCCGAGGCCCGGAGCGACAGGAGGCAGGCCTCGAGAAGCTCCTTCCCGTTCCAGTTGACAACGACCGCGGCGACGGTTGGGTCGGACACCTATGCCCTCTCCAGGTCGAGGAAGTCCTGAACGGCCTTCCGCAGGAGTTCCCCTGCTCTGTCTCTTCTGGCCTCTGCCTCCACGTTGGCCCGGAGGCGGTCGCGTTCCCCCCCCTCGAAGAACCGGATCACGGCGTCCGCGAGGGCCGCATCGTCCTCAGGCTCCACAATATAGCCCGTTTCGCCGTCCAGGACCACCTCCGGGAGACCCCCCACGCTCGTGCTGATCACGGGCAGCCCGAATGCGTACGCCACCTGCGTGATGCCGCTCTGGGTAGCGGACACGTAGGGCAGGACCGCGACGTCGGAGGCGGAGAAGTAGCGGCCCACGTCCTCGTCGGGCACGTGCTCGGCGACGACGGTCACGTGGTCGGCGATCCCGAGTTCCTCGATGATGCCGTCGTATGCGGCGCGGTCGTCGTAGAACTCCCCCACCACGAGGAGGTCGACGTCCAGGCGCTCGAGGATCCGGGGAAGGGCGCGAAGCAGATGCGCGAGCCCCTTGTACTTCCTGACGTACCCGAAGAAGAGGAGCGTGGGGCGCGTCAGGCCGAGCTCTCTGCGCGACGCCTCACGGTCCGTCTCGCTCGTCCTGTAGCACGTGTAGATGGGGAGCGCCGCCTGCCTCAGCGGCGTTGTCGGGAAGAGCGACTGGATCCGCCTCGCGACGACACCCGAGAGCACAAGGAAGTACTGGGCTGCCGACAGGGCGAAGCGCGTCAGGAACCTGTCGATCCAGCGGTTCTCGTGTGAGACCACGTTCTCGGCGACGAACACAACGGGTATCTGATGTCTGTTCCTGAGCATCCTCGCCATGACCCCGTAGCAGATCCCGAAGAACGGGTTCCACCACACGAAGACGACGAGGTCGGGTCTGCGTTTGGGCTGGACGATCCACCTGACGGCCCGCATCCAGGACAGTGGATTCACGGAGTCGATCATCTGGCGGGAGGGTGTGTTCTTGACGGGCGCGCGACTCACGTTCAGCTGAGTCTTGCCCGGGAAGAGCAGGGCCGGATACAGACGCGTGAACGACACGACGTACGCGTCGTGGTCGAGTCTGAGGCTGTCGTAGAGGTGGGCCACGAAGAGAGCATTGCCGCCCCGAAGCGGGTACGCCGGTCCGACGATCGCTATCCTGGCGCCGGCGTCGCCCTCGAACGAGGTGCCTCGCGACGCGGATCTGGCCGCTTCACTCGCCACTGCCCCCTCCATGTCGAGGCAGCGTCTCACGGACGGGATACGAGAGACGTTCGCCTCCCATGCTCGCGAGCATCTCCGCCACGAGGCCCACGGAGACTATCTGCACCCCGATGACCATGAGGAGGATCCCCAGGGTCAGGAGGGGTCTGCGGCCGATCGACTCCCCCATGAGCTTGAGGACCGTGAGATAGACCCCCACGGCGAAGCCGCCGGCGAAGAGGACGCCACCGACCATTCCGAAGAGATGGAGCGGTCTCGTAACGTACCGTCTCAGGAAGAGGATGGTGACCAGGTCGAAGAACCCCCGGGCGAATCGCTCGGGACCGAACTTCGAACGCCCGTACGGGCGGGCGTGGTGTGTGACGGGGATCTCAGTCACTCTGAAGCCGGCGAAGTGCGCGAGCACAGGTGTGTAGCGGTGAAGTTCGCCGTAGACCTTGATGTTCCTGATGACCTCTTGCCTGTACGCCTTGAGCCCGCAGTTCATGTCGTGCAGGCGGACTCCCGAGACGCGGCCGGTGACCCAATTGAAGAGCTTCGACGGGAGCCTCTTCGAGAGAGGGTCCTTGCGCTCCCTCTTCCACCCGGTCACTAGGTCGAATCCCTCGTCCAGCTTCGCGAGCATCGCAGGGATCTCCGAAGGGTCGTCCTGAAGGTCGGCGTCCATCGTGACGACGACCTCGCCCCTCGCCTCGGAGAACCCGACGGCCAGCGCGGCCGACTTGCCCAGGTTGCGGCCGAGCGAGAGAACGCTCACGTTGCCCTGCTCTCTGTGGAGCCCCCGAAGAACGTCCATCGAGGAGTCGTGGCTCCCGTCGTCCACGAAGATGATCTCCCAGTCCACGCCGAGCGGAGCGACGCCCGAGGCCACAGCGTCGTACAGCGGCCTCAGACTCTCTTCCTCGTTGAAGAGCGGCACCACGATCGAGATTCTCATGCCCTGACGCGTCCTTCCTTGAGAGCTCCCCCCGGGGCTTCGTGAGCGACCGAGGCTCGGCGAGCGACCGAGGGTCCGTGGCCGCTCGCAATCACTGCTGTCGATGGAAACTCCGTGGCCGCCCTCACTCCCTGCCGTCGACGGAAACTCCGGAGCCGCCCGCACTCCCTGCTACCGACGGAAGCTCCGGAGCCACTCGCACTCTCTGCGGATCCCCTGTTCGAGCGGTGTCGCCGGGCGGAAGCCGATGGCCGCCTCGGCCTTCGAGCTGTCCGCGAGCGTGTCCGTCACGTCGCCTCGCGCCGTCCCCTCGTGTCGACGCTCGATGGTCGTCCCCAGCTCCGCCTCTATGGTGGAGATGGCCTCATTAAGGGTGACACGGCTCCCGCCGCCCACGTTGAGAACCTCCCCCGGAGGGCCCTCGTCGAGGGCCCTGACGGTCGCCTCGACCACGTCGTCGACGAACGTGAAATCGCGCGTCTGCTCGCCGCTGCCGTAGACCGATATCGGTTCTCCCCGGAGGCCCGCCGCTATGAAGCGGTGGAACGCCATGTCGGGACGCTGGCGCGGGCCGTAGACCGTGAAGTAGCGCAGGGAGACCGTCGGCACTCCGTAGTTCCTGTGGTAGAGGACCGCGAGGTGCTCCGCCGCGAGCTTGGTGACACCGTAGGGCGAGACGGGGCACGTCCGTCCGTTCTCGCGCATCGGAAGGTCGTCGGTCTCGCCGTAGACCGACGACGACGACGCGTACACGAAGCGTCCGACGGGCCGGCGCTTGACAGCCTCCAGCAGGCGCTGCGTCGCGAGCACGTTGCAGTCCAGGTAGACGGAGAAGCTCTCGCCCCAGCTGGCGCGGACGCCTGCCTGCGCCGCCAGATGGCAGACCGAGTCGACACCGTCGAGCAGCGGGTCGAGTTCTACGGTCGCGAGGTCGGCCTCTACCAGGCGGAAGCCGGGTTCCTCAAGAAGCGGCGCGACGTTCAGGTCCTTCTGCTCGCGGGCGTAGTAGTCGGTGAAGGCGTCGACCCCGACGACCGGCGTTCCGCGGTCGAGAAGCCTGCGCGCCACGTGGGAGCCTATGAAGCCGGCGACTCCCGTCACCAGGACCCTACCGCTCACGCCGGGTCTCCTCTCCCCGCGGTCCGGAGACGCGCCGCGGAGTTCCCCCGCCTTCGGTGCCTTCTCCGCCGCCGGCCCTGAAGCTGTCCGAGACGCGTATGCCCATGGCCCAGAACCCCCAGAGTCCCACGCCGGTGATGAGCAGTCCGGTGATCGCGTGCGCGACCACCACGACCGCCATCACCTGGTCGCGAGCGAGTCCCGCTCCGACGAAGCCACCGGCGAAGATGAGGCCGATGACGAGTTCGTTGTACCCGATCTGCGCGGGCGGCGTCGGAAGGATGTAGGACAGCGTGAGCAGAGTATACCCGAAAAGCACCCTCGCGAAACCGACATCTACCGAGAACGCCCTGAACATGAGCAGGAAGTAGGCTGCGTCGATGAGCACCGCCGTCGCGGTGAGCGCCAGGAGCGGGACGAGCGCGCGCGTATTCTGCTTTGCCACTCCCATCCCCCGCACGAACAGGCCTATCCAGTCAGACAGGCGGGCGTGCGCCCGGGCCGGGAGCCACGAGAAGATCGCGCACAGGAATCTCGTCGTCGCGTCCTCCTTGTGGTAGGCGAAGACCAGGACCCCAAGCGCCGCGAGGAAGAGCCCGAGCAGGACGTAGACGAGCGCAGCCAGCGACCCGCTGAGGTCGATCGCGAGGATCGGCACCATGAGGGCGACGAAGACGATCGACACCATCTCCAGCAGCTTGTCCACGAAGACCGTCGGGAGGCTCGTCGCGATGGGCACGCCCCTGAGGCGCTTCAGGAAGAACGACTTCGCCACCTCCCCGGCCCTCACCGGGATGACGTAGTTCAGGAAGTACCCGGCCATCAGCATCGAATAGGCCTCGGACACCGAGACGCGTGTCACGGGCTTGAGGATGAGGCGCCATCTCAGGCTGCGGACGAAATACGAGACGAGATAGAGGGCGGCGCCCACGGCCAGGAGCGTCACGTCGGCGCGCGCCATGTGACCACGGACCTCGCCCAGGTCGATGCCCCAGAGCGCGAGGACCAGAAGGAGGAGCCCCGCGACGAACGTGAGCGCGATCTTGAGTCCGCGGCTCACTCGGCGTCCCTCCTCCGCGCCAGAACGCCGCGGTGGTGAGCGAAGAACAGCTTGAGCGGGAAGAACCTCGAGTCCTCAATGAGGAAGTGGCGCCCGAGTTCGCGTTCGAGAGACGAGCGCTTCGCGGCGTCGAAGTACGGAAGCGTCTCGATCGTCCACGTGTATCGCTGGAGACGCTTCGAGCCGCTCTTGAGACCGCCGAGGAACGGAAGGAACGTAGCGGCGACCTCCTCTATCGGCGAGTCGATGTCCGGCCACCACGGGACGTCCACGAGCAGGCGCTCCACGACGCCGAAGCCGCCGTCCGCGAGAGCGCCCTCTATCTTGCGCGTGTTCATCATCGCGATGTTCCCGTGGCTCCACTCCTCCTTCGCCGCCCGGTGATGGAGACGGTGGAGAGGAAAGCCGTAGTTCCACGTGTTGGAGGTGAAGACGAGCACGAGGTCGCGGCTGGCTTCGCACATCGCTCGGACGAGCCCTTCGGGGTCGTCGACCTGCGGCAGGGAGTTGAAGTTCCACACGAGGTCGTAGGAGCGCGGAACGGCTCCGAGCCCCCGTCCGTCACCCGCGCGCACCGTGAGAAGCTCACCCAGGCCGAGCGTGTCCCAGGCGCGCCTCGCCAGCTCCGCCTCGTCGGCGTCTCCCAGGACGAGGTCGACCCGGGCGCCGGCCTGCGCGAGCGGGACGCTGTTCAGGCCCCGGATACCCGTTATGCCGTCTGTCGGCCCCTCCAGCACGTTCCTGATGTCGTAGCGCGCTCCCAGGCTCTCCAGCATGCGCGCGACGGCCACCCTCTCGTACGTCGTTCCGAGACCTGTGTCGCTCTTGACTGCCGCCATGTCTCCGGCCTTCTCCCTGGTTGATCGCTACTCCGCCGCCCGCCCGGTCGCCGCGCCCGCGGCTCCGGCGTACCACGTCAACGCCGGCCGGCGGGGGTTCAGAGTTTCTTCCGGAGCGATTCGGCGACGTCGCGCGCGCTCGGCGGACAGCCGGGCAGATGCACGAGCCCTTCGCGCTTCGCGAGTTCCGCCGTGCATCGGCCGAGGCAGATGACACGACCCGGCACGTTCGGGAGCTTCGCTTCTCGCCCCTGGATGATGTGCAGCTTCCCGAAGACCCCCCAGAACGCGAGCTTCGGAACGAGCGTGAACCAGTACCTGGGCTCGCGGGTCGCCAGCTTGACGCCCGCGCTGAACGAGTCGATGCACATCGAACACGCGGTGCAGTCGCGCCAGGAGTATATGTTCATGACGCGGCCGTACTCCTCGTTGGCCGGGTCGAAACGTCTGGAGGGCGCCTCTCCGATGAGTTCCGGGTCGAGCGAGCCAAGGCCCTCCTCCCCGGCAATGGCGAGGTGCTTGACCTTGCGTGGGTCGAAGCCGACGAGTCGTGCCGCGGCCGAATCGACCTCCAGCATGTTCGTGCCCATCGCGAAGATGCCGGCACGGACGGGACGGCCGTTCAGCGGTCCGTCGCCCTCGATCCCGACGACCCCGTCGAGGACCACGAGATCCGGCGGCCGGAGCTTGGCCTGCTCTGCGAGGGGGCGATGGAGACCGAGATGGTGGTCGAGCTTCTTGTCCTCCTCGCACAGCATGCCCTTGTGGTTCTTGATGGAGAGGGTGACCGTCGTGTATCCGTGCGTCTTGAGCTTGGGCACGTTCACGTAGAGGTCGGCGTCCTCGAGCACCGCCGGCACGCCCAGGGTGCCGTACTTCCAGGGACGCTCGCGCCGTTCGGCGGTGTTGAAGTTGATGAGGCGAACGCCCAGGCGCTCCGCCAGCGCCCTGTAGCCTGTGACCTCGAAGACCTCGTCGACGTTCAGGCCGACGCCCGGTCCGTCCGCGATGGAGATCTCCTCGAGTCCGCGCTTCCTGAGCACGCTCACGAGGGCCTCGACGACCACCGGATTCGTCACGATCGCGGTCTTCGGGTCCGCACCCATCACGATGTTGGGCTTCAAGAGCGCGGTCCGCTTCCCCTCGAGGTCGAGACCGAGCGCCTCGAGGCCGCGCTCGATCGCGGCCTCGATCGCGGCCACGTCGTACTTGCGGACCTCCGAGAGGAAGACGGACATGCCCTAGTCGCCCCCCTCCGTCTCGCGGCCGTCCACCGCCGCACCCGGGCTCGCGGGACGCGCCACCTCGAGCGCGACCGAGCTCAGCGTCGGGACGTGCATGAGCATGTTCGTGTAGCTCGCGTTCGCGAGCGGACAGGAGCATGCCCCGCGCGCGACCTGTCTCCGGGCGCGCACGGCCTTCTCCCCGAACCAGATGCGTCGGAAGTCGTAGTCGACGTCACGCAGGTTCCCCATCGGGTCAGCCTTGACGCAGCAGAACCAGACGTCGCCGTCGGGGGCTATCTGAGCCGACGCCACACCCGCGTAACACGGGATGCTCTGCCGTCCCGTCTCCAGGAAGCGCTTCACGAGCTCGTAGTAGCGCACCCTGAACGACTGTGTGACGCGCGAGATGCCCTTGAACTCCTCTTCCCGGATCCTGTCGATGAGGAAGTCGATCGCCCTGCCGTAGGCCTCGCCGTCAGGCGTGATGGCGGCCCCGACCGTCCCCAGCTCCACGCGTTCCTCCGCGATCTCGGTGATGAACGAGTCCGGCCTGAGCTCACGCTGGACGTAGCGGTAGATCGACGGTACGCGCTCGACGTTGTGTACCGAGATGACGGTGTGCACCCCGAGCGTGAGATTGGGCGCGCCGAGCTTCCGGAGCCCCTCGTAGGTCTGGAGCGACTTCTCGAACCCACCCGGCACGCCGCGGATGGCGTCGTGCTCGTCGCCGACGCCGTCGATGGACAGGTTGATGATGACCTGCGCTCCGCTGCAGCGCCCCGCGATGTCCTCAACCATGGACACGACGCGGTCGGTCAGGAGCCCGTTCGTAGGTATGTTTATGATACCGGGGCGGTTCCGCCGCCACGCGCTCTCGCAGATGTCGGCCAGGTCGCCGCGAAGGAACGGCTCCCCGCCGCTCATCGTGAACCAGTAGGGCGCTCTCCCGAGCGAGGCGAAGGTCCGGTCGAACTCGTCTGCCGTGAACTCGCGCGCTTCCTTGTCGTAGACGTTGCACGTCAGGCACCGCGAGTTGCAGCGGTACGTGACACTGACCGTCAGGTTGAGTGGCAGCACGCGCGGCCGGCCCGTCAGACGCATGAGCTTGTACAGAGGTACTCTGGCCAGGATCTCGATCATGCGTCCGTACCGTCTCCCCCGGAGTCGAGACTCTTCGTCGACTCCGCTATGTCCCAGGCGAACGGGTTCCTCTTGAACACGTGATAGTCGACCATCCCGAGAAGCCGGCCCACGAACTCGAGGAAGACGCCGCCGGCGGTCCAGACGAGCGACCGCGGGGTCCACTCCAGGTCCTCGAGGAGGACCGACACGATGCCGCCGACCTTCTTGGTGGACACCTCGTACTCCTGCTCGCGCTCGAGCCAGAGGTGGCCCGCGTATATCCTGCGCCGCTGTCTCAGGAAGTCGCCCACGTTCGAGGCGCCCTTGTTGTTCACGATGGCGTCCGGAACGTAGCGGAGCGATCTCCCGTGTTCGGCCACGATCGCCTCGATGCTGGCCTCGTCGACCGCGGTGTCGTGCGGGATGGCCCGGACGAACGAGCGGAACGCGACCATCTCACCGAGCTTCGCCGACTTCATGGCCAGGCGGTGATGCAGCCTCCACAGCATGTGGACGACGAACCCCATGAAGGTGTTCTCGTCATCGACGGGGACCGGGCGCGCTCCGGTCATCCCCACGGTCTCGTCGGCGAACGGGGCCAGGAGCCTCTCGACGCAGTCGGGCGCAGGGAGCGTGTCTCCGCTCTCGAGGATGAAGATGTCGGCGGTCGCCCTCGCGAGGAAGATGTTGATCGCGGAGGCCTTGCCTTCCCGGGACTCCTGTCGGACGAGACTTATGCGGTCGTCCCGCGAGGCCCACTCACGCGTGATCTCGTCGGTCCTGTCGGTCGAACCGCTCGAGACCACGACGATCTCGGAGATCTCGACGCTCCTGAGCGCCTGCGTGGTCAGCGCCTCGAGGAGGGACCCGATGTTCCGCTCCTCGTTGTACGCCATGACTCCTACGCTCGCGGTCAGCATAGAGCCTCCTTCAGCGGCCGGAAGTAAGTCGCTCCGCAAGGCTCGCGGGAAGGCCCGCGCCCGCTATCCTGCGGCCGGCGAGTTCCGTGTCGTAGGGCACCCGCACGATCTCCACGGTCTGTTCGTCGGTGTCGACCACCGCGTACGATGCCCTGGGGTCGCCGTCGCGCGGCTGCCCCACGCTCCCCACGTTGATGAGATACCGCCTGTCGTGCTTCATCCGGAGCCTGGGGATCTCTCGCCTGCGGCGCCTCTTGCCGTCCGTGACGTAGAAGACCGGCTCGTGCGTGTGACCGACGAGGCAGAGGGGCTCTTCGAAAGCGCGGAACGCGGCCGTCGCGTCACGCATTCTCGTGATGTAGGTCCACGACCCGGGGTTCAGGGGCGACGCGTGAACGAGCCGCGCACCCTCGTAGCTCGCCGAGAGCGGCAGGCCCCCGAGGTAGGAAGCCTCTGCGGTGCTGAGCTGGCCGCGCGTCCACGCGATGGCCTCGCCGGCATCGTCGTTGAAGGAGCCTCCGAACTCCTCCGAGGAGGCCGCGTTGTCGTGGTTGCCCCTCACGACGACATCGCAGAGCTTCCGGATCACGGCGACCGCCTCGACGGGATCCGCGCCGTATCCGACCACGTCTCCCAGGCAGACCGACGAGTTCACCCCGTTCGCGTCGAACGAGTCGACCACGGCGCGGAGAGCCGGCGCGTTCGAGTGGACATCACTTAGGACGGCGTAGCGCATTCCTCTCCCCGGACGGGTCCGGGTCGCCCCGGACGTCGCGCGCTATCCTGTCGAGCACGCCGTTCACGAATCGTCCACATTCGTCGCCGCTGTACTTGCGGGCTATGTCGATCGCCTCGTTTATGATCGGGCCGACCGCGGTTTCGGGACGGTGGATCAGCTCGAAGACGCCGATCCGGATGATCGAGCGGTCGACGGCTCCCATGCGTGATATCTCCCAGTGCTCGCTGGCCGCCGAGATGGCGGCGTCGATGTTGTCCGAGTCGTCCCGCACGCCGCCGACAAGGAGCTCGGCGAACTCGAGGGACTTCGGGTCCGCCGTCTCGAGGTCGGGGACGGCGTGGTCCGTGAGCCCCGTCACTTCCTCCCTGTACAGGAGTTTGAGAGCCAGTTCCCGGCCCTCTCTCCTGATCTCCTTGAATTCCATGCGCTTCGGGCTCCCGATCGCCTTCTCAGTCGAGCTTCGAGTACAGGTCCACCAGTTCCAACGCGGCGCGCGCCGCGTCCCAGCCGCGATTGCCCGACTTGGATCCGGCGCGCTCGATGGCCTGCTCGAGGTTGTCGGCCGTGACAACACCGAACGTGGTAGGCACGCCCGTCTGCATCCCGACGTACGCGACTCCCTTGGCTGCCTCGGCCGCGACGAAGTCGAAGTGGGACGTTGCTCCCCGGATGACTGCGCCGAGGCATACTACCGCATCGAACTTCCCGGAGTCACCCATCTTTTTGGCCACCGCCGGGATGTCGAACGCCCCCGGCACCCAGGCGACTGTGATATCGTCGTCGTCGACGCCGTGCCTTCTGAGACAGTCCATGGCGCCCTCGAGCAGGCGGAGCGACACGAACTCGTTGAACCGCGCTATGACGATGCCGAATTTGAAGCCGTCACCGTTGAGATTCCCCTCGAACACCTTACTCATCCCTCGCCTCCTTCGTTTCCTCGTCCGGCTCGCGCCGCGCTGCGGCGGAGGACGAACAGACAGCGTCCTGTGTGATCTCCAGGAGATGCCCGAGCTTCTCCTTCTTCGTGACCAGGTAGTCCAGGTTCCTCTCTCCCGGCTCCATCTGGATGGGGACCCTCTCGACGATCGTCATTCCATGGCCCTCGAGCCCGACGACCTTCCTCGGGTTGTTGGTGAGCAGGCGGATGCGGCGCACTCCGACATCGGCCAGGATCTGCGCGCCGATGCCGTAGTCGCGCAGGTCCGCCGCGAAGCCGAGCTCCTCGTTGGCCTCGACGGTGTCGCGCCCCCTGTCCTGTAGCGCGTAGGCTCGGAGCTTGTTCAGAAGCCCGATCCCCCTGCCCTCCTGACGCATGTAGACGAACACGCCCGTACCCTCGCGCTCGATGGCCTTGAGCGCGTCGGCGACCTGCTCGCCGCAGTCGCAGCGTCTCGAGCCGAACACGTCGCCGGTCAGACACTCCGAGTGGACGCGCACCAGAACGTCGTCCTCGGGCGTAGGCTCGCCCTTGACGAGCGCCACGTGATTCAGGTCGTCCACGTCGTTCTCGTAGAGCATGAGGCGGAAGTCGCCGTAGCGTGTCGGGAGGGTCGTCTCGACGACCCTGCGAACGAGCGTCTCCGTCCTCTCCCTGTACTCGATGAGCGCCTGCACGCTCACGATAGAGAGGTCGAATCGCTCGGCCATGCGTTCGAGTTCCGGAAGGCGGGCCATGCTGCCGTCCTCGCTCATGATCTCGCAGAGGACGCCGGCCGGGGCGAGGCCCGCGAGCCTGGCGAGGTCGACGGCAGCTTCCGTGTGCCCGGCGCGTCGGAGCACCCCTCCCTCACTGGCCCGGAGCGGGAAGATGTGGCCCGGACGAGCCAGGTCGGACGGCTTCGTGGCAGGGTCGACGAGCGCCAGTATCGTGAGAGCGCGGTCGTGGACGGAGATGCCGGTCGTCGTCCCGTCGACGGCGTCGACCGAGACCGCGAACGCGGTCCCCATGATGGACGTGTTCCTCCCAACCATGGGATGAAGGTCCAGGTGGTCGAGCCGCTCCCCCGACATCGGCGCGCAGATGAGCCCCCTGGCCTCGCGCGAGATGAAGTTGATGGCCTCGGGAGTCACCTTCTCCGCGGCCATGATGAGGTCGCCCTCGTTCTCGCGCGACTCGTCGTCGACGACGATGACCATGCGACCGCGCCGGATCTCCTCGACCGCCTCTTCCACTGCCATCTGTTCACGTGTCATCTGGTGTCGCTCCATGTGTCCTGTGCCGTCAGGCGCTTCGTGCGAGCTCGTCACACGTCGTGCCCGGTGCCGTCAGGCGCTTCGTGCGAGTTCGTCACGCGCCGTGTCCCGTTCCGTCAGGTGTCGTCCCGCGTCACTTGGTGAACCCGAGTTCCCTGAGCCGCTCGAGCGTCAGGCCGCCCTCTCCGCCGCGGGGATCGCGCGCGGCGGTGGGACCGCTCCCCGAGATGGGAGCGCGGCCGCTCCCGGACCCGCCTCTGCCCAGCGACTCCTGGTACTTCGCCACGATGTCGGTCTCCACGTTCACCCGGGAGCCCGCCGCGAGGGCGCCGGCCGTCGTGGCCGACAGCGTCTCCGGGATGAGCGACACCGTCACGCGCGCGCCCTCGACGACCGCCACCGTCAGGCTCACTCCGTCGAGCGCCACCGACCCTCGAGCCGCGAGGTAGCGGGTCAGCTCCGGAGGCACCGTGAGCGTGACGTCCCTTCCGTTCGACGTGGGCGTCACGCGCTCGACTACGGCGACGCCGTCGACGTGGCCGGTCACCATGTGGCCCCCGAGCCTGTCGCCGACCCTGAGAGCCCGTTCCAGGTTCACGCTGTCGCCGGAGCACGCTTCGCCGAGCGTCGTGGTGGCCAGCGTCCGCTCCACCGCCTCGGCCTCGAAACCGTCCGCCAGCACCGAAGCGACCGTCAGGCAGACGCCGCTCACCGAGACGCTCTCGCCGCGCGAAAGCTCGCCGACGAAGGGCGCCGCGATCCTGAGCCGGCGCGCGCCGCCCGTTCGCTTCACGCGAACGATCCTGCCCTTGGCCTCAACGAGTCCCGTGAACATCTAGCCTCCGGTTGGACCACCGAGCGCGGCGAGTTCCGCCTCGAACAGAACGTCTCCGCCGACCACGGTCCATGTGGGCGACGCGAAGGCTTCCCTCGTCCAGAACCCTGAGGGGAGTTCCCCCAGGCCCTCGCCGCCTGACGCCCCGTAGAGCACCGGGCTCACGAAGAAGGCCGCGCGGTCGCAAAGGCCGCTCCTGAGGAGCGCCGTCGCGAGCGTCGGTCCGCACTCGGCGAGCACGTCGAGCTTGCCGGCAAGAGCGAGTTTGCGGAGGACCGCATCGGGGTCGATGCCGTCCCGGGAGGGCTCGAACCGCCAGACGCGGACGCCGCGTTCGCTGAGAGCGGCCTCCCTGTCCGCGGACGCCCTCGCGGAGCAGGCAACGACGGTCTCCACGTCGCGGGCCGTGGCAGCGAGCGCACCGTCCTCAGGGGTCCTCAAGAGCGAGTCGAACACCAGCCTGGCGGGCTGCCTGGAGCCTTCGCCCTCCCGCCTGTCGGTCAGAAGGGGGTCGTCCGCGAGTACCGTCCCGACCCCCGTGAGCACGCAGTCGGCGGCGGCGCGCATTGCGTGAACGGCGGTGCGCGCGCTCGGGGAGCTCGTCCAGCGCGGACCGCCCCGGGGCGCTGCGACCCTTCCGTCGAGCGAGAGCGCGAGCTTGAGCGTCACCGAGGGGAGGCCGGTGGTCCGGTAGCGCACGTAGCCCCTGTTCGCTTTCGCGGCCTCGCTCGCGAGGGCGCCCATCCTCACGCTGAGTCCCGCCGCGCGAAGAGCCGCTATCCCGCGCCCCGCCACGGCCGGATTCGGGTCCTCGATGGCGGCCACGACCTCGCGCACGCCTGCCCGGATGATGGCGTCCGTGCACGGGGGCGTGTTGCCCCACACGCAGCACGGTTCGAGCGTGACGTAGAGCGTCGCGCCCCGGGCGGCCTCGCCGGCCTCGGCCAGGGCTCCCGCCTCGGCGTGCGCCTCTCCGTACCGCGCGTGCCATCCGCGCCCGACCACGTCGCCGTCGTGGATCAGGACCGCGCCCACGACCGGGTTCGGACTCACGAACCCGCGTCCTCTCTCTGCAAGAGCGAGAGCCTCCGACATGTGCCTCAGGTCGGCATCGGAGAACGTCCCTTGAGTTTGTGTGGTCTTCGCCTCGTGCATGCGACAGGCTCCGTGACCCGGGGCGCCATACAAGAAGCCCCGGAATACCTCCGGGGCTTGTGGACACCGCGAACATCGAGAGGTCCCCTCTCTCATCCAGACTGTAACTGTCGGCGCCTGGATTGCACAGGCTCTGCGGACTTCGTCCGCTCGCGGGCTGTCACCGCCGGTGGGGAATTGCACCCCGCCCCGAAGGAACCATTATTCAACTGGTACTATAGACTAACATCGCAGCGTCCGGGAGTCAAGCGCGTAGGGGGTACTTCGACCCGGCCGCCTCCCGGCCCTCCCTACGGGCCTCCTCCCGTCAGGGCCTCGGCGAAGGCGCGGGGCTCGAACTCGCGCAGGTCCTCTAGTCCCTCACCCACGCCCACGTACTTCACGGGGATGCCCAGCTCCCGCGCGATGGCGACGACGATGCCTCCGCGCGCGGTCCCGTCCAGCTTCGCGAGCGCTATCCCGGTCACTCCCAGGCTCTCGTTGAAGAGCCTGGCCTGCTGGACCGCGTTCTGTCCCGTGTTGGCGTCCAGTACGAGGATCACCTCGTGCGGGGCCCCGGGCAGGCGCTTCGCCAGGACGCGCTTTATCTTCTCGACCTCGGAGAGGAGGTTCTTCTGAGTGTGGAGCCGTCCGGCCGTGTCGACGATGAGAACGTCCGAGGCGCGCGCGACCGCAGCGTCCAGCGCGTCGTAGGCCACCGACGCAGCGTCGCCGCCTGCGGTGCCCCCCACGATGTCGGCGCCGCTGCGCTCCGCCCAGATCGCCAGCTGCTCGCCGGCCGCCGCCCGGAACGTGTCGGCCGCGGCGAGAAGCACCTTGCGTCCGCGCGACCCGTGCAGGTGCGCGAGCTTGCCGATCGTGGTCGTCTTCCCCACTCCGTTCACGCCGACCACCATGACCACATCGGGAGAGCCGCCGGGCGATGCCGTCCTCTCGGACGCGGCGCCCTCGAGTATGCGGCACACCTCCGCCGACAGCGCTCGCGCGACCGCGTCCGCTCCGTCACCTGAGGAGAACTCACCCTTCCGTCCGCGGAGCGACTCGACGAGGAACAACGACGTCCCGACCCCGACGTCGGCCGCGATGAGGGTCTCCTCGATCTCCTCGAGTGCCGCTTCATCGAGCCCGGACCCGCGGCCGAGCGCGTGTTTGAGGCCTTCGGATATAGCGCGCCTGGTCTTGGCGAGTCCGTCAAGCAGGCTGGTGAGCGGCTTCCTCAATACCGACCTCGGTCCCGACGGCGTCCAGGCGCACCGAGACGACCTTCGAGACCCCCGACTCCTCCATGGTGATGCCATAGAGGCGGTCGGCGGACTGCATCGTCGCCTTGTTGTGGGTGATGATGACGAACTGAGTGCGCGACGAGAACTCGCGCAGCATGTTGATGAAGCGTTCCACGTTGGCGTCGTCCAGCGGCGCGTCCACCTCGTCGAGGATGCAGAACGGCGACGGCTTCACGAGGTAGATGGCGAAGAGGAGTGCGATGGCCGTCAGCGCTCGCTCGCCACCCGACAGAAGGCTGAGCCTCCCGAGCCGCTTCCCGCGCGGCGACGCGACGATCTCGATCGCGGATTCGAGCGGGTCCTCTGCGTCGAGAAGCCTGAGGTCGGCCTCCCCTCCCTGGAAGAGCCTCTGGAACGTGTCTATGAAGTTGGTCCGGACCAGCTCAAACGTCTCGACGAACATCTTCGTTGCCGTCTTGTTGATCTGCTCGATCGCCTGCTTCAGGGCCTGCTTCGATCGATAGAGATCGTCGTACTGGGCCTGGAGGAACTCGAGGCGCTTGTTCTCCTCGTCGTACTCCTCGAGCGCCAGCAGATTCACCGGACCCATCGACCTCAGGCGCGCGCGCAGCCGATCGACGTTCTCGCGGGCCTTGGCTGCGTTGAACGGCTCCTCTCCCTCTTTGGTCTCGAGGTCGCCCAGGGTCTCGACGTCGAGAGAGTAGTCCTCGCGCAGCCGCTCGCGGAGCGCCTCGCAGCGTCCCTTGAGCTCCGTCTCCTTTATCTCGCGCTCGTGCAGTTCCTGCTGCGTCGCGTCGCGCCCGTCCCTGGAGCCGCGCGCGTCCGATTCGAGAGTCTCGATGCGCGCCTTGAGGGCGTCCGCCGACGCCTTCATGGCGTCACGTTCGGCCTCGAGGGTCGACTTCTCGGAGTTGAGCTCGCCCAGCGCGGCGGCGTCCTTTTCGATCTGCTCGTCGAGACCGGTGACGGTCGTGAGGTGGCCCTCGCGCTCCTCGGTCTTCCTGTCGATCGACGCGCGGGCCGATCGAGCCGTCTCGCCAAGCTGCGCGTGCTCGCCCCGAAGCTGAGTCAGCGCCGACCTGGCAGCGGCCGCTTCGAGTTCGGCCTGCTTCTCCTCCTCCGCCGCACGCCGACGCTTCCGCTCAGCCGAGCGGAAGCCGTGCTCGAGTTCGTGAAGCCGCTCTCCGAGTTCGTCCTCTCCCTTCGAGAGCTGCGCCAGCCTCGTCGCCAGTCCCTCCACGTTCTTGCGGGTCCCGTCGATGCGGGCGGCCAGGGCGTCCCGGTTGGCGGCGAGCTGCGCGGTCTTCTCCGAGAGGGTCGTCTTCGCCAGCTCGTGCTCCGCGAGGACCCTCTTCATCTCCCAAAGCTCGGACTCGGCGCGCTGGGTGCTCTCCTCGGCCGCCTCTCCCGTGCGTCCGGCCTCCGCGAGAGCCTGTGTGGCCGCGCGCTCGTCGTCCTCGGCAGCCGCGAGCCGCTTCCGGAGCGACTCCACGTCTCTCTCGGCGGCCTCCACGCGCTGGGCGCGGCGGAGGAGCCCGGCCTCCTCGCTGGCGGTCTTCCCTCCGGTCAGGACGCCCTTGGAGGTCGCCATGTCGCCCTGAGGCGTGACGAACGCGAGCCCGCTGCCGTGGTGCGCCGCCGCCAGTCTGAGCGCAGCGTCCATGTCCCGAACGACCGCGGTCCCCTCGAGGAGGATGTCTATGAGCACGGAGTAGTGGCCGTCTGCGCGGACGAAGCGGGACGCGGGTCCAAGAACGGCGGCGTCCGAGATCACCGCGGCCGGCAGCTCCGACGCGGAAACGCGCGACAGATCCGAGACCGGTAGGAACGTGGCACGGCCGAGCGCGTCGGACGAGAGGTGGCCCATGGCGCTTCTGGCCGCGCCAACGTTGTCGGTGACGACGAACTGAGCCGCGGTGCCGAGGGCGGCCTCTATGGCGCCGCTCATCTCCGGCTCGACGTCGAGCACGTCCGCGACGGTCCCGACGAGGCCTCTGATCCCGTGGGAAGGGTTCGAGAGAAGAGACCTGACGCCCTTCGCGAATCCTCCGTACCCGTCGCGGATCTCGGACAGGAGCGCGAGCTTGTGCTTCCCGGCCTCCAGCTCCCCGGCGAGACGGCCGCGGGCCTCGCGTGCCGTGAGAAGCGCCTCCCTGGCGTGGTCGAGCTCCGCCACGCGCTCCTTCTCGGCCACGCGGGCCGCGCTCGCGGCGCCCAGGAGCCTCTTCTCGTCATCGAGCACGCGCAGTATTTTCTCTTCCCCGGCTGCGAGCGCCGCGCGCGTCTCGGCGAGCGACCGTTCGAGCTGAACGTGCTCGCCGGTCAGATCGTCGATCCGGGTGCGGTAGCTCTCCAGCTCGCCCTTCGTGCCGGCCGAGCTCTCCAGACCCTCGAGGCGCGTCTGCTTCTCCGCGTCGAGAGCCTGCTTGACCCGCCTGTACTCCTTCTCCACGTCCGCAAGCTCGGACGACCGCCTCTCGAGGTTGGCCTCGCTCTCCTGGACCCTCGTCGCAGTCTCGCGCATCGCGTCCTCAAGATCGGCCGCCCGCTTGAGCGAGAGGGAGAGGTCGGCTCGAAGGTCGGTGAGTTCCGTGTTGAGTTCGTGAACGCGGCGGTCAGACGCGCTTCGACGCTCCCTGGCGACCAGCAGCGTCTCCGCGAGGTCGCGCACTCGAGCGTCGAGTTCGCCGACCTCGAGCTGCAGTGTAGAGAGCGCTTCTTCCTTGTCGCGCAGCTCGGCCCTCACCGCCGAGGAGCTGCGCTCGGCGTTCTGCAGCGAGGCCGTCGCGCTCTGAAGGCTCGAGCGGAGCTCCTGGGCGCGGGCGCCGGACTCTCCACGCTGCTCACCCCAGCGCGCGTACTCCCATCGTCCGAGTGCGACCTCGAGCCTCTTGAGGTCGTCGCTGTACCTGCGGTGCCGCCTGGCCTGCGCCAGCTGCCGCTTGAGCGACCGCACCTGCTTCTCCACTTCCGAGATGATGTCGGAGACGCGCTGCATGTCGGTCTCGGCGGCCGCGAGCTTGTTCAGGGTGGAGCGCTTCCGCACGCGGTACTTCATGATGCCGGCGGCTTCCTCGAACATGAAGCGTCTGTGGCCCGTGGAGTCCGAGAGCACCGAGTCGACCATCTTCCGCTCGATGAGGGAATACGTGCGGCTGCCTATCCCCGTGTCCAGGAACAGGTCCTTCACGTCGCGAAGCCTGCATCCCTCCTTGTTGATCGAGTACTCGCTCTCGCCCGAGCGGAAGACCCTCCGGCCGATGGCGACCTCCGAATAGTCCGTCGGAAGGTAGCCCTCGGAGTTGTCTATGGATAGCGTCACCTCCGCCATACCCAGGCGGCGGCGCGTCTTCGTGCCGTTGAAGATGACGTCGGCCATGCTCGAGCCGCGAAGCTCGGAGGCGCTCTGTTCGCCCAGGACCCACCTGATGGCGTCGGCGACGTTCGTCTTGCCGCACCCGTTCGGTCCCACGACGCAGGTGATACCGGGGCCGAACTCGAGCGTGATCTTGTGGGCGAACGACTTGAAACCGAAGATGTCGAGCTTCTTGAGGTGCACCGTTCCTCCTCTAGTCCCGCGAGTCGGCGCGGACGAGCCACGCACCTTCGTAGCCGAGTTGCTTGATGATGTCAAGCACATTGCGCGCTTCGGCAAGCGAGGAGAACCCGCCGCTCACGGCCACGCGGTACCACGTCCCGCTCTCGGGAAGCTCCGCCTCGATGATGACAGCGTCGATGCCGGAAGCCCCCGCGTCTCCCCTGTCCAGTTCGGCGGCCGAGCGGTATCTGTGCGAACTCAGATAGATCACATACGGACCGTCGCCTCCCGCGATGACGTCCGGGCGTTCCAGGACGGGCGACGCGACGTCGTCCTCCTCCTGCGTTGCTGTGCCGACCTCCGCCGGGACGTCCTCTCGGGACGTCGGTGCGTCCGCCTCGGCCGCGACGCCATCCCTGGACGTCGGTGCGTCAGGCTCGGCCGCGACGCCATCCGCGGACGTCCGTGCGTCCGGCTCGGCCGAAGACGGCGTCGTCCGGGTCCCCGGACGCTCGAGGGGCTGCTCGTTCAGGAGCCCGCCGGGTCGGAACAGGAACCATCCGGCCGCGGCTACCAGGACCACGAGGACCGCGACCACGCCGCTCCGGCCTGCCCGCCTGGGACGGGTCCCCACCCGGGCGGCGGCCGTGACGACGGTTCCGCCCTCGGGAAGGAACGGAGAGTCGTCGGGCTCGGGCGGTTCCGGCCCCTCATCGATCGGGGGCAACTCTCCTCTGTCATCGACAGGCGGCAACTCCCCTCTGTCATCGATCGGGGGCAACTCCCCTCTGTCATCGACAGGCGGCAACTCCCTACTGTCATCGACAGGCGGCAACTCCCCTCTGTCATCGACAGAGGGCAGCTCCCGTCCTTCGTCCGGGCCGGACGGCTCGCGTCCATCCCCCTCATCGTGGTCGACGAGCGGCTCAGGCTCGATCGGGGCGGGCGTCTCTGCAGCGATGCCCGCTCGGGCACCACCAGGAGCTATGAGCGCGAGGGTGATGGCGGTCACTCCGGCGTCCCTGGCCCGCCGGGCGCCCGAGAGGAGCGCCCCCGCGTCGCCGCCTACGAGCACGACGGCGTCGAGCGCCGAGGCCACCAGCTCCAGGTTGACAGAAGGCACGACGAGCAGCGTCACGTCGGCCGCGAGGGACGCCGCGAACTCGGACAACCGGCCCGGGTCGAGGGCCTTCGCCACGGAGAGCGGATGCGATCCGGCCGTCACGACCCTGACGCCGGCCGCGAGCGTTCGCCGCGCGACGGCAGACGGAGAGACGCCGAAGAGGACGGCGTCGACGAATCCCTCATCGCCGTCCTCGCGGAGAGGCTTGTCGACCGAAGGTGACTCCAGGCTTCCGTCGACCACCACCGTGTCTCTGTCGCGGTCTCCCCACCACGAGGCCAGATCGCAGGCCACGGAGGCGGCGAGGCGCGCGTCGTGCGAGACCACTCCGAGAAGGGTCCGGGTCCCTGGGCGCATGAGCCCGGCCAGCCAGCCCGTCCACGATGCCCCCGGCTCCTCGACCAGAGGTCGAACGACCGCAAGTTCCGGGAGCTCTCCGGCCGTCTGCAGCATCACGGCGCCCTCGATGAGTCCGGCGTCGCGGGCCTCCGAGAGGGCTTGCGGCGGAGGGCCGTCGTGGAGTCTGAAGATGTCGCTCATCGTTCGGACCTCAATGCGGCGCAGACGCCGTCCAACAGGATCTGGTCCTGCTCGGGCAGAACGGTTCGCACGTCCAGGACGACCCTGCCCTCCGCCGTTCGGGCCACCACGGGAGGATCGCCGGACCGGAGGGCCAGGGCCAGGGCCTCCGCGCTCATGGCCGCCGGGTGGAGCGCAAGTCCCACGCTCGGGACGGCGCGTTCCGGAGCCGCTCCTCCGCCAACGCGCGACACCGTCTCCACGATCTCGCACGCGCAGGAGCCGCCGCACCGCGCGCCCAGGTCGCCGAGCAGCCGCTCCGCGCGCTCGCGCAGCGCCGCCGGCTTGGCCACCAGCGCGCGCAGCACGGGCACGTCCGTCTCGGCCGAGCCGTTCAGGTAGTGTTCCAGTGTCGCCTGAAGGGCCGCCAGCGTGAGCTTGCCCGGTCTCAGGGCCCGCATGAGCGGATTCGCGCGCATCGCTCCGACCACGTCTCGCTCGCCGAGCGCGATGCCCGCCTGCGGTCCGCCGAGGATCTTGTCTCCACTCGCGGTGACGACCGATGCCCCGCAGTCCAGGCTCTCCGTGAGCGTCATCTCGCCATCGAGACCGAGAGACGCCGGGTCCGACAGTATGCCGCTCCCGAGGTCGTGGATGAGCGGCAGACCGTGCCGTTCGCAGATGGACGCGAGGTCACGCAGCTGAACCCTCTCGACGAAGCCGACTATGCTGTAGTTGCTCCAATGCGCCGCCATGAGGGCCGCCGTGCGATTGCACACCGCGGTCTCGTAGTCCGACGCGTGAGTGCGGTTGGTCGTCCCCACGGGGACCATCCTCGCGCCGCTTCTCTCGAAGACGTCCGGAAGGCGGAACGACCCTCCTATCTCGATGAGTTCCCCGCGCGAGACGACGACCTCGCGACCGAGCGCGAGGGTGTTGAGCGCCAGGAGAACGGCTGCAGCGTTGTTGTTCGTGACGAGCGCGTCCTCGGCCCCGGTCAGCTCGCACAGGGCCTCACGAACGTAGCCGTCCCGCTTGCCTCTCTTCCCCTCCCCGACCTCGTATTCGAGGTTCGAGTAGCCGCGCGCGGTCTCAGATATGCGCTCGACCGCGTCCGCTGAGAGCGGGGCGCGACCCAGATTCGTGTGTACTATGACGCCGGTGGCGTTCACGACGGGACGAAGCACATCTCCAGCCATGGCCTCAACGGCTCTCTCGGCCGCGAGGAGAACGCGCTCCTTGACGTCCCCAGGGGCGTGCTCCCCCGGATCCGTGTTCAGAAGGGATGCCCGGGCCTCCGCCACGGCGGCGCGAACGGCGCGCACGACGAGCGGTCTGGGCCGGCCCTCCCCGAGGCCCCGCTCCTCGAGGTGATGCACGACCGCGTCGACAGACGGTATGTCCTTGAGACCTTCCTGGTCACTCATCTTCGGATGGACCTCGGGCCTACGGATGGGGAGCTTACCCTGAGTTCAACCGCGTCAGGATATCGTGACGCGCAACGGAGGGTCAAGGCCTTTGCGGCGCCGCCGGTCGGGAACTCCGGGCCACGATCGATGCATCCGGGACCCCGGCCGCGGTCGTCCTCCCGGTCTCAGGCGACCTTGCCAGCCTCATCCGCTGGCTTCTGGTGCGTACACAGGGCCCGGGTCGGGTGCTGGTCGCCACGCCTGCGGCTCCCCAGACGGCGCATGCCTGAGGCTTCCCGGGTGACGGCACGCGACCCGAGTTTGCCGCAGGAGGGGCCCGGATGTGTGCTCAGAGGGTGTATCGGTTGCGTTCTAACTGGCATCAGCTCGGGACGTTAGCTCTCTGGTCGCGCTCCTGTGGCACGCTGCTTGCACAAGTCAGGTGAGGAAGGTTGCGCGTTCTGCGCGCCTCCGTCTGACATCCCGCGCGCTCGGAGGGCGCCTCTCCCAGGAGGGACGCTGATCCAGGCACTCCGGTCGCCAGAGCAGCGAGAGCACGCACGCCAGGGAGGAGAAGGGGGTATGTACCGAAAACTGCTAGCGGTTGCCGTACTGGTTGCGCTCGTCCCGTGCACGTCGCCCGCGAGGACTCCGGACGCCTCGGACGTTCGCCCGGACTACCGAGTCCGCGCGCAGCGCGGTCAGCGGACTCCGACCATCGTCTTCTTCGACGACATGGAGAACGGTGAGGGCGCCTGGAGCCACGTCGACAACACGGCGCTCTCCGTGCCCAAGTTCCACCTTGACACGTACTACTCGTACTCTCGAGGGTACTCGTGGTGGTGCGGGGAACAGAACGGCCTCTTTGCGGGAGGCGACGGATACGGGAACAACTGGGATCAGATCCTGGACCTTCCGTCGATCGACATCTCCTCCGCCGTGTACCCGATCCTCGAGTTCGCGTTCCGGTGCGACACCGAGGAGGACTACGACTTCGCGTACGTCCAGGCGGAGAGCGGCGGCGTCTACGTCAACCTGAACAGGGGTTTCAGCGGGCTCCACGCCTGGAACGCGTTCTCCGGGTACTCGGTCGGGCCATCGACGTACGACAGTCCGCTCGAAGCGAGGTTCCGCTTCGTCTCCGACCCCGGATTCTCGGACGAGGACGGCGGACACGATTCGGACGGAGGAGCCTTCCACGTCGACAACATCCGCGTGTACGACTACTTCGACGGATCAACGCTCTTCCTTGAGGACTGCGAGTCCGGCGGTGTGTGTACGCCGTCGGTCCCGGCCGCGGCCGGCGACTGGTGGCACATCGTGTCCCGCAAGTGCATCTCGTACTCGGGCGCGAACGTGTGGTGGTGCGGAGACGACGGTGACACGAGCCTCGTGCCCGGCAGATTGAACAACGTGCTGGTCTCCCCGCCCATCGACGTCAGCGGTTCAATGGTCTGCACACTGCGCTTCCTGCTGCATGCTCAGGTGCCAACGACCGACGACGACTTCTGGACCGAGGAGATCACCACTGACGGCGGGAGCACGTGGCACACGACGGGGGTCTGGTGGGGCGACTTCGGTCAGTGCAACGCCTGGGGGACCCACGGCATCAACGGAGTGGACGTCTCCCCGTATCTGCCCGGCACCATGTTCCGTTTCCGGCTGACGATGCACACGACGTCCAACGGGTGCGGTCCGGGGGCCACCGGCGGAGCCGGAGTGGCGCTCGACGACATCTGGCTGGAGGACTGGACGGGGTCGGCCGTGCGGCAGACATCCTGGGGCGCGATCAAAGCGATGTACAGATAGAAGAGGACGTTCGATCGTAGACGAGTCACGGGACCGTGTCGCCCGGCGCGGAACCGGCCACGACAAGGCGCGGGGGCGGCGCGCGGCGCCGTCCCCCTCGTCACAGTTCATCCCCATCGTCGCAGTTCATCTCCCTCGTCACTACAGATAACGAAGAAGGATGTAGCCGGTCGCTATCGCCAGGCAGATGGCCGTCAGCGGGACCGCCGTCCTCGCGTAGAGCGCGAATGAGATGGGCTCACGTTCCTTCGCCGACATCCCGGCCACCGTCATGTTCGCCGCGGCGCCCACGAGAGTGGCGTTCCCTCCGAGACAGGCGCCGACGGCCAGGGCCCACCAGAACGCGGGGGCCGCTCCGACCGCGCCCTCGGCGGCCAGCCGGTCGACGAGTATCTGGACCAGCGGTATGAGGACCGTGACGGTCGGGACCGCAGAGAGGAAGGCCGCGGAGAGAGCGGTGCCCCAGAGCAGCACGACCACGAGGAGAGCCGGATTGCTGGAGAAGGACAGTAGGCCGTCTGCGAGAAAGCCCACGACGCCGACCTTCTCGAGAGCGCCGACGAGAACAAAGAGCCCTATGAAGAAGAAGAGTATCCCCCACTCCACCTCGATGAGCGCCTTCTCGGGGTCGGCACGCGTGATCACGAGGAGGAGAGCCGCGCCCGCGAGCGCCACCGTCGCGGGCTCGAGCCCGAGCTCGTGATGGAAGAGGAAACCGACGAGCACGAGGCCCATCGTGAGGAGCGAGCGTTTGAGGAGACCGCGGTCACGGATCGCCTGAGACGCCTGCATCGAGGCCAGGGTCTTGATCTTCTCCGCCGCCGGCGCGTCGAAGAAGTCGTCCGACCGGGAGAACCGGAGGTAGAGAAGGCAGACGACGGCGCAGACGACCGCCAGCGGGCCCAGGTTCACGATGAAATCGAGGAAGGACAACTGCCCACCGCCCGAGGGAAGCATCGCGCGGCTGCCGACGAGGATGTTCGGAGGGTCTCCGATGAGCGTAGCCATCCCCCCGACGTTCGCCATCACGATCTCCATGAGGAGGAACGGGATGGTGCTCTTCCCAAGGAGATCTGACACGAGGTAGATCACCGGAACGATCATGAGGACGGTCGTCACGTTGTCTACGAAGGCGGACGAGATGGCCGTGATGACGCCGAAGCCCGCGAAGATGACGAAGATCCTGCCCCTTCCGGCGCCTGCGACCCTGAGGGCCAGGAAGCGGAAGATGCCGGTCGTCTTGAGGATAGCGACCATCACCATCATGCCTACGAGCAGGCCAAGCGTGTTCCAGTCGATGAAGCTGATCGCCTCTTCCTGAGAGAGCGACAGCCCCGGCAGGAGCAGTACTGCCAGCGCTCCGGCCAGGGCTATCGTGGTGCGATGCAGCTTCTCGGTGACGATGAAGTAGTACGTGACGGCGAAGAGCGCCGTCACGGCGAGGACCGGATACATGCTCCGTGAACTCCCTCCGGGCTACGCCGGTGCGCGGCAGACTACTGCAGATCCTCGAACTGCGGATCCTCGCCCTCCATGTTCTCCAGCATCCACTCGGCGGAGTCGCAGAGTTCGGAGTCCGGGTACGTGTCGAGCATCTTCTGGAACTCGAAGGCGGCCGCCTCGTAGCTCTTGAGTTCCTCGGCGTAGATGAACGCGACCATGAACTGGGCCTCCGCCGCGTGCTTCCCCTCCGGGTAGCTGAACTGCAGCTCCTTGTAGAGCCCCAGGCGCTCGATGGCGTCCTCGGTGTTCTGCGCCAAAGTGAAGAGCTCTTCTTCGCTGCGGAACTTCGGCCTGACCGCGTCCTCGTTGATGCTCGCGTTCAGCCTCTCCTTGAGTTCCCCGTAGACGCTCTCGAAGTGCCGTCTCGTGGCGTCGGGCTGCAGGGTCTGGACGATGTCGGCGCGCACCTCGTCCAGAGGCTTCGGGCCTGCCTCCCGGAGTTCCTCGATCCTCAGGACGTGCCAGCCGTTGTCCGAGCGCAGGACGTCGGTGATCTCGCCGACCTTCCAGGCGAAGAGCCTCTCTATGAAGGTCTCGTCCATTCCGAGACGCGGGAGTCCACGTCCGAGTGTCACGGAGTTCGTGAGGCCCCCTGCCTCCTTCGTGGGCCCGTCGGTCGACACCTCGCGAGCCACGTTCGCGAAGGCCTCCCCCGCCAGGGCCCTGCGCCTGGCCTGCTCGGCCTGCTCGCGCGTGGCCGTCATGATGTGGCGGAACCTCACCCTGGCCGGAGCCTGGAACCTCTCGCCGTACTCTTCGTAGTAGGCGACGATGTCGTCCTCCGACACCTCGACGCCCTTCTCGATCTCCTCGCGATAGAAGATCTGTACCACCGCTCTCCGCTTCATGGCCTCGAGGGGCCTGACCACCTCGGGGTGACTCTCGTAGCCGGCGTTCACTGCCGCCTGATACAGGACCTCCTCCTCGACCATACGCTCGAGGAACTCGATCCTCCCCTCCGGCGTCGAGAACTGCTGCCTGGTGTACAGCGGGAGCTCGTTGATGCGGGCGGTGAGCTGCCTGTCGGTGATCGTGACGTGTCCGATGCGCGCCACCACCGTGTCTCCGCTCTCGCCGCTGCACCCGGCGGCCACTGCCAGCGCCGCCAGAAGGACGGCCAGCACCAGTCTCCGGACGTTCGTGCGCACGGCAACCTCCTTGCTGACTGTCGCGGCGCGCGCCGTCGCGGCGCGCGCCGACGTTGAGCCGCTACTCTCTGATGACCCAGACCTTGATCTCTGCGTCCACTTCCCTGAACAGATGGACCTTCACGGGGAAGACCCCGAGCGTCTTGATCGGCTCCTCCAGGATCACGGCCTGCGGATCGACCTGGAGCCCCTGCTCCTCGAGGGCCGCTGAGATGTCCTTCTCGTGGACGGCGCCGTAGAGCTTGTCGCTCTCGTCCGCCTGAACGCGTACCGAACAGGAGACGCCCGCGAGACGCTGAGCGAACTCCATGGCGGCGCTCTTGTCGCGTTTGAGCTTGGCTTCCTCGGATTTGGCGCGGTCCTCAAGCTTGACCAGGTTGCCAGGCGTGGCCGGCATGGCCTTACCGGTCGGGATCAGGAAGTTCCTGCCGTACCCGTCCTTGACCGTCACCAGGTCACCTCTCGAGCCCAGCCGCTTCACGTCCTCCGTGAGTATGAGCTTCATGCGCTTAGAAACCTCCGTGAATCGTCTGCGCGGACCGACTACCCGCGTCTGTAGTGTCTGCCTATCGAGGGCAGGAGCGCGATCTGACGTGCGCGCTTCACGGCCACAGCGAGCTGACGCTGGTGGCGTGCGCAGGTGCCCGTGACGCGTCGCGGTATCATCTTGCCCTGTTCGCTCACGAATCTGAGCAGACGCTTCTCGTCCTTGTAGTCTATGTTGACGACCTTGTCCTGGCAGAATCGACAGAACTTGCCGTGGTGTTCTCTCCTGGGCATTTCTTCCTCCAGAGGCGGACTGCCGCCGCCACGTGATTAGTCGTCGAGTACGATGTGCATGTGACGAAGTATGTTCTCGTCCAGTTTGTAGACGTGGGCCAGGCGCTCGATCGCGGCAGGCTCAGCCTCGAACTGCAGGAAGGCGTAATAGCCGTCGCTCTGCCCCTTGATGGGGAACGCCATGCGCCGCTTCCCCCACTTGTCCCACTCCTTGATCGTGCCGCCCTCCCGGGTGATGATCTCCTCCACCTTCGAGAGCTGCTGCTCGAGCCCCGAATCGTCCAGAATCGGGCTCAGGATGAACGTGGCCTCGTAGGTCCTCGTCATTCCAGCCTGTCCTCCTCTCGGTCTCCAGTGCGACCCCGCCTCTGGGACGGGGTGAGGAGCCAAAGTGCCGACGCCGGCTCGGCGCGGCAAACGTGTCTTCCACCGGCACCACGCTAGTGGAAGTGGATCAGGATCACGTCGCCGTCCAGGACGACGGAATCCCTGCCCTCGGTGCGCACGTGGCCTCCGTCTCTGGCCGCGTGCATCGAACCGCCCTCTGCCAGATCGTCGAACGCGACGACCTCGGCCTTGATGAATCCCTTCTGCATGTCCGTGTGTATCTCGCCGGCCGCCTCGTACACCGTGGACCCTCTGCGTACCGTCCAGGCTCGCACCTCGGTCCCCTTGATGGTGAAGAAGGTCACGAGGTCGAGAAGCCTGTGCCCCGAGCGGACCAGTCTGGTCAGTCCCCGCTCACTCAGGCCCCAACCCGTCAGGAACTCAACCTGTTCCTCCGGGTCGAGTCCAGTCAGCTCCGCCTCGAGCGACGCCGCGATGGGTACGACCTTCCAGGACGGCTCGCCGGCCGCGGCGGCGATCCTCGCGCTCCACTCGTCCTCGCGCTTCCCGACGTCGGCCTCCGAGATGTTCGCGAGGTAGAGCGAGTCCTTCGCCGTCAGGAAGCGGTAGGTCGCGACGGTCTCCCGTCCGTCTCGAGAGAACTCCTGATCACCGACGCGGACGCCCGCGTCCAGCGCCGACGCGATCTCGCGCAGTTCGTGAGCGGTCCGCGCGGCCTCCTTGTCTCCCCGCGACGCGTCCTTCTCGAGCTTGCCCGCGTTGCGGACGGCCGTTTCGAGGTCGGCAAGGAGAAGCTCGGTCCGGAGTATCTCGATGTCCCTCTCCGGGTCGACGCTCCCCTCCACGTGGGAGACCCGCTCGTCCTCGAAGCAGCGCACGACCTGTACCGTCGCGTCCACGTTCCTGATGTTCGCGAGGAAGCGGTTTCCCAGCCCCTCGCCGCGGCTCGCGCCCTTGACCAATCCGGCGATGTCAATGAACCGTATCGTGGTCGGCGTGAGCTTCGCCGGTTCCAGCAGCACCCCGAGCGTCCGGAGCCGTTCGTCCGGAACCGACACGATGCCGACGTTCTCGTCAACCGTGCAGAACGCGTAGTTGCTGCAGGCGACCGACGTTCCCGCCAGAGCGTTGAAGAGCGTCGACTTGCCGACGTTCGGGAGCCCGACGATGCCCAACTCGAGGCTCAGAGTCCCTCCCCGGCTCCTCCGCCGCTCCCGAAGGGGCGCGGCGCCCGCCGAGCCGCTCTATCCGCTCCTGAGGAAGAGAGGCGCCAGGACCAGCGAGATGACCGACATCAGCTTGATGAGGATGTTGATCGACGGCCCCACGGTGTCCTTCAGGGGATCGCCGACGGTGTCGCCGACGACCGCGGCCTTGTGCGCCTCCGAGCCCTTCCCTCCGAAGTGCCCGTCCTCTATGTACTTCTTCGCGTTGTCCATGGCGCCGCCGGAGTTCGCCGTCTGGATGCCCAGAACGACTCCCGTCACCACCGCGCCGACCAGCAGTCCGGCGAGCGTCCTCTCGTCGTACAGACCCACGGCGACGGGGACGACGATGGCCATGATGCCCGGCCTGAGCATCCCCGCTATGGCGCCCTTCGTGCTGATGTCGACGCACGTAGCGGAGTCCGGCATGGCCTTGCCTTCGAGCAGCCCCGGGATCTCGCGGAACTGCCGCCTCACCTCGTCGATCATCCGGAAGGCGACCTTCGAGACCGCCCCGAAGAGCATCGACGAGAAGAAGAACGGAAGCATACCTCCGACGAGCAGGCCGGCCATGACGTGCGGGTCCGACATGTCGGCCACCGTAATGCCCGCGGAGACCATGTAGGCGGAGAGGAGTCCGATCGCCGCGAAGGCCGCCGAGCCGATCGCGAACCCCTTTCCTATCGCCGCGGTCGTGTTCCCGACGGCGTCGAGGTTGTCTGTGATCTTCCGGACCGAGGGATCGAGCTTGGCCATCTCCGCTATTCCGCCTGCGTTGTCTGCGACCGGTCCGTACGAGTCGACGGCGACGACCATTCCGGTCGTGGCCAGCATGCCGAACGCGGCCATGGCGATGCCGTACATCCCGGCGAAGTGATGCGCGACGACCACGGCCACGCCCAGCACGATGATCGGGACGGCCGTGCTCTCCATCCCGACGGCCGTGCCGCTCGTCACCGTTATCGCCGCGCCCATCTGGGAACTCTCAGCGAGCTTGCGCACAGGCGAGAAGCGGGCCGACGTGAAATACTCGCTGACGAAGCCGATGACGACGCCGCTCCCGATGCCTGCCAGCGTTGCGTAGAAGGGCCCCAGAATGCCGTAGCTCACTCCTCCGACCGTGAAGGGCACTCCCCACGTTCTGATGATGACGAAGCCGGCGAGCGCCGTGAGGGCCGCCGCGACGTAGGTCCCGCCCATGAGCGCCGCCTGCGGGTTCTTCCTGCCGACGATGCGCACGAAGAGGATGCCGACGATCGATGCCAGAATGCCGGCGCCCGCGATGTGGAACGGGAGCAGCATGAGCCGCTCGGAGACCGACGCGCTGGCGACGAGAGCGGCGGCCAGCGCCATGCTCGCGACCATCGACTCGACGTACGACTCCAGCAGGTCCGCACCCAGTCCCGCGACGTCGCCCACGTTGTCCCCGACGTTGTCGGCGATGACCGCGGGGTTGCGCGGGTCGTCCTCCGGAATGTTCGCTTCGATCTTGCCCACGAGGTCGGCGCCCATGTCGGCGCCCTTCGTGAAGAGGCCGCCGCCCGCTCTGGCGAAGAGAGCGACCAGACTCGCGCCCATCGCGTAGCCGTTCACGATCGCCGGGACGCGGAAGACCCAGTAGACCAGCACGAGGCCCAGGAGCGCCATGCTCGCGACGCTCATGCCCATCACCGCGCCCGCGGACACCGCGACTCCGAGCGCGCCCTTGACTCCCCCGTCGATCGCCGCCTGCGTCGTGCGCGAGTTCGCGCGCGTCGCTATGCTCATCCCGACGTATCCGGCGAGAGCGGACACGACGGCGCCTATGACGAAGGCGAGCGACGTGCGCCATCCGAGGGGAAGGTCGGGGTTTCCTGAGAGAGTGGGCGCGAGCGCAATGAGCGCCGCGACGACGAGCACCAGGATGGACACGGTCGTGTACTCGCGCTTGAGGAACGCGCGTGCGCCCTCCTGGATGAGCTTCGAGATCGAGACCATCGTCTCGTTCCCCGGACTCCTGCGCAGCACGTCCCACGCCAGATACGAGACGAAGAGAACTCCCGCGATGCCGGACAGGAGGGCTGTACTGAGCTGACCCATTGTCTCTCCCTAGCTCCCGGCCTCGTCGGCCGGCCTTCTGTTGTGCTCCTGCATTGCGACGGTCATCCCGCGCGCCAGGAGAAGCCGGACGGCGTCTCCGGCGCGAGCCAACATATCGTCGACCAGCGGTTCCTCGTCCGGCTCGAAGCGCTCGAGCACGTAGTCGGCGAGGTCGCATCCCTCGGGCGCGCCTCCGACGCCCAGCCTCAGGCGGGCGAAGTCGCAGGTCCCGAGCTGCGCGATGATGGACGAGAGTCCGTTGTGACCTCCGTCGCTGCCCGACGAGCGCAGTCTCAGCTGGCCGAGCGCGAGGTTCACATCGTCACAGACGACCAGCAGTCCCTCGGGGCCGAGTTCGCGGGCCGCCAGAAGCTCTCGGACCGCGACGCCGCTCAGGTTCATATACGTGAGCGGGAGGGCGAGTTCGATCGCGTGCCTCGCGATCCTGCCCCTCCCGCTCAGGAACTCGCCACGCCCGGCCCTGAGTTCGACGCGATGACGCTCGGCCAGCGCGCCCACGACACGGAACCCGACGTTGTGCCGCGTTCCGTCGTACTCGGAGCCGGGGTTGCCCAATCCAACGATGACGTCCACTACTTCTGGCTCTTCGCCTCGTCCGTCGACTCGGACGGCGCCTCGGCATCTCCGCCCTCGCCCTCTTCGCCCTCGGCAGGAAGTGCGCCCTCGGCGGCCTCCGCCACGGGCTCCTCGAAGAGCGTCGGCTGAAGCACCTCGATGACGGGCCTGTCCGGGTTGTCCAGGATCTCGACGTTGGGGACGCTGATGTCGTACACGTGGATCGCGTGCTTGACCTCGAGTTCGGAGACGTCGACCTCGATGTGCTCAGGGATGTCCCTGGGAAGACACTTGACCTCGAGAGAGCGCATCGTGTGATCGAGTATGCCGCGCCCTTCCTTCACCGCGAGCGACTCGCCCACGACCGTCACGGGTATGTGCATCGTGACGGGCTTGTTCTCGGAGATCCGCTGAAGGTCGACGTGCAGCACGTCACGCGTGATCGGGTCGCGGTCCATCTCACGGATCACCGCCCTGGTCGCCTCCGCACCTTCCATGAGCAGCTGGATGATCACGTTGCGGCCCGACGGCGTCGACAGCGCCATTCGCAGGTCGTGCTTGTCGATCGTCACCGCTACGTTCGCCTGCTGTTCTCCGTAGAGGACGGCGGGGATGTTTCCCAACGCTCGGGCCCGCTTGGCGCCCTGCTTCCCAAGGTCATCGCGGGGAAGCACCTTCAGCTTGACTGTAGCCATGGGTTCTCTCCGTTCTGAGTGCGCTCGTCACAGAGTCGGCTCGGCAGGTCACACGAACAGCGAGCTGACCGACTTCTCACCATGTATCCTGTCTATTGCCTCGCCGAGAAGCTCGGCGACCGACAGCACCCTTATCTTGCGGGGCAGCGAACCGCCGCGGTCGAGCGTGTTCGTCACCACGATCTCCTCGATGAGCGAATTGGAGAGGTCCTCTACGGCCTCCCCCGCGAAGACCCCGTGCGTCGCGCCCGCGGTGACCCTGCGAGCCCCCAGCTTCTTCATGGCGGTGGTCGCCTCGATGAGAGACGTGCCGGTGCTGATGATGTCGTCCACCATGATGACGTGCTTCCCCTCGACCTCTCCGACCACGTTCATCACCTCCGCGGCGTCGGGCCTCGGCCTCCGCTTGTCCACGAAGCCGAGAGACGCCCCCAGTCGCTTGGCGAACGCCCTGGCCATCTTGATGCTACCGATGTCCGGGGCCATCACCACGAGGTCGCCTTCGCCGTGGCGGTCGAAGTACCTGAGCAGGACCGGCGCGGCGTAAATGTGGTCCAGGGGGATGTCGAAGAATCCCTGGATCTGAGGCGCGTGAAGATCCATCGTGAGAACCCGGTCCGCACCCGCCACCGCGAGGAGGTTCGCCACGAGCTTCGCCGTGATGGCGACCCGCGGCCTGTCCTTGCGGTCCTGGCGTGCGTACCCGAAGTAGGGTATCACCGCCGTGATCCTCCTGGCTGACGCCCTTCTGATCGCGTCTATCATCACCAGGAGCTCGAACAGATTGTCCGCGGGCGGCGCCGTCGGCTGAACGACGAACGCGTCCACGCCGCGAACGTTGTCGTGAATGCTGACCCTGATCTCCCCGTCCTTGAAGCGCCCGACGTGCGCGTCTCCCAGACGGAGCCCGAGGTACTCGGCGATCTCCTCGGCGAGGGGCCTGTTGGCGTTACCGCTGAACAGCGCTAGCTCGTTCGGCATAGGCTCTCTCCGATTGCGCTCGAAGGTCCGAGGCGCCAGTGACGCGCCGCCCCAGCGGTGCGTCTGGCTGGGGCGGGAGGATTCGAACCTCCGTTCCGGGATCCAAAGTCCCGTGTCTTGCCACTCGACGACGCCCCAGCGACCCCCGCTCTACTCAAGGATCTCATCGGCGTGCACGAGCTCCCGGTCGTCCAGCGTCGCCGGCTCCGCGGGAGCATCGGCGCCACCCGACTCGAGCTGGCGTCGGTACTCGCAGAGAACCGCCTCCTCGATCATGCTCCGCGTCTCGTTGTTGATCGGGTGGGCGACGTCTCTGAACGTCCCGTCCTTCCCCCTGCGGCTCGGCATCGCGACGAAGAGGCCGGTGTTCCCATCGATGACCTTGAGACCCCGGACTACGAACGCGTTGTCGAACGTGATGCTCACGAAAGCCTTGAGCCGGTCCTCCTGCCGCAGGGTCAACCTGACCTCAGTGATCTCCATACGTCTCACCGCCCTTTGCCTGGAAAAAGGGGTTCGACCGTGAGCCTTCCGCGCCTGACCGCCGGCGTCGAGACGGCGGGAGTCAGCTGCTCCCGCCCCCAGTGACCCTCGAGCCCTGACCGGTGGCCTGGGCGACGCTTATCTCAAAGCCGCGTCCTGCCAGACGCGACCCTATGTCGCGAGCCTGAGACTCGTCTCTCGCAAGCCCCACGACGGTGGGACCGCTCCCGGACATAAGAACTCCGACCGCTCCAGCTTGGGCCAGCGCGGTTCGAGCCGCCGCCACGTCCGGGCAGCATGATGCGACTCCAGCCTCCAGGTCGTTAACGAGCGAGGCCGCGAGGGCCTCAATGTCCCCATCCTGGATAGCTGAACAACTGAGTCTAATCAACTCGGCGGAACGTGTCAACCCGATTCTGCCGAGCCTGTAGCCCTGAGCAGCCGTCACGGCCACGCGAGGCGTCGCCAGGACGAACCACAAGGCACGCGGGGTCGGGAGCGTGGTCAGAAGCTCTCCCCTGCCCCGACCCCTGGCCGTGCCGCCACTGACGAGGAAGGGCACGTCCGAACCGACGCCGAGCGCGACCTCCTCGAGCTCGGCCTTCCGGAGTCCCAGGCCGAACAACTCGTCGGCGCCCACGAGCACCGCGGCCGCGTCTGAGCTTCCCCCTCCGAGCCCGGCCGCGACCGGGATGCGCTTCTCGAGCCTGATCGCGAAGCCCGGGCACGACGTTCGGCGCCTCAGAGCCGCCGCCGCGCGGACCGCCAGGTTGCGGTCGTCGGCCGGCACGTCGAGGCCCTCGACGGTCAGCGTCACGTTCTCACGCGGGCCCTCGAGGCGCAGGGAGTCGGCCAGGGACACGGTCTGGAGGACCGTGTCGATCTCGTGGTAGCCGTCGGGTCTCCTCGCGAGGACGGCCAGACCGAGATTCACCTTGGCGAACGCCTGAAGCGTGATCCAGCTCAAGTGGTTCCCCTGTTCGGGAGGACACGGCCGCCCTTGAGCGGCCGCGTCCGGAGGAGGCTCGTTGAGGCCTTGAGCGTGGGCCTGTCAGTCACCTGACGTACAGGATGACGCTCACGGCCGCTATCCAGAGGAGTATGTTGATCCCGAGCGGCACGTCGGTGACGAGAGACCTCGACGGCTGTCCACCCTCGCCCTCCGCGAACATCAGGTAGAGATACCGGAGAACGCCGTAGACGACGAACGGGACCGTGTACACGAGACGTGCGCTGCCGACCTTCTCGACCGTCCCCGGCCAGATCGTGTAGATGGCGTACGAGACGACGGTGGACGCCGTCACGACGCCCACGAGGGAGTCGATGAGGGGCGGAGCGTAGAAAGAGAGGGTCGCGCGGTGGTCCTTGGCGGCACGTCCGAGCACCACGACCTCGTGTCTGCGCTTCCCGAGCCCCAGGAAGAGCGCCAGAAAGAACGTGCACACGAGGAGCCAGGGCGATATCTCGGTCTCGGGGGCAGCCGCGCGAAGCACCTCGACGCTTCCGACCGCTCGCAGCACGAAGCCGATGGCTATGGCCATGACGTCGAGGATCACCATCCTGCGGAGGACGAGGCTGTAGAGCACGTTCAGACAGAGGTAGCCGGTCGCGACGTAACCGAAGTCCGTGTTGATCGAGTAGGCCGCGTAGAGAGCGCCGGCGGCAAGCACGACGGCGGCGACCGACGCCAGACCAACGGAGAGCTCGCCGGACGCGAGCGGACGGCGTCGCTTGACCGGGTGCTCGCGGTCCCTCCGCACGTCGACGAGGTCGTTGAAGAGGTAGGTCGATCCCGAGAGCGCGCAGAAGACGAGGAACCCGGCCACGGCCAGCCGCACCAGCGCCCCGTCCGACAGGCCGCCTGCGAAGACGAGCCCCGCGAACAGCACCAGGTTCTTCGTCCACTGGTCGGGCCGTATCGTCGTGATCAGTCGTCCGATGCTCCTCAAACTACCCCTCCTGCTCTCTCTCGTGTTTCTCCAGGATGTCCCTGACCTTGGTGACGATGAGGTCGACGGCGACGATGTTCAGCCCGCCCTCCGGGATGATCACGTCAGCATACCGCTTGCTGGGCTCGACGAACTGCAGGTGCATCGGCCTCACGGTCTTCAGATACTGCTCGACGACCTGGTCGACCTTGCGGCCGCGCTCCACGATGTCGCGCCGGAGACGTCTGATGAACCTCTCGTCCGCGTCGGTGTCGACGTAGAGCTTTATGTCCATGAGGTCTCTCAGACGGTCCTCCGACAGGACGAGGATGCCCTCGAGCAGCACGATGCGCGCCGGCCGTACCGCGATCGTCTCTCTCCTGCGCGTGTGAGTCTCGTAGTCGTAGGTCGGCTTCTCGATGACCCGGCCGTCCTTGAGCATCCGCAGGTGGTCTATCAGCAGGTTGTTGTCGAACGAGTCGGGATGGTCGTAGTTGATGCGTTCGCGCTCGGCGGGCTTGAGGTGGCTGCGGTCGACGTAGTAGGAGTCGTGGTGTATGACCACGACGCTCTCTTCAGGGAAGTGCTTGAGCACCTCCTTGGCCACCGTGGTCTTGCCGGAGCCGGTTCCGCCGCTGATGCCGATGATGATGGGGTCCACTCGCACCTCCAGCTGCTATCCCCGAGCCGCCACGTGCGCCTCCACGAGCTCGCAGATCGCGTGGCCGACCGCTATGTGGATCTCCTGAATGCGCTGCGTGTCGTCCGACGGCGCCCTGACGACCAGGTCGCAGTGACCCTCCATGTCGCCGCTCCGCTCTCCTATGAGACCGACCGTCGTGAGACCCTCCGCCCTCGCGTGCTCCAGCGCCCGCACCACGTTCGGGGACGAACCGCTCGTCGAGATGCCGACGAGCACGTCGCCGGGTCTCCCGAGCGCCTCCACCTGACGGGCGAAGACCATGTCGTACCCGTAGTCGTTCGAGACGGCCGTCAGGACCGAAGAGTTCACCGTGAGCGAGATGGCGGGAAGCCCGCGTCTCTCCCTTCGGAGCCGCCCCGCCAGTTCCGCCGCCAGATGCTGTGCGTCGGCGGCGCTGCCGCCGTTCCCGCAGAGCAGCACCTTGCCGCCCGCGTCGAGGGCCCGGTTCACCGCCGCAGCCACCGCCGCCACGCTCTCCGGGAGCGACCTCGCGGCCCTCTCATGCGTTTCGGCCGAGGCGCGAAGTATGGCCGCCACCCGCTCTGCTGCCTTGAGGTCGGTACTTCCCATGTGTCTCACCTTTCGGATAGGTACTCGGCGAGCGCCTCTTCCCACGGCCGCGGGGTCCATCCCAGGACCTCCGAGAGCCTGTCGAGCGAGAGTACCGAGGACCTCGGCCGGGGGGCCGGTCTGGGGAACTCGGCCGTGGACACCGGTTCGACAGGGGCGTCGGCGCGGCCGCTAGCGCGGAGTATCTCGACCGCGAAGTCGTACCAGCTCGCGGAACCCGCGTTCGTGGCGTTCAGGAGCCCTCGCGCGCCGCCACCCGCCAGGTCACGAAGGACGAGCGCGAGGTCGCGGGCGTTCGTGGGTGAGCCTCTCTGGTCGTCGACGATGCGAAGCGGCTCCCCGGATTCGGAGAGCCTGAGGACGGTCTCGACGAAGTTGGCGCCCCCGTGCCCGTAGAGCCATGCGGTCCGGACGATCAGGCTCTGTGCGCCCGAGGCCAGAACCTCGCGTTCGCCTCTCAACTTGGATTCCCCGTAGACGCCGATGGGGTCGGGCTCGTCGTCCTCTGTGTACGGGCCTTCCTTGGTCCCGTCGAACACGTAGTCGGTGCTCACGTGCAGAATGAAGGCGCCCACCGACCTCGCGGCCCTGCTCAGGCTGCCCGCTCCGGCTCCGTTCACAGCGTGTGCGGTCTCGGGGTGAGACTCCGCTCCGTCGACGTCGGTGTACGCGGCGCAATTGACGATGACCTCGGGCGACGTCCGATGGACGGCCTCGGCGGTCGTGTCCTCGTCGGTGATGTCGAAGTCGGCGAGGTCCGCCTCCAGGACCTCCCAGTCGCGGCGCAGGGCGCGCACGACCTCGCTGCCGAGCATCCCCGCTGCCCCCGTGACGAGCGCTCTGCGCACCGGTCTCCCCCCTACGGAACCTCTATCTTGCTCGCGTCCCCGACCATGAAGCGGTAGGCCTTCGGCATGGTCGCGCACTGGCTGATCTCGACGTCCTTACCGACGAGACTGCGCTCCATTCTGTTCCCGAGGTTCGATATCTTCGAGTTCTCGAGGATGATGCTGTGCTCGATCTCGGAGTTCTGAATGGTCACGTCGTGATAGATCGACGTGAAGGGACCGATGTACGACTTCACGATGCGGCTTCCGCGGCCGATGACGAGAGGTCCGCGCAGGACGCTGCCCTCGATGCTCGCGCCCTCTTCGACGACGACGTTTCCGTCCACGCGTGAGGAACCGTCCACGTTCCCACGTATGTCCCGGACCACGCCGTCCAGGAGCATCCGGTTAGCCTCCAGGATGTCCTCGAGCTTGCCCGTGTCCTTCCACCAGCCGGTGACCTCGTGTGCCCGAACGTCCTTGCCGTGGTCGATGAGGTACTGGATGGCGTCGGTGATCTCGAGCTCGTTCCTCCAGGAGGGCTCGATGTTCGACACGGCCTCGAAGACCTCCGAGTCGAACATGTAGACGCCGACGAGCGCGAGGTTCGACCGGGGCTCCTTGGGTTTCTCCTCGAGCCGCGTCACGCGCCCGCCCTTGAGCTCCGCCACACCGAAGTCGCTGGGGTTGTCGACGCGGGCGAGCAGGATCTGCGCGTTCGGACGGTTCTTCTGGAACTCCGAGACGAAGTCGGTGATCCCGCCCATGATCAGGTTGTCGCCCAGATACATCACGAAGGGCTCACTGCCCATGTAGTCTCTGGCGATCGCGACGGCGTGCGCGAGTCCGCGCGGCGCGTCCTGCCTGATGTACGTCACGCGGAGTCCGAAGCGATCTCCGTCTCCCACCGACTCCTCTATCTCGCGATGGGTGTCGCCGACGATGATGGCCGTGTCGATGATGCCGGCGTCGCGGATGGCCTCGAGCCCGTAGTAGAGAATGGGCTTGTTGGCGATCGGGACTAGCTGCTTGGCGCTCGTGTGGGTGATCGGGCGCAGACGAGTCCCCTTTCCACCAGAGAGAACCAGTGCCTTGATCGCGATCACCTGCCTTTCCGAAAGGGTCGGGCGGACCGGGCCCGCGTCCGCTCTACGGGAGTCGATGTGCTGCGCGTCACTCCCTGCGTGCCCCGGGTCGCGTGCCGCGTTCCGTCAGAGGATCAGGAGCCGTGCACCGCGCTTGCGAACTCCCTAAGGAGAGTCGCGTCCCCGGTCCGCTCGATGACGTCGCCGGTCACGAGGATCTTCGCGCCCGCCGCCACGAGGCCGCGCGCCTGGTCCGGCGTGCGTATCCCGCCGCCCACCATGACCGGGATGTCAACGTACCCGGAGACGGCGGAGATGATCTCACCGGGAACCGGCTCCCCGGCCCCGCTGCCGGCGTCGAAGAACGCGATCTTCATTCCCAGATACTGCCCGGCGAGCGCGTGCGCCATGGCGATGTCGGGCTTGTCGCGCGGCAACGGGGTCGTCCCGCTCATGAACTGGACCGACGTCGTCCTTCCGCTCTCGACGAGCATGTACGCTGTCGGAATGGCCTCGAGTCCGAGCCTTTTGACGCTCGGAGCCGCCAGCACGTGTTCGCCTATCAGATACTGAGGGTTGCGTCCGCTCAGGAGCGACAGGAAGAGGACGGCATCGGCGCCGTCGGCCACGAACCCGGAGTTGCCCGGGAATATGGCGACCGGGAGCGACGATGCCTTCCTGACCTCCGTCACGGTCTCCTGGCACCTCCCCCTGAGTTCGAAGCTTCCCCCGACCAGCAGCACGTCGACGCCCGACTCCTCGGCGGACGCGGCGAGAGCCGCGCTCTCCGTGGGAGTCTTGGCGTCGGGGTCCAGGAGCAGCATGTAGACCGCTCCCGCGCCCGTGAGCTCGCCTATCCGCGCAAGGACACCGGCCACACCCCTACCCCTCTCCTTTGAGAAGACGCTCGACGATGCCGGGCGCCGCCAGGAGAGCGGCGTCCAGCATCGACGCGTCTCCCCCGCCCTGCGCCAGGTGCGGCTTGCCTCCGCCGCGCCCGCCCATCTCCTCCGCGACCAGGCGAACGACGTCGCCGGCCTTGAGCCTTCCGGGCTTGCAGATGTCGGGCGTCACCACCACCACGACGACGGCCGCGCCGTCGATGACACTTCCGAGGATGCCGGTCCCGCTCCCGAGCCGCTCGCGGAGTTCGTCCGCCTGTTTTCTGAGCGACGGGATGTCCGGAGCCTCCGTTCTCGCTGCGGCGACGCGCACGCCCTCGATCTCCGCAGCGGCGTCGGCCACGGAGGACATCGTGGCGGAAGCAGCCTCGGTGAGCAGCCCCGCGAGTTCCTTCCGGAGGCGTGCGTTCTCGCCCAGGACATCCTCGGCCTTCGCGAGGAGTTCGTCGCGCGTCGACCTCAGAAGGCCCGAGATCTCCTCGAGGAGACGCGACTCGGACCTCGCCCGGTCCGCCGCTACTGGACCGGTGACCGCTTCGATGCGCCGCACGCCGGCCGCCACGCTCGACTCCGACACGACGGTGAACGAGCCGATCTCGCCCGTGCGCGCGACGTGGGTGCCGCCGCACAGCTCCAGGCTCAGCCCGGTCCCGGCGCCCGAGCCCACGCACACGACTCGCACGTCGTCGTCGTACTTCTCGCCGAAGAGGGCCATCGCACCTCGCTTGAGAGCCCGATCGAGCGGCATCTGCTCGGGCTCCACCGGGAGGTCCGCTCTGATCCACGCGTTAACCTGTTCCTCGACGGCCTCGAGGTCGCTCGCTCCGACGTCGGAGAAGTGTGTGAAGTCGAACCGCAGACGCTCAGGGCCGACCCAGGAACCCGACTGATGGACGTGCTCGCCGAGCGCGGATCTCAGTGCCGACTGAAGGAGGTGCGTGGCCGTGTGGTTCTTCTCAACGCGCCTGCGGTGCGCGACGTCGACCGCCACCTCGACCCTCGTCCCCGGCGCCACGTCGGCGCCGCCGGTCAGAGCTACGTGGACCGCGTCGCCGCTCTCCCTGTAGACGTTCACGACCCTGTGCTCGGCACCGTCCGGAACTGCCACGACCCCCGTGTCCGCTACCTGCCCTCCGGCCTCGGCGTAGAACGGCGTTTCGTCGAGAACGAACTCGACCGTGCCGTCCGCGGCGCCCGGTCGGGTCCGCAGCACGGTCGCTCCCGCGCGTGCGGAAAGCCGCGCTCCGCGCGGGAGCTCGAACTGCTCGACGTTCGTCAGGGCGAGGTCGTAGCCTGTGAACCGGGAACCTCCGCCCGCGTATCCCGTCGCGTCGCGCCATCGCCGGTCGCCTCCGGCGCTCGCCGCGGCGCTGCGCCCCCTCTCCCGCTGCTTCTCCATCTCCGTCCTGAAGGCGTCGTAGTCGACCGTCAGCCCACGCTCCGCCGCCATCTCCTCCGTGAGGTCGACGGGGAAGCCGTACGTGTCGTAGAGCCTGAAGGCCAGCTCGCCCGGAACGACCTTCTCGCCCTTCCGTTTGAGGACCTCCATCGCTTCCTCCAGGGAGGCGGTGCCCGAAGCGAGCGTCTCGCTGAAGCGCTCCTCCTCCGCCTTGACGACGAGCGCCACGTGTTCCCGCTTCTGCGTCAGCTGGGGGTGCGCCGTCCCCATCCTGTCGACGACCGTCCCGGCGATCCTGTAGAGGAAGGCGCCGTCTATGCCGAGCGTGCGGCCCCGGCGCGCGGCGCGGCGGATGAGCCTCCTGACGACGTAGCCCTGGGCCTCGTTGGACGGAAGGATGTTCTCAGTGATGGCGAAGGTCGCGGCGCGCGTGTGGTCCGCGATGATGGCCATCGCCTTCTGCTCTTCCCGAGCGGCGGGACGGCTGCCGGTCGCGGCCTCCACCTCGTCCCTGGCCGACTCGATGAGAGGAGCGAAGAGGTCGGTCTCGAAGATGCTGTTCGTTCCCTGGAGCACCGTGCACAGACGCTCGAGCCCCATCCCCGTGTCGATGCCCGGCCGCTTGAGCGGCGCGCGCGTTCCGTCCTCGTACTGGACGTATTGGGGGAACACGAGGTTCCAGACCTCGAAGAACCTGTCGCAATCGCACGCCGGGTCGCACTCGGGCCTGCCGCACCCGACGTCCTGGCCCCTGTCGTAGTGGATCTCCGAGCACGGCCCGCACGGACCGGAGTCGCCGGCCGGTCCCCAGAAGTTGTCCTCGTCGCCCAGTCTCACGATGCGCTCGGCCGGCACGCCTATGCGGGCGCGCCATATCTCGACCGCCGCGTCGTCGTCCCTGTAGACGGTCGGCCACAGTCGGTCGCGGGACAACCCGAGGACGTCGGTGAGGAACTCCCACGCGTAATCGATGGCCTTCTGTTTGAAGTAATCCCCGAACGAGAAGTTGCCGAGCATCTCGAAGAACGTGTCGTGATACGGGGTGTTTCCCACCTCGTCGAGGTCGGAGAGCCTGAGGCATCGCTGGACCGACACGGCCCGCCTCATTGGCGGCGTGTCCGCCAGGTAGTATGGCTTGAACTGGACCATGCCGGCCGACGTGAAGAGCAACGTGGGATCGTCGCGCGGGATGAGCGGAGCGCTCGGGACGAGCTCGTGGTCGCGGTCCACGAAGAAGTCCACGAAGAGCCTGCGTATCTCGTCAGAGGTCCGGGTCTGCATCGTCTGTCTCCGCCTCTAGTCCCCGAAGCGCCTGCGCCACCGCGTCGAACGTGAATCCCCGCCTCAAGAGGAAGGCGTGGAGGCGCGCGCGCTCCTTCTGCGTCACCGCGTCGATCCCGACCCGCTTGCGCAGCGCGCGCAGAGCGAGTTCGACCTCGTCGTGCTCCTGGAACGTCTCCCGCAGCACTTCGTCGACGATCGCGCCCGGAACCCCCTTGGCCGAGAGTTCGGTCCTGAGCTTGAGAGGTCCGACGGGCCTCTGCCTCACGCGCTCGTCGGCCCACAGTTTGGCGAACGCCCGGTCGTCCAGAAGCCCGGCTGCCCCGAGGCCGTCGAGCGTCTCCTCGATCGCGCGGCGGCCGAAGCTCTTGCGTCTGAGCCTGTCAGCGAGCTCGCGCACGCTCCTCGCGCGGACCGAGAGGAGCCGGAGGGCCGCCTCCCGCGCGGCGGCCAGCTCGTCAGCGTGCGACCGCCCGCCCGGCAAGGCCTCTTCGGCCTCTTCTCCGCTCACGCGGCCGGCGTCGCGGTCGTCGTCCGTTCCGGCGCGCCCCGCCTGGGCGAGCTCCATGCCCACCTCGAGGCCGAGCCTCGAGGCGACCTCGTCGCTCACCTCGAGGACCGGCTTGCCGTCGACATAGACGGTGAGCGGCGAGCCCTCCGCCGCCCTCTCGATGGCAGTGATCTTGCCGCTCACCTGAACTCCAGAAAGGGCGCTCCGGCGCGCTACTTCTTGCGTCGACCCGCCGCGACCGGCTCCGGCGCGGCGTCCGCCGTCTCCGATCCCTCCGGGGCGGGTTGGGGGCCGTCAGCAGGCGCCTGCGGACGCGGGTCGATCCCCGCGGCCGTCCTCAAGGCCCGCTGGAGCTCCTCGCGAACCTCCACGTTCTCCGTCAGGAAGGCGCGCGTCTTCTCGCGTCCCTGACCGAGCTGAAGGTCGCCGAAGCTGAACCACGTGCCCTTCTGCCCTATGATCCCGTGTTCGACCCCCATGTCGATGAGGTCTCCCTCGAGCGAAATCCCTTCGCCGTAGAGGATGTCGAACTCGGCGACACGGAACGGTGGAGCCACCTTGTTCTTCACGACCTTCACCTTCGTCCTGTTGCCCACGACCGCGTCGCCGATCTTGATGGCGCCGATCCGGCGGATGTCGAGCCGCACGCTGGCGTAGAACTTGAGAGCACGGCCGCCCGTCGTGGTCTCCGGATTGCCGAACATCACGCCGATCTTCATCCTGATCTGATTGATGAAGAGGACGCACGTCTTCGAGCGCGCGATGGAGCCCGCGAGCTTCCGGAGCGCCTGCGACATCAGCCGCGCCTGGAGCCCGACGTGCGAATCGCCCATCTCGCCCTCGATCTCCGCTCTCGGCACGAGCGCGGCGACCGAATCGATGACGATGATGTCGACCGCGCCGCTTCTGACGAGCATCTCGGTGATCTCGAGAGCCTGCTCGCCCGTGTCCGGCTGCGATATGAGCAGGTTGTCCGTGTCGACGCCGAGGTTCCTGGCGTACCCGGGGTCCAGCGCGTGCTCCGCGTCGACGAACGCCGCCACGCCTCCGAGCCTCTGCGCGTTCGCGACGATCGAGAGCGCCAGGGTCGTCTTGCCGGACGCCTCCGGACCGTAGACCTCGACGACCCTGCCTCGCGGCACTCCTCCAATACCGAGCGCGAGGTCGAGCGAGAGCGAACCGGTCGGGATCGCGTCGATGCCCTTGTCGATGTCCTGGGCGCCGAGCCGCATGATGGAGCCCTTGCCGAACTGCTTCTCGATCTGTGACACGGCGAGGTCGAGAGCCTTCTGCTTACCCTTATCCTCCGCCATCGTTCCCTCCGATCAGGGGCTGATCATGAGTTCCTTGTCCGGGGAATCGTTGCTCTAAGAGGGGCCTCCCAGGGGCAGTTCCTCCACGACGTCGTGCCTGGCTCCTGAGGGCGCGAGCGTGCTCCTCATCACCCTGACCGCTGTCACGTCGGTCGCCTCCACCGGCACGGAGAGGCCGGTAAGGAGCTCCCCGGCGTCCGGAGTGCTGTCCCGAAGCCGGCCCAGCGTCACGTGCGGGTGGAACCTCCGCCTCTCGCGCTCGAACCCCAGCTGGACGACACCGTCTTCGATCGCGTCGCGCAGCCCGTAGAGCTCGTCGGGGCCCTCGATGCCCGCCCAGAAGACCCTCGGGCGTCGCGGCGACGGGAACGCCCCGAGACCCTTCGTGCGCATGGTGAACGGCGGCACGGTCCGGGCGGCGGCGCGCACGGCGTCGACCACGTCCGGAAGCTCTGACTCCTCCACGTCACCGAGGAAGCGGAGCGTCAGGTGGATCGTGGACACCCGCGACCAGCTCGCGCGGACGCCGCGCCCGCGAAGCTCGTCTATCACGCAGAGTATGCCCGCTTTGGCCGGCTCGGACAACTCCAAAGCTACGAACGCCCTGACGCTCAACGACCCTCCGCCTGCCCCGTTCCTTGCCTCGCCGGGACTGCAGTCTCAGCCCTCATCGGGAAGCCCCAGGAGCGTGCGCCTCAGAAGCTCGAGCGCCGCCTGAGCCGCCATGGCACGCACGGTCTCTCTGGGTCCTCCGAAGAGGAGCCGTCGCGCTCGGTGGCCGGAGGGGCTCGCGACTGCTATCCACACGAGCCCCACGGGTTTCTCGTCCGTGCCCCCGTCGGGTCCCGCCACGCCCGTCACCGAGACCCCGTAGTCGGCTCTGCACTTCGCCCTGGCGCCCTCCGCCATCTCCTCGGCGACCTCCCGCGAGACCGCCCCGTGCGCCTTGAGCGTCCCCGCCCGGACGCCCAGCAGACGACGCTTGAGGTCGTTCGAGTAGGCCACGACGCCGCCCTTGACGTAGTCCGAACTTCCGGGGACCGACGTCAGCCGCCACCCCAGGAGCCCCCCGGTGCACGACTCGGCCACGGCGACGCTGCGCCGCTCCATCGTCAGAAGGTAGCCGGTGATCTCCTCGAGCGACTGGTCGTCGCGCGCGTACACGAACGACCCGAGAGCGTCGGCCACCCGCTCGACCGACCTGTCCGCGTTGCGCGAGGCGTCGCGAAGGCCGGCGCCCGAGCAGTGCAGTCTCACGATCACGCCCTCGAGCGAGGGAAGATACGAGACGTCGGTCCGCGCGAGCCGCCTCACGAGAGGGTCGACGATCCCGGCGAGCGCCGACTCAGAGATCCCGGTGGTCTTCAGGACGCGCTCCTCGAGCTCTCGCCTGAGCCCCCTGCCCTCGAGGAACGGCACCACGTAGCTCTCGAGCATCGCGGTCATCTCCGCCGGCACGCCGGGCAGCAGGAACACGATGCCTCGCTCGTCAGAGAGAACGAGTCCGGGCGCCGTTCCGAGCGTGTTCGGGATCGCTCTGGCCCCCTCCGGGATCATGGCCTGCGAGACGTTGAGCTCGGGCATGGGGAGCCCCAGCTTCTCGAAGCGTCCGCGGATCTGAGCGAGGACGTCCTCGTCGAGGACGAGACTGCCGCCGAAGAGACGCGCGACGACGTGCTTCGTTCTGTCGTCGGAGGTCGCGCCCAGGCCGCCGGTCACCACCACGGCGCCGGCGCGATCGAGCGCGTCGGAGACGGCCTCGCGGATAGCATCGGGCTCGTCCGGAACCGACGTCGCGCGCGCGATCTGTCCCCCGAGTCTGCGCAACCGCGACGCGATCTCGGGGGTGTTCGTGTCGACGCGCGTTCCGTCCAGGAGCTCTGCGCCTATGGTGACGATCTCGAATCGCAAGGCGTGAACCACCGTGGTTGCAGGAGGCGTCTAGAAGCCCTGTACAAGGAGCATTATGCGTATGAACACGTTCGCGTAAAGGCCGGCGACGAGGTCGTCGAGCACAATGCCCGCCCCTCCCCGCACGGACTCGAGTCGGCGCGCCGGAAAGGGCTTGAGGACGTCGAGAGCGCGGAAGAGAAGGAACGCGGCGACGTAGACGAACGCGGACTTCGGAAGGAACGCGACGGCCACGAGATAGCCCGCGAACTCGTCGACGACGATGCGCGACGCGTCCTTGCCGTAGACGCTCTCGGCCCTGTCGGCGGCCCACACGGAGCCGGCGACGAACGCGGCGAGCGAGACGGCCATGGCACCGACCGCGAGCCAGCCGGCGCCGAACGTGACCTGGGGAAGAAGGAACCACGCCAGCGCGGCGCAGACCAGCGACCCGGCGGTGCCCGGGGCGAGCGGCGAGTAGCCGCTGTACGCGCCGGTCGCTATGAAGGCGGTGACAGGATTCAGACGTCCTGGCGATGACTCTGGCACGTCGCGCCACCTCTCCGTTCGTCGACCTTGGTCACGAACTGGCGCCCTCGGCAGTGTGGCGTCCGCTCAGCACGTACTCGACGCCGGACACGAGCGTCAGAATGACCGCTGCGAGGCCGAAGGCCCAGAGGAATGTCCCCGCGACGCTGTCGTTCGCCGCCGTCGGAGCTATCCCTATCCTCGAGAGGATCGTGAGATGCAGGAGCACGAGAGCGACCCACGCCATCTGTGACGCGGTCTTCCACTTGGCGACCCGGCTCGTGACGAATCCGTCTCCGCTCTTCACCGCTCCGGTGCGCCAGCCGAGTATCAGGAGCTCCCGTCCCACGATGGCCACGACCATCCAGACGCTGACGTACGGGACGCCGAGCAGCAGGAAACCGATGAGCGACAGAGAGACGAGCACCTTGTCCGCGAGGGGGTCCATCAGCTTGCCGAACTCGGTCACGCTGTCGGAGATGCGGGCAAGATAGCCATCGTAGAGGTCCGTGAACATCGCCACGAGAAACAGATAGAGACACAGCCTCACCTCGCCCGCTATGAGGCAGGCGAGGATGATGGGGCCGAGGATCAGCCGCGCAACCGTCAGTCCGTTCGGCAAGTTCATGGCCAACCACGGCTCCGGGGGTTCGGCGCGCACGCTACGACCGGGTGAGCTCCTCCCTCTTGAGCAGCCACTCCCAGTTTCGGTCAACGTCTGCCTGTATCTCGTCGATGATGTGCTTGTTCTGCTCCTTGAACAGGTGGGCGAAGCGGCCCTGCCGCTTCAGCCACGCGCTCACGGGGAGCTTCTCCTTGGGCTTGCGCGTGATCGTGATGACGCCGTTCTCGACCTCGAAGATCGGCCAGAAGCAGGTGTCGACTGCCATCCGCGCGATGTCCATCGACTCCTCCATCGGATACCGCCACCCTCGCGTGCACGGCGTCAGGACGTTCATGAAGGCGGGCCCCTCGATCGCCAGCGCCTTCTCGATCTTGTCGGTCATGTCCTTCGGATACCCAGGCGTCGCCTGCGCCACGTAAGGGATCCTGTGCGCCATCATGATCTCGGTCAGGGGCTTCGGGAAGTCCTTCTTCCCCGGCACGACCTTCCCGACCGGGGTCGTCGACGTCGCGGTGCCCTTGGGGGTCCCGCTCGAGCGCTGAATGCCCGTGTTCATGTAGGCTTCGTTGTCGTAGCAGACGTACAGCATGTTGTGCCCGCGCTCCATCGCTCCCGACAGAGACTGCAGGCCGATGTCGTACGTGCCCCCGTCGCCGCCCATCGCGATGAACTTGATGTCCTTGTCGACGCGGCCCTGCTTCTTCAGAGACGTGTAGGCCGCCTCGACGCCGCTCATGGTGGCGGCCGAGTTCTCGAACGCGCTGTGTATGAACGGCGTCCTCCATGCCGTGTACGGGTAGATCGTCGTCACCACCTCCACGCACCCCGTCGCGCACCCGCACACCGTGTCCTTGCCGGCCGTCAGGAGGATCTGTCTCATGGCGGTCATCGGGAGACATCCCGCGCACGCCCTGTGACCGCCGGCCATGAGTTCCTCTTGCTGCGCCAGGTTCTTCAAGCCAGGCATGTCACTCCCCTTCCCGAAGCCCGATGAATCGGATGTAGTCCTCAGGCGTTCCGTCGGCGGCAACGTCCGAAAGCTCCTCGAACACCGCCTCGATGTGCTCCGTCGAGATGTCCCTGCCGCCCAGCCCGTAGATGTAGTTGACGATGCCCACGTCGACGCCCGAGCCGTACAGCGCGGCCTTGATCTCCTTGTGCACCGGCCCGCCCGGCGCGCCGAACGAGATCGACCGGTCGAGAACCGCCACCGCGCGGGCGCCGGCAAGACTCCTGGCCACGTCCTCTTCGACGAACGGTCGAAGCGAGCGGATCTTCAGGAGACCGACCTTCTTACCCTTTGCTCGCATCTCGTCGATGACGGCCTTCGTCGTGCCGCACGTCGAGCCCAGGGCGACGATGACGAGTTCGGCGTCGCCCATCTCGTACTCCTCAAAGAGGTCGTACGAGCGGCCGGAGATCTCCGCGTATTCGCGGCCGATCTGACGGATCACGTCCGGGGCGGCCCGCATTCCCTCGACCTGCTGACGCTTGTGCTCGAAGTAGTAGTCCTGAAGGTCGAGCGGGCCGAACGTCAGAGGCGAGTCGGTGTCCAGGAGCGAGTATCTGGGCTCGTACGAGCCCACCCACTTGCGGGCGACGTCGTCGTCCAGTCCCTCCAGCACCTCGGCAGTGTGGCTGATGATGAACCCGTCGAACGTGACCATCACCGGAAGCAGGACGTCAGGGTGCTCCGCGATCCGGATGGCCTGGAGGATGTTGTCGTAGACCTCCTGCGCGTTCTCGGAGTAGAGCTGTATCCACCCGCTGTCCCTGCACCCCATCGTGTCGCTGTGGTCGCAGTGGATGTTGATCGGACCCGAGAGCGCTCTGTTGATGACGGGCATCACGATCGGCAGCCTGTAGGACGCCGCTATGTAGACGATCTCCCACATGAGCGCTAGCCCGTTCGCGGAGGTCGCCGTCATTGCGCGCACACCCGCGGCGGCAGCGCCCACCGTCGCGCTCATGGCGCTGTGCTCCGACTCGACCAGAACCATCTCCGCCTTCACGTCGCCGTCGGCTACGTACTCGGCGAACTTGTGCATCAGTTCGGTCTGCGGAGTGATCGGGAACGCGGCCACGACGTCAGGGTCTATCTGCCGCATCGCGTCGGCGCCGGCGTCGTTCCCCGTGAGGGTAAGTCTCCTCGCCACTCTGTCGTTCTCCCTTCCTCTATATGAACTGCGGAGCGAGACCGCTACTTGCTGACGTCGGTCTCGAGCTTCATCTCGATGGACTTCGGGTCGACGGGGCACTCGAAGGAACAGATGCCGCACCCCTTGCAGTGGTCGTAGTCGATCCCCGTCACCTTGCCGTCCTGGATCAATATCGAGGAATCGGGGCACGCGATCCAGCAACGGAGGCAATGGATGCACTTCTCCACGTCCCAGAGAGGCCTGTAGGTCCGCCACGAACCTGTCTCGTACGAATCGGCGTTCCCGGCCTCCTCGATCACACCACCCAGCGGGATCTCAGTCCACGACTTGTCGCTCATGCCTCGCTGACCTCCTCGTGCGCACGGTTGACCGCCCGCACGTTCCCCTCCAGCACTTCCACCCGGAAGCCGTGGGAGAACTTCCCCTTGATCTCGGAAATGACCGTGTCGAGCGAGAGGATACCGGTTGCCTTGATGAGCGCGCCGAGCATAGGCGCGTTCGGAATGGGACGGCCGATCTCGTCAATGGCGATGCCGGTCGCGTCGACAACGTAGACCTTCCTGCCTGTGAGCTTGAGTTCCTCGCGCACCTGCGCGGCGGTCTTCTTAGTGTTGACTATCAGGACGCCGTCCTCTGGCGTTCCGTCGACAACGTCGACCGCCCTGAGAAGCGTGTCGTCCAGGACGACCACGATCTGCGGCGAGTAGATGGCGCAGTGAACCTTGATGGGGTTGTCGCTGATGCGCGTGAAACCCCTCATCGGGGCGCCCATCCGCTCCGGGCCGTAGTCCGGGAAGCCCTGGCTGTACTTCCCCTCCATCGACGCGGCCTGCGCCAGCAGAAGCGAAGCGGTCTTCGCCCCCTGCCCTCCTCGGGCATGCCAGCGGACCTCGAGAATCCCCTCCATCTAACCTCCTCATAGCGCGAGCGTGCTTTCTGCCATTCCCATGCGAAAACGACCGAATGAATAATCTATCACCGGACGAATGGCGGGTCAAGACCTGAACGTCCGGATGCCGGGGACAGCGGGGCGCGCGTGCGGTCGCAGAGGGCGCGTGACTCCACGGAGCCGTGCTGTCTCAGGGGGCCGCGCGGCTTGACGGGGTGTGAGGTCTCAGGGCCTGCGGGGGCGCGTGGTCTCAGAGGTCGCGACGCTCGTCGAGGGCGGTGCCGAGGGTCAGTTCGTCGGCCAGGTCGAGATCGCCCCCGACCGGCAGCCCGCTGGCGAGCCGCGACACGCGCACGCCCAGAGGGGCCAGGAGCTTCCCGATGTAGAGCGACGTCGCCTCACCCTCGGCCGTCGGGTTCAGGGCGAGGATGACCTCTCGCGCGCCGTCCTCACCGGCTCGCGCCACGAGACCGCTCATTCTGAGGTCGTCGGGCCCCACGCCGTCCAGCGGCGAGAGCACGCCGTCCAGCACGTGGTAGCGTCCTGCGTAGCGGCCCGTCCGTTCGAGCGCCAGAATGTCGCTCGGCCGCTCCACGACACATATGAGCCCGTCGTCCCTGCGCGCGTCCTCGCAGACGGCGCACGGATCGCGCTCCGTGAGCCCACCGCAGACGGAGCACTGCCGTGTCCGCTCCCGCGCGTCCACGATGGCGCGTGCGAGTTCGCGGCACTCCGCCTCCGACGACTCGATGAGTCTCAGGACGATCCGGGTGGCGGATTTCCTGCCGATGCCGGGAAGCGAAGAGAAGAGGCGTATCAGGCGGTCGAGCGATTGCGGGAATGCGATCATCGGGGCGTTCGTCCCTCTCCCTCTAACCGAGGCCCGGCGGGAGCATGCCGCCCGTGACCTTGGTCATCTCGCGGGCCGCCATCTCGTCCGACTTCTGCTTGGCGTCGCGCAGCGCGGAGAGGAGGAGGTCCTCGAGCATCCCGGCGTCAGCGTCGTCGAGCGCTTCCGGAGCGATCGACACGGACACGACGTCGCGCTGTCCGTTCATCTCGACCTTGACGACCCCGCCCCCGGCCGTGCCTTCCACTCGCATCTCGGCAAGCAACTCGCGAACCTCAGCCAGCTGCTTCTCGAGCTTCTGAGCTTCCTTGAGCATCTTGGCCATGTTCTGGGACATCGGGTTCTTTACTCCTCTCGCTCTCGCGTCATGATCCGTCCGTCGAAGATCTCCATGACCTTCTGGACCATCGGATCGTCACCACCTTCGTCCCGCGCTCCCGTGGGAGCGCCGTCGGCCGCCCGCGCCCCCGGAGACTCGCCGAACTCCAACCGCACGCGCACGGGCCCCCCGAAGACGTCGCTCGCCGCCCTCTCCATGAGGGACATGTTCGCGCGGTCTTCGAACTGGTCGCGATGGAACGAGCTTCCGTTCGGAACGCGGAGCCCCAGTCTGCCGCCGTCATGCGCGGACGGAACCGCGTCCGCCAGAGACGCGGCCAGAGAGGGGCGCTCTTCCCGGATCTTCGTCAGGACGTCGGGCCAGCGCTCCGGGCATACCTCCGGTGGACACTCGGCGGGCTCGCTCGCGGCCGCCGCCACGGCCGTCGCCGCGGCAAGGGACGCGGCTCCGGATCCCGTCGCCGACGCGGCGCGCACGGGTTCGCTCGAGGTCCCTTGAGCCCCGACGGCCCTGGGCGGACGCGACGCGGCGGCCTTCGACCCCGGCGGCGCGTGCTTCTTCTTCGCGGAGCGGGTGTCGCTCTCTCGCTCCTTGGCGCGACCGCCGCCCGCGGACCCACCTGCCGGAGGATCGCCTCCGCCCTGATCTCCGCGCACCGCCTTGAGCACGTCCTCCAGGTCCACGGTCCTCGAGAGCTTCGCCATCCTGAGGAGCGCGAGCTCGACGATGAGCCCCGGCTGAGTGCTCCACTTGGCGGCGGCCTGAGCCTCCACTCCGATGCGCACGAGCCGAACGAGGTCGTCCTCTCCGACGGAGCCCGACGGCCCCACGTGGCCTCTGTACTCCGCGATGCGGCCCACCAGCCGATCCGGATCGGGCGCCGAGCGCACGAGCAGGAGATTGCGCAGGTGCTCCACGAAGCCGTCCAGAAGGTCCCTCGCGTCGAATCCCGAATCGAGCGCGCCCTCCAGGACCCCGAGCGTCGCGCCCGTTTCGTGGTCCGCGACGGCGTCCGACAGCGCGAAGTAGACGTCCGAGTCCGGTATGCCGAGCACTCGCGCTACGTCGTCGGAGGTGACCTTGCCCCTCCCGACGGAGATCAGCTGGTCCAGGAGACTCACCGCGTCCCTCATGCTTCCGTCCGCGCGGGACGCCACGAGCTTCATGGCCCCCTCCTCGACGTCGATCTTCTCCGCCCCGGCGATCTCCGCAAGACGGACTTCGATCTCAGACGCTGCGATGCGGTGGAAGTCGAACCTCTGACAGCGCGACGCGATCGTCTCGGGTATCTTCCCGGGCTCGGTCGTCGCGAGCACGAACACCACGTGCGGAGGAGGTTCCTCCAGGGTCTTCAGGAGCGCGTTGAAAGCCTCCCTGGTGAGCATGTGCGCCTCGTCTATGATGTAGACCTTCATTCGCCCGGAGAGAGGCGCGTACTGAACGGTTTCGCGGATGCCGCGAGCATCCTCGATCTTCCTGTTCGAGGCCCCGTCGATCTCTATGACGTCGAGACTCCGCCCGGCGGCGATCTCCTCGCACGAACCGCACTTGCCGCACGGCTCGCCGGGCGGACCCTGCTCGCAGTTGAGCGACTTCGCCAGAATGCGGGCGACCGTCGTCTTCCCCACTCCGCGAGGACCCGCGAAGAGGTGCGCGTGCGCGACGCGGTCCGTCTCGACGGCGGCCGCGAGCGTCAGCACGACGTGCTTCTGGCCTACCACTTCGGCGAACGTCTCCGGGCGCCACTTGCGGGCAAGCACGAGGTAGGACATGCGTTCTCCCGGTTAGAGCGTGCTCCTGGAGATGACGGTCGGTGTGGAACGATGCTTCGGAGGATCCAGCCCCGGCACGCGTCCGCTTCGACCTCCGACCCCGACGGTCCACTGAGCGAGTTGGCTCCTGTCAAGCTTCCCCGCGGCACATCGGCTGATCGGCTTACGGCTGCTGCCTTCCGGCTCTGACCGGATTCACCGAGTCCGATTGCGCGGGACCTGACACTCAACGCCACTTCTCTCAGGTCCCGAACGAAGGCGAGAGGCCTCGGACGGATGTTCGACCCCGCTACAGCGGATTGCGGGTCACAGGGCACCGCTAGTTCCCCGCCTAGCGCGCCGGGGCAGGCATCCTCCGGAGTCCCGGTTCGGAAAGGCCCGCCCGACTCGCGCGAGCGGGCCCTTGTGAAGTCTGGTGGAGATGAGCGGGCTCGAACCGCCGACCTCTGCCTTGCGAAGGCAGCGCTCTCCCAGCTGAGCTACATCCCCATTCATGGCTGTCTCTGTAGCGACGGTCTCACTCGCCGTGATGGCGGAGAGGGAGGGATTCGAACCCTCGGTACGCTCATCACGTACACTCGATTTCCAATCGAGCACCTTCGACCACTCAGTCACCTCTCCGCGAGCGGCATGGCGGTGGGGGTGGGATTCGAACCCACGGTACGCCAAGGCGTACAACGGTTTTCGAGACCGCCACGATCGACCAGCTCCGTCACCCCACCGATCGCGCAAATGCCGGGCTACGTCCGCGTTCTGCGCCTCAACGTCTCGAAGAACGCGCTCACGAGCGCGGCACACTGGTCATCAAGGACACCGGACGTCACGGATGCCCGGTGGTTGAGCGAAGGGTCGTCCACGATGTTGCCCAGCGAGCCTGCGAATCCGGCCTTCGGGTCGCGACAACCGTAGACGAGCCGCCTGACGCGCGCCAGTACGATGGCGCCGGCGCACATCGAACAAGGCTCCATCGTAACGTAGATGGTAGCGCCCGTCAAGCGCGGCACGCCCAGTGACCTGCAGGCCGCGCCGATGGCCAGAACCTCGGCGTGAGCCGTAGGGTCTCCGAGGGACTCGGTCCGGTTGTGCCCGCGCCCCACGACGCGCCCGTCGAGCACGACGACGGCGCCGACGGGCACCTCTCCCTCGTCGACGGCGCACCTTGCCTCATCGAGCGCCGCGTTCATCCAACGCTCGTCGTCTCTCGCCGCCGCGCCGGCCACGCAACGCTCCCGCGAACGGGGAAACTCCAGGGGCTCGATCCGGTTGCCAGAGCGAGAACGTAGCAACAGCGAGTCGACGTGTCAAGCTCGCGGAGCGACGTCCCGCCGCGGACGAGGCCCGCGGCGCTCGGGGACCAACTGCCGTGGGATTCTAGTTGACGCTCTCGTCGCCGTAGACCATGACGCGGTTTCTCCCCATGGCCTTGGACCGATAGAGCGCCTGGTCGGCGCGTTCGACGAGCTCGCACTTGTCCGAGGCCTGCATCGGCACCGTGGCGACGCCGATGCTGATGGTGAGGTTGCCTCCCGGCATTGCCTCTTCGCCCTCGAACGTGGCCTCCGCCACGAGTTCACGCACACGCTCCGCCATTCGGCGCGCCGCGTCCGCGCTCGCTTCCGGAGCTATGATCGCGAACTCCTCGCCGCCGTACCGCGCCACGAAGTCACACGAGCGCGACGCGTCCTGCAGGAGCCGCGCGAGCTTCTTGAGCGCGATGTCTCCCGAGGGGTGACCGTGCGTGTCGTTGAAGCGCTTGAAGTTGTCGATGTCGATCATGAGCAGGCTGACCACGCGGTTGTAGCGCAGGGCGCGCGACACCTCCGTGTCCAGCAGCTGATGGAAGAACCTGTGGTTGTAGAGGTCGGTCAACCCGTCCTTACGCGACAGCTCCTTGTAGAACTCGCCCTCCGCCGCCTGGCGCTTCAACGCGCGCTCCTTGACCGCGTTCGAAACGATGATGCGGATCTGGTCGATGTTGAACGGCTTGGTTATGTAGTCGGTCGCTCCGAGCTTCATCGATTCGACGGCCGTCTCCATGGAGGCGTAGCCCGTCATCACGACCACGTCGACGTCGTAGGGAAGCTCCTTGGCGGCCGCGACCACGCCCAGTCCGTCCAGTTCGGGCATCACGATGTCCGTGATGATGATCTCGTACTGCCTCTCGTTCATCTTCTCGACGGCGTCGCGTCCCGACACCGCCAGATCTATGGCGTACCCCTCCGACGCGAGCACCTCCTTGAGGAACTCACGCATGATCTCCTCGTCGTCCACGACGAGAATGCGCGTCACAACGTCCGCGCGCGCGTCGCTCTCGTCCTTCTTTGAGGACTCCCTCTCGAGTTCCTCTGGAGTCAGCACGCGCGCTCCTCGCTCGCCGGGTCCGTCGCGACCTGACGCGGCGCCCCGTCGCCCACCGGAAGGTGTATGGTGAACGTCGACCCCACGCCGACCTCGCTCGTGACGTCTATGTCCCCACCGTGGTCCTTGACGATGCCGTAGCTCACCGAGAGCCCCAGTCCCGTGCCCTGGCCGACGTCTCTGGTCGTGAAGAAGGGTTCGAAGACCTTGCCCAGATACTCTTCCCGGATGCCCTTCCCGTTGTCCGCGAACGTGAGGACGACTCGTCCGGCCGTGTCCGGGTCGTACCCGGTCCTGATCTGCAGTCTCCCGCCCGCAGGCATCGCGTCTTTCGCGTTCAGGATGATGTTCGCGAAGACCTGCTGCAGCTGCTGTTCGTCGCCGACGACCTCGGGGATCTCCTCGTCGAGGCGCGTGTCGACCTCGATGCCCCGCATCGTGAGCTGCTTCCCCGTGAAGTCGATCGTCTCCCGGAGGGCGTCGTTGACGTCGACCGACGTGAACGCGTTCTCCGACTTGCGCGAGAAGCGCAGCAGGTTGCCCACGATGCTTCGGCACCGCTGGACCTGTCGCTCGACCAGGCAGAGATGCTCGTCGAGGCTGTCGGTCTCGTCGGCGGTCATGCCGGTCCCTCTCTTCTTCCTCACTCGCTCGATGTCGAGCTGGACGTACCCGAGAATGCCGCCCAGGGGGTTGTTGAGCTCGTGCGCGACCCCCGCCGCCAGCTCTCCGACGGCCGCGAGTCTCCCCGACTGGACGATCTTGTCCTGAACCTCGCGCAGCTCACGGGTTCGCTCTTCCACGCGGTGCTCCAGGCTGTCGTTCAGCTCCTCGAGTTCGTTCCGAGCCGTCTCAAGCGCCCGCGTCCTGTCCTCCACCCGCTCCTCGAGCGTCCTGTTCCACTGCTCGATCGCTTCTCTCGAGAGTTCCAGGCCCTCGTAGAGACGCGCGTTCTCCGCCGCGCGGGCGATCTGCCCGCCGATGTTGGCGAAGAGCTCGAGGTGCGATTCGTGGAAGGGCTGTCCGTCGCGTCCCTGCACTGAGAGGACGCCGACGAAACGGTCCCCCGCCACCAGCGGCACTCCGAGCCACGCCCGCGGCTCTATCTCTCTGGTCGAAAGCTCAGACGCCCACCTCGCGTTCAGCCGCCGGGTCTCCGACGCGGCGCTCACGTTCTCCACCAGGAGAGGGCTTCTGTGCCTGACGACCCAGCTGGTCAGCGACGCATCCATCGGGTTCTGCCAGACGAGCACGGGCTCCCCTTCCCCGATCGACACACGGAAATCGAGTTCGCCCTTCTCCTGGTCGTACAGCGTCACGCCGACCGCCGTCGCGCCCAGAAGAGTGCGGGCGTGCTCGTGTATGAGTTCCACGAGAACGTCCACTCGAAGCGTCGAGGAGAGGTCCTTGCCGAGCGCGTTGAGGGCGCGCAGCTCGTCGACCGTCTCGCCGAGGCTCCGTTTCGTGTCCCAGAGCGTCTTTCCGGCCGCCCCTGAGACCATGAGCACGACGGCGAGGAGCGGGAATGTCGCGGCCTCGCCCGGCGAGTACGCGACGACGAGGAGCATCCCGAGCGGGACCATCGCCAGCTCGATGACGACCCCCTTGCCGCCTATCCACCTGCCGTAGCTCGCGAGCGCCGCCCTCGCTCCGCCTCCGGCCAGGCTCCGAAGGGCCGCACCAAGCACTCCCAGTATTGCGAAGAGCACCACGAACCTGAGCGCGTCTGCCGCGCCCACCTGAGTCGGAGCGACCCGTCCTCCTATCAGGACGTAGACCACGCCGGCGCAGAAGACGGCCATGACCTGCGTCGCGATGTCCTCCGAGGCGCTCTTCATGCCCCCGCGGACGGAGACCAGCTGGAGGATCGCGGTGGTGAGCGCGACCACCCACGTCGCGACGAAGACTCCGAACAGGGCAACGGACGCGGCGAAGACGGCGCTCCCGAACGAGGCGTACGAACGCTCGTCGATGCGGAAGGCGAAGACGCCGGTCGCCAGACCGAGCGCCGTCATGATGCCCACGGCACCCCAGTCGAGGAGTTCCATCTGATACGCGGAGACGGCCAGGAGCGCCAGACCGGCCAGGCCAACCATCCACCACCCGTCCTTCGACAGGCTCAGACGCCGACGCCCTGGTGTCTCGGTCACGGCCTTAGCCGCGCCGGTGCCTCTCCACATGCCGTACCCCCGTGCGCACCGTTGACGTGTACCCCAGGCCCCCGGGCGGACGCCCGGGCGGCTCAGGACAGCCTCGGGGGACCCGTGAGCCCCCCTCGCGAGACCCGGGAAGGGCCTCGCCTGCACGTCGTAAATGCAAGTCCTGTGCCACGCTTGGAGGTCTGTGCGGAATGGTGCGGAACCTCGCGACGACGGGATAGTTGCCCGTGTAACCGTATCCCAGGGACCCGCCCGGAGACGCGAAGAGGGGGCGCTTTGCGCCCCCTCGCCTTGTGATCCGCATCATGTTCCTGCACCGATCAGTCGCCGCCGACCACGACCTCGACGGTGAACTCCAGGCGCCCCCCGGGAACGGGCGCCCCGCTCAGGGTGAGCGTGTTCTCACCCGCGGAGAGGGGCCAGGCACCGAATCTGCCCCTGTCGTCCAGGGACGCGGGCCCCCTGGACGACCCCGCGCCTCTCAGGCTAACGGACACGGCCCGAACGGCCTCTTCCGGAGAGGCGAGGCGGCCCAGAAGAGCCGGCCCTCCCGACGCCTCGCTGACCTCGCACTCGAGCGTCAGTCCCTCGCCTCCCTCCCATCCGAACCGCACGGACCTTTCGCCTCTGGCGAAGGCCGGCGCGAGCCGCTCGCCCGTCGCAGCGCAGGACACCTCTCCCAGGGCATCGCCGAAACCTCTCACAAGGCTCACGGCGCCGCGGACCCACGAGACGATCGCCGTCCGTCCCTCTCGCGCCAGAACGTCCAGGACCACTCTCTCGACTCGCGTCGGAGGCGCAGGGAGCCCCTCGGGTTCCGGCAGCCACAGGTCCGCAAGGAGAGCGAGACACGAGCGGCAGCGGGCGAGGTGCTCCTCAGCCCGGGCCGCGTCCGCCCCGGTGAGAGAACCCTCGGCGTACAGCTCCGTGAGCTCCGTCTCCGGACAGTCGTCCATGGGCGAGGTGCCCCTGGGGGCGGCACGAAGCAGCGAGACCGTCTCGCGAAGTGACTCGGCACTGCGTGCACAGTCGACGCACTCGCCCAGATGCGAACGTGCCGCCTCCGCGGCCCGCTCGTCCGCGTGACCTTCGACGTACGCCAGAAGCTCGCCTCTCGAAGGGCATCGTTCGCTCATCGGTCGCTCACCTTCCTCCCCAGTCGCGCTCAAGCCGTCCGCTCTCCCTGAGCTTGGCGAGCGCGCGGTAGACGAAGCCGCTCATCGCACCTACGGTCATGCCGAACCGCTCGGCCACCTCTCTGTACGTGAAGCCCTCGAAATAGATGAGCCTCACCATGACCGCTTCCCGGGCATCGAGCGCGCTCTCCATCGCCTGCTCCAGCGAGAGCCTGAGGTCGGCAGTGCTCGCCTCCGCGGAACCCGACAGCTCGCCCTCTCTTCCGCCGTCCGCCCGCTCCTCCTCGAACGCCGCAGGTCCCGAGCGACGCGACTCCCGTCGCAGGTAGTCTATGCAGACGTTCCGGACGATGCGGTAGATCCACGTCTCCAGCTTGCAGCGTCCCTTCCAGCTCCTGAGCGCCTTCCCGTTCGCTCGCAGGAGCTTGAGCAGGGACTCCTCGAAGAGGTCTTCCATCGCCGACTCGTCCCACCCGGCCGCGTATCGCGCGTTCGAACGGTGTATGGCGCTCCACATGAGCCTCCGGTACCGCTCTATGAACTCCTGCCAGGCCTTGGACTCCCCGGCTCGGAGGCGCTCGATCAGGACGGCGTCCCGAGGCGCTATCCGACTGGGCCTTCCAGGATCCGCCGTCCTGCCTGCCCCCGACCCGATCCCGTTGCGAGCGTCCAAGTGATGCCCTCTTTCATGCTGCCTGTCGTCTGAGCGGGGGCTTCTCTTCGCGCTATTCGCGTCCGAGAAGGCGGGCGGCAGGGTCGCCATACAGCACGTAGTTCGCCCACGTGAAGGGAGAGATGCCCATCTGGGACTCGCGGGCCGCGCTCATCGCCTCGCCGAGCGAGGCCCCCGAGAGGACGCTTCTGTAGAAGACGCGGCTGAAGTGGGCGGCCCTGGCGTCCTCGAGCTCCCACAGCGTTCCCACGAAGGCCGCCACACCGGCGGTCATGATCCGGGACGCGGCTCCGCGCGAGCGCTCCGATACGTCCGCTCCGGGGCCGGACCTGCACGCGTTGGCGAAGACGAGGAAGGGCGGCGGCGCCGACCGTCCCACGAGGTCCGACGGATCGACGGCCTCGCCGTTCCCCAGCACCCATCCCGCATTCCCGTGGGCGTCGAGCGTGTGGCCGGCGAAGTGGACGACATCGAATCCCTCCGCGAAGGCCATCTTGAGTTCATCGGCCGTCCGCGGACTCCTGCGGACCACCCTCAGGTTCTCGGGGTCGAGCGCGCCGAGTTCCATGAGCTCGGCTGCCTCGGCCTCCGCGGCCGGCAGCGAGCGGCCGGGCGTCGACGACTCGAGGTCGGCAAGGAGGAGCAGGCGCAGCGCGCCCCGGACGGGAGAGGGCGTTCCGCCAGCCGGGGAGTCGTCCCGAACCTGCCGCGCGACGTGATACTGCTGCCACAGGAACTGCGCGCCGGCCCTCGGGACGATCAGTTCCCACGGAAGGCCGGCCAGACCAGGTGTGAGCTTCAGGAGAAGATGCTCGCCCCGAAGCTCGAAGAGCCTCTCACGGAGCTCTCCCGAATCCCCGAGGAGCGCATCTGCGACCGACAGACCCGCCGAGTATATCTCCCTGTGAAGGTCGCGGGCCTCGTCGGAGCCGGGGACGGTGGTCGAGGCGGAGAGGAACGCGACCGACCTGGCCGCGAGTTCCGCGAGATGCGAGCGCAATCGCGTCTCCTCATCCGGCTTGCGGGCTACGATGTAGTCGCGTCCCCTGGCGCCGGACGAATCCGGAAGAAGGAGCGCCAGCGAACCTCCGGACTCCTCACGGACGTGCACGTCCGAGACGACCGGCGTGCTCGCGAACGTCCCGGGGCGAGCGCGGCGGCGCCGGACGACGAGGAAGACCGCCAGAACGGAGAGGAGCGCGGCCCACAGCGGGCTCTGGAAGCTCTCCAGGAGGGACGCGACGCCGGAGTAGAGCTGCGCGCGCTCGGAGTAGGGAAGCGCTCTCAGGAGGATCCACGATGCGAGGAGCACGAACGGAACGAGGACGAGTCCGCCCCCCCCGCGCGTCGGATGCGTCCGGAGCGGCCGGACGGCGCCGGTGCGGCCGCCCGAGCGGAAGCGGCTCCCGCACGATTCGCAGCGCATCGAAGCGGAGAGCCGGCGCCCGTCGTTCGACCGGCTGTCACTCTCCACGCGCGCCTTGCCGCCGCAGCGGGGACATGCCTCCACGCCCAATCGACTCCTCCCCTGCTCGTTCTCGAGCGGGCAAGGTGAGCAGGTGTCTACCGAAGGGGGATCAGGCGATTCCCCCGGACGACATCAGGCTGCGTTCACGGCTCCCGGTGATGCCGGGCAGGGCGATGACCTCGTCGGCGAACTCGAAGCCGTGGTTCTCGCAAGACAGCATGATGACCTGTCGCTCCTCCGAGATCTCGTGCAGAAGCTCGAGCGCGGCGGAACGACGGTCCGGGTCGGAGTTTACCAGCGCGTCGTCGAGAATGAAAGGAGCTCCGTCGTGTGTGGAGAGGAACTCCAGGAGGGCGTATCTGATCGCGAGGTAGAGCTGGTCGACCGTGCCGGTCGACAGGTCGTCGGCCTCGACCCTCGCGGGCCCGCCGGTGGAGGGAATGGCGTTCCCGACCGTCAGGCCGAGGTCCTTTCCAACCTGTACGTCCGTGTAGCGGCCGAGAGTGACGCGTGCGAGGATCCGCTCGACGATGGGCTCGAGCACCGAGGCCGCGGCCTCCTTCGTGCTGCCGAGCGCAGTGTCCAGACCCTCTCTCGCGAGATCGAGGACGCGGACCCGCCGTTCGAGCTCCTGCTCCTCCGTGCGGGCGATCTCGAGACGCGCCTCAAGGTCCGGCAGAGACTCCTCGGTCTCGCGCTTGCCGAGTTCCCACTCGTGCCTGGCGATGCTCTCGGTGAGAGAGGCGACCCCCTCGCCGAGCGTGTCGCGCTCGGCCCTGAGCTTGGCCAGCTCCGACTCGCCCATCGCGGTGGACGTCGGCAGCTCCTTGAGCTCGTCCTCCAGGACGCGACGCTGTCTGCCCAGGGAGGTCGTCTCGCTCTCGAGAGCCTCCTCGACCCGACCGGGGTCTTCCGTCCCGCAGACGTCCATCAGCACTGCGCGCGAGCTCTCCGCGTCCCGCTGCGCGCGGTCATACTCCTCGACCTTGTGTTCGAACTCGAGGTAGTTGGGAAAGCTGAGCGTCGACAACGACGCGGTGAGTATGGTCGCTCGTCTGTGCCTCTCGGTGCCCGCGACGCGCAGGGTCCGGGAGAACGCCCAGATGCGCAGGGTCCGTCGGAACAGGAAGGCCGTGCCGGCCGCCGCCGCAACGCCGCTCAGGAGAAGCCAGAGCCGCGCGCCCGGGAAGGCCCCCGCGGCGACGACGAGAAGCAGCACGAAGGTCACTAGGCCCGCTGCGCCGGTGGCCACCGCCGCCCGCCTGTCAGCCCCCTCGCCGGCCCAGCCGGGCGCGCTCTCGACGAGTTCCTTCACGTGCCGTTCCGAGGCGTCGAGGTCGGCCTTGGCGGTGACGATGGCGCGCTTCTCCTCGCCGTAGGCTGTGCCCCCGATCCTCTCCCAGGCCTCCTCGATGTCCTTCCGGAGCTTCCTGATCTTCCCTATCTTCGCCTCGCGCTCCTCGAGGGCGTCATCGAGCTCGGAGAGTCGCAGCGCCAGGTCGCGGGACTTCTCCTCCGTGCGGACGGCCTTCTCGAGTTTCGCGAGCTCCGCGCTGCGCTTCTCGAGACTCTCTCTGTCGCCGGAGAGCTCGCCCATCGTTCGCACGACGGACGCCCACGTGGCCTGATGAGCCGCGATCCTTCTGGAGTAGTCCTCGATCTTCTCCCGGCACTGGCTGAGGGGGCCGGGGTTCTTGGGCGCGGGCCGATCCACGCCCGCGCGCATCCGTGCGGCCTCCTTACCAAGCCGCTCCACGACGCTCGCCGCGTCGATGACGCCGCTCGAACTGGTCATCTTGCGCTCGATGAGGGGAACGAGCTCTCCCCTTCGGGTCTTCTTGTCTTCGAGAATGGCGAGTTCGCCCTGGCGCACGGCCGCGACAGACTCGAACGCGTCGCGCGTCGCGAATCCGACCATCCCCTGAACCAGGCGGTCGACCTCGGAGCGGTCTCCCATCACGCGTCCCGACGACATGTCGCGCAGCTCGACTCGACCCTCTCCGAAGTCCTTCATGAGCTCGTAGGAGACGCCGGCGTGTTCGAACGAGAGCTCGAGCCGCGTGGCCGATGTGGTACCCCACCGCTCGAGTTCGCGGACGCCGCGCGACCTGGACGCCGGGTCCGCGAAGAGCGCGACCGCGAGCGCCTCGACGACCGTGCTCTTCCCGGACTCGTTCGTCCCGACGATGAGATTGAGGCGCGGGTCGAGCCTGACCTCGAAGTCGGCGAACGAGCGGAAGTTCTTCATGCGGATCCTGGTGATCCTCATCCGAGCACGCTCTTTCCCTGAAGAAGCGCCACGCCAAGCTGGAGGGCGTCCTCGATCTCCTCGCGTTCGGCGTCGCCGCTCGCCGCCTCGTATCGGTCCTTCATGAGACGGGCGAATCTGCCGACGACCAGCCGCTCAGGTAGAGCCTCCAGTTCGCTCTCCTCGAGGCGGACGTGGTAGTGCCTGCCTCCGAGGAGCACGCGGAAGTAGTCGGGAGCCAGGTCGTCGCACAGAGTCTCGACGTCGAGCCCCGCGTCGACCGCGGCAAGACCGGAGACGGTGAGCCTGAGTATCGTGTCGGCGTCCGGAGCCGCCTGAGAACGGACTCTGTCGGCCACGGCGGACATCCCGGGCAGCCCGGTGACGTCGACGTCCAGGTCGAGTACCGCTCTCGAACCTACACGGACCTTCTTGACGTTCGTTCCTTCGGGCGTCAGCTCGACGACGGCCACGTGACCGGCGCCGGACTGGTCGACCGCCATCACCTCGGGGGCTCCAGGATAGATCGCCTTCGTCCGACCGACGCTGACGTCGCGCCACGAATGCCAGTGCCCCAGCGCCACGTACGACCAGCCGCCCGCCGCGATCTCGTCGGGGCTCACCGGGTGGTCGTCCGGAGCCACCGGAGCGGTGGTCAGCGAACCGTGAGCCACGGCCACGTTCCAGGAGAAGCGCGGATCGGGTCTGAGCCCGGCAAGCTGATGGGTGGACGACCTGTTGGAGAGAGGCGGCGTCCCGCGGACCGAGAGGCCGCAGCGCTCGAGGTCGACCGACTGCCTTCCGTCGAGCCCCAGGACCGACACCCCGCCCGTACGGTCGAACTCCTTCCGGTAGCTCGCGTAGACCGAGGTGGGTCCCAGATGGTCGTGCGACCCGGGGAGGATGACGACGGCCGCGCCCGTCTCAGCGCCGAAGCGTCCGCACTCCTGGAACGCGAAGCGCACGTCGGACGCCGGCGGGCTCTGCGAGTCGAAGAGGTCGCCCGCGATGACAAGACAGTCGGCCTTCTCGGCGACGGCGAGATCGACCACGGCCGTCAGCGTGCGCTTGAGCTGCTCACGCTGAACGGCTGCCCGTTCGCCCAGCCAGCCGAGCGGAGCACCGAGGTGTACGTCGGCCGTGTGAACGAGTTTGAGCATGAGACCCCTCCGGACCCGCCGAATGCGTCCTCTGATGGCGCTGGGTCCTTCCCGATAGACATATGCAGGCGACGTGCCGACCGATTGTTACACGCGTGCGCCGTGAATGTGCCCGGCCAGCGCGGCTCCTCGGCAGAGGTGCGCGCGCGATGGTCGTGTAACGAAACTACCCCGGAGAGCCGTTCGTCTCTCCTATCTCGGGTCCCCGCTCTCCAGCCACTCCACTATCTTAGCCCAGTCGCCGTCCGTCATGCCCGGCGTCACGCCTCCGAGCGCCGGGTCCGGCATCGTCACGGGCCGAGTCACGCGCATGCTGTCCGGCGTCGGCCACGTGTGGGCAGGCAGATAGTCTCTGAGGTCACCGAGGGGGTCATTCAGGAGTTCGTCGAGATCGACGAGGACCGTCACGCTCGGCGCGCCCGGCTCGAGGTCGGAGAGCTCGAACGAGAGTCCCTGGTCGAGAGCGTCGCCGATGTCCTCTCCCAGATCCCTGATCGTCTCCAGCGCGCCCACCCCCAGGAGTTCCTCGAGCCTCACGTACCCGTCGCGGAGCGTGATGAGGTCGTCGCTCTGCTCGTCCGTCTCGGCCTCCAGGGCATCGGCCGCGTCGAGCAGGTGGAGTCCGACCGACGCGATCTCACCGTAGGTCGACTGCAGGTGACCGCCGGGACGAAGGGTCAGGAAGTCAGGATCGGTCTCGACGAGCGTCTGAAGGCTCTGACCGTCGTCGACGTCGACGTCGTACGACGCGATGAGATGCGCCACGGACTCGAGCGCATCGAGCGCGGCGTGGGCGAAGTAAGCGTCGGCGACGTCGAGTTCGACGGGCACCAGCTGGTCTTTCTCGCCGGCCGCGTCGGGCAGCACGATCACCAGACCGACCTGACAACCGAGCTCTTCGAATCTCGTGAGGCGTTCGTCGGCGACTCCCAGACTGGGGAGCGCCGTCGACTCGACGTACTCCTGAAGCTCGGAGAAGTGGAAGTCGTCCCTGTGCTCATCGAAGTGTCTTGCGAGACCCGCCACGTCGGGGGGCGCCGCGAACCAGAAGAGAGAGCGCGGGGCCGCGCCGCGATCGGCCGGGAAGAGCCGGCGGAGTATCTCCCCCAGCTCCGGGTCGGTGATGACTCCGAGAACCCGCGTCAGGGCTGACCCCAGGAGCGCGCCGCAGTGGTCGGGGTCGTGCTCGAGGGCCTCCTCGAACTTGGAGAGGGCGGAATCGACGTTGGCGTCCCATTCCCACGGCGCATCGTCGGCGTCGACATCGGCGAGCCCTTCGTAGAGTTCGAAGAGCCCCTGCAGGTACAGGTCGCCCGCCCTGTCGGCGGCGCTCGGACCGTCTCCCGCGCAGCCCGTCAACGCCACGACGAGAGCGCTCACCGCAGCGAACAGGAACCACCGGCCTGTCTTCATGGTGCGCCTCCATGGCTCGCGGCTTCCGACCGCTGTGATCCTCGGCCGGCGGTCGGCGGCCCTGAAGCAAAGGTGCCCCCCGCATCGGGCGGAGGGCACCCATATGGTACGCCCAGGAGGACTCGAACCCCCAACCTTCTGGTCCGTAGCCAGACGCTCTATCCAATTGAGCTATGGGCGCTCATTGCTGGCGGAGAGGGAGGGATTCGAACCCTCGGTACAGTTACCCGTACAACTGCTTAGCAGGCAGCTCCCTTCAGCCACTCGGGCACCTCTCCCCGGGTCGTGCTCCGAATCCCCTCGATGCGGGTATCCGTTGGCGGAGGGCGAGGGACTCGAACCCCCAAGGGCTTTCGCCCGGCGGTTTTCAAGACCGCTGCCTTACCAGTTAGGTCTAGCCCTCCGGCCTCCAGCGGGCAGTATAGCAGCGCCCCCTGGGGCTGTCAAACCGATTTGGCCCGCTCCTCACCGCCAGCGGGAGTCCTTCGGGCTCTCGCTTCCGCGTCTCCCTGAGACCGCCCTCTCCTCGGCCGCCCACTCGCGCAGCTTCGCGCGGCTCCGCCTCATGCGGATGCCGATGGCCACGACGAAGAGGAGGGCCACCAGTGTGAAGAGCGCACGTCCGTCGTTCAGGAGCGTCCCCCAGGTGAAGCGGCGGCCCACGAAGTCGGCGAACCCGCGGTCGAACTCGGCCTCGCTGAGCCCCGTGAGCGAGGAGACGGCGGCCTCGAAGTCGCCGGCGGCGGCGACCGCGCTCACGAGCTCCCCGGGGGAGCGCACGCCCGCTTCCTCCATCATGAAGCGGACCGCCTGAAAGGACATGGCGTACGCCGTAGAGGCGGACTCCCGGGTCGAGGGGAAGGGCCCGGCGAGTGCGGAGAGCGGAGGAAGTGCTCCGGACTTCGCCGCGCCCGCCAGCGCGCCGGCCTGTCCCAGGCGCCACTCCCCCGCGACCGCCTGGGCCACTCCCTCGTCGAACCAACGGGGAACGTCGACTCCACGGAGCACCCTTCCCGCCGCGACGTGCGCCAGCTCGTGTTCGACGACCGATTCCATCTGGAGAGGGTACTCGACGATACGCGGGCTCTTGAGAACGACCAGTCCCCTGTCGACGAGAGCGCACCCGACGCCCCAGTCGGGGACGCCGTGATAGCAGAGTTCGGAGAACTCCTCGTCGCTCGAGGCTATGAGCGCGCGGATCGGCGACAGCGTAGCGAGACCCATGGAGGCCGCGATGTCATCGGCCCTGTCCTCGTAGATCTGAAGGACCCTTGCGGCGTATCGCGCGTCGTCGGGGTGATGCAGGACGGCGAGCTCGGCTCCGCTGAGCGTCGCCCACCCGTCGCCCGCACCCTCCTGAGCCTGAGTGTAGGCGCCGCCCGTCAGGAGGAAGGCAAGGGCGGCGGCCCGGAGGAGCAGGAGGGCAGCGCGCGCCGCCCGGGGACGGCGGGTATCGCCGGTCTCTCTCCTCATGCCCGCCCGTCCGGCTGTCTGTAGAGCGGAGACATCGCGCGCAGCCTCTCCACGACCCCGGGGAGCACCGAGAGGAGCCTGTCGATCTGCGCTTCCGACGTGTGCCTGCCGAGGCCGAAGCGAACCGAACCCTGCGCGACGTTGGGGGCGACCCCCATGGCCGAGAGGACGTGAGAGGGCTCCGCCGAGTCCGTCGTGCACGCCGAGCCGGTCGAGACCGCCATGCCTTCCATGTCGAGCGCGAGCACGATGCTCTCTCCCTCGACGTAGTGAAACGCGATGTTCGAGGTGCCGGCTATCCTCACGGTCCCCCTGGAGTGTATCGTCACCTCGGGGATTCGCTCCTCGACGCCCCGCTCGAGGCGCTCCGTGAGGGCTGTCAGGCGGGCCCTCTCCGGTCCGAGACCCGCGGTCGCTATCGTCACGGCCGTCGCCAGGCCCACGATGCCCGGCACGTTCTCGGTGCCCGCTCTCATGCCGCGTTCGTGGCTTCCCCCGTGCGCGAGCGGGTCGAGCGTCGTGCCCGGCCTCACGTAGAGCGCTCCCATGCCCTTCGGACCGTAGAGCTTGTGCGCCGACAGCGAGAGCAGATCGACACCCAGGTCATCGACGTCGACCTCCATCTTCCCCACCGCCTGCACGGCGTCCGTGTGAACCAGGATGCCGCGCTCGCGCCCCACGCTCGCGATCTCCTTGATCGGCTCCACGACGCCCGTCTCGTTGTTGGCCTGCATGACGGTTATGAGAACCGTGTCCTCTCTGCACGCGGACGCGACCGCATCCGAATCAACTCGGCCGCTCGCGTCGACGTCCAGGAACGTCACGTCGAAGCCCAGCCTGTCGCGCACGTACTGGCACGTGTGCAGGACGGCGTGATGCTCGATCTTGGTGGTAACGATGTGGCCGCCGGACGCGAACCGTCCCAGCGCCACTCCTTTGATCGCCATGTTGTCGGATTCCGAGCCGCCGCTCGTGAACACGACGCAGCGGGGCTGGCATCCGATGGCCGCCGCCACCGCGGCCCGGGACTCCTCGACGGCCGCGCGCGTCTCCTGCGCCGGCGTGTAGGCGCTCGAAGGGTTCCCGAAGGCGCGAGTGAAGTACGGGAGCATCGCCTCGACGACCCGCGGGTCGGTCGGCGTCGTCGCGTTGTGATCCAGGTAGATCCTCTCCACCGTCCGTCTCCCATCGCACGAGGCGGCCGGCCGTAGCCGGCCGGCCGCCTTCGCGTGCGGTCGAATCGAGGACAGGTCCCGTGCGCGCGCCCCGGCTATTCCCCGCTGTCCCAGATCTTCCTGAGCTTCTCGTTCTGCGCGATCTCGATCAAGCTGTTCTGACGCTCGATCTCTCTCGAGGCCTGAGAGCGCCACTGGGCATCGCCCCTGGCCCGCTCGAGCTTCGAGATGGCGTCCTCGTACTTCGCCACCGCGGCGTCGAACGACGCACCGTCCCCCGTGGACTTGCCCTGTGCCACGAGCGACAGGCCCTGCTTCTCGAGCGCCTTCGCCCACGCCAGGTAGGCGCTGCCGTTCCCCGGCGAGATCTGAAGAAGCCTCTGAGCCGTCGTGATCGCCAGGCCGTACTGGCCCGCCTCGTTGTACGCGTCGGCCAGCGCCCCCATGTACGAGGGGTCGTCCGGGTTCGCGCTCGCGAGGTGTTCGAACTGCTCGGTCGCCTTGGCGTTGTCGCCCAGGGCACGGTAGACCGACGCCAGATTCGCGCGCGCGGCTATGTCGTTCGGCTCGGTCTGAAGCACCGTGAGGAATATCGTCTCGGCCTCGTGGTAACGGCCGACCTTCATGTAGAGGAAACCCAGCGTCTTCAGCGTGTAGCTCGACGCCACTCCGAACCCTCGCACCCGCTCGTACGCGCCGATGGCCTGGTCGTAGAGATTCGAGCGGTAGTACAGCTGCGCGAGCTGCTGCGACGGCCTCGCGTCCTTCGGCGACAGCTCGCTCGCACGCCGGTAGGCGTTGAGCGCAGCCAGGTCCATGTTCATCTTCTCGTACGCGTACCCGAGGTTCAGGAAGCTGTCCGCGCTCTCGGGGTCGAGCTGAACCGCTTCGACGTACTCACGCACCGACTCCTGGTAGTTGCCGGTCAGGAAGTAGGCGTAAGCCAGCGAGGCGTGCGAGTAGGCCGCGTCGGGGGCGTGGTCGCGGGCCCGCCCGTACATCTCGAGAGCCTTCTCGAACTCCTGGGTCTCCACGAGATAGATGCGGCCGAGCCCGTAGTAGGACTCCACGTACGTCGGGTCGAGTTCTATGGCCGCCTCGTAGTTCTCTATCGCCTTGCCGATCTCCCGGACGCGAAGGAACTCCGCGGCGTTGTTGGCCTTCCTCTGCGCCGGCGACATTTCTACCGGCCGGGCCGAGGTGGTAACGTCGCTCGTCGATCCGCTGATAGTGGTGACGCCGCCCCCCTTGTCGACCGGGAGTGTGCCCGTGCAGCCCGCGAGGACCGCGAGCACCGCCAGCACGGCCAACGCCAGGATCAATCGTGCTCTCACCATCTGAACGCCTCCCGGGAGGATCACTCGCCCCTGAACTCCTTGATCATCGCGATGTTCTCGCGCGAGATCGCCGCAGCGTGGCTCGCCGCATCGATGTCGATGACCGTCTCCCATTCGTGAATGGCCTCGTCGAACATCTGAACGTCCGCGAAGGCCACCCCGAGGTTGAAGTGAGCTTCGATGTTCTCAGGATCGATCTCGAGAGCCGCCCTGTACATCTCGACGGCCTGAGTGTACTGCCTGTGTCCGTAGTAGGCGCTTCCCAGCGTCGCCGCCACCAGCACGTTCCCGGGCTCCATCTCAAGCGCCGTCTTGAGCTCGTGGATCGAACGCTCGAACTGCCCAAGGTCCGCCAGGAGCGAGCCAAGATTGAGTTTCGCTCCGACGTGTGTCGAGTCTACCTCGGCCGCCGTCTCGTACGTCGAGAGCGCCTGGTCGAGCATGTTGTTCTCGTAGTAGACGTTGCCCAGATCTATGAGCAACTCCACATCGGTCGGATCCTGCTCAATGAGAGAAGACAGTTCCTCGATCCGGGCCGTCGCCTCCGCCGCGGACGCGTCGACGTCCTGCGCGGGTGCCTGAGTCGAGAGTCCTACCGAAAGGACGAGAAACGCGACGAGGGTCGCGGGGAACACCTTTGATGTGCGCATGCTGCTTTGACCTCCGGAGTGTTCCTTCGGGCTTCCGCTACTCCCCGGCAATGGACGCGACCCGCAGCTTCACGATCTTGTCCGGCTCCGCCGGCGGCTCACCCTTGTTGAGCGCGTCTATCACATCCATACCCTCGAACACCTTGCCGAAGGCCGCGTACTGGCCGTCCAGGCCGGTGTGGCTCACGTACATGATGAAGAACTGGCTTCCGGCCGAGTCCGGATCCTGCGAGCGCGCCATCGACACGACGCCTCTGACGTGCTTGAGCTCGGGGTTGAACTCCGCGGGGATCGAGTAGCCCGGTCCGCCGTAGCCGCCCTGATGCGCGACGTCGCCGGTCTGCGCCATGAAGCCCTCTATGACCCTGTGGAATTCGACGCCGTCATAGCGCCCCGAATTCGCGAGGTGCACGAAGTTGATGACCGTGTTCGGCACCTGGTCCTCCCAGAGCTCGAACCTGACGACGCCCTTGGTCGTCTCGAGCGTGGCGACCTTCTTGCCCGCAGGGAGGTACTCGACCTCGACCTGCTCCCTCGGTCCGCCGCTTCCCTTCTCTCCCGCGATCTTGGTGAGCGTGGCCGTCACGGTCTCGTTGCCCTCCTCTGCGCTCTCCTCCATCGCGCCCTTGTCATCGACGTCGGTCGCCGCCTGGGCGACCGCCCCGGCCTCCGACGCCTCCGAAGACGCCTCCTCGCTCGCGCCGCAGCCGGCGGCGACCGCGAAGACGAGGACGGCCAACAGTGAGACGGCCAGCGTTGTCGGGTTTACGGTCCCTGCGCGCATGTTCCCTCCTCACGCTACTGTGCGCTACGGCCACACGTTGTGTCTCCTGCACCGAGGCTAACGGTCGCAAGTGCCGAGTGTCAAGGGGTTTCCCCCGCGTGACGCTTCGCTCAACAGGTTGACCGGCGCTCTCCGATGCGCTACAATGAAGGCACATGCAGGATTCGAGCACTGTCCGGGGGCGGAACGCGCGTTCCCCGGGACGAGGGGCGAAGGGCCAGGAACGGGCCGACGCCCCGTTTCTTCCGGCGGGCCTGCCGCCCGCGCGCGGAGCTGCTAATGGACGAGAGACACGATGCGCTTGACGGACTGGCGGAGACCGCGAGCAACGACGAGTTCGCTGCGGCCGTGCGGGCGGGCGCAGACTTCGTCGACGTGAGGTTCGTCGACCTTCCTGGGCGCTGGCACCACGTCACGCTTCCGGCGCAGAGCTTCTCTCCCCTCGTCTTCGAGCGCGGGATCGGGTTCGACGGCTCAAGCGTGCCGGGCTTCAAGACCCTCGAACGCGGCGACATGGTCCTCGTCCCGGACCGCATGACGGCTCTCGTCGATGAGGTCGATGACCGCGTCGTCGTCTCCGTTCTGGCGTCCGCCGCAGACGCGGGCACCAAGGCGCCGTTCCCCCTCGACCCTCGCGTCATAGCCCGCAGGGCCGAGGAGGTCCTTCAGGCGTCCGGCCACGCCGACGCGAGCCTGTGGAGTCCCGAACTCGAGTTCTACGTCTTCTCGTCGGTCGACTACGGCGAGGCCGGATCCGGGGCGTTCTACCAGGTGGAGTCGGACGAGGTCGGATGGGTAGGCCAGGAGGACTCCGAGGGCTGCCTGGGATATCGGATACAGCCGGGCCGCGGATACCATGCCGTTCCCCCGTGCGACATGCACTTCGACCTGAGGAACGAGATGGTGGCGCGGATGCAGGAGGCAGGCATCCCCGTCAAGTACCACCACCACGAGAACGGAGCTCCCGGCCAGGTCGAGATCGAGCTTCTTGCCGAGCCGCTCGTTCGGTCCGCCGACCACGTCATGCTCGGCAAGTACGTCGTCAGGAACACGGCCTTCGAGTGGGGCGCCGCGGCGACGTTCATGCCGAAGCCGCTGGCGGACGAGGCAGGCAGCGGCCTCCACTTCCACATCAAGCTCGAGCTTGGCGGTCGCCCGGTTCTGCATGGCGAGGACGGGTACGCCGGCCTGTCGCGCGAGGGTCTCTCCTTCATCGGCGGGATACTCACTCACGGACGCGCTCTGTCGGCCGTGACGAACGCGGCAACGAACTCCTACCGCCGCCTGCGGTCCGGACACGAGGCGCCCACGAACCTTTTCTTCTCTGCGGGGAACCGCAGCGCCGCGATAAGGATCCCTCAGTACGCCACCGAGCCCGAGACCCTGACGGTCGAGTACCGGCCTGGCGACGCGACCGCGAACCCCTACCTCGCCATGGCGGCCCTCCTGGCGGCCGGCCTGGACGGTATGGAACGGAAGATCGACCCGAAGGAGAGCGGGTTCGGCCCGTTCGACGAGAACATCCACGAGCTCGGGAACGGGCTGCGCGCGAGGATCGCTCCTCTCCCATCCTCGCTCGAGGAGGCGCTCGCGGAGCTGTCGCGAGACGGGGCGTTCCTGGCTGACTCTGGGATATTCCCTGCGGAGTTCGTGCCGACGTGGACGGAGATCAAGCGGCGCGAGGTGGAGTCGGTGCGCCGCCATCCGCACCCTTCGGAGTACGGCCTGTACTTCGACTGCTAGCCCGCCAACGGCGGGCGCCCACCGCCACGGCCTCGACCTCTGGAGCATCCTCCGCTCCTACGGCCTCAGCCTCTGGAGCATCCTCGGGAACGGGATCGCCTCCCTGATGTGCGGCAGCCCGCACACCCAGGTCACGAACCGTTCGATGCCGAGCCCGAAGCCCCCGTGCGGGACCGAGCCGTATCTGCGAAGGTCCATGTACCACTCGTAGTCCTCTCGGGTCATCCCTTCGGCGTCGATGCGCTCGGAGAGCTTCCCGACGTCCGTCAGACGCTGCCCGCCACCCACGATCTCGCCGTACCCCTCAGGGGCCAGCATGTCGACCGACATGGTCACGTCGGGATTCGCGGGGTCGTCCTCCATGTAGAACGGCTTGATCTCTCGCGGGTACCTGTGAACCAGGACCGGCCTGTCGAACAGCTTCGAGAGAACCGTCTCGTCCTCCGCCCCGAAGTCCCCGCCCCACACGAACGCATGCCCCGCGCCGTTGAGCATCTCGACGGCCTCAGTGTAGGTGATCCTGGGGAACGGGGGTTCTACTCTGCGAAGTACGTCGACGTCCCGTTCGAGTATCCCGAGCTCAGGCAGGCGCGTCCGCACGACCTCCGCAACCATGAAGGAGACGAGCCCCTCCTCGATGTCCATCACGTCGTCCAGGTCGGCGTACGCGATCTCCGGCTCTATCTGCCAGAACTCGATGAGGTGCCGCCGGGTCTTCGCCTTCTCTGCGCGGAAAGAGGGGCCGAAGCAGTAGACCTTGCCGAACGCCATGGCCGTCGCTTCGTTGTAGAGCTGCCCGCTCTGGCCCAGATAGGCGCTCTCTCCGAAGTACGTCGTCTCGAAGAGCGTGGTCGTTCCCTCGCAGACGGCGGGAGTCAGAATGGGAGTATCGAGACACAGGAACCCCAGCGAGTCGAGGTAGTTCCTCGCGGCCGCGATGACGGTCGCGCGGATGCGAAGCGCGGCGAACTGGCGCGACGACCTGATCCACAGATGTCTGTGGTCCATCAGGAACGACGTGCCGTGCTCCTTGCGCGTGATCGGGTACTCCTCCGCGACGTGCACGATGTCGATGCGCGTCACCGAGAGCTCGTGACCGCCCGGGGCCCGGGCGTCCTCCGACACCGTCCCTGTCACCCTGAGTGAGGACTCCTGCGTCAGGGCGTCGGCGGCCTCGAACGCCTCGTCCCCGATGTCGGCGCGGCTCGCCACGCACTGCATGAATCCCGTGCCGTCACGTAGCTGCAGGAAGACGATCTTCCCGCTCGACCGCTTGCCCGCGAGCCAGCCCTCGAACGTGACCTCGGAGCCCACGTAGTCGCTGACGTTCTCGATGTAGTAGCGCTTCCTCATTCATCCTCCGCGCGGGGACCTGCCTCAGACGGTGTCGCCCGCGGCGAGCGTCTCGATCGCGTCGTCAGGGCCGTCGACGAGCAGAACGTCTCCCTCCTCGATCATGGCCTCCGGGTCGGGCAGGAGCGTCACGGGTGACTCCCTCTCCTCGTTCTCGGGCTTGATGACGGCGACGACGTTGAGTCCGTAGCGCTGCCTGAACTTCAGCGTCGCGAGCGTCTTCCCCCACATCTCCGGCGAAGCCTCGATCCTCGCGAGGCTCATCCCCGGCGACAGCTCGACCATGTCCAGGAGGCTCGGTGACGCGAGCTGCTGCGCCAGTCTTCGCGCGACCCACTCCTCGGCCAGGATCACCTGGTCGGCGTTTACGAGCTTGAGGATCTTCGCCTCCTCCTCCGTCACGGCGCGCGAGACCACACGCTTGATCCCGAACTCCTTGAGGAGCGCGGTGGTGAGCACCGCGGCCTGGAAGTTCTCGCCTATCGCGACGACCGCGGCGTCGACCTGGTCGATGCCCTGACGGAGCAGAGCCTCCCGGTTCGTGGAGTTGAGACGCACCGCCACGGTCACATCGTCCGCCACCGCCTGGACGTGCTCGGCGTCGACGTCGACCGCGATGACCTCGAACCCGCGGGCCGAGAGCTCGCGGGCGACCGTGCGCCCAAGCAGTCCCAGCCCGATAACCGCGAATCGCTTCATGTCGGGAAACCTCCGCCGAAAGGCGTCGGGGCCGCACGAATGGGAGCGCGGCCCCGGTTTCGCGTCTATCCTATCACGACCCTCTCACGAGGGTAATCGTAGAGCGGTTTCACTTCCCGCTCCCCGATGGCGAGAGCGAGCGTCAGCGGGCCGATGCGCCCCGTCAGCATGATGAGCATGAGCGCGACCTTGCCCGTCGCCGAGAGCGACGCGGTCACGCCCGTGGAGAGGCCCACCGTCCCGAAGGCAGAGACTACCTCAAAGAGCACGTCCCTCAAAGGCAATTCCTCGACGAGAAGCAGTGTGAACGTGCCCGCCACCACGACGATGATGCCCATCGCGACCACGACGAGCGCCTCTCTCACGGCGGCGTCGGGCACGCGGCGCTTGAAGAGCTCCACCCGTTCCTTGCCGCGGAAGGTCGATGCTATCGACGCGAGCACGATGCCGAACGTCGACGTCTTGACGCCTCCGGCCGTGCCGCCGGGCGAGCCGCCGATGAACATGAGCACCGCGAGCATGAAGAGCGACGGCAGAGCGAGGTGCGCCGTCCTGACGGTGTTGAATCCGGCGGTGCGCGCGGTGACCGACGCGAAGTAGGACGCGAGCAGCTTGTCCCCGAAGGACTTCCCCGCCAGTATGCCGTTGCCCTCGAGGAGAAGGAAGCCCAGCGTTCCGACGACGAGCAGCGTCGCCGTCATCGTCAACACGATCTTGGAGTGAAGCGACCAGCGAAGCGACCATCTGGAGCGGTCGCGCTGCTGTCCGGGAACGAGGACCCTCCTGCCCAGGAGGTTCATGATCACCGGGAAACCGAGACCGCCCACGATGATCAGCGTAGTGATGACGAGGTTGTACGGAACGCTGTCGGCGTAGCGCTCGAAGCTCGACGAGTAGAGCGAGAGACCCGCGTTGCAGAACGCCGAGATCGAGTGGAAGACCGCGCGGCTGGCCGCCTCCCCCGTTCTGCCGAAGTCGTCTCGAGTGAGCACGAAGAGGACCGCCGCCCCCGCTCCCTCCAGAAGGAGCGTGATGCCGATCATGTACCGCAGCGTTCGGCCGACCTTGCCCAGCGACTCGAACGACAGCATCCCTCTCAGCACGAGACCCTCTCGTACACCGAGGTTGCGTCTGAGCACGAGAGCGAAGAAGGCCGTCAGGGTGATGAGCCCGAGGCCGCCGATCTGCATGAGGACCAGGATGACGCCCTGCCCGAACCCGGTGAAGTAGCTCCCCGTGTCCACCACGACGAGACCGGTCACGCAGACAGACGTCGTCGACGTGAAGAACGCGTCGACGACCGCTATGCCGTCGCCGGTCGCCCGCGGAGTCATGAGGAAGAGGGCGCCCAGCACGATGATGAACATGAAGGACAGCATCACGGTGCGCGCGGGTCCGATCCTGAGCGACGAGATGCCTCGATTGGCCTTCACGGCCTGGCCGATGATGAGAAGGACGATGTAGGCCTGGATGACTATGACGTAGGCCTTCGTGAGGGAGAAGACGCTGCGCGCCGAGAGGAAGGTCGGCATCCAGCCGCGTGTCTGGAGATGGAAGACGATGGCGAGCTGCGCGATGATGAGACCCATTATCGCGAAGGAGGGCCAATGCTGTCGAAGATACTCGAGCTTGCGCCTGGCGAGGGAGAGCCTCAAGAGGGAGTCGAGGATGAACAGGGCGACGACGGCCAGATCCACGAGGTGGAGCAGCTCCGTCTGCGCGCGGCTCAGGCTGAACCCGTACTCCAGGACCAGCGAGGCGACGGCCACGACCGCCACGACGTACATGACCCCGGAGAGCCACTTCGTGATCGACTCCCTGACCTTCGGACCCAAAGCCTCCCCCTCCCTGTCGCGAGAGGATAAGGAGGCACCTTCGGGCATGTCAACGGAAAAGCCCCGGGAGACCGCGGCAGGGGCCCGCGTCTACGGTGTTCCGCGTCCCGGGAAGGCCATGCCGAATCGCGCGCGGTAGTACGCCCGGGTACCGAAGTAGACCGCGCCCAGGAGGAGCAGAAGGAGCGGGACCCTCACGCCTGCGATGACCGCGAAGACCGCCACGGCCACCTGGTCCGCCATGACGCGGTCGGGCCTCGTGAGAGATCGGTGCGCCCGGATCATGAGCGGAAGCGCGAGCAGCGGACCGAAGAGCCCGAGCACATCGCGCGAGAGCCACCCGACGGCCGCGCCGGCGAGCAGAAGGGCCATCGTCAGCGCGCTCGTGCGTCTCGCGCCCAGGACCGCCCCTGTCGTTCGGAGGCCGGCCGCCATGTCGCCCTGGATGTCCGGTATCGTCGTCGAAGCGATGACGCCGGCGACCGAGAGACCGTACGAGACGCCGGCCCACCACCATCCCGGAGCGAGCGCCGAGGCGGAGGTCCAGCCGGCGGCGTAGCCCGCTAGCCCGAAGCCCAGCCCGTTCCACAGAAGGTCGAGTGGCGTCCGGGCCTTGGCACGGACGGGCGGAGCCGAGTAGGTCACCGACAGGATGAAGGAGACGACGAGAACCCACCGGAAGGACGCAGGCAGAAAGAGCGCCGTGGCCGCCGCCGCCGCCCAGAGGACACCCAGCTCGAGCCAGGCCGCCCTCATGGATATGAGTCCGTCCGCCAGGTAGAAGAGCTTCCGATTGGCCCTGTCTGACTCTACGTCGAAGATCTGGTTCAGAACGAAGCAGCCGGAGAGGAGCAGTGTCATCGAGAGTGCGCCGAGCAGGACCGCCGGCGGGGCGCCGAACGGAGGGAACGGAGTGCCGTGAGCGCGGGCCGCAGCCCAGGCGCCGGCGAACTGGAAGACCCAGAGCGGTACGAGCGACGGTGGTCTTGCGAGGAAGACGTAGTCCAGCGGGCGGAGACGGGAACGCGCTTGCCCGGACGAAGATCTCATGGCCCTCCCCTGCCCGACGGCCGGACCGGGCGGCCAACCTGCGAGACCGAGGCCCCTGTCCGAAGTCAGGACCGGGCGGCTAGCCGGTGTGACCGAAGCCCCCACCCTCCCGGGCCGTGCTCTCGAGGCTCTCCTCCTCGGACCACTCGACGCGGGCGACGCGGGCCAGGACGAGCTGAGCCACCCGGTCGCCTCGCTCGACTCGGAAACCGTTGGGACCCAGGTTCGCCAGGATGACGCCGATCTCTCCGCGGTAGTCCGAGTCGATCGTGCCCGGTGTGTTCAGGACGAGCACGCCGTGCTTGAGCGCGAGCCCGCTCCTGGGCCGCACCTGGCCTTCGTAGCCGGGAGGTATGGCGACGGCTATGCCTGTCGGAACGAGCTTGAAGTGTCCCGGTTCGAGTTCCAGCGGCTCGTCTATCGCCGCCCGAAGGTCGAGGCCGGAGGCACCGTCGCTCATGTAGGCGGGAAGAGGAAGCTCTCCAAGAGAGGGGAGCTTCCTCACCGCAACGCGCACGGCCTCGGGTCGAGCGCGCTTCGCGTCACCCGTTTCCAGCATTTGGTCCTCGAAGAGAACGGGATCAGGAACGCGGCCTGCCGTTCCCGCTCCCGCTGCCGCTCCCGCCGCCGCTCCTGCGCCGCGGCCTGCCGTCGCCGCTCTTGCGCTCCGGTCTGCGACCGCGGTCGCCGCCGCGGTCACCACCGCCACGACTCTCGTCGCTCGATCCGCCCTCGGGCTTCGGAAGGAGCGCGCGTCTCGAGAGACGCACCTTGCCGTTGTCGTCTATGCCTATGACCTTGACCGTGCACGGGTCGCCGACCTTGCAGACGTCCTCGACCTTGCCGACTCGATGGTGCTCGAGTTCGGAGATGTGCACCAGACCATCTCTGCCGGGAAGGAACTCGACGAACGCGCCGAAGTCGGTCGTGCTCCGCACGGTCCCCTCGTAGATCTCCCCGATCTGCGGGTCCTTGGTCATGAGTTCGATCGTCATGCGGGCGCTCTCGACGCCTTCCTGCTTGTCGCCCGACACCTTCACGACTCCCTCGTCGTTGATGTCGATCTTCGTCTCTGTCTCTTCCTGGAGCTTTCTGATGACGCGGCCGCCTGGGCCGATGATCTCGCCGATCTTGTTGACCGGGATCTGGATCATCACGATCCTCGGAGCGTACTCCGAGAGGTCAGGCCTGTGCGTCGGAAGCTCCTTTGCCATCTCGTCGAGTATGTGAAGGCGCGCCGTCTTCGCCTTGGCGAGCGCTTCCCTCAGAAGCTCGGCCGGAATGGCGCCGATCTTGGAGTCGAGCTGGAACGCGGTGATGCCCTCGCGCGTCCCCGCCACCTTGAAGTCCATGTCGCCGAGGTGGTCCTCGACGCCCAGAATGTCGGTCAGGACCGTGTACCGGTCGCCTTCCTTGATGAGTCCCATCGCCACACCCGCCACCGCGGTCTTCAAGGGCGCGCCCGCGTCCATGAGCGCCAGCGAGCCCGCGCAGACGGTCGCCATGCTCGACGAGCCGTTCGACTCGAGAACGTCGGAGACGAGTCTTATCGTGTACGGGAAGACCTCGTCGGAAGGAATGACCGGCTCTATCGCGCGCTCGGCCAACGCTCCGTGCCCGATCTCACGCCTGCCCGGCCCCCTGATGGGCCTCACTTCGCCGACCGAGAAGGGCGGGAAGTTGTAGTGCAGCATGTAGCTCTTCCACGTCTCCCCTTCGAGGGCGTCGATCTTCTGCTCGTCCCTCGTGGACCCGAGCGTCGCCACCGCGAGCGCCTGCGTCTCGCCGCGCGTGAACACGGCCGAGCCGTGCGTCCTCGGGAGGACCGACGTCTGCACCGAGATCGGCCTGACGGTATCGGGATCCCTGCCGTCGGCCCGCACGCCTTCGTCGAGGACCATCGAGCGCATCTCGCGCTTCTCCAGGCCTCCGAGGAGCTCGCCTACGTCCACGGCGCTGTCGGGGTAGTCCCCCGCCAGCTCCGACCGCGCGCTCTCCTTGATGGCGTCCAGCGTCTCGCCGCGGACCTGCTTCTCGCGGATCCTGACGGCGTCGCGGATCCTCGAGGCGCAGGCCTGCTCGACTCGCGACTCGAGACCTTCCGGATACTCCTTGTCCGGGACCTGCATCTTCTCGGGGAGGTCGAGGCTCGACAGAAGCTCCTTCTGAAGAGCGATGACCTTTCTGATCTCGGCGTGCGCCAGGTCGAGGCCCCGCTGCATGTCCTCTTCAGCGACCTCCAGCGCCCCGCCCTCGACCATCACGACCGCGTCTTCGGTGCCCGAAACCACGAGACTGAGCTTGCTCTCCTCGAGCTGCTCGAAGGTCGGGTTCGTCACGAACTCGCCGTCGATGAGTCCCATGCGGACGGCCGCGATCGGTCCGTCGAACGGAACGGGCGACATGGCCATGGCCGCGCTCGCGCCGATCACGGAAAGGGTGTCCGAGTCGTTCTCGCCGTCGGCGGACAACACGATCACCTGTATCTGGACCTCGTTCCGCATGTGGCTCGGCAGGAGCGCGCGGACCGGTCTGTCGATGAGGCGGGCGCTCAGGATCTCCTTCGTCTGAGGACGCCCCTCGCGCTTGAAGAAACCGCCGGGAATCTTGCCGGCGGCGTAGAACTTCTCGCGGTAGTCCACGAAGAGAGGCAGCCAGTCGCGGTCGACAGGCTTCTTCGTGTAGGTCACCGCCACGAGTATCATCGTGTCGCCGTATCTGACGAGCGCCGAACCGGCCGCCTGCTTCGCGAGCCGCCCGGTCTCTATCGTCAGCTGACGTCCAGCCCAATCCATCTGTACTACTCGATGCATCTCTTCCTCCGTCCTCTTGTGCTGCTTAGACAAAGCCCTCCCGTCGTGCTCGCGGGAGGGCCAGCAGAAACGTGGAACTCGAGAGACGCCAGTGAAGTCACTAGCGACGCAGTCCGAGTTCCTTGATGACCAGCTTGTAGCTCGGAGCCTTGTGCTCCTTCAGGTAGTTCAGAAGGCGACGCCTCTTCCCCACCATCTTGAGTAGGCCGAGCCTCGAGTGGTTGTCCTTCCGGTGCATGTCGAAGTGCGAGGAGAGCGTCTCGATCCTCTCGGTCAGGAGCGCGATCTGAACTTCGGCCGACCCCGTGTCACCGGAGTGGGTCTCGAAACGCTTGACGATCTCCCTCTTCTTCTCTTTCGTGAGCGACACTAAGTGGTTCCTCCGTGCTTGCGCGCTGATACGTATACGGCACAACTATGAGAAACTAACACAAGGGCCCTGGCGTGTCAAAGAGAAAAAGCGAGGGGTCAGTTCGGCCGTCCCCCGCCGGCGAGCCTGCGAGCCAGGGCGACGTCCTCCTTGATCTGCTTGCCGAGGTCCGAGGGCGTCGCGAACGCCCGGTCTTCCCGCATGAAGTCCAGGACGTCGATCTCAAGCGACCTCCCGTACAGGTCCCCCTCGTGGTCCAGGAGGTGAACCTCCGCGCGCCGTTCTCCACCGCCCAGGCTCGGGCGGGAGCCGACGTAGAGCAGTCCCGGCCACCCTTCCATGCTCGCTGCGGAGATCAGGTAGACCCCGTCCCCCGGCAGCAGCTTCCGAGCCGGAAGTTCGAGGTTCGCCGTGGGGCTCCCGATCGAGCGGCCCACACCGTCCCCCCTCACGACCGTGCCCCGAAGGCCGTAGGGGCGCCCCAGCATCCCGGCGACGTCGCGCATCTTCGCCGCCGCGACGCACTCCCGTATCCTCGTGCTCGACACGGCGCTTCCGCTCCACAGGACGGGAGGCACGACGTCGAGACCGAAACCGATCTCCCGGCCGAGCAGCGAGAGGCGCTCGAGATCGCCCGCCCTCCCGCGGCCCATGTGGAAGTCGTAGCCGAGCACCATGTGAGAGCCCCGCCCCACGCCGATCCACGAAAGGAACTCCCGCGCGTCCAGCCCCGACATCTCGTGCGTGAAGCCGACGATCAGGAGCTCCGCGAGCCCCGTCTCCGCCAGCAGGTCGGACTTCTCCGCGCCCGGCGTCAGGAGCCCCGGCGAGCCGCCGGTCCCCACGACCTCTCCCGGGTGCGGCTCGAAGGTGACGGCGACGGCCGCGCCGCTTGCCGCCTGCCCGGCGGTCAGGAGCTCCGCGATCACCGCCTGGTGGCCCAGATGGAAGCCGTCGAAGTTGCCGAGCGACACGAAGAAGCCGTCGGGCTTCCGCACGCCGCTCTCCTCCGGTGAGTGCACTGTTCTCATGTCTGCGTCACCTGGCTCCACGATGTCATCGCCGCGCCCGTTGACTAGAGCGCCTCGAAGACGCGCACGGGTCTGACCTCCGCGCTCCCGACCGTGTCCCTGCACCCCACCAGGCCGACCGCCAGGAGAGACGTCCCGTCCCGCGTCAGCCTTACGTGGTCGCCCTCCGCCACTCCGGCGAGTTCCGGCGCCCCGATCCGCACCGCTCCCCCGAACATCACCGTCTCGGCAAGCCTCTCGTCCAGGAGGACCGCCCTCCAGGAGGACAGGGCATCGAACATGGAGTAGCCCGCCTCGTGGACCCCGCGCCCGAGGGCCTCGAGCTCGCTGAGCGGCGCGGCGTCCTCGATCGAGAACCGCCCCACCCGCGTCCGTTCGAGTCTCCCGAGGTGCGCTCCGGGCCCGAGGCGCTCGCCTACGTCCGCCGCCAGCGTGCGCACGTAGGTCCCCTTCGAACACGTCATCTCGAACGCTATCTCCGGAGGCTCGTAGCTCAGAAGGTCGAAGCTCTCTACCGTGACCGGCCGCGGGTCGCGCTCTACCACGATGCCCTTCCTCGCGAGCTCGTAGAGCGGCGTCCCGTCTCTCTTGATCGCGGACGTCATCGGTGGGACCTGCTCGAGGTCCCCTGTGAACTCCGCGAGGGCGGCGCGGATCGTCCCCTCGTCGAGGTCGCCGACCGGGCGCGTCGCCGTGACCCGTCCGTCGGCGTCCTGCGTGTCGGTCGTCACGCCGAGGACGATGCGCCCGCGGTACGCCTTCTGCGTCTCCATGAGGAACGCCGAGAGCCGCGTGGCCTTCCCCACGAGAACCACGAGGACGCCCGTCGCTCCCGGGTCGAGCGTGCCGGCGTGACCGATGCGCCGAACGCCGGTCGAGCGCCTGAGCCTCCCCACGACGTCGTGCGACGTCAGTCCGGAGGGCTTGTCCACGACCAGGACCAGGTCCACCGCTACTCCCGCTCCAGAGCCTCGGCGACGATCTCGATGAGTCTCGCTCGGGCTCCCTCTAGAGGACCCTCCATGAGAGCTCCGGCGGCGGCCTTGTGTCCTCCGCCTCCCACTCGGCCCGCGATCGCGTTCACGTCGGCGCGCCCGCTCGAACGGAAGCTCACGCGGACCTTGCCGTCCTGCTCGCGAAGCAGAAGCGAGACCTCGACGCCCTCCAGAAGATGGCCGTACGAGGCGAGCCCTTCGATCTCGTCGCCGGCTGCCCCCGACCTCTCTCTCATCTCGTCTGTGAGCGTCATGACGGCGACCCGGCCGCCGAGTTCGCTCTCCGCTGAGGAGAGGACCATTCCCAGAAGCCTCAGGCTGCCTACCGGCTGCTCTCCGTAGACGTGCCTCGCGGCCTCCGCGGCGTCTGCTCCGGCGCGCACGAGCGCGGCCGCCCCGTCGAACGTCCGCGCGTCCGTGTTCCCGAAGCGGAATCCGCCGGTGTCCGTCAGAACGCCGACGTAGAGGAACGTCGCCACGTCGCCTCCCGCCGCGTGCCCGGACGCCTCGATGAGCTCGTGGACGATGAGGGAGGTCGAGGACGCGTCGACGTCGACGAGCGCCACGTCCCCGAACATCGTGTTGCTCGGATGGTGGTCTATGTTGACCAGAGAGCGCGCGCCGTCGAACAGGCCCGCGGGCGCGCCCGTCCGCGAGGGATCGGGCGTGTCGACGATGACGGCGGTCATGCCCGTGGTGTCTTCGGGGAACGACGGCAGGACGGCCGCCGTCTTCGGCAGGAAACCGTACTCGGCGGTCAGACCGCCTGCGAACACGGCGGACGCGTCGCGTCCTCTCCCCCTGAGCCAGGTCGCCAGACCGAGCGACGACCCGACGGAGTCGCCGTCGGGATTCACGTGTGACGCGATGAGAACCGGAGCGTCCTCCTCGAGGGCTCTAAGCGTCTTCTCGAGCTCCCTCATCGCTCTCCTCTTCTTCGATGCCGGCCGACCCCGCGTCCCGGGGCTCGATGCCGGCCCCCTCAGGGTCCGCCTCGCCGCCCTGGTCCCGCTCGATCTCCTTGAGCACCTTCGCGATGCGGATGTAGTTCTCGGAGGAGTCGTCCAGAAGGAACGTGAGGTCGGGCACGACCCTCAGGTCGAGACACGATGCGAGCTCTCCCCGAAGGAAGCGCCGCGCGTGTCTGAGCCTCTTCAGGCTCTCGGACGCCTCGCACCCCCCGAGGAAGCTCACGTAGACCTTCGCGTATCGCAGGTCGTCAGACAGCTCGGTGCGCGTGATCGTGATCATGCCGAGCTTCGGATCCTCGAGCTTCCGGTCGAGGATGAAACCCAGTTCCCTCTGGAGAGACGCTGCCACCCTCAGGTTCTTCTTGCTCGCCACTGCTTCGACCTCGGCGTCTTGCGCGACCCGAAGGCCCGCGGGAGGACGTTCTCCCGGGGCTTCAGTCGAGCTCCATGTGCTGGTCCACGATCTCGACGTCCGGATTGGACGCCACGAGATTCAGCACCTTCGACAGGACCTCATTGACGAAGCGGCGGTCGTTAGCCACGACCGCCACTCCAAGTGTGCTTCGCTGCCACGAATCGGAATCGCCGACCTCGGCGACCGAGACGTTGAACCTCGACGCTATGCGGTCCTTGAGACTCCTGACCACGCGGCGCCTGTCCTTCAGTGACCTGCTGCCGCGGATGAAGAGCCGTATCTCTAGAGTCCCGACAACCACCGCGCGACCCTCCGCGCTCTAGACCGAGGGGTCGCCCAGCTTCCGCGCGATCTCCTCGATGTCGTAGACCTCGATGAGGTCGCCCCCCTGGATGTCCTCGAGTCCGTGGAGACCGATGCCGCACTCGAAGCCGGTCTGGACCTCCCGGACGTCGTCCTTGAACCGCTTGAGCGAGTCGATGGTGCCCTCGAAATGCACCATCTCGCTTCGTATGACCCGAGCCTTCGCTCCGCGCTTGATGGACCCCGAGAGAACGTAGCAGCCTCCGATGACGCCGCGTCCGGGGACCTTGAACGTCTCCCGCACCTCCGCCGTCCCGACCACCACCTCCCGGCGCTCGGGCTCGAGCAGGCCCTCCATCGCGGCGCGTATGTCCTCGACGGCCTCGTAGATGACCTTGTAGAGACGGATCTCCACGTGCTCGCGGCGCGCCAGGTCTCTCACTCTCGGGGCGGTCGAGATGTGGAACCCGACGATGACCGCGTCCGAGGCGGCCGCCAGGAGAACGTCGGTCTCCGTCACGCCGCCTACGCCCTTGTGGATGACCTCCACGCGCACCTCGGCCGTAGACAGGCGCTCCAGTGCGTCCGCGAGCGCGCCGACCGAGCCGTCCACGTCGCCCTTTATCACCAGACGAAGCTCACGGACCTCGCCCTCGACGATCCTCTTGTGGAGGTCCTCGAGCGTGATCCTGTGCTGGAACCTCGTCGTCCTCTCCCACTGCTGCTGCTGGCGCTTCGCGCTGATGTCACGGGCAAGCCTGTCGTCCGAGACGACGGCGACGACGTCGCCGGCCTGCGGCACGCCGTTCAGGCCCGACACCTGTACCGGCTGCGAGGGCCCGGCCGCGTCGACGGGCCGATTCCACTCGTCGAACAGCGCCCGGACCTTGCCGTCCGCGAGACCGGCGACGAAGGGGTCGCCTACCGCGAATCGGCCGTTCTGCACCAGAACCGTCGCCACCACGCCCCGGCCTCGTTCCTTCTCGACCTCGATGACGACGCCGCGCGCTGGTCCCTCACGAACCGCGGTCAGCTCGAGGAGTTCGGCCTGGAAGAGTATCTCGTCCAGGAGCTTCGACACCCCCTCGCCCGTCTTCGCGGACGTCTCGACCGCGATCGTGTCCCCTCCCCACTCCTGCGCCACGAGACCCTGGTTGGACAGCTCCGTCCTGACCTTGTCCGGATTCACGGTCGGAAGGTCCATCTTGTTCATCGCCACGATGATCGGGATGCCGGCGGCCTTGGCGTGGTCGATCGCCTCCATCGTCTGCGGCATGACTCCGTCGTCGGCAGCCACGACCAGGACAGCGATGTCTGTGATCTTCGCGCCGCGCGCGCGCATCGCGGTGAACGCCTCGTGACCGGGAGTGTCCAGGAACGTGACGCTCTTACCTTCGTGCTCGATCTCGTACGCTCCGATGTGCTGCGTGATGCCGCCGGACTCGCTGGCGATCACGTTCGAGTTCCTGATGAAGTCCAGCAGAAGCGTCTTCCCGTGGTCCACGTGGCCCATGACCACGACCACAGGAGAACGGGGAAGTGACTCGGCCGACTCCTCGGCCTCCTCCATCTCCTCCCTCAGGATGTCCTCACCGTACTCCCGAAGGAACTCGACCTCCTCTCCGAAGGCGTCCGCCAGAAGCAGGACGGTGTCCTCGTCGAGTCGCTGGTTGATCGTCACCATGAGGCCTATGTCGAGACACTTCTTGATCACGTCGTTCGCGGGAATGTCGAACGCCTCCGCTATCTCCCCGACCGACGAGAACTCGGCGAGCTGCGTCTTTTGCTCCTCGATGACCTCGCCCGCCTCGCCCTTCTCCCTGCGGCGCTTTCGCCTGGGGCGTCGCTCCTCGGTCGCCGCCATCGTCCTTCTGACGGTCTCTTCGACGGTCTTCTGGTCGACTCTGGGCTTCCTCTTCCGTCTGCGCTTGGCGGCTGCCGACTCGGTCCCCGTCCTGACCGGCGCGGCGCCGGTCTGTGCACCGGCCGAAGCGGTCCTGACTCCGGGCTTCGGGGTCCTCGCCTTGACCACGGCCTTCGCCTTGGCCGTGACCTGCGCCTTCACAGCGGCCTTCGCCTTCTCGGCGGCCAGTGCGGCTGCCTTCTCGGCGGCCAGAGCGGCTGCCTTCTCGGCAGCCTCGGCGCTGGCCCTCTCGGCCACCTCGGCGCTCGCCTCGGCTCCCGCCTTCGCCTTGGATTTCGCAGACTTCGCGGACGTCTTGGCTTTCGCCCCGGAGATCCCCTTCGTCTTGACGATCGACTTGGCCGTTGCCTTGGGCTTCCCCCTGGCGGTCGCCTTCGTCTTCGCCTTCCCCTTCGTCGCCTTCTCCGCCGACGCCTTCCGCCCGCTCCCCGCAGCCTTCTTGCCCTTCTTGCCGGAGCCCCGCTTGAGGGCCTCCTTCTCCTTCTCAAGCTCCGCGCACGCCAGTTCGAACGCCTCGTCGTCGATGACGTTCATGTGGCTCGTACACTCGTAGCCAAGCCGCTCGAGGACGCTCATCAGAGCTTCGCTGGATATCCTGAACTCCTGGGCCACCTGATAGATGCGCTTCTTCGGCACGCGGAACCTCCGTCAATGGCTCGGTCGGCAGGGCACCGGTCTCCCCGCCGCTAGTCTTCGGTCTCTTCTTCGCCGGCCTCGGCCGGATCCTCCGAGGACTCGTCGTCCCCGTCGGACTGATCGTCCGGGGAGCCCTCGTCGCTCTCGTCCTGCTTTTTCGACCCGTCCTCTTCGGACGACTCGTCGTCCGTGGGATCGTCGTCGCTCTCGTCCTCTCCCTCGTCCCCCTCGTCCCCTTCTTCCCCCTCGTCCCCTTCTTCCCCTTCGTCCCCTTCTTCCTCGAGCTCCTCGGCGGCCTCGGACCGACGCAGCTCGCGCTGCCTGGCGGCCTCAGCGGCCTCGGCGCGCGCCTGTTCCTCGAGTTCGCGAAGCATCGCCTGCTTCTCCTCCTCGAGGACCTCGAGCACGGCGGCCACGGCGATGGTGATCTTCTCGGCCGTCTTCGTTCCCACGCCGGGGACCCTCAGTATGTCTTCGGCCGAGACCCCCTCCAGGTCCTGAACGTACCTGTACCCGACCGCCTGGAGGTTCTCTGCGAGCTTCGGCCCGACGCCCGGCAGCTCGCCCACGTCGGTGCGCTGCCCCAGGTCGATCTCGAGCTCTCGGGTGTGCTCCGTCTCTCCTACGATGTCGATCCTCCACCCGGTGAGCTTTGCGGCCAAGCGGGCGTTCTGCCCCCCGCGGCCGATGGCCAGGGAGAGCTGGTCGTCGGGAACGATCACCTTGACCGACCGGTCCCCCTCGCTCACGAGCGCCCTCGACACCTTGGCCGGATTCAGGGCCCTGCTCACGACGACGGAGGGATCGGCGCTCCAGGGCACGATGTCGATCTTCTCGCCCGCCAGCTCGCGGACGATCGTCTGAATGCGTGAGCCCTTGACTCCCACGCACGCCCCCACAGGGTCGACGCGCTCGTCGTGCGACACGACCGCGACCTTCGAGCGTCCACCGGCCTCGCGGGCTATCACCACGATCTCCACGACGCCGTCGTAGATCTCGGGCACTTCCAGCCGGAAGAGCTTCTTCAGGAAGTTCGGATGCGTCCGCGAGAGGATGATCTGCGGGCCCTTCGTCGACTTCTCGACGGACAGGACGTACGCGCGTATCCTGTCGCCCTGCCGGTATCTCTCTCTCCGAATCTGCTCGCGCGGAGGCAGGAGCGCCTCGGTCCGGCCCAGATTGACCACGATGCCGCCCCGCTCGATCTGCTGGACATCGCCGGTCACGATCTCGCCGATCCGATCCTGGAAGTCCTCGTAGATCTGCTCGCGCTCCGCCTCGCGGACACGCTGCACCACGATCTGCTTAGCCGCCTGGATAGCGTTCCTGCCGAACTCGTCCAGAGGAACCTCCACCCTCATGACGTCACCCAGCTCGGCGGCCGAGTCCAGCTCCAGAGCCTCATCCAGGTCCATCTCGGAATCGAAGTCCTCGGGCTCCTCCACCACGGTCTTCAGAAGAGAGACCGCGAGGACGTCGTTCTCGTCGTCGACGATGACCTCGATGGCGGCATCCGCTCCGTACTTCTTGCGCGCTGCCGACAGAAGGCCGGCCTCGAGCGCCTCTACGAGCAGGGCTCCGTCGAGCTGCTTCTCCCTGGCTATTCTGCGGAGCGCCTCCAGAACTCCCGTGTTCATCGAACTCTCCCTCTCGCGAATAGGTCCGGTCGAAACGCCGTGCGCTGACGGTCAGATCATGAGTCGTGCGCGCACGACGTTCTCGAGCGAAACCGTGACCTCGGGTCCGTCGTCGGGAACGATCCGTACTGCCCCCGCGCCTGCGCCCGCGATAACTCCGACGACGACGTTGCGGCCGTCGTCAGGCTCCCTCAAGACCAGCCGGGCGCGCTTGCCCTTGAAGTGCGCGTACTCACGCTCTTGGCTCAGGCGGTGGTCGAGACCCGGGGAACTCACCTCGAGCACGAAGGCCCCGTCGAAGTCGAGCTCGGCGTCCAGCAGGTACTCGATCTCCTTGCTGACCGACACGCAGTCCTCGACCACGATCCCGTTCGGGCGGTCTATGTAGAAGCGGAAGGCCCTGCGGCCGTGATCGACCACGTCCTCCACCGACACAAGTTGGAAGCCCATTCCGGCGACCAGGTCGAAGCAGAGTTCGTAGAGCTCCTCGTCCCGCTTGTACATGCGGCAATGTCCCCGCAAAGGTCCCCATTACGGAGAAAGTGGGCGCCCAGCCCACTTCCCGACTGACAAGGTAGCACGGCCCCTGAGGAGGCGCAAGGGAAAACTTACGAGCGCGGGGGTAACGTAAGTGCGCGGGGGCAACGCAGGTGCGCGGGGGCAACGCAGGTGCACGGGGGGCAACGCAGGTGCACGGGGGGCAACGCAGGTGCACGGGGGCAACGCAGGTGCACGGGGGCAACGCAGGTGCACGGGGGCAACGCAGGGCGGGCGACGACGGAGGTCAGTACACCAGCTCGACGAGGACGCGGCCGACCTGTCCCAGGCTCGCGGGAGAGCATCGGGCCGGAGTGTCGTCCAGCGTGTGCCAGTAGGCGTAGCTGGCGTCGATCACGAGCGCCGTCGGGACGCCCGCCCGGATGAGGGGGACGTGGTCGTCATACATGGCCTTGCCGAGTCCGGGCAGGAACGCGTCCGATCCCACTCTCTCCGCGGCGCGCCAGACGATGTCGACGATATCGGAGCACGCGTCGACCGAGTTCGGCTCTCTGGGGATGGATAGGTCGGCGTCGCCCACCATGTCCACGATGACGGCGTAGCGTGGGCAATACGCGCCCATCGTTGAGGCGTAGTACGTCGAGCCCAGACACCAGTCCACGAGGCCCCCGTCGTTGCCCCCGTCCTCCCCGTCGAACAGGACGATGTCGACCCCCACGCGCGGGGCCCGCTCGCCCATGAGCCTCGCCAGTTCGAGCAGGACGGCCACGCCCGACGCTCCGTCGTTCGCTCCGGGGATCGGGAGGCCCCGGTTCCCGGGCTCCGGATCCCGCTCGGCAACCGCTCTGGTGTCCCAGTGCGCGCCCAGGAGGACCCTCTCCCGCTCATCCGGCCGGAACGACGCGATGACGTTCGTGAGCCGGACCTGCCCCGTGTCGGTCGGCACCGTGAAGCGCTGGACCGCCACCTCGTCGGCCGAGTGAGAGAGCGTCTCGACGAGCCACTCCGCCGTCCGCCCATGCGCCCCGCTTCCGGGAGGCCTGGGCCCGAATGCACACTGAGCCTCGAGGAAGCCGAAGGCGCTCTCCTGGTCGAACTCCGGTCCGCCGCATCCCCCCAGCAGGAGCACCAGGAGCGGGGCGACCACGATCTTCTGGACCCGGCTCGGGTTCATCAGAACTTGAACTCCGCGGTCAGGTGCACGCCTATCGTGCGTCTGGTCTGGTCGCGCTTCTCGTCCTTGCTCTGCGCGAAGCTGAACTGGAGCCCGCCGGACACGCTTCTCGAGAAGCTGTACGTCGCGTCCGCCGTCACCGAGAAGTCGCGCGTGGCCGCCGTCGGCTCCGCAACGACGAGGCCCTCCTCCGTGGCCGCGGTCCTGGTCTCCTTGGCGGACGTGCGGAACGTGAGCGACGTGTCCAGATTGCTCTGGAACCGCAGCTTCTGTCCGAAGAACGGGAGCTTGAGTCCCTGCGGAGCGGAGAATCGGTAGTTCATCGAGACGCTCATCGTCCCCGTCACGTCTTCGGTCACCGACCCCGTTCCCGTCAGGTTGAAGCTCGTGTTCTTCTTTCTGTCCCACGAGAAGCTCGTCGTCACACCGTTCTTGAACGTTGTGTCGAGAGACACGATCGGGCTTAGGAGCATGGCCTTCGACCTGGACTTCGGGTCTCCGTACGGGCCCGAGTAGCCCCGCTTGTACTCGACGCCGCTTCGCGCGCGGATGGAGCGGAACATGCCGGAGAGCGCGCCCACCTTCTCGACGCCGGACCAGGAGACCGATCCCTTGGTCGACTCATTCATCCCCTCGGTTCGGGTGGCCGGATAGAACTCGCCAGTGTCCGGGTTCCGAGTCCGGCTCCACTTGCCGTTCTTGTTCCACCTGTAATCGCCGCTGATCTTGATGTCCTTGCTGAGCCGCACGCCGCTGCCCACCGAGACGTTATGTTCGTCGGCCCACTCATCGGCTCCCTCGCCCGTCTCGATGCCCAGCCGATACGCCCAGCCGGGCATGTCGCCCTCGCTGATCCTGTTGTACCGGGACGAGCGCTTGAGTCCGTACTGAACGTCGATGGCGTCCATCGCCCTCAGGAACGAGAGCACCGGGTCGAACAGGACCGAGAAACCCGGTCCGTCGGTCGCATCGCCCGCCGCCTGCTCGCCATCGGGTGTCACGACAGCGTCGCCGGCGTCATCACGACCCGCTGTCCCGCCGTCCGGCGCCCGCTCCTGGGTCCGCGTCCCGTCTGCGCTTCCGTCCGCCCCGTCGCCCTCATCCGCTCCGGCACCGCTGTCTTCCGCGTCGACCGCCCCGGAACCGGTGTCTTCGGGGTCGACCGCCGCGGAACCGCCGGTCCCGGTGTCGTCCGCGTCGACCGGCTCGGAACCGCCGGTCCACGGGTCCGTGCCCTCGGCGGTCTCGCGGGGAGCGCGCTCGCGTTCGTCCCCGCGGTCCCGCTGCTCGGGGCGCGACGGCGCCTTCGACGGTCCCGTCCCCAGGAGCTTCTTGAGGTCGAAGCTCGTTCCAATCTCCTGGTTGCTCTGCCCGCGGACGTTCCGGATGCCGAACGGGTCTCCGGGCTGGCGCACCTGCGGTCCGTGGTCGTCGGTGAAGGAAGACGTGAATCGGTACTGAGGCGCGAGCCATCTGCCGAACTTGGCGTTGAAGGTCAGGCTGTTGCCGTATCGCCGTTCGGTCTCGACGCCGATGTTGCGCTCGAAAAACGCCTTGTTCGTCTGCGCGAGGTCCCTCACGAAGGAGACCGAGTGTGATGTCTTCACGTTCTCGAGGAACTGGAAATCGACGTGCCCCTCGCCGTTGAGCTTCTTGTCGAAGTTGTCGGTGCGCTTGGTCTGAACGCCCACCGACGACACGTCGTAGCTCAGACTGTGAGAGACGTGTCCGTCCACGCTGAACCGGACGCTCGTAGGCTTGAGGAACAGGCGGGCCTCGCGGAAGACGCGGAAACCCTGACGGGTCGGGTTGTACTTGTACGCGAGCCGTCCCCTGACCGTTCGTCCGGTGTCCGCCCTCGTCGGGGACAGTCTCTTGTTCTCGGCGACCGACGCCCTCAGAGAGAGCCCGTCCACGAGGAGATGGGTCCAGAACCCGGCGGACTGCCTCTTCCGCGACAGAGAGGCCGCGACACTCGTGTCGAGCGACTCCGTCTTCTCGTCGTCGCTCTGCTCCTCGGACAGGACGACGTCCGAACCGCTCGAGAACTGCGGCCTCGTCACCGACTTCTTCCAGGCGAAGGCGACCGGCGCCGCGACGCCCAGCCCGCTCGCGAACCGGTCGACGTTGACGGTCCCGTTGACGTTGTAGCTCAGGTTGTCCTGTCCGGAGCCCTGGGTCTGTTTCAGTGTGTGGAAGTCCCCGTCGACGTGGCGCAGGTCGAACCGCACCGAGGCGAGGTCCGCGAACTTGGCGTCGACGGTGGCCCTCTTCGCCCAGCCGATCTCCTTGCGGACGTCGATCAGACGCATGTCGTCGACCCAGATCTCCCCGGTGATCTCGTTGCTCATCCCCGTGCTGCGTGCGTTGCGGACACCGACGCTCATCTGGCGGACACGCGAGAGAGATGGCTGGCCGATCCTTGCGAACCTCTCGCCCTTGACGCTCGTCGTGTCTCCCCAGACGAAGACCGTGTCGGACTCGGCGTACTCGTCCAGCTTCAGATTGGTGAACGACGTGAACGGGAGAGTCAGGCTCTTGCCGGCCACGACCACGTCCTGAACCCACCCCGGCCGCAGCTCGAGGCTGTATTCGTAATAGTTGAGCGAGTCGGCGCCGATCCTGACGAAGAAGACGGTGCCGTCCTCGACCTCGTTCTCTCCGTGAACGTAGAACTTGAGAGAGCCGTATCTGGTGTAGTTCTCCTCGGTGAAGAGGAGCCTGCGGGCGGCGGCCTGGTGGCCGGGCCTCAGGTTCTCGTACTGGAGCACGAGCGACTGCTCGCGCTTCAGGAGTCCGGTGTCCTCGTCGACGCCGGGCTCGAACGGCGGGCTGTAGTCCGCGTCTTCCTTCGTGTTCTTCGCCGTGACGCGGAAGTCGGCGCCGGCGAGCTGGTCCTCCGGCACGGCAACGCCGTTCTCGTCCCGGACGCGCCCCGGCTCCCACTGGCTCCCGACGATGTCGAGCGAACCGATGAGGACGTGCTCGTCGGCGACGTCCAGGCCCTCGAACCAGATCCGCGCGGCCTTGATGATCTCCCAGCTCTGTATGCCGCCGATGGCGAGCGCCTCGTCCAGAGGGATCCGGTAGAGCCGCCAGTCGGTGCGCTTCGCGGGATCTTCGTACGTGTTGTTGTCCTGAACGAGATAGGTGTCGTCCGAGAGGTCGACCGTCAGTTCCCAGTAACGGTTCTCCGTGTCGATGTAGTAGTTCCCGTTCAGATCCTCCGTATCCAGTCTGTCGTTGTTCTCGGTGCCGTTGATCTTGCGGTAGTTGTCAGGGTCGCCCTGGTAGTCGTAGGCGTAGTCGTCGGACGGCTGCGTGTTCTCGACGCAGCCCGGTTCCTGGCTCGCGCACTGCCCCGTGTTGCAGCAGTTGTCGAGTCCCGTGTCCTCGTCCGCGTCGAAGCCGTTCCTGTCGTAGTCCTCGGTGTCGAGCTCCCCGTTCGGCGCGCGGAGCGGGTAGTAGTCCTCGCTGACCGTGCCGAGGTCGATGTGGACGGTACCCTGCGGATCCGCGCCGGCGTCGATCCAGAACTCGAAGAACTGGTACTTCGAGTAGTCGTTCCCGGCCTTCGAGAGGAGCCTCATGAGGCCGGCCCAGTCTCCGCCACCCCACGGCTCAGCCACGGTGTCCGCGTGGTAGTCCCTGAGCGCGAGGACCGTGTGGATGTCGTCGAACTCCTGGTCCGGCAGGTACGGGAAGAGCTCGCCCCGTCTCACGAGCCTGTCGGGGTTGTACCAGTTGATGTACTCGCGGTCGGCGGCGGCGACGGCCTCCGCCCCCGCCTCGTCGACCGGAATGCTCGACGGCACCCACAGCCTGCGCGAGACGCCGAGCGCCGCGATGCTCTCCACCCCCTCCATGTCGTCGATCGACACGAAGCCCTTCGTGTTGGGCTCCGGGATGCTGACCGCGGTCTCCGCCGATATCTTGAGGTGAGAGGGCGCGTCCGTGTCGACGAGCGGGATCGCGTCGGCCATTCGGGTCATGAAATCGGGCTGGAAGTCGGCGGCCAGGTTGACGTCCCCCACGACGGTACGCGACGGCTCCTCTCCGAGCCGCGGTCTGTCGTCCGGAGTGCCCTTGCTCTGGTACATCCACGTGGTGCCCAGCTGGATGTTCTCGCTCCAGTTGTAGACGCCGCGCGCTCCGAGGAGGGTCTTCTCTCCGCCCACTCCGAACGGCTTGTAGTCGTAGTCGACGGTGACCTTGGCCTCGGGGTCCTTCGCCTCCTCGGCCAGAAGCGTCAGCTGACCGGCCGGGTAGTAGATCGTGTAGTCGGTCCCGCGCGTGAGCCGCACGCCGTTCACGCGAACGACCTCGCTGTTCTCTATGATGTTGATGTGCCCGAGAGTGAACGTCGTCTTCGGCCGGTCGTAGTTGACCTGAACGTAGTAGACGTCGTCGCTGGGGTCGAACGTCTCCTTCGAGTAGACGAAGCAGTTGTACGGGTCGAGGCCGCGCGCGAATGCCTGGTAGTGGAGCGTGTCGCCGGCGTTGTAGTAGAAGTTATCGTTCTCGTCGTAGGCGGGACAGAACGGCGTGTAGTGGGGGAAGACGAGGTATCCGTTCTCGAAGTCGACGTACTCGAAGTCCACGATGTTGTCCGGCGTCGGGTTGCCCGACAGGTCGTGGGAGTCGAGCCCAAGCAACTGGAGATAGGGCACGCCCTGAGCGTTGACGTCGAGGTCCTCGCCCGTGGAACTCCTCTTCCTGATCTTCAGTTCGAAGCCCAGCTCAGGGATGTCGTCCGCGCCCAGGTCGTATACGTTCTTGAGTTCGCGGCTGCGTATCGGTTCCCAGTCCTGGTCGACGCCGCCGTCCTTCTTCACCATCTTGAGACGGAGCTTCCCGTTGGCGCCCACACCTCCCACGACCCTGCCCTGGCTCGTCTCGTACCGGACGGCCATGACGCTATTCTCGGAGATGGGTCTCAGGAACTCGAGGATCCCGACCTGGACACCGAACTTGTCCGTCGGGAGAACGTAGTCCTCGAGCTCGATGAGCTCGTCGAAACGGCCCAGCTGGTAGACGCCGCCCGGCGCGGCGGTGTCGGCGGGAGAATCGAGGAAGGCGCGCCCCTGCACCGCTCCGGTCTCGATGTCGTTCGAGCCGTCGCGGTCGTCGACGTACACCACGAGGTTGCGGAACTCCTCGGTCGTCTTGAGTATCGAGCTGTCGGGAGCGTAGAACGTGTTGGCCTTGTACTGAATGTCGTTGATGACGAGCGAGTCGGACTCCGCACCTCCTGCGAAGCTGGCCCCGGCCGACTTGCCCTCCTCCTTGCTCGCGATCGTCACGAAGTCGAGCTTCCCGATCTTGCCCGTCAGCTTCGCGCCGAAGAGCCCCTCGTGGTGGCCGCTGTAGCTCACGAACTCGGTCCCCGGGAGCGAGAGGTTCACCTCTCCGAGTTCGATGCGCTGGATGATCTCGTCCTCGTCGCCCTCGTAGCGGACGCGGATCTGGTTGGCCTTGCTCGTGCTGAAGGCGTCCCCGCCGCTGCGGTGATCGACGTACACGTGTATCTTCCGCCCGATCGTACCCTCGAGGTTGACCGAGAGCTGCTGCTCCATGTCGAGCTGCGGGAAACGCGACGCGGGACCGGACTCCTGGTCGAGCGCGTCGACGACGTAGCTCGTCTGGCCGCCGAACGTGATCCTCTCGCTGCCCCTCACCTTGAGGTTGGCGCCGGGTCCGATGGCCCGCACGAACGGTCCCGGCAGAGGCATCGGGATGTCGATGTCGAGGAACCCGCCCGCCTGCTCCGATCCGCTGCTCCCGAGCGTGGGCAGAACGGCCGAACGCCAACGCGCCCGCACCTCCTCCCGTCCTGCGCTCCGCCGGAACTCCGGGAGGTCGGTCACGAAGGTCGCGTACGCCAGGTGATCGCCGGCCTCAGTGACCACGTATACCGTCTCGGTCTCGAGGTCGATCTCGATCATCCGCTCGAAGGGCATGTTGCGGAGCTGGTCCCACGTCGCGCGCGGGACGCCGGGACGAAGGCCGCGGCCGGGAAGCGGCTGTCTGGCCGTCCACGGCCGGACGAACGACATCGAGTGCTTGAATGGAACGCGAAAGCCCACTCCGCCCAGCAGAACCGGCGGCAGCGGGCGTGGAACCGCCGTGGTGTCAGGCGCCTCTCCTGAGAGCGAGTCGGGCACGGCTGCCGTGAGAGAGTCGGGCACCGATGCCGCGAGCGAGTCGGGTGCCGCCGCCGCGAGCGAGTCGGGCACCGAAGACGCCCGCGGGGCGCCCCCGGCCGTTCCGACAGTGTCGTCCGGGGCGATCGAGAGGGAGTCCGTGGCTCCGGCCGGCGGAGGCACGGCGAGACGGAGGCGCACGTCGGCCTCCGGGAACTCCAGCGAGTCCGGCGGCGGAGCGTACGTTCCGGGCGCGGCCGGCTCGTCCTCACAGAGGACGACGCTCGCGGACATGAATACCAGGAGCGCGACGGCAGTCACGACTTTGAGGTGGCGCGTCGCTACGGTCTTGGGCATTCAGCAACTCCGCAGCTCCCCACCGCAGGTCGGACTCGTCCCTGCGCCGGGGACCTGCCCCGAATCGTGTTGCGGCGTTTCAGCTTATGGTAGTATATCTTGTTTTCGCGAGAAGCCAACGGTTGCCTGAGCCTGTTGACGGTTCTCCACGCGGGCCCGGTCGCCTTGACCAGGCGCTCCCTGTCCACGGACCCGACATGAGCATCCTGTCCAGATATGTCCTCCGCGCCCACCTGGCACCCGCCGCGGCCGGACTTGCCATCTTCTACTTCGTCCTGTCGATGGACTTCATCGTCGACTATCTCGACCTGTTCATCGCCAAGGGCGTGCCCGGGTTCGCCGTCCTGGAGGCGTTCGGGCTGAGCCTGGCGTGGATGACGCTCCTCGCCGTCCCCATGTCCGTGATGGTCAGCGTCCTGACCGCCTTCGGGAGGCTGTCGGGAGACAACGAGATAACCGCCGCCCGGGCGACGGGCGTGGGCGTGTTCTCGCTCATCGCGCCCGTTCTCCTGGCGTCGCTCATCGTGGCCGCCGGGGTCTTCTTCTTCGGGGACCGGTTCCTGCCCACGGCCAACCACCGGCTGAAGGCCCTCATGGTGGACATCCACAGGATCCGCCCTCTCGCCACCGTCGAGCCGGGCATCATGGTCAAGCTGCCCGAGGGCTACCGGATCATCGTGGGAGGCCTCGACTCCGCGACGTCCGAGATATTCGACGTGAGGATCCACCGGATGGAGGGCGACGACCCGCTTCAGACCATCGTCGCGAAGAGGGGGACGATAGCGACGAGCGGGGACGACCAGACCATCCGGATCCAGCTCCTGGACGGCGAGATCCACGAGCTCGACCCGGATGATCCGACGAGATACAGCCGCCTGCTATTCGAGAAGCACACGATCAACGTCGAGCAGGGCACGACTGAACTCGTCCGCACGGACAGGGCCAAGCGCGGCGACAGGGAGATGTCCGTGTCGGAGCTCAGGGAGCAGATCGTCGCCAACAGAGCCGATGCCGCGGAGTCCCTCGGGCGGGCGGCGGCCCTCCTGAGCGCGCCCGCGGAGTCTCCCGACGCCGACCCATCGGCCGACGGCACGAAGGCGTCGAGGGACGCCGAGTCGGAGACGCGCAAAGCGCAGAGCGCGCTCCGGAAGGCGACCAAGCTCGAGGTCGAGTACCACAAGAAGTTCTCGATCCCCTTCTCGTGCGTGATCTTCGTCCTCCTGGGCGCCCCGCTCGGGATACGCAGCAGGCGCGGCGGCGTCGGGATCGGCGCCGGCATCGGCATCCTGTTCTTCCTCATCTACTATCTCTTCCTGATCGGCGGCGAACAGCTCGGCGACAGGGGTCTCGTCTCCCCGTTCTGGTCCATGTGGGCACCCAACGTTCTGTTCGGCGGCGTGGGGCTCTTCCTGACGATGTCCGCGTCGTTCGACTGGCGCACGAGTCCCTTGACGCGCGCCATCGACTTCGCGCTCCGCGCCCCCCGCGGTCCCGCGCCCACGGAGCCTTCGCAATGAGGATACTCGACGGGTATCTCCTTCGCAGGGCCCTGAAGCCGCTCGGACTCGTCTTCGCGGCGTTCGTCGGCATCTTCATTCTGGTCGACCTGTTCGACCATGCGCACACATTCATCGACAACAGCGTTCAGCTCGGGATAGTGCTCTCCTACTACCTGCACTACCTGCCCCTCATCGTCGTCCTGACGATGCCCGTGGCCATGCTCCTGGCCGTGCTCCTGTCGGTCGGAGGGCTCGCCAGGAGACGGGAGATCATGGCGATCAAGGGTGGCGGGATCTCATTGCCCCGGATGCTCGCCCCGCACTTCCTGCTGGCGTTCTTCCTGAGCCTCGTGAGCATGGCGGTCGCCGAGTTCGTTCTCCCGCAGGCGACCTCGACGAGGCTCGAGATAGAGGAAGAACACATCAAGAAGTCCCCGGGACAGGTGACCCGGAACAACATCATCTACGTGCGGCCCGACGGCGCCGTGTTTCTCGCGAGGCGCCTCAACACACGCAGGGAGACCGTCGAGGGTGTGACCGTGGAGGAGTTCGACGCCGACGTGAGACCGGTGCTGCGCATAGACGCCGAGTTCGGCAGATGGGACGGCGAGCGGTGGCAGCTCGAGAACGGTCTCGCCCGCGAGTTCACGGATGGGACCGAGAGGACGAGACAGTTCGACACCTACGAGCTTCCCTACTCCGAGCCGACGCCCGACGACCTGAAGCGCCGCAGGCTGCAGCCGGAGGAGATGGGCTACCGGGAGCTCAGGGCCTACATCCAGCGTCTCTCAGCCAGCGGGCACAGTCCCGAGGACCTGCCCGTCAACCTGCACCTCAAGATCGCTTTTCCCTTCGTGACGCTCATCATGACGATGCTCGGCGCCCCGATCGCGGCCGGCGCCAGACGCACCGGGTTCGCGCTCTCCTTCACTTCCGCTCTCGCCATCTCGTTCCTCTACTACGGCCTGCTCCAGGTCGGACAGGTCCTCGGCCGGCAGGGCGTGCTCACTCCGGCCCTCGCGGCGTGGGTCGCCAACATCGTCTTCGCCGGCGTCGGCGTGTGGCTGCTGGCGCGGGCCCCCAAGTAGCCCTCGCCCGAACGTGACGACAAAGGGAAGGCGGCGCGCCCTGAGGGCCCGCCGCCCATGACCGCGTCGAGCATCGAAGCTGCCGCGCTACGTGCCCATCTGCCACGACGACAGGTACTTCCGCTGCTCGTCGGTGAGAGTGTCTATCGCCACGTCCATCGCGGCGAGCTTGAGCCGAGACACCTCGGCGTCGATGTCCTCTGGAACCCTGTGCACGCCCGGCGCGAGCCTCCGCGGCAGCCGAACGAGGTATTCGCTGCACAGCGCCTGGTTCGCGAAGCTCATGTCCATCACGGACGCGGGGTGCCCCTCCGCTCCTGAGAGGTTTATGAGTCTCCCCTGCCCGAGCAGGTTCACGCGCTTACCGCCCTTCAGGACGTACGTCTCGACGCTCTCCCGGGGCGACCTGACCTCGCTCGCGAGCCCTTTGAGCGCCTCCTTGTCGATCTCGACGTCGAAGTGACCCGAGTTCGCCACGATGGCCCCGTCCTTCATCGACTCGAAGTGTCTGCCGACGATCACATGTATGTCGCCGGTGACCGTCACGAAGATGTCGCCGACACGCGCGGCGTCGTCCATCCTGGCCACGCGGAACCCGTCCATCACGGCCTCGAGCGCGCGCAACGGGTCGACCTCGGTCACGATGACGGACGCGCCCATGCCCCTGGCTCTGCACGCCAGGCCTCTCCCGCACCATCCATATCCCGCGATGACGAAGGTCGAGCCGGCGATCAACGCGTTCGTCGAGCGAAGCACGCCGTCTATCGTGCTCTGACCCGTTCCGTATCGGTTGTCGAACATGTGCTTCGTGTTCGCGTCGTTCACCGCGAGGACCGGGACCTCCAGGGCCCCGTCGGCGTGCATCGCCTTGAGGCGGATGACGCCCGTCGTCGTCTCCTCCATGCTGCCCATGAGGCCCCCGATGAGCTCGCGGTTCTCCTTGTGTATCGTGGAGACGAGGTCGGCCCCGTCGTCCATCGTGATGGTGGGACCGAGCTCGAGGACCGATCTGATGTGCGAGTAGTACCGCTCGTTGTCCTCGCCGCGGACTGCGAAGACGGGGATCCCGTGGTCGACCGCGAGGTGCGCCGCGACGTCGTCCTGCGTCGAGAGCGGGTTCGACGCGCACAGGGCGGGCCTGGCGCCACCCGCCGCAAGCGTGATCATGAGGTTGGCGGTCTCGGTCGTGACGTGCATGCAGCCGCTCATCACGACTCCCTCGAGCGGCCGCTCGCGAGCGAAGCGCTCCGCGATGCTCCTGAGAACGGGCATGCTCTGCGCCGCCCACTCGGTCCGGTCCCTGCCCTTCCGAGCGAGGCCCGTGTCGGCTACGTCGTGCTGCATATCGAGTCTCCCTGAGTTAACCCCGCTTGAGGTCGTCGACCTTGTCGAGCCGCTCCCACGTGAAGTCGGGCTCCTCCCGGCCGAAGTGACCGTACGACGCCGTCTGCCTGTAGATCGGCCGGCGCAGATCGAGCCGCTCGATGATGGCGAGCGGGTGCAGATCGAAGTGCTTCTCAACGAGCGCGACGAGGTCCTCGTCGCTCACCGTGCCGGTGCCGAGCGAATCGACCATGATGGAGACCGGCTCGGGAATGCCGATCGCGTAAGCGAGCTGGATCTCGCAGCGGTCGGCGAGACCAGCCGCCACCAGGTTCTTGGCGACGTGGCGTGCCGCGTACGACGCGGACCGGTCGACCTTCGTCGGGTCCTTGCCTGAGAAACAGCCGCCGCCGTGGCTTCCGAGCCCGCCGTACGTGTCTACGATGATCTTGCGACCCGTGAGACCGCAGTCCGCGTGCGGACCGCCCATCTCGAATCGCCCCGTGGGATTCACGAGGAGGCGGTACCCGTCGGGCACCAGCTCCTTCGGCAGCACCGGGTCGACCACGTGCTTCTTGATGTCGAGCGACATCTGCCCCATGTCTACGTCGTGGTCGTGCTGCGAGGAGACGACCACGGTCGTGACCGCCACGGGCTTCCCGTCCTCGTACTCGACGGTCACCTGCGTCTTGCCGTCCGGCCTCAGGTAGTCGAGGACCTTCTGCTTCCTGACCTCGGCCAGCCGTCTCGCGAGCAGATGGGCCAGGTGGATAGGCATGGGCATGAGTTCGGGCGTCTCACAGGTCGCGTAGCCGAACATCATCCCCTGGTCCCCGGCGCCGCCACTCTCCACACCCATCCAGATGTCGCCCGACTGCTCGTCTATCGACGAGAGCACCGCGCACGTCTCGTAGTCGAATCCGTAGGCCGCCGTCGTGTAGCCGATCTCCTCGATCGTGTTCCGCACGATCGAGGGGATGCCCACGTACGCCTCCGTCGTGATCTCACCCGACACGAACGCCAGACCCGTCGTCACGAGCGTCTCACACGCCACACGGCCCTTCGGGTCCATCTCGAGGATCGCGTCCAGGATCGCGTCGGATATCTGATCGGCCACCTTGTCCGGGTGCCCTTCGGTGACCGACTCCGAGGTGAAAAGGTGCCTGCCCAAACCGACCTCCTATCGTTCTAATCAGGACCAGGGAGAGACGCTGCGTCTCATCCCACTATCTCTATCTCCGACGAATCGCCCACGTTGAGCTTTCGATAGCTGCCTCTGACGCGCGCGCCCTCGCCGACCAGCGAGTCCGTGAGCAGGCTGCGCTCCACCGTGGAATTGGCGTTCAGAATGCTGTCCCTGACGACGGACTCCCGAACCATGGAGCCCGCCGCTATCGACACGTACGGTCCCACGATCGAGTGTTCCACCAGGGCCGTCGCGTCGATCGAGACGGGAGGGATGATAATGGAGCCGGGGTGCTCGCCCCCGTTCCCGCCGGACCTGTCGAGCAGGAAACGGTTGGTGGCGAGCAGCGTCTCGGGCAGACCGCAGTCGTGCCATCCCTCCACCGCGAACGCGCCCATGTCCTCTCCGCGCTCCAGCATCAGTATGAGCGCGTCGGTCAACTGGTACTCGCCCTTCGTTCTGATGTCGCGCTCGACGATCTCGCTCAGACACTCGAAGAGCAGGTTCGAGTTCACGATGTAGTAGAGGCCGACGATGGCGAGGTTCGACGGCGGATCGTCGGGCTTCTCGATGAGGCTCTTGACGCGTCCTTCGTGCACCTCCACGATGCCGAACCGTCGGGGGTCGTCGACCTCCTTGACCCCGATCAGTGTGCGGTCACCGCCGACGAAGGCCGAGAAGTCGGCCGCCACGATGGTGTCACCGAGCACGATGAGGACAGGCCCGCCGTCCACGCATTCCCGCGCGAGGTAGATGGCGTGCCCCAGCCCCTTCCGCTCCTCCTGGTCGACGTAGCAAGCGTCGAGATCGGGATGTGCCTCCGCCACGTACTCCTTGACCCTCTCCCCCATGTAGCCCGTGACGAGCACGACCTCCGTGATCCCCAGCGGCTTGAGTTCGTCGAGGATGTGCCCCAGGATCGGCTTGCCGGCGACCTGTACGAGGGCCTTCGGGATCGTGTGCGTGTGCGGCCTGAGTCTCGTTCCGATCCCCGCCACTGGGATGATAGCCTTCATGGACGTTCCTCTCAGCCTGAAGGGCGCGCTAGAGCTCCGCCAGCGTTCGTTTCAGCCGGTCGATGGGCTCGACCGGGGTCGGGTCGACCCCGTTGAGTGTCGCCAGATAGAGACTCGCGAAGTCGCCGGTGCCCACGAGCGAGATCATGCGGCCGAGCCCGGTCGCGCCCCTGCTCTCGACCTCGCGCACCTGGGCGCCCGTCCGTGCTATCTCGTCCCGCGTGAAGGCGATCCTGTGGGCGACCCTGGCATGGTCGCCTTCGTCCCTCAGGAAGACCACGCGGCCCTCTCCGGCCAGCGCGCGCGGCCCGCTCCAGCCGACGATCTCGTTGTGGTTCATCTCCGGGAGGACGTTCACGTGAGCCACCGTCTTCGAGTTCTCGGAGATCTGGCCGGCCCATCGCGTCGCCACGACGCCCGTCAGAGGGACCGTCCCGTAGATCACAGGGATGCCCGTCCGGAACCACGCGGCAAGCTGCTTCGCGGGGTTCCGCTCGAGGGGAACGTCAAGTCCCATCAGGCGGACGTTGTCCTCGGCCACGCTCACCGCGTCGTCCAGACGCTCGTCGACACCCCCAGTGAGTCCGAGCCTGGCGAGAACGACGAGCGTGGGAACTAGCCCGTAGGCCAGAGCCGCCCTCGGAGGGAGTCCGCCAGGGATCGTCACGCGGTCGTGACCCAGCTCGGCCGCCAGCCTCGCGACCTCACCTCCGGTCGTCGCGCACACGATGCGCGCACGGCGCGCCCGAGCTGCCTCGTAGGCGGACAGGGTCTCCTCCGTGTTCCCGGAGTAGCTCGACACGAAGACGAGCGTGTCCGGTCCCACATAGGCCGGGACGTCGTAGCCGCGGTTCACCGCGAGCGGCACACGGAGTTCACCCGCGAGCAGACCGGAGGCCAGGTCCCCGCCGATCGCCGACCCGCCCATCCCGAGCACGACCACCGCCGACACGCCCTCGGCCGACACGCTGATCTCGGCGCGTCTTCCGATGTCCTGCGCGTCGCGAAGGTGCGCCGGGAAGCTCTCGAGATGCCGACTCATGCCGCCCGGGTCACCCTGCCTTATCGCTCCAGCGTCGTTCAACACGCTCATGTTATGAGCTCCGTAGCGCTTATCTCCGGGTACTTCTTCCGGAATATGCCCTCGAGATACCTGCGCACCTCGGAACCGGTCTTCATGCCCATGGCCTTCAGGAGGGTCTTCCTGGCCGAGTTGTAGCTCGTCGCCCTGATGATGCTCTTGACCTCCGGCAGCATCAGCGGGCTCGTTGAGAGCTCGTCCAGACCGAGCCCGATGAGCAGCAGCACCGCGAGCGGGTTGCCCGCCATCTCTCCGCACAGCCCGACCCAACGCCGCCTGCGCTTCGCGGCCCGGACGGTCTGCTCGAGAAGCCGGAGCACGGCAGGGTGGTACTCGTCGTACAGGTACGCGACCCTGTCGTTCCCTCTGTCGACGGCGAGAGCGTACTGCGTGAGGTCGTTCGAGCCGATGCTCATGAAGTCGACCTCGTCCGCTATGAGGTCCGCAATGACCGCCGCCGCCGGCGTCTCTATCATGACACCGACCTCCGCGCCCTCGTCGAACTCCTGTCCGCGAGCAATGAGCTCCTGTCGCGCGGCCTCCACTACCTGTTTGGCGTCCCTCACTTCGTGCAGCGAGGAGATCATCGGGAACATGAGGCGCACGTTCCCGTGCGCGCTCGAGCGCAGGATGGCCCGGATCTGCCGCATGAAGAGGTCGGGCTTGGCGAGGCTGTATCGGATCCCTCTCCATCCGAGGAACGGGTTCTCTTCCTTGCGCCCGCTCTCCCTGGGTCCGAACTTGTCCCCTCCGACGTCGAGCGTGCGGATGACCACGCTCGAGGGGGCCATCGCCTCCACGACGTGCCTGTAAGCCTCGTATTGCTCATCTTCGGTCGGCGATTCGTCCCTCGCTATGAACAGGTACTCCGTTCTGAAGAGACCGATCCCCTCGGCGCCGTGAGAGATCGCCGAGTCGACCTCGTCCGGAATCTCTATGTTGGCGGCCAGCTCGAACTTCCGTCCGTCGCGCGTCACGGCCGGGTAGTCTCTGAGCGTGAGCAGACTGTGCTCGAACTCCTCGTACTGCTTCTGTCTCTTGAGGTAGTAGTCGAGGACCGCCTGGTCGTACTGGTAGACGACGAGCCCCAGCGTCCCGTCGACGATGATCGACTCGCCCTGGTCTATGAGGTCGGTCACCCGTCCGAGTCCCACCACGGCCGGGATCTCGAGCGACCGCGCCATGATCGCGGCGTGCGACGTCCGCCCTCCGGCCTCCGTGGCGAACCCCTTGACCCGCTCCTTGTGCATCGACGCCGTGTGTGTCGGCGCGAGCTGGTGGGCGATGACGATCACGTCGTCCTTGAGCCGCTTGAGCGAGTCGGCCTTGCGACCGAGAAGCCGCACCAGGAGGCGCCGCTCGATGTCCTTGATGTCGAAGACCCGGTCCCGGAGGTACTCGTCGTCGGTCCTGGACATCGCGGCCGTGACACTGCCTATCGTCTCGGTCAGCGCCAGCGCCGCGCTCACCTTCTGCTCCCGCACGCGCTTCACGGTCCCGTCGACCACCATCGAGTCGTCCAGGATCATGAGATGAGCGTCGAAGATGCGCGCGTGCTCCTCGCCGAGCTCGTCCTCGAGCGCGCTTCGGAGCTTCACGAGCTGCGCCTTCACGTCGGCGATGGCGTCCTCGAACGCGGCTATCTCCGGCTCGATCTGAGAAGGCTCGATCGTCTCCGCCGACACGTGCGGACGCTCTGTGTCGAGGATGAACGCCCTGCCCATGACGATGCCGGGCGAGGCGGGAACGCCCTCGATGTACTTGGTCTTCCCTATCTCGGCGAAGTCGATCAAGGGGGCTACTCCTCCTTGTGCTCGGTCTCGAGGAACGCCACGAGAGCATCGAGAGCCGCGTGCTCGTCGGTACCGTCGATCCGCAAGAGGATCTGACTCCCCCGCTCGGCGGCGAGCATCATGACGCCCATGATGCTCTTGCCGTCGACAGTGAGATCGTCCTTCGTGATCTTCACGTCGGCCTCGAATCGGCCCGCGAGCTTCACGAACTCCGCGGCCGGTCGCGCGTGCAGCCCGTGCTTGTTCGCAAGCACCGCGGTCCCTTCGACCACGCAACCTCCTGTCACACTCGAGACAACACGATTCACACTCGAGACAACGTGACTCACGCTCGACACAACGTGGCTCACACTCGAGACAGCATGATGGCCACTCCGCCAACGACTCCTGCGAGACCTATCGCCGCCACCGGAACGCGGACCCGGAGCGCCACGAACGTCAGGACGAAGAAACCGCCGGCCGTCGCCAGTCCCTGCGGCGACACCGCGCCGTCGAAGCCGATCGCCAGCGCCGCCGCCAGTCCGGCGGCGAAGCAGGTGACGCCGCGCGCCGCGGTCACGAGTCCCCGAAACCGGGCGCTCGACAGCTCCCGCGCGCCGCGCGGCCCCTGCCGGGCCCCCACGTTCACTCCCCTGACCCGCAGGAACAGATGAGGAACGTTGTACAGCGTGAGCAGCACCGCCGGCGCCCAGCGAGCTCCCACGAGAGCCGCCGACACCGCGAGAAGCGCCGCCGCCGGGCGCACGCCCCCCCAGAGGAGCGAGTCGCCGGCCATGCCCAGAGGGCTCGAGAGCGCCCGCTTGAACTCCGAAGCGCCCTTCGGGTCCCCGGCCACCTCGGCGGCCGCGGCCGCCGAGAGCGCGTACGTCGAGAGCGCCGGATTCGTGTTGAAGAACGACAGGTGCCGCTCGAGGAACTCGCGGACCGCGTCTCTGTCCGCCGCCACCCTTCGGAGCACCGGCAGGAGCGCGAAACAGAACCCGACGTTCTGCATCCCCTTCGGGTTCCACACCGACTGGATGAAGAACGAGCGCATGAGGATCGAAGCGCGTTCGCGCACTCCGAGCCCTGCCGTCGACGTCGCGCGTTCTCCAGTCGGGTTCATTGCCGCCTACCTCCCGATCACGAACAGAAGGCCCGCGAGGAAGCCCGCCGCTATGAGCGCGCGCTCGAGCGCCTGGCGCGACCTCACGGCGACCACGGCCGCCGCGATGGGCGCGGCCCAGATGAGCGCGGGGAAGCCTCCCCTCACCTCACCCAGGGGAAGGGCTCGGAGCCCCACGTACGCCACCGTCAGAGCGACCGCCGCGAGCCCGGCGGCGGCAACGAACCGCGAGGCGAGTCCCAGCCACACGGCCGCCGACACGCCCGACGGGTCGCCGCTCCGCGCCCTTGCGACCGCGCCTTCGGCGAGGCGCACGTTCATCCTTCTCAGGCGCGAGACGACGCTCCTGCCCGCCTCCGCCGCGACGAGGGCCGCGGTCATCCCGAACGCGACCGACCAGCCCGCCCCCGTCCCTGAGTGCGCCAGAAGCGAAGCGAGCCCCACGCCGACGACCGTGCCGACCGGTGCGTCGGGGAAGCCGGCCGCTCCCACGGGCAGAGCGCCCAGCCACACGAGCTGGAGCGCCGCGCCCACGAGGACACCGGCGAACGCGTCCCCGCACACCGCCCCCGCCAGCGCCCCGGCGACGATGGGTTGCGACACCATCACCTGGAAGGCGGCGGTGGCGTCGAGCGCCAGTAGTCCTGCCAGGCCGGCGAGCGCCGCTATCGTGACCGCGTCGGACAAGGGCTCATCCCTTCAAGGAGTCCGTCCCCGGCGACTCCGTCCTGAGCGAGACGGCGAAGCGAGTGCCGCCGCCGGTCTCCGCGCGTTCTCTGGTCGCTCCTGCGTCAAGCCTCCAGACCGCCACGATCGTGGTCGCCTGGAACACACGCTCGAGCCCCCCCTCCGACTGCGACGCCGTTTCGAGAGGGTAGGTCCACACGGTGCAGGCCGGCTCGAACGAAAGGTGAAGCCTGATCCCCCGCAACCGGTCGTTCAGATGGAGTTCGGTCACACCGGTGAGCGTCTGACGCGCCGACGCCGCCCGGCGCTCGCCACCCTCGTGCTCGAACCACGTGTACTCCTCGTCCCCAGTCAGGAACGCCAGATTCCACTCGGACGTGAAGAGAGCGTCCACGTTCTCCTCAGGGCTCACGACGTACTCGACGCCCGTGACGCCGTCCGGCTCGACGCACACCTTCTTCCTGACCGTCGTCGGGACACCCGCCACCAGACCGTTCCTCCGCATCACGACGCCCAGGCCGCCCTCGAGCCTGCTCGGTTCGAAGGCGTACTCGCCGTCCGCGAAGTCGCCGAGGTCGTCGACCTCGTCCTGCTCGAGTCCGACGCGCTTCGTGTCGACGGGCAGGAACCGGTCCACGGCGGCTCGCCGAGGCAGCCTGTCAGGCACGGCCAAGCGCTCCAGGCCCTTCTCGCGGGGCGCAAACCCGTCGTGGATGCTCGACACGTTCTCGTTGGGGAACTCGCCTCCTGACGGCGCCTCGCTGCCCGCGTGCCCGTCGTCGCCGCGCGGGGCTTCTCCTGCCGAGGCCTCTCCCGCCGCCTTGACCGCGTCGTGATAGGCCTCCTCGTACCTCGACATCGTGCCCAGGAGATTCACCGCCGCCTCGCGCAGGTCCAGCTCGAACACCGTGCCGCCCCGCGCCGGCGCGACGTAGACGTTCGCCCAGTGCGTCTCGAGCAGGACCTCGTCATTCCCGTCGAGGTCGTGGTCGACGATCTGGAGGGCGCTCCACCTGTCCCCCCGCGCGGACTCGATGAGGTTCTCGGCCCTGATCAGATGTTCGTACACGGCCGCCCTGAGATGCGGCAGGTAGAGCCCGCCGAACACTCCGTGCCAGTAGGCGCAATTGCACTGCCCCCGCCACAGCTCCGTCGCCGCTTCGTCGGCGGCGGCCGGGTCGACCGCCGGCTCCCGACCGGCGCCGGCCTCGCGAGTGGCGTGCCCGAGGTCGTCGGACTCACGGAGACGCTCGATCGTCTTGCGGGCGAGGTCGAGTTTACCGCTGACGCGCATCATCTTGCGCACCATAAGATTGGACTCGTCGTACTTGGCGATGAAGCCTCTCCACGTCCCTCCCGAGAGATACGGACCCCACTCGTCGAATCTGTTCTCGGCCTTGAGCGTGTCGAGCATGCGCTCGTACGTGCGCCGCGCCCTCGTCGGCAGTGCCCACTCCATCATCTCCGGATACGACGACGCAGGCAGATAGACGCGCCCGCGCGCGGGGACCGAATCGACGACGTCGGCGAACGTGGTCGTCTTGAGCCAGTCGGAGTTGGCGCTGAGCGCCTGCAGGAATCTGCGCAACCACCCGTTCCCGTACACGTGCGCGTGGGTGCCCGGCCAGACCCCGAACTTCTCGCCGTCGTCCCCGAAGACGGCGCAGAGCCCCGGGCCGCGCTCCGAGAGAGAGCGGAGCGCCTCGATCGTGACGGAGGGGTCCTGGAACGGGATGGCGTAGCGCAGCGACTTGGATATCGGGAAGACCTTGAGCGGAACGCCCTGGTCTTCAGTAATGAAGTAGCCGTTCAGGTCCTCGGCCGGCACGCCGGTCAACTGGAACTCGTAGTCGTCGACGGGAAGATACTCGATCCCTGCCTCGGCCACCACGCGGGCCAGATGTGGTTCCCACACGCGCTCCGCGAGCCACATCCCGCGCGGCCTCGCGCCGAATCGCTCCTCCACGTACGACGTCATGCGCCGAATCTGCCCGACGGCGTCCCTCGCGGGGATCGTCGCCAGTATCGGTTCGTAGAACGCGCCGCCCAGTATCTCGACCTGGCCGCGGTCGACGAGAGCTCGGACGCGCGTGAGGTAGTCCGGAGCCCGGTCCTCGAACCACTCGAGCAGCGGTCCCGTGTTGTGCAGGACGAAGCGGACGTCCGGGGACTCCTCCATCGCGGCCAGAAAGGGCTCGTAGGCGTGTTCGTAGGCGTGCTCGAACACTCCCTGGAGGTTCCCTACGGGCTGGTGGTTGTGTATGCAGATGACGAGAGAGACCCTGTTCAACTCCGGCCTCCATTTCGCTCCGAGCCGCTCTTCCTGATGAGTTCGAGGAGGTCCGGCGGGCGTGCCTGCGGGACGTCCCTCGCGTCGAGACGAGCCCCCAGACCCGCCAGCGCCATGAGGGCCGAGACGTCCGCGTCGTCGACGTAGACGTATGGAAGAAGCTCGCGCTTGCCTTCCGCGTGATGCATGCCGCCGATGTTGGCCTCGGCCACGTCGACGCCGGCCCTGGCGATCTCGAGCAGGTCCGCGGGCGTCTCGAGGACGACGATGACCCGCTCCGAATCCCAGCGCCCCTCGGCGCTCGCGGCCACGAACTCATCGTTCGACAGAATGGACACCGCAACGCCCATCGAGTCGGTCGCCGAGTACATGTCGCGCTTCCAGTCCGTACCGGCAACCTCGTCGTTGACGAGCACCACACGGTCCGGAGTGAGCCACGCCCCCCAGGCGACGGTCACCTGGCCGTGGATCAACCTATCGTCCACTCTGAAGAGGACGACGGGCAATCGGACACCTCCTCTAGATGAGTCTCACCGAATCGCGTCCGCGGTCGATGATGAGGTTCAGGAGCTGATCGAGCGGCTTGTGCTCGCGCTTCACGAAGAACTCCAGGAGCATCATCAGATTGAGCCCCGAGACGACCCGGACCTCGCTCTCGTGCCGCAGGAACTCCTGGCAGGCGTGGTGACAGCTGCCGCCGGGCATGTCGCTGAAGATGATGACCTCGTGGTCCTTCTTCAGTCGCTGGACGGCCCGCGCGACCTCGTCGTTCAGGTCCTTGAGGCTCAGACCGCGGTTCGACACGGTCACCCAGCCGGTCTGCTTTCCGAGAATGCCCTGGATGCCGTCCATGAGGCACTCCGCCACCGTCCCGTGCGCCACGATGACGCAGCCGACCCTCTTGCGCGGCTCGCTCATTCGCTGTCGCCCCGTGGGATGTCCTGTTCGTCGGCGCCTTTCCCAGCCAGGTCGCGAAGCCTCGCGTCGAACTCCTTCGCGGGATTCACGCCGCGCAGCTTCAAGAGCTGGTTGAGCGCAATGACCTCGGATATGACCGTGATGTTCTTCCCCGTCACCAGGGGCAGTATCACCTGAGATATCTCCACTCCCAGGATCTCGCTCTTCCGCTCCTCGAGACCAAGCCGCTCGTAGTCTTCGATGTCCGACCACGCCACGAGCTTCACCTCGACCTCGATTCTCTTCTGCTGTCGTATCGCCCTCACTCCGTACATCGACATCACGTCTATGATGCCCACTCCGCGGATCTCCATGTAGTGCCGGAGGAGGTCGTTGCCGTAGCCTATGAGATTGTCCTGTGGGGTACGCGTCACGTGGACCACGTCGTCGGCCACCAGCCTGTGCCCGTGCTCCACGAGGTCCAGACCGCACTCGCTCTTCCCGATACCGCTCTTGCCTGTGAAGAGGAGACCCATCCCGTAGACGTCGACGAGGGTCCCGTGAAGCGTCGTCGTCGGAGCGAGCAGCTCCTCGAGGCTGGCGCCGATCCGCCGAATGAGAGCGTCGGACGGGATCGGGCTCGAGAGGACGGGAATGCCGCACGCGTTCCCTCGCTCGACGAGGAAAGCGGGCGGCTCGATGCCGTCAGACACCACGATGCACGGGACGCCGGCCACGCACAGCCGGTCGAGCGCCGCCACGCGGTCCGCTTCGCCCATGGCCTCGAGGAAGGAGAGCTCCGCGACGCCCAGCACCTGAACCCGGTCCGAACGGAACCCGCTGTCGTGTCCCGCCAGAAGGAGGCCGGGGATCGACAGGTCCGGACTCAGAATGTCGTCCGCCGAATCGGCGCTCTCCGTAACGCTGGTGAGCTCCAGCTCCTCGCCGAGCCGTTCAAGGAACTGCGCAGCGGTGAGCCTCTCCATCTACGCCTCCGGCTCCACGAGCCCGTAATCCCCGTCGTCCCTCCGATAGATCACGCTCACCGCCTCGGTCTCCGAGTTCCAGAACACGAGGAAACGGATGTTCAGTTCTGTGAGCTCCTTGAAGGCCTCAACCGGCGTCATCGGATGCGCCGCCAGTTCCTCGGAGACGATCCCTATCTGGTCGATCGCGGCGCCTCCCGACGTCTGCGCGACCTCGGCGGTCGGTTCCCCACCCTTGCGGTTTCTGATCCTGCCCTTGTATTTCCGGATCTGTCGCTCGACCTTGTCTATCGACTTGTCGAACGCGGCTCTCATGTCACCCGCTTCCTGTTCGCTGGAAATGACGGCGCGCGACGCGTGGACCGTAACGCACGCGATCATGCGTCTTCCCTCCGCGTCCAGCACCACGTGCGCCTCGTCCACGCGATCGAAGTAGTGCGACAGGTGCGAGACCTTCTCTTCGACGTGCCGCTTCAACTCCGGGTCGAGCTCGAAGTGCCTTGCGGTGATGCGTACGTCCATGCGGACTCCTTCCGGTTCGTTCAGATGTTCGCGCCGGCGGACCCGGCGGCGGCGACCGCCGACTCCGCGTGGTAAGAGCTTCTAACGAACGGGCCCGACGACACCCAGCCGAACCCGAGTGAGAGCGCGTAGGCCTTGAGTTCCTCGAACTCCCCGGGCGGGACGAAGCGCTCCACGGGCGCGTGCCGCGCGGACGGCCGCAGATACTGCCCGAGGTAGGCGATGTCCGCCCCGGTCGCTCGCACGTCGCGCAGCGTCGACTCCACCTCACGACGCTCCTCGCCGAGACCCAGCATGAGCGCGGACTTGACGTGGGCGACGCCTCCGGACGCGGCCGCCCTCTCAAGGACGCCGAGAGAACGGGCGTAGCCCGCTCCTCTCCTGACGATGTCGTAGAGCCGCTCCACCGTCTCGACGTTGTGGCCGAGGACGTCGGGGCCGCTCGCCATGACCGCGTCGAGCGCGCCCGCGTCTCCCGCGAAGTCCGGCACGAGAACCTCTATCCCGGCCTCCGGCAGCGCCTCTCTCAAGGCCCGCACGGTTCGCGCGAAGTGGTCCGCCCCTCCGTCAGGCAGGTCGTCCCTCGTCACGGACGTCAGCACGACGAAGCCGAGGCCGAGCTCCCGCGCGGCCGCGGCGACTCTCGCGGGCTCTCCCCTGTCGGGGGCAACGGGCGCGCCGTGCCCGACGGCGCAGAATCCGCAGTCCCTGGTGCACAGGTCGCCCAGGATCATGAACGTCGCGGTGCCCCTCGCGAAGCACTCGACCCGGTTCGGGCAGCGCGCTTCGTCGCACACCGTGCTGAGTCCGTGCGTCTTGAGCGCTCTCCGGACGCCGCGCGTCTCCTCAGGGTCCGAGAGCGGCTTGACGAGCCAGGGTGGGAGCCTCGGGTCGTCCATCACTCGACGTCGATCCTTCCGACAACGTCGCCGGGCTTGAGGGTCGCGCCCTCGCCGACCAGGACCTCTGCGAGCACTCCGGAGAACGGCGACGCGACCGCGAAGGCCGTCTTCTCCTCGACAGACTCGACGACAAGAAGCTCGTCGCCCGCGGACACGCGCGAGGACGGGTCCACCTTCCAGTAGGAAACGATGAACTCCGCCGCGTCGGTGTCTGTCGGGACGAACGTGATGTCCTTGTGCAAGTCGGTAGTCCGGACAGGCGGGTCAGATCTCCTTGCGCAGGCCGGCGCGCAGGATCCGCATCTGGTCCCTGTACTTGGCGACCGCCCGCCTTGAGATCGTGAATCCCAGCCTCTTGAGCTCTTCCGCGATCTTCTGGTCGGAGAGCGGCTTACGCTTGTCCTCTTTGCTGATGATGTCGCGCATCGAATCGCGCACGGCCTTCGAGGCCACCTCGTCGCCGTCGCGCGTCTTGATCCCGCTCGAGAAGAAGTACTTGAGTTCGAACGTCCCGCGGGGCGTCTGGACGTACTTCCCCCGGGTCACTCTGCTGACGGTCGACTCGTGCATGCCCACGTCGTCGGCGATCTGCTGGAGCGTCAAAGGCCTGAGCGCGGAGACGCCCTTCTCGAAGAAGCCGCTCTGCGCGCGGAGGATACTCTCGGTCACTCTCACCATGGTCCGGCGTCGGTTCTCGATGCTCTGGACGATCCACCTGGCGGCCTTGAGCTTCTTGGATATGAACTCGCGCTCCTCGCTCCCGGCATCGCCCCCGAGCATTCGTCGATACGTCGGGCTGATCCGCACGCGAGGGACGTCCTGGTCGTTGAGGTATACGACGTACTCCTTATCGACCTCCTCGATGATGAGGTCGGGCGTGATGTAGGCGACGTCCCCCACGACCGGGTCGGTTCGAGGTCTCGGGTCCAGCTTGGATATCTCGTTGATCGCGGCGCGGAGGTCCTCGGTGGTCACTCCGAGGCGCCTGCGGATCTGGTCGTACTTGCACGTCTTGAGTTCCGTGAAGCACTCCTTGACGACACGGACCGCCAGGCTGTCTCCGGAACCCTTCCGCTCGAGTTGAAGAATGAGGCTCTCCTCGAGGCTCCTCGCGCCGATGCCGGGAGGGTCGAGCGACTGGACGATGGCCAGCGCGCGCTCCACCTCGTCCAGAGAGACCCGCAGCGTCTGAGCGATCTCGGCCAGGGTGCCCTGCACGAAGCCGTCTCCGTCCAGCTCGTCGATGATGTACTCGGCGATGCCCACGAGGACGTCGTCCGAGCACTCCATGTGCAGCTGGCTCTTGAGACCGTCCTCGAACGTGACGACTGCCACCGGAACACGCTCGAACCGGTCGTCCTCGTCGCGCTCGAGATTCTGACCGTAGGCGTGAGCGTACATGTCGTCCAGGTAGTCGTCCCAGTCGAGGTCGGCCTCCTCCTTGACGTCTTCCTTCTCGGTCTTCTCCGCCTCGGTCTCGGGCGGCGTCTCGGCCGGACGCTCTTCGTTCTGAGAGGCCTCGGACGAGTCTCCGCTCTCGCTCTCCGACTCGGCGGATTCGGTCTCCGGCTCCTCGTCGTCGTCGAGGCGCTCGAGCAGGGGATTCTGAAGCAGCTCCTGCTTGAGAAACTGCTCCAGCTCCATGGTGGACACCTGGAGTATCTTCAGGGCCATCTGGAGGCGGGGCGTCATCACCAGCTGCTGGTGAAGCCCCATGTGCTGCTTGAGCTCCATTGATCGCTTCCCATCTCTCAGCTGGACGCCGACGGGCGCCAGGGGTGGTGTATCTTCGGCCGGCCGACGGGACCGGCAAAGGCCTCAGAGCTGGAAGCGCTCTCCAAGGTAGAGCTTCTTCGCCTCGTCGTTCGTCGCCAGCTCGTGCGCGACGCCCGCCAGGAGGATCTCGCCCTCGTACATGATATACGCTCGGTCCGTGACCGACAACGTCTCACGCACATTGTGGTCCGTGATCAGAATGCCTATTCCCCTGTCGCGAAGACGCTTGATGATGGCCTGGATGTCCTGCACGACGATCGGATCGATGCCGACGAACGGCTCATCGAGAAGAAGGAACGCCGGGCTCCTGACGAGGGCCCTCGTGATCTCGACCCTTCGCCTCTCTCCTCCCGACAACGTGTCCGCGCGGCGGTCCTTGAGCTCCTCGATCCCCAGCTCTCCCAGGAGTTCGTGAAGGCGCTCCTCGCGCTCCGAAGCCGAGAGTCCGAGCGTCTCGAGGATGGCCATCACGTTCTGGCCGACCGTCAGACCCCGGAAGATCGAGGCTTCCTGGGACAGATAGCCGACGCCCATCCTCGCCCTGCGGTACATCGGGAATCGGGTCACGTCTCCGTCGTCAAGATAGACCGAGCCTTCATCCGGAGCAAGCAACCCAACGATCATGTAGAACGTCGTCGTCTTCCCGGCTCCGTTCGGACCGAGCAGGCCGACGACCTCGCCGCGCTTGAGCTCGACGTTCACGTGGTTCACCACGGCGCGTCGACCGTAGCGCTTGACGAGTCCCTCCGCCCTGAGGGCGCGAGGCGCCCCACCTGATCCGGCCGCGTCCCCGACGTCAGTCTTCTTCAACCAGCTCTCCGTCCTCGGTTCGCACGTAGGCCTTGAACTCGCTCAAGACCCTGATGTTGTTGAGGTCGGGGTCGGCCTCGAGCCCGACTCCGGTGAATTCGTCTCTTCCCTGAACTACCCTGACGAAGCGGTCCGACTCGATCTTCCCCGTCCGTTCGTCCCAGGTCAGTCGCTCGGTCGTCAGTCTGGTGCCGTCCTCGGCGTAGAGCAGAACGTTGCCGAACGCCTCCATGTCGTTCGTGCGGCGGAGGAGAAGCCCGTTCCGCGCCGTCAGGGTCGACCTGACGTCGCCGGACTCTTTGAAGAAGTCTACTCTGAACGTGGTCATCTCGACGCGGCCGGCGTCCTCGAACACGAGGGCGCGGTCGGCCCTTAAGACCCAGACCTTGTGCCCCTCGCGCGTCTGGGTCAGGGTGAACCCGTCGATCTCCTGATCGGGAAGAACGGAACCGTCCTCCCCCCGTTCCGAAGGCTCGCCGCTCCGGCAACCCGCGAGGGCCAGGAAGGCGAGTAGTAGAAGCGCTTTCATGCGGGAGCGAGCCATCCCCTATCCAATCCTCTCAGACGGTAGCACAAGTCGTGCCCGCTGGATACGGTGCCGCGGGCGGGACGGGCGACCGATCCAACCGGCCGACAGGGCACCAATATACCCGACATCCGGTCGGCCCTCAAGCTATCGTCTTCAGGCGGTGGGGCGCCGTGCGGGTGAGATGGCTACTTGATGGTCCTGAGGCAATCGTGGATGTGTATGACGCCCTCGGGCCTGCCGGACTCGTCCACGATGACGAGCGACGTGATCGGAGAAGGCTCGTTCGACTCCATGAGCTCGAGCGCGCGGGAGACGAGCTCGTCCCCCCCGACCCTGCGGGGGGCCCTCGTCATGACGTCTCCCGTCCGCGCCTCCAGCGCGTCCGGCGTGTTGACGAGGATGCGCTTGAGATCGCCGTCGGTGAGGACGCCCAGGAGGGCGCCGCTCTCGTCGACCACCGTCGTGAGTCCGAGGCGCTTGTTCGCGATCTCGACGATGGCCTCGCGCATCGACACCTCCTCACTCACGATCGGAAGGTCGGGGCCCCTGTGCATGACGTCGCGGACGCGGAGGCTCAGCTGTCTGCCGAGGAGACCGCCGGGATGATAGGCGGCCAGATCCTCCCGGCCGACCTTCTTTTCCCCGAGAACGACGACCGCAAGAGCGTCTCCGAGCGCCAGGGCGGCGGTCGTGCTCGCGGTGGGCACGAGGTCCATCGGGCACGCCTCCCGCTCGACGTGCGCGTCAAGGACGATGTCCGCCCGCGAAGCGAGCGAGGACGACGTCCCCCCCGTGATGGCTATCACCGTGACGTCGAGGTCCTTGAGGAGCGGCAGGATGGCGAGCATCTCGTCACCCTCCCCGCTCTTCGAGACCGCCACCGCCACGTCCCCGCGCGCCACCACCCCTATGTCGCCGTGCGCCCCGTCCGCCGGGTGGAGGAAGACCGCGCGCGTTCCCGTGCTCGAGAGCGTCGCCGCGATCTTGCGCGCCACGATACCCGACTTGCCCACGCCCAGGACGACCACCGTGCCCGTCGAGGCCACGACGGCCCGCACCGCGTCCGCGAACGACGCGTCTATGCGGTCGACGAGCTGCCCGACGGCAGCCGCCTCGATCTCGAGCACCTCGCGCGCCGCCCGGACCAGCGCCTCGTCTCCAGTTCTCGCTCGGTCACGCATCAGCGAAGTAACCTCGCACCGTGTCCTCCCACACGCCTCTCGCGCGGAGGATCGCCTCCACGACCTCCCTGACGGCCCCCGCCCCCCCGGCAGACTCCGTCACGAAGGGCGCACACTCCTTGAGGTCGCGGCACGCGTCTGCCACCGCGACGCCGAGCCCTACTGCGGCCACCGGCTCGAGGTCGACCAGGTCGTCACCCACGTAAGCGACCTCCGAGAGGTCGAGGCCGCGGCTCTCCGCGATCTCCCTGACGACGGGCAGCTTCCGCTCGTGCCCGAGCCTCACGTCGCCGACGCCGAGCATGCGGGCCCGCATCTCAACGATGGCCGGCGACCGCGCCGAGAGGAAGACGACGTCGATCCCAGCGAACTGAGCGAACTTGATGCCGATGCCGTCGCGGGCGGAAAACGCCATGATCTCCTCCCCCGAGGCGCCGAGCACGATCCTGGCGTCGGTCAGAACGCCGTCGACGTCCAGGACGAGCACGCGGATCTTCGAGGCCTGGTCGGAGGTCAGCTCCAGCAAGCGGTCACTCTCCCCTCACGGCTCTCGCGACGGCGACCGCGCCGGCGAGGACGTCTTCGAGACCGTCGAGCGGGACCATCGAGTGCGCGTCCGAGAGCGCGCGTCCGGGGTCCGGGTGCGTTTCGATGAAGAGGGCGTCGCATCCGGCCGCCGCTGCCGCGCGCGCGAGCGCAGGCACGAACTCGGGCTGACCGCCCGACGTGCCGGCCGCCGCGCCGGGCAACTGAACGCTGTGGGTCGCGTCGAACACGACGGGGTGTCCGAGCGCACGCATCGTGGGGATCGAGCGCATGTCGACCACCAGGTTGTGATAGCCGAAGCTCGTCCCGCGCTCCGTGAGCATCACCTGGTCGTTCCCCGCCATGACGGCCTTCGCCGCGACGGGCCCCATGTCGTCGGGCGCCATGAACTGCCCCTTCTTGATGTTCAGGGGCTTCCCGGTCCGCGCGGCGGCCTCGAGCAGCCTCGTCTGACGGCAGAGGAAGGCCGGTATCTGCAGCGCGTCCAGGACCTCCGCGGCGCGTTCGACCTCCTGCCTCTCGTGAACGTCCGAGAGCACCGGAAGGCCGAACTCCTTCCTGACGGCCGCCAGGATGCGAAGTCCCTCGTCGATCCCCGGCCCGGCGTACGACCCGGGCGAGAGCCTGTTGTCCTTCCAGTACGACGACTTGAAGACGAGAGGCGTGCCCAGCCGTGAGGCGACGGCGCGGACGGCGGCCGCGGTCTCGAACGCGACGTCGTCGCTCTCGAGGACGCACGGGCCGGCGATGAGGGCGAGCGGACGCCCGGGGCCGATCTCCACGGCGCCCACCTTCACGACGCGCGTCCTCAACGTGCCCCTCCCCGCGTCTCGTCCACCTTGTCTGCGCATCCAGCGTCCGCGCAGCGCCCGCACTTGTGCTCTATGGCCGCCCGGACGAGTTCCCTGAAGAGCGGATGAGCCCGCCCCGGACGTGACAGGAATTCAGGGTGGAACTGACAGGCCACGAACCACGGGTGGTCCGAGAGTTCCACGACCTCCACGAGGTTCTTCTCGGGATTCACGCCCGCCGAAACGAGCCCCTTCGACTCGAGGAGTTCGCGGTACTCGTTGTTGTACTCGTATCTGTGACGGTGCCGCTCCCTGACGGCGTCGGCGCCGTAGGCGCCCGCCGTCCGGGTCCCGGGCGCGAAGACGCACTCGCAGCCGCCGAGCCGCATCGTGCCCCCCATGTCCTCCACCGCCTCCTGCTCGGGCAGAAGGTCGATCACGGGGTGCGGCGTCGCCTTATCGAACTCGGTCGAGTTCGCACCCTCGAGCCCGCACACGTTCCGCGCGAACTCCACCACTCCGACGTGAAGCCCGAGGCAGATCCCCAGGAACGGGAGCCCCTCGGTCCGCGCGTGGCCGACCGACAGTATCTTGCCCTCGATGCCGCGCTCCCCGAACCCGCCGGGCACGAGCAGCCCGTCGCACTCGGCCAGGACCTCCGAGGCGGTCCCCCGTCTCTCGACCTCCTCGGCGTCGACCCACACGAGATTCACGCGCGCGTCGTTCGCGGCCCCCGCGTGCACGAAGGCCTCCACGATGCTCTTGTAGGCATCCTTGAGGCCTATGTACTTGCCGCAGATGGCGATGTTCACCTCGCGGGCGGGGTGCTTCACGCGCTCGACGAGCTGCGCCATCCCGGCGAGATCGGGCTCGCCGTCCTCTATGTCGAGCTTGCGCAGAATGATGTCGTCGAGACCGTCGGCGTGAAAGCGAAGCGGAACCTCGTAGATCGAAGGGACGTCTCTCGCGTCGATGACCGCCTGCGTGCTCACGTTGCAGAAGAGCGCTATCTTCTTCTTGAGGTCCTCCGTGAGCGGGCGCTCGGTCCTGCAGACGAGCACGTCGGGCTGAATGCCGATGTCCCTCAAGGCGCGCACGCTGTGCTGGGTCGGCTTCGTCTTGAGTTCTCCCGCTGTCTTTATGTACGGGACGAGCGTCAGGTGAACGAAGAGCGTGTCCTCGGGAGGGTTGTCGAGACGCATCTGACGGATCGCCTCGAGGAAGGGCAGGCTCTCGATGTCGCCGACCGTTCCCCCGATCTCCGCGATCACGACGTCGACGCCGCTCTTCTCGGCCAGCTCGGCGACGCGCGCCTTGATCTCGTTCGTCACGTGCGGGATCACCTGGACCGTCCCGCCCAGGTAGTCTCCTCGCCGCTCGTTCCGGATGACCGCCTCGTATATCTGCCCCGCGGTGATGTTGTTGTCCTGAAGGAGGTTCGTGTCTATGAACCGCTCGTAGTGGCCGAGGTCCAGGTCGGTCTCCGCACCGTCGTCGGTGACGAACACCTCCCCGTGCTGGAACGGACTCATCGTTCCGGGGTCGACGTTCAGATACGGGTCGAGCTTCTGGAGCGTGACCTTGAGACCGCGGCTCTTGAGGAGGTAGCCGATCGAGGCCGCGGCTATCCCCTTGCCCAGAGCCGACACGACGCCGCCCGTAACGAAGATGTACTTGGCCATTGAGAGCCCATCCTCCGGGTGAACTGCGGGGAGTGCTGCCGCGGGTCCGCTACCGCTCGCCGAGAAGATCCTCGATCCTTCGGAGGTCCGAAGGCCGGTCGACTTCGGGTCGCGCGTGCTCGGTCTGGACGACGCCGATCGTCATACCGGACTCGAGCGCCCGCAGTTGTTCGAGCGACTCGCGCTCCTCGAGCCGGCCTCGCGGGAGTTCGGCGAAGCGCTCGAGCGCTCCGCGACGGATGCAGTATATCCCAACGTGATGCAGAAACAAGGGATTCGCCGAGGCCTCGCACTTCGCCGAAGGGATCGGCGCCCGCGAGAAATAGAGGGCGAGACCCGTCGCGTCCACGACCACCTTCACGACGTCCCTGCTCTCGAACGCGTCCGGGTCCGAGTCGGGATACGCCAGCGTCGTCATGTCGAGCGCCTCGTCGCCGTCCAGGACGGACACGGCGCGGTCGATGTCCGAGGGCGAGATCAGGGGCTGGTCCGCCTGCAGATTGACGGCGATGTCGAACCGCTCGGACGCGAGCGCGAGGGCGACCCGATCCGTCCCGCTCGCGCACGGCTCGGTGACGACGACCACCTCCGCGCCGTGGTGCCTGGCAGCGCGTTCAACCTCGGCGCTGTCGGTCGCGATCAGCACGCGGCCGACCGAGGTCGCCTCACGCAGCCGCTCATACGCGTGCAAGACGAGCGGCTTGCCGCAGACCGTCTCCAGCACCTTGCCCGGGAAGCGCGTCGACCCGAGACGGGCCGGCACGACCCCTACTACCACGGAGTTCAACTGACGGCTCCCCTACTCGTAGTTCAGGACGATCACCCTTGGAGAGTCACCCAGGTCGCCACTCGCTATCTCGACGGTCCTGCCCCCGGTCCGCTCGACGTTGTCCATGAGTTTCAGGAAATCGTCGACGGGCTGGATCGGGAAGCCCAGCGCGTCGGTCTTGAAGTGCATCGGGATGATGACCTTGGCGCCCACGCTCTCGGCCACGGCCTTGGCCTGCTCCGGGCCTATCGTGTAGTAGCCACCGACCGGCGCCAGAAGCACGTCGACGTGCCCCAGCGCGGTCACTTCCTCCTCCGACAGAACGTGCCCCAGGTCGCCCAGATGCCCGATCGTCATCCCGTCCACGCTCATCACGAAGATCGTGTTCCTGCCTCTGTCCTGCCCCTTGCTCTCGTCGTGGAACGTGTCGACGCCGCGGATCGAGACGCCCTTCACGCTGTGCTCGTCCGTCCCCCGCACCACCTCAGGATTACCCGAGAGGACGTCGACCGCGTTGTGGTCCGCGTGGTCGTGACTGACCGTGACGATGTCGGCGCGCTCGCTTATCGGCGCGTAGCCGACGGCGCCGTCGTAGGACCCGGCCTCGTACGGGTCGGTGACGATCCTGGTCCCGTCACTCGATTCCACCAGGAAGGACGCGTGCCCGAGCCACGTGATTTTCATGCTGTCGGAACCTCCTTGAGCCAGTGGCTCCCGATCGCTCGTCCGCGAATCGTCGCGCTCAAAGAGAGAGGGGCGCCAGCGGGCGGCGTCGGCCGCGCCCTGTCACCCCTCTCTCGAATCAGTCGGAACCTCTGGTGGTCGGGGAGCCTCCTCGCCGCCCTCACGCTCTCCCTGCTCCCGATCCACACTCTCTCGTGTCACCTGGACGTCCGCCCTTCGCGCGCTACGCCACGCTGACGCGCTTCCTCGTCCGCCCCCAGCGCTCGAACTTGACGTGTCCGTCCTTCTTGGCGAAGAGCGTATCGTCACCGCCCTTGCCTACGTTCTCTCCAGGATAGATCCTCGTTCCGCGTTGCCGCAGGATGATCGTCCCGGCCCTAACGAACTGACCGCCGAAACGCTTCACGCCGAGGCGCTGGGAGTTCGAGTCGCGTCCGTTCCTGGAGCTGCCTACGCCCTTCTTGTGTGCCACGTTGTACCGCCTTCCGTTCGCGTGCAGGCGCCCTAGCTGATGCCGGTGATCCGGAGCTCGGTGTAGTCCTGACGATGCCCCTTCTTCACCATGTAGCCCTTGCGCCTCTTCTTCTTGAACACGACGATCTTCTTGCCCCGCCCGTGACCGACGAGTTCCGCCGCGACGGTCGCGCCGTCAACGAGCGGCGTACCGACAGTCAGCTTCCCGTCGTTGCTCACGGCCAGGACCTCGTCGATCGTGAGCTTCTGACCGACGTCGCCTGTGATCTTCGGCACCCGGACCGTGTCGCCCTCCGAGACGCGGTACTGAAGACCGCCGCTCCTGATGATGGCGTAACTCAAAACGACCTCCCGATCATGTCACCCGAACCCACACGTGGGCCCGCTATCTTTGCCTCAAACCTGAAGATTATACGCGTTCAGAGCGGTCTGTCAAGCGGTAAGTGACGTTCCCTGCGAACGCTACCCGTTCCCGGGGTAAGAAAGGAGCCGGGCGGACCGCACCACCCGGCTCCCCCGTGGTCGTCTGTCACGCAGGCCGGGCCCCCTGGGCCGCCGGCACGCGCTCCCCCTACGCTCAGGCAGGGAGCTTCTTCGGCGACTTCGTCGCGAAGGTTATGCCAGCCGCGATCAGGCAGAGCACGCCCGTCACGACAAACGCGAGCCAGTAGCCGTTCGTCGCCTCCTTGACCTTCGCGGCGAACATCGGGCCGAGCAGCCCGCCCACTCCGTAGGCCATGAAGACGAAACCGTAGTTGGCGCCGATGTTCTTCGTACCGAAGAAGTCCGCCGTGACCGCCGGGAAGAGCGCCAGGTACCCGCCGAAGCAGGCGCCGACGATCGCCACACCGACCCAGTAGTAGGGCGGGAACGCGCCGATGATGTTGTAGAGGAGCATCGCCACGCCGCAGAGCACGAACATCACGGACAGCGTCTTCATCCTGCCCAGCCCGTCGGAGATCTTGCCCCAGAAGATGCGGCCCGCGCCGTTGAAGATCGAGAGGAGCATAACAGCGAGCGCCGCCGTGGCCGCGGAGTAACCCGCGATCTCCTGTCCGATGGGAGACGTCTGGCCTATGATCATGAGACCCGCCAGGCATCCGAAGAAGTACATGACCCAGATCGAGTAGAACTGGGGCGTCCGGAGCATCTGTCCCGTCGAGAAAGATTCCTTCGTGGCCTGCGACTTCGCCGGGGGCGTCCACCCCGCCGGGGAGTAGCCCGGGGGCGGGTTCCTGAGAAGCATCGAGGCGCCCACCACGACGACCAGGAAGATGATCCCGAGCGTCGACAGCGTGCTGAAGATGCCCATGCTGTCGATGAGACTACGTGCGACAGGGGCGAGGATGAGAGCGCCCGCGCCGAAGCCGGCCACCGACAGTCCCGTGATGAGCCCCCTCTTGTCCGGGAACCACTTGATTCCGGTGGCCACCGGGCAGACGTACGTGAAGCCGATGCCGATGCCGCCGATGACACCGTAGCCTATCGCGAGAGCCGGGAACGACTTCCCGAACGCGGAGATGAGCATGCCCGCGCCCAGCAGGATCCCGCCGACGCTCGCGACCAGTCTCGGGCCGGCCTTGTCCTGCCACCTTCCGCCGACGACCGTGGCGAGGGCGAAGAAGATGAGGACGAGCGAGAACGGCAGCGTGGCCTGGCTGGCGCTCAGGCCCAGTCCGCCGTCGGCGACCGCCTCTTCGAGCGGCTTGCGGAATACGCTCCAGATGTAGATTCCCCCGAGGCAGAGCTGGATCAGAATGGCGCCGACCACAATCAGCCATCGATTGAAAGTCTTCTCTTCTGCCATGACATCTCCTTGGCTTATTGGCTCGAGGACCGCGCGTTCCGCATGCCCCCGGCGCCCGCCTGGATGAGACGACGAGAGGCCCCAGACTCCTCCGCCGCGCCTCACGAGCCAGGAACGATGGGGGGCAGCCCTTCACGGGCCGCCCCCCTACTCCAACAGGCCCTAGTGGGCCTTCCCGATCTCCTCTACCGCCTCGGGGTTGGCGAGCGTCGACGTGTCGCCGACCTCCTCGCCTATCGCCTTGGCGCGAATGACCCGACGCATGATCTTGCCCGAACGGGTCTTCGGGACGTCGTGGACGAACCAGATCTCGTCCGGACGCGCGATCTTGCCGATCTCGACGCCAACGTGCTCACGGAGTTCCTTGCGCAGCTCGTCGGAGGGCTCGACGCCCTTCCTGAGAACAACGAACGCGCACAGCGACTCGCCCTTGAGCTCGTGCGGCTTGCCGATGACGGCCGACTCTGCGACCTTCGGGTGGCTGACGAGAGCCGACTCGACCTCCGAGTTCCCGATCCGGTGACCGGCGACGTTCAGCACGTCGTCGGCGCGACCCTGGATCCAGAAGTAGCCGTCTTCGTCCATCCTGGTGACGTCGCCCGCGAGGTACGTGTCCTTGTACCTGCTCCAGTAGACGTCCTTGTAGCGGTCCGGGTTCTTGTAGAGACCGCGCAGCATGCCTGGCCACGGGTTCTCTATGACGAGGTTGCCGCCCGCGTTCGTGATGGGCTTGCCTTCCTCGTTGTAGACCTTCGCCGAGATCCCGGGGAAGGCCCGCGTTGCCGAACCGGGCTTGAGTGAACTGATAGGCAGCGGCGTGATCATGAAGTGGCCCGTCTCGGTCTGCCACCACGTGTCCATGATCGGGCAGCGGCTGTTACCGACGTACTTGTGGTACCACATCCACGCCTCGGGGTTGATCGGCTCACCGACCGACCCGAGCAGGCGGAGCGACTTCATCGCGTGCTTCTGCGGATGCTCCTCACCCAGCTTCATGTGCGCCCTGACCGCCGTCGGCGACGTGTAGAGCACCGAGACCTTGTGGCGCTCGACCATCTCCCACCATCTGTCCGCTTCCGGGAACGCCGGGGCGCCCTCGTAGAGGACCGACTTGGCGCCCAGGATCATCGGCGCGTAGACGATGTAGCTGTGGCCCGTGACCCAGCCGATGTCGGCTGCGCACCACCACGTGTCGCCTTCCTGAAGGTCGAAGACCCACTTCAGGGTCGTCGCCGTGCCGAGCGCGTACCCGGCGTGGGCGTGCTGGATGCCCTTCGGGTGACCGGTCGTGCCGGACGTGTAGAGGATGTATAGCAGGTCGTTCGCGTCCAGCTGCTCGGTCTCGCACTTGTCCGACTGCTTCGCACAGGTCTCGTGCCACCAGTGGTCGCGGCCTTCGGTCCACGGCACGTCGTCGCCGGTACGCTTGTAGACGATGCAGTGCTTGACCGACGGCGACAGCTTCATGGCCTCATCGGCCTGCGGCTTCAGAGCGACCTTGGACCCGCGGCGGTAGAAGTGGTCGCACGTGAAGACGAGCTTCGCCTCGCAGTCGTTGAGCCTCTCGGCGAGCGCGGTCGCGCTGAAGCCCGAGAAGACGACCGAGTGGATGGCGCCGATCTTCGCGCACGCAAGCATGGCGATGGGCAGTTCGACGAGCATCGGCATGTAGATACCGACCCTGTCACCCTTGCCGACGCCCAGGCTCTTCATCGCG
>JBDRIO010000031.1:0-65256 GCA_043815815.1 Candidatus Eiseniibacteriota bacterium | reverse complement strand
TGACGTTGCTGCTCGCCGGGGCCCCGGCGGCGGCCACCGTCGTCCGCGTCCCGGCCGACGTCGGCACGATCGAACTCGCCCTGGCCTCGTGCTCGCACAACGACACGATCCTGGTGGCTCCCGGCACCTACCACGTGAACCTCGAGTGGCCCCACAGGAGCGGCGTCAAGCTCCTCTCCGAGAGCGGGCCGCTTGAGACGATTCTGGACGGGAGCGGAGACGTTCAGGTCATAGGCGTCTACACGGGCGTCGATACGACCACCGTCATATCGGGCTTCACCATCACGAACGGCCACGCCGAGGGGCAATGACCCTGGTGCTCCGGCGGCGGGGTCCGCTGCCTGAACTCCTCACCGCTTCTCACCGATCTCATCTTCACCGCGAACACGGCCGGCAACCACGGCGGAGGACTCCACGCGGAGAGCAGCAATGCCGTCGTCCGGGACTGCGTGTTCTCAGGCAACGACGCGGGCTCCGGCGCCGGCGCCTGGGTCGAGGGCCCGGGCCGGCCGCGCTTCGTGAGGTGTGTCTTCGAGGGCAACACCGCGGGAGGCATGGGCGGCGCCGTCGCCACCGATCTCGAGGCGGACCTCGTGCTCACCGGCTGCGACTTCCTGGGTAACACCGGGGCGTCCGGTGGGGCCGTGTGCGTCACGATCGGGACCGCGACGATAGAGGACTGCACGATCGACGGGAACACAGCGGAGTTCGGAGGCGGCATCTGCCTCCAGTCTTCGGCCGGAGTCACGGTGCGCGGCACGAGCGTCGACTCGAACGAGGCGAGCTATCAGGGCGGCGGCATCTACACGTCGGACTCGGTCATCGACGTCGTGGACTGCACGGTCACCGACAATGTCGCCACGCTTCAAGGCGGCGCCGTGTGGATGTTGCTCTCCTCAGGCACGTTCACCCGCACAGCCGTGACGGGCAACCGGTCCGGCGGCTTCGGGGACGGGTTCTTCCTGGACTCGTCGGGCCTCGTGATGAACGCGGGCGAGTTCGCGTCTAACGGCGTCGCGATTCACGTCCAGCCGGGGAGCCGCGCTCCCGTCGACGCCCGCTGGAACTGGTGGGGCGATCCGTCGGGTCCCTACCACGCGTCGCTCAATCCGGCGGGCCTGGGAGACGAGGTCACCGACGGCGTGAACTTCACTCCGTGGAACGTCACGTCGTCCGCGGGCGAGCTGCCCGAGGCCGTCCTCAGGAGCTGGAGCGCCATCAAGTCCTCCTATCGCTGACCGGGTTCAGCGACGCGCGCGCGCGGGTCGAGCGCACGGACCGCCGAGCGCCCCAGCGCTGCGGCCAGGGAGCCGCGCCCCGGCCGCCGCCGTCCCCGTCCCGTCCGCCCGGGCACGCTTGACCCAAGTACCCTTCGAGCCTATAGTTGCGGCGTTGGTCGCCCGACGCGCCGCTGGCATTGCGTGCCGCGGGCAGCACGCGCCGCGGCGCCCCGGAAGGCGGGTTCCACCATCGCGCCCGCTGCCGACCGAGGACGGAGGGAAGCTCTGCAAGCGGAACAGGCAAGGCCCGTGCTGGAACACTCGAAGGTGCGGCGCGCCGCCTTCATCTTCCTCATCGGAAGTCTCGCGATCCTGGCTGCCACGCTGCTCGTCACGACCGACGAGGAGACGTGGTGGGGTGTCGCCTCGTTCGGCGGAGTGCTCATAGCGGCGCTCTTCGGCATTGTCCTCCTCCGCATGGTCCTCGAGGGACTCGGGCTCCTCGTCCTCGTCAATGGCACGCAGGAGGCGAAGCTCAGTGTCCTGGAGTCGCTCGAACTGACGCTCGAGGGCTACTTCATCGCGCAGCTCATACCCGTGAGCGCTGCGGGCGTTCCCTACCAGGGCTTCCTCCTCACCAGGAAGGGCGTTCGCCCGGGCTGGGCGACGGCCGTCGTCCTCGTGAAGGGGTTCATTCCCGGCGTCTTCTTCTTCTTCATCCTTGTCGGCGTCGCCGTGGCCGCGCTCTTCGGGTGGGAGGGGTCAGGCGAGTCGCTCACGTTCCTCAAGATCGTGGGGCCGATCGCGCTCCTTCCGACCGGCACCGTCATGGCGATGCTCGTTATCGTGGCGACGCGTCCGGCCCTCTTCGACAGGCTCGTGGACCGCATCGCCGCCTTTCTCTCGAGGAACCTGAGGGGCAGGGCGGCCCAGCGCGTCGACCAGGCGAGGGTGCTCATCGCCGAGGAGTCTCACGTCTTCCGCGACGCCCTGACGACGATGAGGAGAGAGAGGCGCTGGGTCCTGCTCTGGGGCGTCGTTCTCGTGGCCCTGGCCTACGTCGTGGAGTTCACGTTGGGAGTGGTGATCCTGTGGGGGTTCGGCTACCACGGTTCGGCGGTCGGCCCCATCGTTCTGCAGGGGGTCTTGAAGCCCATCATCGCCGCCTCGCCTACGCCCGGCTCGCTCGCGATAGGCGAGGGAGGATACATCGGGTTCTTCGCGGCGTACCTCCCCGCGCACTTCGTCGGCGTCTCGCTCGTGCTGTGGCGCATCATGCTCTACTTCATCCCGATGTTCGTTGGTGGCACGCTCGTTGCGAAGAGGATCGGACGCGCGCAGTTCGCCGCCGCGGTCAGCACGTCGGCGCAGGAGACCCGCCACGAGCGAGAATCCCCTTGACCAGAGTGGACGTGTGCGCGTATAGTTCCATCTACAGACAAAGATGCCGACGAAGGCAGAGGATGCCGTCAGTCGGAGCATGGATAGTCGCCGATTCCAGGCCGGTCACTTCCACATCGACACTGCTTTCTTCGCTGAAGGCGATCAGCCTCCAGCTCGCGGATGCCCCGCTTCAAGCAGGCGGGGCATCATTTTCGCCGGGCACGCCCTCTCTTCCGGGAGCCCCCAGTCCTGGGCCCTCCGGAAGAGGCGACCCGGGCCGGGCCCGGACGCCGGCAGGCCGACCGCCAGGACCGTAAGTACTTATATGGTAAAGAGTTCCTACGAGTTCACCTCGAAGCTCAAGGCGCGCCCCCGCACGTTCCGTGCGGTCGGCGGGCTCTTCTCGAAGGACAAGATCGCCAAGTCGACGCGGCTCCTCATCGAGCAGGTCAACCCGTCCCCGGGCGACCGGATCCTCGACTTCGGGTGCGGATACGGAGCGGTGGGCGTCGCGCTCGCGGACGCGGCCCCCGACCTCGAGATCCAGATGGTCGACTCGGACATCCGCGCCGTCCGCCTCGCGCAGAAGAACGTGAAGGCGAACGGAGCGGCGCAGGCGCACGTCGTGCTCGACCACTCGCTCAGCCGGTTCCGGAACGGCCACTTCGACATCATCGCTCTGAACCCTCCGGTGGAGGAGGGGACCGAGACGATCTTCGAGATGATCGAGCTGGCGCAGTCGAAGATGCGTCACGGCGGTCAGTTCTTCCTGGTGGCGAAGGCGAACCGGGGAGCAAGAAGCTACATGCGCAAGCTCGGGGAGATCATAGGGCCCTCGAAGGTCGTGAGCCGGTCGGGCGGCTACTGGGTGATGCGCGCCGAGCGGAGCCCCATCTGCCCGCCGGAGTCGGTCGACCTCGACCGCTACGAGCATGTCGTCGAGGCCGAGCTCCGGGGGAGGAAGTACCGCTTCCAGTCGCGCGCGGGCATCTTCTCAAGGAAGGACATAGACGACGGGACGCGCCTCCTCATCGAGACGATGGACCTGAGGCCCAGGCACTCGATCATCGACGTAGGGTGCGGCTACGGCCCCATCGGCATCGTCGCAGCTCACCTGGCGTCTGTCGGCCGTGTCGTCATGGTCGACTGCAACGCCCGCGCCGTCGAGTACGCCTCCGACAACATCCAGTCCCACCATCTGAACCACGCCCGCAAGAACGGGAAGCCGCGCGTCGAGGCCGTCCTCGGTGACCGGTTCGATGCGGTCCCGGGCGAGCGGTTCGACCGCGTCGTGAGCAACCCGCCCTTCCACGCCGGCAACGACGTCCTCTTTCCGCTCGTGGACGACGCGTACGCACACCTGCGCGTTCACGGCCGTCTCTACCTCGTCCTCATGCGCTACGCGGGTGTCCAGCGCCACATGCACAAGATCTTCGGGAACGTCTCCGTTGCGGCAGACGACGGACGCTACGTCGTGCTCTCGTCGGAGCGGACGTACTAGCGGGCCAGCTTCTCTCGACAGCACGCACAGACAGTCTCACCCCTCTCTAGAGACAGCACGCACAGACAGTCTCACCCGGCGACCCCAGAGGCCGCGTCCTGCTACATCCTTGCCATTCACCGTAATGGGTGGTACAATCACGTCTGACCATCAGTCATGCGGTCCGGATACGTCCGCTTCCTTCACCCGCCCCTCCCGGGTCGGCCCAAGGAGGTTCCAATGCGATCCCTCGCAACGGTAGTCGTCCTTCTTCTCTGCGTTTCCATCCAGACCTTCGCGGCCCCGGTGACCGCGGAGGACGCAGTCGGCGCGGCCGCGCTCCGCGTCGCCGACGTCTCGCTCTACTCGCGTGCCAATCCTGACGCGCCGGGTGCGATGGCTCCCTGGTCAGTCGGGGACGCGGTGCCCGGGAGACCGGTGCTCGTGCACGCGTATCCGACGCTCGCGCCGTCGTACTACTACGTTCCCGTTCTGAACGAGAGGGGAGAGCAGACGTCGTTCGTGACCCTGGGTGCGGACGACGGGCGCGTGCAGGCCTACGGTGAGGTTCGCGATGGCACGGCGTACCCCGCCGTCAGCCGCGAGCAGGCCTCCGAACTCGCGTCGGCCACGCTCGGCCTGAGCGTGTCGCCGGACGAGCTCATCGCGGTCAGCATGCCTAACAGGACTCTCTACTGGCACCTGCCGTCCGCCGCGGACCACCGCGAGCTCTTCATCAACCTGGGCGACCCCGCCGACGTCCACACGCACCTCGACGAATCGCTCACACCTCCGGACGTCGTCGCGGAGGCGCCGCCGACGGCGCAGGAGGTCGCGATCCCGCCGGCACCATCGGCCGTGAGATACCCTACGTCCTACAACCTGTCGGTCCCTCACTACTACCAGGGGACGTGGTACAACTGCGGCCCCGCCTCGGTGGAGATGGTGTTCGACTACTGGGGCCCCCACGTCAACCAGACCGACATCCGATACGTGGCCAACTGCACGTCCGGAGCGGGAGGAAGCCACGCGTTGGACAACAGGCGCGCCGGCCACTTCAGCAGCTCGAGCACGGCCATCCTGGACGGGACGCTTCATGGCTACGACGAACGCTGGCTGGGGTACAGCGCCTGCGAATGCCAGTGGTCGTATCCGAACACGAGCGACCCCGACTACTCGACACGCTACACCGACCTCTACGAGCTCGTCTACGCAGGGTACCCGATCGAGGTGCTCACGCACTACGACGCCACACACGGCTCCGGGCACTTCCGCGTCGTCAAGGGGTACAACAACAGCACCAACGTCTTCATCGTTCACGACCCGTGGTACAGCGCTCCGTACCAGGGTCCCAACGTCAACTTCGACCAGGCGTTCTTCGTGGACGACCTCTGGACGAGGTACTACCGGTGGGGAACGCTCCTGGCGCCGTGGCTCGTGGAGGTCACAGCACCCGCGAGCGTCATACCCGGCACGCAGTTCACGCTCTCCGTCGAGGTCCTCTACCGCGGCCCCCACCCGTTCGACGGTCAGTACCTCACGGGCACAGGGCAGGCCGCGCCTCTTCTCCCCACGGGGTTCGAACTCGCGCCGGGAGAGACCAGCACCAAGTCACTCACCGGCCTGGGAACCTCGGGAACGACCGGCACCGCCTCGTGGCAGGTCCTCGCCGGCTGTGACCCAGGCATGGAGTCGCTGGGCGTCAGGGCGGTCGGGCAGATCGGGGGCTCGTCGTACAGCTACGCGAGCTACGTGGACGTCATCGGAGGCGAGGGTTCGACCGGCATGGAGGTCCTGGCCGCGAGCCGCGTCGTCTTCGTGGACGTGGGCGGCGGCGGTGACTTCCTCACGATCAAGGATGGGATCGACGACGCCCGCTGCGACGGGGAGTTGGTGGTGGTCGCCGACGGGTGGTACACCGGCACGAGCAACAAGAACCTCGACTTCGGGGGCAAGAACATCACCGTCCTCGGCGGCGGGCCGGCCACCACGTTCATCGACTGCCAGAACTCGGGCCGTGGGTTCTACTTCCACAGCGGCGAGGACACGACCGCCAAGGTCTCCGGGTTCACTATCGCCGCAGGGCAGCCGAGCGGCACGTTCCCCTACGGCGGCGGCATACAGATCGAAAACGCGTCACCGAAGCTCGAGGACCTCGTGATCACAGACTGCTCGGCCTACTGCGGGGGAGGCATCTCCTCGATCGATGCGTCGCCGGTCATCAAGAGCGTCGCACTCATTTTCAACCATGCAAGCGACTACGGCGGCGGCATCTTCTGTACCCGGGACTCGTTGGGCGGACGGTACGAGGACGTGGACATCGTGGACAACAGCGCCGGGTACGGCGGAGGCGGTATCTACGACACGTACAACACGCACAGCCTCTACGACGTCTATCTGCACGGGAACTCCGCGCAGTGGGGCGGCGGCATGTACATCGGACGCTCCGCGCCCACGATCACACGCGCGCACTTCCAATACAACACGGCGACCAGAGGCGCCGCGATGTTCATCCCGTACGAGTCCGAGGCGGAGATCACACGCTCGACCGTCGTCCACAACACCACGACGGACGGCGGGTACGCCGCCGTCCAGAGCAACGACTCGCAGCCGACCATCACGCAGACGATCATCGGGTACAACTACGGTGGCGGCGGCGGGATGGCCTGCGCCGGCCCCAAGCTCCCGACGACGTACCACAGCCTCTCGTATGGGAACGCAGGCGGAGACAGCCTGTGCGGGAACCACCACGACAATCTGTTCCGCGACCCGTACTTCTGCGACGAGCCCGCCGACGACTTCACGCTTCACGACGACTCGCCGTGTCTTCCGACGTACAACCCCTGGGCGGTGCACATGGGGCGCGAGGGACTCGGAGGCTGCGGATACGCCGGGATCGACGGCGGCGAGCTTCCGGTCTCGAAGCTCTCGCTCCTGGCGCCCTCGCCCAACCCGTTCGGTGTCGAGTCGGTGATCGGGTTCGAGGCGCCGGCCAACGACGTGGCGCTGACCGTGGCAGTCTACGATCTCTCCGGACGTCTGGTGTCGCTTCTGCACGACGGTCCGGTCCCGGAAGCGCGGGGCACGCTCGTCTGGGACGGCCGCGACGACTCGGGACGCAGGGTCGCGAGCGGTGTCTATTTCGTGCGAGGAACGCTGGGAGAAGAGACGATAGGGAAGAAGCTGGTCGTCCTGAGGTAGAGCCCCGCCCGCGCGACCGCGACCGTCCTCCGCCGGGCGGTGGCAAGGGAACGTGAGGTGCTTCATGGTATCTCGCGGATACTTCGTGTGGCCGCGCCTCGCGGCCGCCGCGGCGTGCGTCACACTCACCGTCGCGCTGTCGCTGGCCCAGTGGGCGGACGCCGCCGCCCGTCCGCCGCACGAACCGATTCCCGGCGCGGGTTATCCCGTTCTGAGCGGCGACGCCGCGTGGACCTGGTTCGGCGGGCCGCGCGCCGTCAGCCACGAGGGCGAGCACCGCAGGACCTACACCGGCTGGATCACGTCGAAGGGCGAGGTCAAGATCGCCGCCATCGACCGTGACGACGGGAGCGTCAACGTCCAGACGCTCTGGTGTGATCAGGACCCCGACGATCACTCCAATCCTTCCATTCTCGTGCTCCCCGACGGCCGCCTGATGGTCTTCTGCGCGCCGCACTGCTGGCGGTGGGGGACGGGCGTGAGGGAGCGCAAAGAGGGCGGGATCTACTACCGCACGTCGGTCCGGCCCGAGGACATCACGGAGTGGGGGCCCGTGGAGATGATCGTCGACAACGTCCCGGGTCCCTACGGCTGGACGTACCCCAAGCCCGTTCAGCTCTCCGCGGAGGGCGAGAGGATCTACCTCTTCTGGAGGGGCGGGAACGGACGTCCGGTCCTGGCCGTCTCCGACGACGGCGTCGAGTGGGTCGTCGGAGGGGCCGTCATCGCCACGGCGGGAAGGCGACCCTACGTCGTAGTGGCTTCGAACGACGTCGACGAGATACACATCGCGTTCTCCAGAGGCCATCCCGGGGAGGAGAAGGAGAACGGGGTCTACTACCTCAAGTACAAAGGCGGCGCCTTCCACAGGGCCGACGGCGCGAAGATCAAGGACATCTGGGACCTTCCCGTCACTCCTGAGGAGTGCGACGTCGTGTACGACGGGACCTCGTCCGGCGTGGGGTGGCTGTGGGACATCGCCTTCGACGACGACGGCGAGCCCGTCGTCGTCTACACGGTCTTCCCTGACGAGGACGATCACCGCTACTGCTACGGACGATGGCGCGACGGCCAGTGGACGACGACCGAGCTCGTTGCCGCCGGACCGGCGTTCCCGAGACGGGCTCGCGGCGTGAGCGGAGAGCAGTTCTACTCGGGAGGGATCGCCCTCGATCACGGCGAACCGGACGTCGTCTATCTCTCGAGGCTCAAGGACGGCGTCTACGAGATAGAGCGATGGGAGACCCCGGACCGAGGAGCGAGCTGGTCGTCCAGCGCGATCACGTCGGGATCCGACAGCGATAACGTAAGACCGGTCGTTCCTCTCCACCGCAGCGAAGGCGACCCTCTCCTTCTGTGGATGTCGGGTGTATACTACAGGTACGACATCTTCGGAACCGGCATACGACAGATGCCAGACCGGATCGCTGGAGCAGAACTCCGATGACCAGTGAGTCGCCGACGCCCCGACGCTCGATCCTGGTCGCAGCGGTCGCGGCCCTCATTCTCCTCGTTCTGCAAGTTCCCACATCCGGGGCGCTCGACGAGCCCGCCCGAGATTCGGCGCCGTCCGGCGGCGCGTACCCTCACGTGAGCGAGGACGCGGCCTGGACGTGGTTCGGAGGGCCGAGGGCCGTCACGTACGAGGGCCGTCACCGCAGGACCTACACCGGCTGGATCTCGTCCAGAGGCGAGGTCCGGGTCGCGTCGATCGACGACGACGGCGTCGTGGCGGAGACGCTGTGGACCGGGCAGGACCCCGACGACCACTCCAATCCGTCGATCCTCGTGCTCCCGGACGGACGCCTCATGGTCTTCTGCTCGCCGCACCGCTGGCGGCGGACGACCGGACGAAGAGAGAGAGCGGACGGCGGCATCCTCTACCGCGTGTCCGTGCGCCCCGAGGACGTCTCCGAGTGGGAGCCCTCCAGAATGATCGAGGACAACGTGTCCGGAGGCTTTGGGTGGACGTATCCGAAGCCGTTCCGGCTCTCGGGCGAGGACGACCGCATCTACCTCTTCTGGAGAGGCGGGAACGGTCGGCCGGTCCTCGCGTTCTCGGACGACGGAGTGAAGTGGGATCTGAGCGGCGTCTTCGTCGAGACCGGAGGGAAGCGGCCGTACCTCGTCGTGGCGTCCGACGACGTCGACGAGATGCACGTCGCCTTCACCCGAGGCCATCCCGACGAGGAGTCGGAGAACGGCGTCTACTACCTCAAGTACCGCGACGGGTCGCTGTACCGCGCGGACGGGACCCGCATCTGCGGCCTGGACGAGCTTCCGGTCACTCCCGAGGAGTGCGACGTCGTGTACGACGGCGTCTCGTCGGGGCCGGGGTGGGTGTGGGACGTGGCGTTCGACGACGAAGGAGCCCCCGTCATCGTCTACGCGGTGTTCCCCGGGCTCGACGACCACCGCTACCGCTACGCGCGCTGGCGCGACGGGACGTGGAGAACGACCGAACTCACAGGGGCGGGGAGCGCGTTCCCGCGGCCGGGGTTCGGCGTGGAGAGGGAGAGGTACTACTCGGGCGGGATCACGCTCGACCACGACGACCCGGACATCGTCTATCTGTCGAGGCCCGTGAGCGAGGTCTTCGAGCTCGAGAGATGGGTGACCGGCGACGGGGGAGACACCTGGAGCGCAGAGGCGCTGACGTCCGGCTCGACCGTCGACAACGTGCGGCCCGTCGTGCCCCTCCACCGTTCACCCGGCGACCCCCGACTCATCTGGATGTCGGGCATCTACTACAGATACGACCTCTTCGGGACCGGCCTCAGGTACGCGCCCGGAGCCGCAGACGCGGGTTCGCTGCCCCTGCGGGCCCTTCCGCCTCGCGAGGAGATCGTCTCGCTCGCGGCCCACGTGTGCGACGCGGAGCTCGCCGCGCACGTTCCGAGGACCCTCTTCAAGCAGGAGTGGTGTGAGGCGGTGTTCTACATGGGCGTCCTGGCCGCCCACGACCTGACGGGGGAGGAGCGGTTCCTCGAGGCCGCGCGCGACTGGAGCGAGGGGCGTGACTGGCAGCTCGGTCCGCGCCCGAGGCATGCGGACGATCTGTCGCCGGCGCAGGTCTACGTCGGTCTCTGGAACCTCGAGCGTGGCGACGAAGCGTCCCAGCCATCGGGCGGAGCGCTCGCCGCGACGGACGCGGCGCTGGGCTCGATGCTCGAGCCGACGATCGCCGCGTTCGACGCGATGCTCGCAGAACCGCTCCCCGGGCGCGACGAATGGTCGTGGTGCGACGCGCTCTTCATGGCGCCTCCGGCCATGGCGCGCCTGAGCGAGGCGACGGGCGACGAACGATACGTCGACGCGATGGACGCCATGTGGTGGGACGTCGTCGACCACCTGTACGACGCCGACCGGCATCTCTTCTACCGCGACGCGAGGCGCAAGCCGCGCTCCGTCCCCGGCGCGGCTCCCGGCCTGGCGGCGCCCTTCTGGGGACGCGGGAACGGATGGGTCATGGCCGGGACCACGCGCGTCCTAGATGCGCTTCCGCCCGACCACCCCTCCAGGGCGCGGTACGAGACACTCCTCTCGGACATGGCCGCCGCAGTCGCGGAGGTCCAGGGGGCCGACGGGTTGTGGAGACCGGACCTCCTCCGCTCCCGCCTGCACCCGGACCCGGACACGAGCGGCTCGTCGCTCATCTGCTGCGCCATCGCCTGGGGCATAGCGGAAGGCGTCCTGCCTGCCGAGCCCCACGCGCCCGTGGTCGCCGCGGCCTGGGAGGGTCTCACGCGCGCTGTCGACGAGTCGGGGAGGCTCGGTTGGGTGCAGCCCATCGGCGCCGCCCCGGGCGCCGTCGGGGCCCAGGACCACGCCGACTACGGGACCGGCGCGTTCCTGATGGCGGCCCGCGAAGTGGCCCGGCTCTCAGCCCGATTCCCCGCCCAGGACCCCCTGAATCCCCGTTGACCGGGGCTTTTTGCACATGTTAGACTCCTAATTCGTGCTCGTTCCCGGGGCGGCCCTTCGGGGCCCCGTGCCCGCGACGGCACGGGATGGGATTCTGCGTTCCCCGTGGCAGTTGGAGGCTTCTCGAAGGAGAGAGAGATGGCGACAGTAGCCAAGTCCGTCAGTGAGTTCGTGGATGGCGTCAAGGCCAAGAACCCGGCGCAGCCCGAGTTCATCCAGGCCGTGGAAGAGGTCATGGAGTCGATCTGGCCGGTTCTCGATAGGCGGCCCGAGTACCGCAAGGCGAGCATCATCGACCGCATCGTGGAGCCCGAGCGCGTCATCATGTTCCGCGTGCCGTGGGTCGACGACAGCGGCGACACCCAGGTCAACCGCGGCTTCCGCATCGAGATGAACAGCGCCATAGGCCCGTACAAGGGCGGACTCAGATTCCATCCGAGCGTGAACCTCGGCATCCTCAAGTTCCTGGCCTTCGAGCAGGTCTTCAAGAACAGCCTGACCACGCTCCCGATGGGCGGCGGCAAGGGCGGCTCGGACTTCGACCCGAAGGGCAAGAGCGACATGGAAGTCATGAAGTTCTGTCAGAGCTTCATGACCGAACTCTCCCGTCACATCGGTCCGAACACCGACGTTCCGGCCGGCGACATCGGAGTCGGCGGCCGCGAGATCGGCTTCATGTTCGGCCAGTATCGCAGGATTCGCAACGAGTTCACCGGCGTCCTGACGGGCAAGGGTCTGAACTGGGGCGGCAGCCTCATTCGTCCGCAGGCGACGGGCTACGGAGCGGTCTATTTCGCGGCCGAGATGCTCGGTACCCGGAACGACTCGCTGAAGGGCAAGACCTGCCTGGTCTCCGGCAGCGGCAACGTCGCGCAGTACACCATCGAGAAGGTCCTCGATCTGGGCGGCAAGTGCGTAACGCTCTCCGACTCGAGCGGATGGATCCTCGACGAGGCGGGCATCGACCGCGACAAGCTCGCGTTCCTGATGGAGCTCAAGAACGTCAAGCGCGGGCGCGTCAAGGAGTACGCCGAGAAGTTCAAGGGCGCCGTCTACACGCCCGTCGACTCGAGCCTCGACTACAACCCGCTCTGGGACGTCAAGGCCGACTGCGCATTCCCGAGCGCGACGCAGAACGAGATCAACGCGAAGGACGCGGCGAACCTCGTCAAGAACGGCGTCTACGTCGTCTCCGAGGGCGCGAACATGCCGACGGTCCCGGCGGGCGTCGAGATCTTCCTCGACAAGAAGATCCTCTACGGTCCCGGCAAGGCCGCGAACGCGGGCGGCGTCGCCACCTCCGGTCTCGAGATGAGCCAGAACAGCCTCAGGCTTAGCTGGACGCGCGAGGAGGTAGACCAGAGGCTCCACAACATCATGAAGGCGATCCACAAGGCGGCCTACGAGACCGCCGAGGACTTCGGAATGCCCGGCAACTACGTCGCGGGCGCGAACATCGCCGGATTCATCAAGGTCGCCGACGCCATGCTCGACCAGGGCGTCATCTAGCTACGGAGCAGGGACGGGTCGAGGGCCGAGGCGGCGCGACTCGTCAGACAGCAGCGATCCAGCCCCGTCAGGGGCATCGGATGAAGAGGGGGCCGGCCCGACGACCGGTCCCCTCTTTGTGTTCACTTCGGTTGGTGGGTCAGTTGCCGTGTTCGGTCCTGGCGGAGGCGATGGAGAGACCCGGCTTCAGGATGATCCCGTGGCCGGACTTGCTGTTGATGGCGATCTCCAGGGGCTCGTCGAACCGCAGGTGGCGGACGAGTTCGGTCTCGGTCGCCGCGGACTGCTCGTCCAGCCAGTCCGTGTCGAGCCGCATGGCCGGGTCGTCGGCGTCGAGCGTGAAGTACCCGATCCCGAACGAGGTGATGTTCTGGAAGAAGTGCGTGCCCTGCGACGGGTCGACGTGGATGTCCGCAAGCGGCGCCTCGACGATGCAGACCGTGCCCGATATCTGCGCCCACTTGACCGGGATGCCCAGCCACGGGTCGGCGCTTCCCCATCGCCCGGGTCCGATGAGGACGTAGGGCCGCTCGCCCTTGAGCTTCGCGTTGAGTTCTCCGACCTGCCTCGCGATCTCGCTCGTCTTCGAACGGTCGAACGACGGGGTCCTCACGTAGACGATGTCCCTGACCCCCTCGATCACGCCGTGCCCGAGCGCGCTGCCCGACACCGAGATCGCCCCCGACGGGTCGACGTCGTCGATGTCGACGTCCTCCGCGGAGCCTCCGAAGACGAGGGGCCGTATCTGAAGGAACGCGATGTCACTGCGTTCGTCAGCGCCGTCCGCCAGGTTCACGGCGAACTCGATCTCCACGTGGCACGTGAAGCCCGCCATGCCCACCTCGAGCAGGAACCTGAGAGCTTCAGGTAGAGGCACACGGTCGCCTGAGAGGAGACCGGTCATCGTGACCAGGTGGACCCCGTCCTTCCGCAGACCCTCGTAGACCCGGTCGTTCCCGGGTGAGTAGGTCGACGCGACGGGGTGAAGCGTGCCGTGCTCCTCGGCTACGTCGATGCCCAGGAGCGCCAGGTTCGAGTCCGGTGAGCCGTCCGACGCGCCGGCGGGCGCCGGACGTGACAGGTCAAGGGCGTAGAACTCCCTCTGCGCGTTCCTGACGTAGTCGTCGGTCGATGAGAACTGATAGAGCCGATTCGGGTAGGTCGGTGAGAACCTCACCGTGCGCCCGCCCTCCACTACCATCCTCCCGAGCCCAAGAGCGACCGAGGCCACGCCGTCCTCGGAGGTCGCGCCCTTCATCGGGTAGTAGTTGTACGAGCGCGCCACGCCCGCGGCGTTGGGGTAGAGGTAGTCCCCGTGCCTCCGACCGGCGATCTGCTGGATGATGACCGCCATGCGCTCCTCTTCGAGCCTGTTCGGCGTCGACTCCACGTAGCTCTTCGAGTCGGCCGAGTACGTCGACGCGTAGACGAGCCGTATGGCGCGCGCGAGTTCCTTCAGCCTCACCTCGATGTCGTCGTCCGTGTTCGGGATCATGTACGTCTGATAGATGCCGGCGAACGGCTGGAACGACGAGTCCTCGAAGAGGCTGGACGACCTGACAGCCAGGGGATACCTGACACGCTCGAGGAACGTCCGGAGCTCGCCCATCGTGTCTGCGGGGAGCGGCGCGTCGAGGAACGCCGCGCGGATCTTCCCGTCGTCCTCCTCGGCGAGCGCGAACTCGGTGAGCCCCGAGGCGCTCATGAACTCCTCGAAGACGCCGGTGGCGACGACGGCGCTCGGCGGGACCGAGATGTGCACGTTCTCGATGCGGTCCTCGATGTCGTACGCGTTCAGGAGGGAGTTGATGAACGCGAGACCCCGTCCCTTCCCTCCGAGCGACCCCGTGCCGATCCTCGAGAACGACGTCTCGGCCTCGAACGTCTCTCGCGAGAAGTCCTCGACCAGCCCCGCGCGCGACCGCGTCCGGTAGTCCCTGACGCAAGAGATGAGGTACTTGCGGAGGTCGGCCGTGGTGCCGAACTCGTCCGTCGTGACGGGACGGAGCGCCTTCGCGATGTCGAACTCCGTCCTGGCCATGAGCCACGTAGAGAAGTCGTTGCGGTTGGCGTGCAGGACGAGCGATTCCTCGGGGACCTTCTCCACGGCCTCGAGCAGGCTCCTCAAGTCGTTCGCGCACGCGATCTGTTTCCCGTCGGAGTTCCTGAAGATGAAATCCCCGAACCCGAGGTGTTCCCGCATGAAACGTCTGACGTCGTTCAGGAGGGTCGGCGAGCCCTTCTCGCAGAAGGCTGCCCCCGCCTCGTGCGCGGTGGCCGCGAGCCCCGCGTCGGTCGACTGGACGAGCACGGGTGTTCGAGGATCCTCGGCCTTCACCATGCGGGCGAACGCGAGTCCGGCCCCAGGGTCGGACTTACCGGCTCTTGGGAACTTCCCGTCCGTGATGACGCCGAGCAGTTGCTCCCTCGTGGCGTTGTAGAGCTCCTCGGCGTCCTCGTACGTGGAGGCCAGGAGGACCTTCGGGCGCGCCCGCATCCTCATGAGGCGCTGCATCCGGTTCACGCCCTCCGACATCAGCGCCTGCGTCTGCTCCATGATCTCCGCGTAGAGCATCGGGAGGTACGCGGAGTAGAACCTGATCGAATCCTCGATGAGGATGATGTTCTTGACCCCGGCGACCTCGGCGTCGTGGGAGCAGTTCATGAGGTCTTCCGCCCACTTGATGACCGCCAGGAACACGCGGGCGTCGCCCAGCCACACGAACATGCGGTCGATTCCGCCCCGGTCGGCGCGCGCCTTCAGGAGCGACAGCTCCCTCGTGTCGTACGCCATGAGCACTACCGGCAGCTCCGGCGCGACCTCGCGGATCCTGCCACCGAACTCGAAGACGTCCATCTCTCCGACGCGCGGCATCGTGATGATGAGGTCGGGGTTGGTGTCCTCGACCTCCTCTACGGCGGCTTCCGCCGTAGAGACGCGGACGATGGTGGGCGCCGAGGAGAGGTTCAGCTCCTGATACTCGGTGAAGAGCATCTCGCCCAGGTTCCCGTCCTCCTGGAACGTGAACGAGTCGTAGAGGCTGGAGACCAGGAGGATTCGGCGCACCCTCCACGGCATGAGGTCGGAGAACGGGACGCGCTTGCGCTCGATGCGCCCCGCCACCTCTTCGAGTGGGCGATATCTCACGGCGAACGTCCTCGCGGGGCGAGCGTGACCCGGCAGGCGCCGGGTCACGCCCTCGGTCGTTCTGAGGCTAGACCTTCCTGAGGAGGATCAGCCTGTTCTTGGACAGAGCCACGGCGTCGTAGTCGGCCTTGAACGCCGCGTAGGAGTCGACGGGGACGCGCGTCTCTCTGAACGTCGCGCCGACGCTCCACGAGACGGCGTTCTCGGCGTCGTCCCACTCGCACGCCACGGTCCAGTCGGCGGAGTCGTTCGAGAACGCGAGGTTCTCCGGCATCCGCACGACCTCGTAGCCGTCCGGCAGGTCGATGCGTATCGAGAGCACGGACTCGCTCTCGCACGGCAGCTCGAACGGGTACCTCCGCTCGGCGAGCGTCGGGTAGGCCGCTATCGACGAGAACCCGAACGGGAACTGGGGGATGCGGACGATCATCATGTCGCCCTGAGGGACCGCGAAGTCGGGCGCGCCGACCGTCTGGCTGACGCTGACCGGCTCGGTCAGATCGAGAAGGTCGGAGTGAGCGTACTCGACGCTCCTGGCCCCGGCGGACACCGCGTTGGCGGAGCCCTCGAAGACCTTGTCCTTCTCCGACTGCGTTGCGTCCTTGAGCTGCATCCGCGTGGATCGGTCGAAGTAGCCCTCGAGGTTACATGACACCGTCACCGTCGCCGAGCCGTCCGGAGCCACCGCGATGTCCATCGACTTGCGCGCGTAGTTCTCCCTGGGGTCGAAGGCGAGGATGTTCACGAGTTCGCCCACGCCCTCGTCCTTCACGATGAGCGCCTTGTTGCCGCGGCCCCAGCGCAGGTATCCGTAGAGCGCGTCGTCGAGGAACGGGTCGAGGAAGTCGTACCCGCCGCCCGACGGGATCGCGACCAGGAGCCTGTTGAACTGCTTCAAGGTCGGGACCGACTCGTCGAATCGCCCTCTCGTCTGCTGGATGGCGGCCGGATACGCGTCGATGCCGGCGGCGCGAAGCATGCTCACGAGGAGCACCGCCTTGTCGCGCGTGTCGGCGTACCTGTTCGCGAGCACGGTCGACGCGTCGTTCGGCTCGTATCCTGCGATGCCGAGGTTCAGGTAGACGTTCCTCACGTTCCGGGCCACATCGAGGAAGATGGCCTTCACCTTCTCGCCGTCCGACGAGACGCCGGATGTGAGCGCGGCCGTTTTCGCCGCCACGTCTCCGTCCGTCTGGACGTGCGGGTAGAACGCGTCGGCGAAGAACGCGGCGGGCTCGTCCCAGCTTCCGTATGACGAGTAGATGACGCGGGGGAGAAGCTCGCTCTGTGGGGGCATGTTGCCCTCTTCGACGAGCGCCGGCACGTCCTCTACCGTGAAGACGAGTTCGCCCTCGCCGGTCTGCACGTCCATCTCCACGTCGCCCAATAGACCGTTCGATACGGCGTACGTCGGTGAGTAGAGTCCGGGCGGGTAGCTGAGCGTGAACTCCGCCTTCTGGACGGGGTCGGTGTCTCCCATGTACTCCACGTTCGAGAAGCTCCGGTCCTCCATCGGGGTCGTCGTCGTGGTCGTCTGGAGGTCCATCGTCGAGCCGGGCCCGACGACCGGGAACGAGATCACCTTCTCGAGGACGTTCGCGTAGATGGTCGCTCCCTCGAGGAAGGCGGGCGTGATGTCGTTGATACCGTCCTCCTCGACCTCGACCTCTCTGCCGGTGCTGCGGACCGTGACGCCCCGGTTGAGCGCGATCGTCGTGCTCTCCGTGTCGTACAGGAACGACGGGTTGCTGTAACGCTCGCGTCCCTGAAGCGTCAGGATGCGCGTGAGCTTGTTCCTGGTCGTGGTCAGCGTCCCGTCGTCGGCGACGTCGGTCATCTCCTGAAGGTACAGAAAGACCGCGGACGCCTCCGGAAAGGCCTCCTTGTCGGGAGCGTTCGCCATGAGCTCCTCGATGTCGACGCCGCGCCACTGGGTCGGGGCCGCGTCCTCCGCCTGCGCCGGTGCGAGCGCCGCGACGAGGGCCAGAACGATGACGGCCATGAGTGCTTCTCTCATCTAGCCCTCCTCTCTCATCAGGATGACCTCTCCCTTGACGGACCGCCCCGCGAGCCTGACGGCCTCCTTGAGCGCGAGGTAGTCCTCGGGGGAGATCTGGAACGCGTCGAGCCCCATCGTCCGCCTGTATCTCACGGCGGCCGTGCCTTCGTTCTCCTCCGGCGGCACGAACTCGTACTTCATCGAGAGGCTTATCGAGCCCTGCTCGAAGTCGACGTCGTCGGGGAAGTTCTGGACCGCGTATCCGTCCGGTATCTCGACGAAGCCCTCCTCCTCGACGCCCAATGTCACGCCCAGCGCGATCGGGTACTTGCGTTCTTCGAGCGCGACGAAGCGACCGAACAGGATGCCCGATAGTATGTCGAACTCGCCCGACGCCGCCGGAACGCGGAACAGGCGATACGGCTCAGCGTCGAGCGCGTAGCCGTCGATCTCGTAGGCGATCTGAAGCGACATCGGCTCGTAGAGGTTCTCGTAGTCGGACAGGGTGAAGTCGACGAGCCTCGAACCGGGGTGGATGGTCTGCACCATCTCCTCCACCATCATGCGCACCTGCTCTGGTCCGACCTGGCCGGCGATCGTCCGGAGGATCTCCTCGTACATGCCTCGTCCGGATATCGTGACGGAGCCGTGGAGGTCTCCGTTGTCCGCGAGCGCGGACGTCTCCGAGATGATCCCGGCGTTCGAGGACGCCGGAACGTGGACCGCCTGCGTGAGCCCGCTGCCCTCTTCGGTCGCGACGAGCACCCAGCGGTCGCCGACGTACGAGGCGTAGACCGAGCGGCTCATCTCCATCGTCGGGTCGAGGAACCTGTACTCGCCATCGTCCCCCTCGATCGCCACGATGCCGTGCTCGAAGTAGACGGACGGGATCTCCCTGTCGGTCATCCTGCTCGGGTTGATGAAGACGACCCACGCGGGCACGCCGATCTCCTCGAGCATCGTGACCATGAGGACCGCCTTGTCCCTGCAGACGCCGTACTCCTTCTCGAGCGTGTAGGCTGCGAAGTGCGGCTCAAGGAACATGCTGCGGTCCATCGCTATCCCCAGATAGCGCACGTTCTCGATGATCCAGTAGTGGATGGCGCGGATCTTGTCCTCCGTCGTCGTGAGCCCCTCGGTGACCTCCGCGACCACGTCCTTGACCGAGTCCTCGGCGATGCACTTCTCATCGGAGAGCTTCCACGCGTATCGCGAGAGCTCCTCCCACGTCTGGACCGACGAGACCAGGAGCTTCGTGGCGACCTGGGTGAACGGCACCATGCCCATCTCGGGCTCGAGCTTCACCGTGTTCTTCGCGGTCCACGTGTAGACGGTGTCGTCGCCGTCTCTGGTCTCCGTGAACTCGGCCTTGCCGTTCTTCACGACGTGCTTCAGAGGCATGCTTGAGGGGCCCTTGATCACGATCGAGACGTCGAGCATCGGCTCCACGTACTGCATGAAGTAGAGGCCGTTGAAGTGGTCCTCGATGAGCGGCTCGTAGACCTCGTGGAAGAGCACCTCGACGGCGTCACCGACCTCGAGCCCCGGGAAGACGACCGTCATCTCCCTGAAGTTCGTCTCGTAGATGTCCATCGCCGCGATCTGCGGCGGCGTGCCGTCCGTGATGAGGTCCTCTCCGACGACGATCTCGGTCCCGTCCGCCTTGATGACGCGGGCCAGGACGACCTCCACCTCACCGTACTGCCGGTGATAGTGCGTGGACGCGTCGGCGTTGTCGTCCAGACCTTCGTCGGTGAGTATCTTCGTCAGGAAGTGGCTGTACTGCTCGTAGGAGCCGTCTTTCTCGAACTCGATGTACGTCTCGTCCATGACGACGAGCGAGTTGGCGTTGGGATGCTCCTCGAGGCCGCCGGCGGCCCCAAGCAGCGCCACGGCCTCTTCGAGCCCGAGCGGCTGGAGCGACGCCCCGGCCGCCTGGGCGAACGCCAGGGCGGCCACTGCCGCCAGAATGCCCCGGAGGCACCGTGCTTTCGTCCCCATTCCTGCCCCTTTCCGCAGATTGTGCCCGATTTCTGAACTCAGTGTGCGTCACAGGCACCCAATAGGACACGATTATGCACGTCCTGAGGCCGGTGGGCAAGTAGAGGCTCCGGAACGCTGACCTAAGGCCGCGCGGGTACGTCCCGCGGGGGCCGGGCGGGCTCGTGCGGCGGCCGCCCCAGGCGGTCGCGGGGATCACTGGAGGAACGATGTTCGGACTGATGCCATCTTCTGGATTGCGAATGGGAGCCCGGCTTCTCACGGCGTCCGTCGCCGCTGTGGTTCTCACGATACCGACGTCGGGCGCGGCTCTCGCGCAGGACGAAAAGCCCGCCGCGGGGCAGAGCGCCTACGACGTGCCCGTCCCGGCGTGGGTCGCCGACGCCGCGACCGGTCTCAAACGCGAGTTCGTGATGGGAGTGGCCAGGCAGGCCGTCAGTCTGGCGGAGGCCAGGGCCACCGAGGAGGTGAGGCTCCTGGTCGACGCGGCAGACGACATGTCGGCCGCCGCGGGGCGCGTCAGGAACACGATGAACACGATCGGGTCGATAGACTCTTCGTTCGGAGTTCCCGGCATCTCGCGGCTCGTGACCGCCGAGGGCGCGGTCAGGGACACGCTCTTCGGGTTCGTCGTGTGGCACGAGTCGGCCGCGGGTGAGAGCCCGGAGATAGCCGCGACCCTCGAGAGCGCGGTCGGACTCATGCTGAGTCTGAGCGAGGCGGCGAAGACCAATGCCGGCAGGCTCGCCGGCAACGCCGACGACGTGCGAGAGGCGCTGGCCGCCGAGGACTACGCGAGCATCGCCTCGTCGTCCGGGGTGGTAACTGAGGCGACCGGGCAACTGGAGCTCGTGGCCGGCAAGGCCGAGGAGGTCTCCGCCTCGATCGAGGAGATCGTCTGGAAGATACAGGACGGGAGCGGATCGCTTCTGGAGAGCGAGTGGGAGCAGGTGCTCCTCGCAGTCAGCGAGACGCGCAGGCTCGCGTCCAAGATCCGCCCCGCGCTCCAGTCGCTCCGTGACGGGAGCGGCGCTTCCGAGGCGCTCTCAGCGTCGCTGCAGGGCATGGTGGAGTCGATAGCCATCATGGAGGGCGCTTCCGCCGACGACGCCGGATACGTGAGGTATCCGGCCTCGCTCTTCGAGAAGGACGTCGCCGTCGTGACGGCGCTCGAGGGCAACGTCACCGGCGAGAACGCGGCGCAGTTCCCCGGCGAGAGCGCGTCCGCCGTGGCGTGGCTGCTCACGAAGATCGTGGCCGCCGACCGCGCGCTGGCTGAACGCGCCGTCGAGTACACGTCGACCGAGGTCGGCCGCGCGATGGACAGACTGGAGGACCGGCACAAGGATTCCAGCGGATTCGACGAGTCCGCCTCGGGCCGCGATCGGGAGCAGGCGTTCGAGCCGGTCGACAGAGCGCTGCGCGCGAATCGGCAGCTCGAATCGGCACGCGCGTCCGCCCGGGCGGCGCGAGCCTCGCACGCCAAGGGCGTGGCGCGCGAGGCGGACGGAGCAGGCTCCCTCGGCGTCGCCCTCTCGCACTACAGGGACGCGTGGGCGCACTCGATCTCAGCAGGCGAAGCGGCCGGCAAGGCCTAGACCGGGCGCAGACGAGAGACAAGAGAACGAGACGGAGCCCGCATCTCTTCCCGAGGTGCGGGCTCCGTCTCGTGCGAGGCCGCTCGCACGCTCCCTCGGGTCCACGTCCTCCGTTCATTGCGCGCCACTCAGGCTCCGTTCGTTGTGCGGCCGGGCGCCGTCCTGTAGTACACTCGTCGTAGCCGCAGAGAGCCTCTTCATCGAGACGGGAGCCCCGGCACATGGTACGAGGCGTCTTCTTCGACGCGGGCAACACGGTCGCGTTCCCCGACTACAGTATCTACGTGAGGATCCTCGAGTCGCTCGGCCGGAGCGCCGTGGTCGCCGACGTGGTCGACGCCGAAGCGCGGGCCAGGAGCGCGTTCGACCGCGCGGTCGCCGAGTCGGACGGCGGCGACGTCCACGGGTTCTGGCCGGTCTACTACACGCCGTTCTACGAGCGCCTCGGACTGTCCGGAGACCTCGTCCCGCGCGCGATAGAGATGACCCGCCAGGCAAACGACGAGCTGCTCGGGATCTGGGCGGTCCCCGTGGAGGGGATCGACGAGACGATGGCGGCGCTTCGGTCGCGCGGGATGGTGGTCGGCTGCGTCTCGAACTCTGACGGTAGGGTCGAGGAGCGTCTCGAGGCGATGGGGATCCGCGACCACTTCGAGTTCGTCATCGACTCGCACATCGTGGGCGTCAGCAAGCCGAATCCCCACATCTTCGAGCTGGCCCTGGAGGCCGGCGGCCTCGCCGCCGAGGAGACCGCCTACGTCGGCGACTACTACGCGGTTGACGTGGTGGGCGCCCGCGGGGTAGGAATGAGACCAGTGCTGTTCGACCCGGTCGGCGCCTACGGCGACGTCGACTGCGACGTGATGACCGCGTTCCCCGACATCGTGGAGCTGGTCGACCGATGGAACCGAAGCTAGAGAAGCTCGCGCATCGAACGTACGCATCCTGGCTTGTCGGCGTCGGCGGGGCCACGCTCTTCTCGCTGCTCGTCGGTCAGGTCATCCCGGGCGTCCCCAGACCCGTGCAGATCGTCATCCGGATCCTCGTCCTCTACCTCGCCATCGTCGTGCACGAGGTGTCGCACGGCTACGTCGCGTACCTCCGAGGCGACCCCACGGCGAAGCAGCAGGGCCGCCTGACCCTGAACCCGGTCCCGCACATCGACCTCTTCGGCAGCATCATCATCCCGGCGTTCCTGATCCTCACGAACTCGTCGTTCATCATCGGATGGGCGAAGCCGGTGCCTGTCGACATCAGGCGGTTCCGCGAGCCCCTCAAGGACTTCGCCATCACGTCGCTCGCGGGGCCTGCGTCGAACTTCATCCAGGTCGGCGTCTACACGGTCATCTTCAAGCTCGCCACGTCAGCGGGCCTCCCGAACTGGGTGGGCTTCCTCGCGTTCTCGGGCGCGGCCATCAACCTGTTCCTCGGCTTCTTCAACCTGATCCCCATCCCCCCGCTCGACGGGTCGAGGCTCGTGGCATACGCGCTCCCGACGCACCTGGCGGTGCAGTACCTCTCGATCGACCGATTCGGGTTCATTATCGTGTTCGGCCTCCTGTGGCTGGGCGCGTTCGACCCGATATTCGGAGCCCTCTGGCATCTCCTGATGGCCATTCTCTCCTAAGGGCCGACCCGCGCGGCACTTCCCTCGTGCCCTCCCGCGGGGGCGACCTGCGTCCCGTCCCGCCCGCCCTTCCGGGCCGTTCCGCAGAACCGCCGCAGTCCCGTCCCACGGGCCGGGTCGTCCTTCCGCACGCTCCGTCCCGCCTACCGGGCCGTCCTTCCGCACGCTCCGTCTGTCCCGGGAGAACCCGGAACCGTGGGGGAACCTAAGGTCCTCCGGCGCATCCTAATGAGTGCGAGACGAGAGATACGAGACTCCCCGGCAATGGGGCTCGTGAGCCTAATACGACCTGGTGTGCGCGCATCGTGCCTCATGGCTCGCGGGTTCCCGGCCGGGAAAGACGGGCACCGGGAGAACGGACCGATGACGGAGGTCAAGGTGACATCGTCGCTCGACATGACGGGGTACTTCTGTCCCGAGCCGGTCGTGCGCACGAACGAGGAGATATCAGGCGTCGGCGTCGGAGACGTGCTCGAGGTTCTGGCCGACGACCCTTCCTCGAAGCCCGACATACAGAGTTGGGCCAGGCGCACCGGCCACGAGCTTCTGTCCGTAGAAGAGGACGACGGGGTCTTCCGGTTTCTCATAAGACGTTCGAGCTAGAAGGGCAAACCGCCTTCCTGCTATGGTCGGGGCGCATCAGCCGAGAATGGCGCGCGGCAGTTCGGGGGACACCGCGGTAGCCAGGACCGGCGCGCCCCGCCGTAGTTTGCGGGCACCCCGAGCGACACGCTTCCGGGCCCCCGCGCCCGACCGAACAGGAGGATGACAATGGCTGAGCGGAAGAGTATGCTCTACGTGCAGACCTCAGGGACAGACACGCCCATGCGGCTCTACTCGCCGATCGTTCTGGCGACCGTCGCGAGGTCGATGAACATAGACGCGACCGTCTACTTCCTGGGGCTAGGCATCACCGTCATCAAGACGGGCGAGGCCGACAAGATCAAGGCGGGCGAGTTCCCGCCCCTGTCGGAGATGATCGAGAAGGCGATGGCCGCGGGCGTCAAGTTTCTCGTTTGCGACCAGAGTTCGCAGCTCATGGGGCTTTCGAGGGGCGACTACATCGACGGTGTGGAGATCGTGGGCGCCGCCACCCTGAACGACCTCGTGCTCGACGCCGACGGGACGCAGTGGTTCTAGCCGCCGACGTGTGGGCGGCTGCAGCCGGAGGTTATCCCCCGTGACCCGAGGATTTCTCGACTATCAGTCGGGAGCGCCCGTAGACCCGCGGGTCGTCGAGGCGATGCTTCCGTACATGACGGAGCACCACGGGAACCCCGCGGTGCTCCATTCTGTTGGTGACGCGAGCCGCGAGGCCGTGGACGCGGCCCGCGCACAGGTGGCCGCGTTCCTCTCCGCGGACCCCTCAGAGATCTACTTCACCGCAGGCGCCACGGAGGCCAACAACCTGGCCCTCAAGGGCACGGCGATGAAGCTTCGCAAGAAGGGCAAGCACATCGTATCGACCGAGATAGAGCACCGCTCGGTCATCACCCCCTTGAAGTTCCTCCAGCGCGAGGGCTTCGACGTGACCTATCTTCCCGTCGACGCTGAGGCCTTCGTCGATCCCGCCGCCGTCCGCGGCGCCACCCGCGACGACACCATCCTCGTGTCGGTCGGCATGGCCAACAGCGAGGTCGGCACGATCCAGGCCGTGGGGGAGATCGCGTCGATCGCGCGAGAGAAGGGCGTGCTCTTCCACACCGACGTGGTCGCGGCTCAGGCGTGGATCCCGGTCGATGTGTCGACGCTCCCGTTCGGGCTCGTGACGCTCTCGTCCAACGACATCTACGGACCGAAGGGCATGGGCGCTCTCTATGTAAGGAAGGGGACGCGCATCGAGGCCGTGATCCACGGGGGAGGCCAGGAGAACGGGCTTCGCTCCGGCACCGAGAACGTGCCCGGCATCGTCGGGTTCGGGAAGGCCGCCGAACTCGCCGCCGCCGAGATGAACGACGACGTCGCGCGTGTCAAACCCATGCGCGACCGGCTCATCGACGAGTTCCTCCGTCTGTCCGACACCGCCCTTAACGGTCCGCGCGAGCGCAGGCTCCCCGGCAACGTCAACGTGAGGTTCGCCTACATCGAGGGCGAGAGCCTCATATTGTCGCTCGACATGGAGGGCATCCAGGCCGCGAGCGGCTCTGCGTGCTCGACCAAGACGCTCGAGCCTTCGTACGTGCAGCTCGCCATGGGCGTCAAGCACGAGGAGGCTCACGGCTCGCTCGAGCTGTCGCTCGGACGCTGGACGACCGAAGAGGACGTGGAGATGGTCCTCGAGGCCGTGCCGCCCATCGTGGAGCGGCTGCGGAAGATGTCGGCGTTCAAGCCGGGCATGGAGTACGATAAGGACGAGTTCAAGAAGCACGGGCACTAGTGTGGCTCAGGAGGTTCGAGATGGCCGACATCACTCCCGGCGTTCCCCCCCAGACGGGCGGGGACGTGCAGTTCGTGCGCGAGGTGAGCGCGCCGCTCTACGCGGCCAGGGGCTGGATGAAGTTCCTTGGCGTTCTCATGATCATCTACGGCGCTCTCATGGTGCTCTCGATCGTGGGGATACTCATCTGCTGGCTCCCGATCTGGATAGGCATCCTGCTCCTCCGCGCCGCCGGCTCCTCCGAGATGGCGCAGATATCGGGCGACAAGTACCAGCTCATCGAGGCGCTGTCGAAGCTCAAGACGTACTTCACGATCTACGGGATCCTCGCTCTGATCGGGCTTGTGGCGGCCGCGATCGCGCTCGCCGTCGGCGGGTTCGGCGCCATCACGTCGGCGCTCCTGAACGCCTGACCGATGATGTAGGGGCGAGTGTCGCCCCGGGTCACGCGACAGACGCGCTATGGGCGGGATGATCGCACCCGAGGGCCGTCGCAGCACGCGGCGGCCTTCGTGCGTTCCGTCGCCGCGCTCGCCTGCCGCGCATGACATGCTCCCACCAGAGATTCTCCTTGTATTGGCTTGGCGATTTGGTAAAATAGCCAAGTGTTATGCAGAAGGGAGCACACGCATGAATGAGAGCATCAGAGAGCGCTACGAGGCCAGGGCCAGCGTCATGAAGGCTCTGGCTCACTCGAGCAGGCTCTACATCGTCGACGAGCTCTCCCATGGGGAGCGCTGCGTTCACGAGTTGACCGAGGCCATCGGCTCGGACATGTCGACCGTGTCGAAGCACCTCGGCGTCCTGAGGTCTGCCGGTATTGTCTGCGACGAGAAGCGTGGGTCGGAGGTCTACTACTCGCTCAGGATGGGATGTGTCGTGGATTTCTTCGGCTGTATGGACGCGGTCCTGCGCGGAGGCGATGGGGCATCGTGCGGCGTGGGGTCGATCGGGCGACGGGAGGAGACATGACCGGCTCACGCGGGTTCAGTGCTGGAGGAACGGGGGCGCCGGCGTCGTGGGCCCTGCTCGCGCTGCTCGCGCTCTCCGCTCTGCTCATCGGGGGTTGCGGAGGCGACGCCGACGACAGCCGGGAGACGGATTCGGGAGCGGTCGCCTCGGAGGACGTTCGCGAGGCAGCGACCACCGAGACGGGTTCGGAGCTTCCCAGGCTTTTGGATCTCGGGGCCGACAAGTGCGTTCCCTGCAAGGCGATGGCCCCCATTCTCGAGGAGATGCGTGAGACCTTCGCCGGGCAACTCGAGGTCGAGTTCATCGACGTGTGGAAGGCCAGGGACGCCGGGACGCAGTACGGCGTCAAGGTGATACCGACCCAGATCTTCTTCGATGAGAGCGGGAACGAGCTCTTCCGCCATCAGGGATTCTTCTCCCGAGAGGACATGCTCGCGAAGTGGAGCGAGCTGGGATTCACGTTCGAGGAGTAGCGCGCGGGGCGGCACCGGCTGCCGTATCTCGTGTTCTTAGGTGACACAAGGAGCGCTCACAGTGGGAGAGCTGTTCGCATCACTGAGCAGAGCCGTCGAGGGCGCGCCGGCGGTGGCGTTGGCCGCGTCGTTCGCATGGGGTGTCCTGAGCATCATCCTGTCGCCCTGCCATCTTGCCAGCATTCCACTCATCGTGGGGTTCGTCGATGAGCAGGGGCGCATCTCGACGCGCAGAGCCTTCATCATCTCGCTTCTGTTCTCGGTGGGCATTCTGGTTACGATTGCCGTGATCGGTGTCGTCACGGCCGCCGCCGGCAGGATGATCGGCGACCTCGGTCGCTGGGCGAACTACGGCGTCGCCGTGATCTTCTTCGTCGTAGGGCTGCATCTACTCGGGTTCATACCGATGCCGTGGTCTGGACCGGGTGGCGTCCGGATGAAGCGCAAGGGCGCCCTGGCTGCGTTCGTCCTTGGCCTGGTGTTCGGGGTGGCCCTCGGACCCTGCACGTTCGCGTACATGGCCCCGATGCTGGGCGTGACACTGCAGGTCGCGTCCTCGAGCATCGCCTACGGTGCCCTGCTCCTCTTGGCCTACGGTATGGGGCACTGCTCGGTCATCGTGCTGGCGGGAACGTTCACGGAGATTGTGCAGCGCTATCTGAACTGGAACGAACGGTCGCGCGGCGCCATCATCCTCAAGAAGGTCTGCGGAACGCTCGTGATCCTGGGCGGGGTCTATCTGCTCGTCACAGCTCACTAGCTTCAACTCAGAGGTGGGCCGCGCACGAGTGTCCTGTGCTCGACATTGCCGTGGCCATCGAACGCGCTGCCAACCACACAGAGGGAGAGCCTCTTGAACTGGAAGACCGAGTGGAAGCCGCTCGCCGTCATGGTCGTCGTCTTTCTGGCGGCATTCCACCTCCCGGTCGGTGTCCCCAGGTTCGACGCTGCCTTCACCGAGGCGCTCGCGCTCGTCAAGTGGTACGCGAGGGAGCACGTCGTTCTGTGCCTGCTTCCCGCGTTCTTCATCGCCGGAGCGATCGCCGTCTTCGTACGCAAAGAGTCGGTCATGAAGTACCTGGGAGCGAGAGCTCCCAAGCCGCTCGCGTACGGTGTAGCCTCGGTCTCCGGCTCGGTGCTCGCGGTCTGCTCATGCACCGTCCTCCCGCTCTTCGCCGGCATCTACAGAATGGGCGCCGGTCTTGGGCCCGCCACAGCATTTCTCTACTCGGGTCCGGCCATCAACGTGCTCGCCATCGTCCTGACCGCCCGCGTCCTCGGGCCGCAACTCGGGTTCGCGCGTGCAGTTGGCGCGGTCGTCTTCAGCGTCGTCATAGGGCTCCTCATGCACGTCATCTTCCGAAAGGAAGAGCTCGAGAAGGCTAAGGCGCAGGTCGCGATGCCTGAGCCCGAAGCGGCGAGGCCGCTCTGGCAGAACGGCGTCTACTTCGCACTCCTGGTAGCGATCCTGGTCTTCGCCAACTGGGGACGACCTTCGACCTCAACGGGTGCTTGGGCCGCTGTCTACTCGGCCAAGTGGGTGCTGACCTCGGCGCTCGCGCTTGGGCTCGGCGCGGTCCTCGTACTGTGGTTTCGTCTGTCGGCGCTTCGCGTCGCACTTGCGGCGGCCCCGGCGGTCGTGCTGGCGTTTCTGTTCCCGGGACATCCCATCGTGGCATTCGGCGCCGCCGTCGTGGGTCTCGGCGTGATCACGAGCACGGGCACGGGTGAGGAGCGTGATTGGTTCGAGTCCAGCTGGGGGTTCGCGAAGCAGATATTGCCCCTGCTGCTGATCGGCGTGGTGGTGGCGGGCCTGCTGCTGGGACGACCTGGACAGGAGGGTCTCATCCCCTCGGACTGGGTCGCCCGGTCGGTGGGTGGTAACTCCCTCGGGTCCAACCTCTTTGCCTCGGTAGCGGGTGCGTTCATGTACTTCGCCACGCTCACGGAGGTTCCGATTCTCGAAGGGCTCATCGGGAGCGGAATGGGAAAGGGGCCCGCACTCGCGCTGCTCCTGGCCGGTCCCGCGCTCTCACTGCCGAACATGCTCGTGATCAGAAGCATCGTGGGTACGAAGAAGACGCTTGTCTTCGTCGGACTTGTGGTCGTGATGGCCACTCTGTCGGGGATGATCTTCGGCGCGATAACAGGGTAGGGGGAACGATGAAGATCCAGATACTGGGTACGGGATGTCCGAAGTGTAAGCAGCTCGAGGCGAACGCACGCGCGGCCCTGGAGGAGATGGGACTCGAGTGCGAGGTGGAGAAGATCTCCGACATCAACGAGATTATGACGTTCGGCATCATGATGACGCCCGGACTCGCGGTGGACGGAGAGGTGAAGGCCGCCGGGGAGCTCCTGTCGGTCGATGAGATCAAGTCGCTTCTCTCGTAGGCGGCTTCGGTCGGGAAGGCGGAGTGAGACATCTCCGTTCAATGCTGGCGGTTCTGATCTTAGCAGCTCTCGTGACTCCGTTCGCGGCCGGCGACTCCGGTGGCCGGGATGACGGAAGCCACGCCGTGTCGGGGTCCCCTGCGCTCGAGCGCGGGAACGCGGCCACTGCCGAGCCGGACTCGGTCACGTCCGGCACAATAGACTCCACCGGTAGCCGCGTCGTGGTGCTGTATTTCCACCGCACGTTCAGATGCGACACGTGCCTCACGTTCGAGGCCTACTCGGAGGACGCCCTACGGGACTCCTTCCCCGATGAGTTCGATCGCGGGACGCTGGTCTGGCGAAGTCTGAATCTGGACGAGCCCGAGAACAGCCACTACGCCGACGAGCACGACCTCTTCGAATCGTCTCTCGTCGTGACCACGGAGCTCGACGGGGACGTCGCGGAATGGAAGAAGCTCACGGACATATGGGGCCTTGTCCAAGATGAGGCTATGTTCCGGGACTACGTCGCGTACGAAACCAGGAAGAGCCTGGAGGCATTATCGTCACATGAGAAGGAACGCGCATTGCCGGCGAATCCTCTTCCTGTGCACAGGCAACTCGTGCCGGAGCCAGATGGCGGAGGCGTGGACGCGGGCGCTCAGGGGTAGCGAGTTCGAGCCGTACTCAGCAGGAACCAAGCCGGGTACTGTCGATCCTCGCGCCATCCTTGTCATGACCGAGGCGGGGGTCGACATGTCCGGGCACCGCTCGAAAGGCGTGGAGGAGCTCGTCAGTCTCGACTTCGACTACGTCGTGACCGTGTGTGATGCGGCTGGCGAGGCGTGCCCGTTCTTCCCCGGACCAACCAGGCATATTCACGCCGGATTCGACGACCCGCCGAGGCTCGCCTCGGGTGCAGCCAGCGAGGACGAGGCTCTGTCGCACTACAGGCGTGTGCGAGACGAGATCAGGGCCTTCGTGGAGTCGATGCCGGGGAGCGTCGAGACGCCGCCTCGGTAGCCGGCCGCGTGGTGCGTTCGCCGCCCGTCTTCCTCCCCATCGCCGACTTCGTCGCCCTCACCTCCAGAATCTCTCTTGACAGCAGAACTGAATCATTCTACACTTCGATATCTCGCCAACTATAGGAGTCAACATGCGTGAGGTCATTAAGATCGCGAAGGCGCTGTCAGACGAGGGCCGCGTGAGGGTGGTGATGGCTCTCCGCGCACGTGAGTTGTGTGCCTGCGAGATCGTGGAGCTTCTGGGGCTTTCGACATCGACGGTCTCGAGGCACATGTCTGTGCTCCAGAGCGCGGGTCTCGTGGAGGGGCGGAAGAACGGGCGCTGGGTCTACTACCGGTTGGCGGACGACGGTGCGCACCCCGGAGCGCGTGGAGCGTTGGAGTGGGTGACATCCAGGCTCTCGAAGGACGCGACAACGCTGGAAGACGAGGTCCGGGTAACGGGAATCATAGGATGTCGAGTCGAATCGTGTGAGTCCTGAACGTAGAGATGAGGGCTCTCTGCGACCAGCGGGAACAGAGGAGGAATCGTGGTGAAGCGAGTGGTGATGCTGAGCGTGATGGTGGTCATCGTGGTTGGTGTTGTGTTCGTGTTGTCTCGAGATGGGACCGTGTCCGGACTCGTACCGTCGGGCGGCGTCGCCTCGGCGAGCGCGGCGGACGGCACTGGTCCACCGGACGTCGCCGGTTCTGAAGACTCCGGAACAGGGATGGCGGCAATCGAGCGGGCCAGGGAGTCCGGGCGGTATCTCTTCATCTTCTTTCATGGGGGCGGCGACGCCAGGATGACCGCGGAGATGAGGAACGTGTTTGACAACGCCGTGGAAGAGCTCGACGGTCGCGTCGACCACATCGCGATCAACGTCAAGAGCGCGGCAGAGCGCGACATCGTGGACAAGCTCAAGGTCGACCGCGCGCCGATGCCGCTTGCCGTCGCGATCGCGCCGAACGGAGCGATCACCGGTGGATTCCCCGGGCGGTTCACCAAGGAGCAGCTGGCGGGGTCGATCGTCAGCGCCGCGACGGAGAAGTGCCTGGCGGCTCTACAGGACGGCGACATCGTCTTGGTCTGCGTGCAGGGGGCGTCGACAACGAAGAACGACGCGGCCATGACTGGCGTGCGCGCCCTGGAGGCCGACACCCGCTATGCCGACACGTCAAGTGTCGTGATGGTCGATCCCGGGGACTCTCGTGAACGTGAGTTGCTTGACAGGCTCGGAGTGGATGTAGGTACGGCCGAGGCAATCACGATCATGATGGTGCCGCCGGCGACGGCCGTGGCCCAGTTCTCTGGTGAGACCGACGAGACCATGCTTGTGAAGGCCCTCGAAGCGGCGGCCAGCGCGGCCGCGTGTGCACCCGGCGCCGGTTCAGGCTGCTGCCCCGGTAAGTGACGGAGGCCCTGTCGTGCGATTGCTGACGCTTGTTCTGAGGGAGATGTTCGAACGTAAGACGCAGGTCGTGACAGGCCTCCTCGCGGTCCTGCTCGGCATAGCGGTGATCGTCGCCGTCAAGAACATCTCCTTCTACTCGGAGAAGGCCGTGAGCAGGGAGATGGACGCCCTCGGGGCGAACGTCCTCGTCCTGCCGAAATCGGTGACCATACAGGACTACTACAGCGCCGACATGCAGGAGGCCGTGATCCCTGAGGAGTACGTCACTCGGCTCGTCATGTCCGACATCCAGGGGCTCGACAACCTCTCTCCGAAGCTGTCCGTGCCGGTCGAAGTCTCCGGCCGCCGGCTGACGCTGACCGGCATCCTCCCGAAACAGGAGTTCCAAGCGAAGGCCATGTGGGCAGGGGCTGGCATATTCGCCCGTCCCGAGGGCTGCGGGACCGTTCCGGCGGTGTCGCTGCCTGGGGGGGCATCCGGGGAACAGGACCCATCGAGCCTCGCGCGTCGGAGGGTGATAGAGGATCTCGGCGTCTCCGAGGCGCTGGTCGGCTCCGATGTATCGTCCCTGGTCGGAGTGGAGGAGGGCGATGAGATATCCGTTCTCGGGCGTCAGCTCTCGGTCCTCGCCGTTCTACCCAGGACGGGAACGGTGGACGATGCGCGCATCTTCGCTCATCTTCACACCGTCCAGGAGATGACGGGCAGGGGGGCCGAGGTGAACGCGATCGAGGTCGTAGGCTGTTGTCAGGCGATCTCGGACGGGCTCGTCGAGAAGGTCAACAGGCTGCTCCCCGAGGCGCAGGTGCTCACGATCGCCCAGATCGTGGACACGCAGGTCAGAATGAATGAAACGATGCGGCGGCTCTCGACGCTCATAGTTGCCGTCATCGCCGCGATCGGCGCCTTCGGAATCGCCAACTACATGTTCACGAACGTCACCGAACGCAGAAGGGAGATAGGCGTGCTCGTGGCGCTGGGAGCGAGTCCCAGGTTCGTGACGTGGGTGTTCCTGCTGAAGGGTCTGATTCTCGGGCTGGCAGGGGGGCTGGGCGGCTTTCTTCTGGGGACCGCGTTGGCCGTCTGGTTGGGACCCGCGCTCGCACGCATCCCCGTGTTGCCGATGCCGCAGCTCTTGCTTTGGGCGATGCTGCTGTCCGTCGGAATCTCTCTGGTGGGTAGCTTCCTCCCGTCGCGACGTGCGATTCGCATGGACCCTTCGGACGCGCTTCAGGAGGTGTGATCGTGCTTAGAGTGAAGGGTGCCGCAAAGGAGTTCCCCCACAGGCACGGCCGCGTGAGCGTCCTGCGCGAGGTCGATCTCGAGGTCGGTCCGGGCGAGTACGTATCGATCACCGGCAGAAGCGGGAGCGGCAAGTCCACGCTCCTTCTGATGCTCGGAGGCATGCTGTCGCCGTCCTCCGGCGGCGTGTTCATTGACGACGTGCCGATCTACGAACTCGGGCCCGCGCAGCGCGCGGACGTCAGACGAGCCACGATCGGATTCGTCTTCCAGTCCTTCAATCTCGTGCCATATCTGACGGCCCTGGAGAACGTTCAGGTGCCGCTTCTGCTTTCACGGGTCGAACGACGGCACCAGAAGGAGATCGCCGCGTCTCTGCTCGCGCGCGTGGGATTGGATGACAGGATGGACCACAAGCCATCGGAGCTCAGTGTCGGACAGCAGCAACGGGTTGCCGTGGCCCGCATGCTCGCCAACGACCCGCGCATCATCCTTGCGGACGAACCTACGGGGAACCTCGACCCCGAGACTGGGGCGACGCTTCTGGACTTCATGGACGAGCTGAACTCTCAGGGGAAGACGATCGTGGTCGTCACACACGACTCGGAGGCAGCGAGACGCGCCCAGAGGGGGCTGAAGCTGTCCGAAGGCTCTGTCGTTCCGGCGTAGTCGGGTCTCGGCGTCATGTGCCGGAGTCCACGCGCGGAGTCGACCGGACCACGAATGACAGGAGGGGAGCACGTGGCGTCTGAAGCATGCATCACGAAGGAAGCGAAGGGGCTCTCGTTCTTCGAGCGCTACCTCACGTTGTGGGTGGCTCTCTGCATACTCGCGGGAATAGGCCTCGGGCGCGTGGCGCCGGGGACCGCACGGTTCCTCGACGGGATGTCGCTGAACGTCGGCGGGGCCCCCGTCGTGTCGATCCCCATCGCAATCTGCCTCTTCTTCATGATGTACCCCATCATGGTCAAGATCGACTTCCGCGAGGTCGTGAAGGCGGGGAAGAGCGGAAAGCCGGTCGGACTGACGCTCGTCCTCAACTGGGCCATCAAGCCCTTCACGATGTACGCGATCGCGGTCTTCTTCCTGGGGTTCGTCTTCCAGCGTTTCATCGGTCCAGAGGCCGTCGATTACGTGAAGATGCCCTTGGGGCTCGACCTCGACGTCGGTGCCGCGTACGGAGCGGGCACGGTCGTCCTGCGCGACGGGCTCCGGATGCTCGAGGTTCCCCTCTGGCGGAGCTATCTCGCCGGCTGCATCCTCCTGGGGATAGCGCCGTGCACCGCGATGGTGCTTGTGTGGGGCTATCTCGCGAAGGGGAACGACGGACACACGCTCGTCATGGTCGCCATCAACTCCCTGACGATGCTCTTCCTCTACGGGCCGCTCGGCGGGTTCCTGCTCGGCGTCGGCAGACTGCCCGTGCCGTGGCAGGCGCTCCTTCTCTCGATCGGCATCTACGTGGCGCTGCCGCTCGCCGCGGGCTACGTCTCGCGCAAGGGCGTCATCGCCGCGAAGGGGGAGGAGTGGTTCAGGGAGAGGTTCCTTCATGTTCTTACTCCAGTCACCATCATCGCGCTGCTGATCACTCTTGTGCTTCTCTTCTCGTTCAAGGGCGACGTCATCACGGCGAACCCCCTGACCATCCTCTGGATCGCCATCCCTCTCTTCCTCCAGACGCTCCTCATCTTCTGGCTCGGCTACGGCGCGGCGAGGCTGCTCAAGCTGCGCTACGAGGACGCGGCCCCTTCTGCCATGATCGGCGCTTCGAACCACTTCGAGGTCGCCATCGCGACGGCGGTCATGCTCTTCGGGCTCTCGTCCGGCGCGGCGCTCGCCACGGTGGTGGGCGTTCTCATCGAGGTCCCGGTCATGCTCTGGCTGGTACGCATCTGCAGGCGGACGCAGGGGTGGTTCGCGGCAGGTGAGATCTGATGCCCGGCGCCCGGGGCCTGTCTCGTTCGCCCCGGCAGTAGGATCCGAACCCGGATCGCGACGCCGGAGAGGGCCCTGTCCAAGGGCCCTCTCTTTTCCCCTTGACCCCTGCACATGCGTGCAGTAACATGGTGCACAGATGGGCAGTGGGCGTCCGCGGCGGTTCGCGGCTCTCATGCATGAGCAGAAAGCCGCGCCGCCACTGCCCGTCGGAAGACGAGCCATCTAGGCCGAGGTATCAGGGCCGCGCGTTGGGCGAATCACGTGGGAAATGGTCAGCTCGCGCGCCCGGTCCGTGAAGTACGGGAATCCTGCGCGGCCCGCCTCGGTTCCTTTTCAAGGGGGCGCCCGCGGCTGCGGAAGCGACATCACTGCGCAAGCGTCATGCAACCGCGGGCATTCTCCTTATCAACGAACGCTCTGTCCGAACGCGTCCACCAGGAGCGAACCCACATGACGATCCGAGACGATCTCTCTCTCGCCCAGAAGAAGATACTCAAGTTCATCACAGAGACCATCCGCGACCACGACCGCTCGCCGACTATCCGCGAGATAGGAGAGGAGTTCGGTATCTCCTCCACGAACGGCGTGCGCTACCACCTCAAGGTTCTTGAGGAGCGCGGATACATAAAGAGGGAGAGAGGGATCTCACGTGGCATCGAGTGGCGCGAACATCACGTACCGTCCCCGGCCAGGGCGAACGCGAACGAGATCCCCATCGTCGGACAGGTAGCGGCCGGCACTCCGGTACTGGCGGTCGAGAACATCGAGGGCGTCATAGCGGTCGACGAGATGTTCGCGAGGGACGAGGACAGCTTCGCGCTCCGCGTGAGCGGCGACAGCATGAAGGACGGGGGCATCTTCGACGGCGACGTCGTCATCGTCCGTCCCCAGGCAACAGCCAAGGGCGGGGACGTGGTGGTGGCCTTGATCGATGACGAAGCAACGGTCAAGACGTACACGCGCAAGAACGGACGCGTCGTTCTGAAGGCGGAGAACCCCGATTACGACGACATCGTCCTGGATGACCGCGACGAAGACGCCCGGCTCCTGGGGAAGGTCGTCGGACTGATGCGGAAGATCCAATGATGGACTACTCGGCGACAACGGAAGACACGATGATCCACGACATCAACGAGCCGGTCACCGTCCTTACGAGGTTCGGGGAGGGCAAGGTCGACCCTCTCCGCTTCAAGTGGAAGAGCAAGGTCTTCGATGTGGACCGCGTGAGCGGGAAGTGGGAGGAGCACGAGGGTCAGTACAAGCTCTACTACTTCGCTGTGGTCACCAAGGAAGAGGACTACTACGAACTCATCTACAGCACGCGGACGATGGGATGGACGCTGTCGCGTACGGACATGGATGGCTAGAGGGGGCCGGTGCGCGGGGATTCGCCGACTCGGAGGGATGCTCCACTGGCGATGAGCGCGCGGGCCTCCTCTAGACCGGATGTTCGAGGTGCGTGAGACTGATTGTCATGGGTGCGAGATCATCCGTGCTCTGTGATCGCCTCTTGAAGGAGAACCCCTTGGGAGATAGACGGTGGCATCGAGCAAGGAGGCTGTACGAGCAATCGAGATCGATAGGCGCATACTGTTCATTCGCGGCCAGAAGGTCATCGTAGATGCCGATCTGGCAGAGCTCTACGGCGTTCCCACGAAGCGGCTAAATGAGCAGGTCAAGCGGAACAAGAAACGATTTCCGGATGACTTCATGTTCCGATTGACCAAAAAAGAGAAGGATGAGGTGGTCGCAAACTGCGACCACTTATCGAAGCTCAGATTCTCGAGAACCCTGCCCCGTGCGTTCACTGAACATGGAGCGATAATGGCCGCCACCGTGCTCAACTCCGAAAGCGCCATTGATATGAGCGTCTTTGTTGTGAGGGCGTTCATCAGACTCCGCAGGGTCGTCTCGGGGAATCTGGAGCTTGCCAGAAGATTTGCGCAGCTCGAGCGTCGTTTGGGCGATCATGATGAGCAGATCAGCGAGTTAGTCATTCTCATCCGGAGTTTGATCGACCAGACAATTCCCCCGAAGCGGAGGAGGATCGGTTTCATCTAGAGCAGCGACCATTGAAGTGTCTGTTCAGCATGTCTTGATCAACAAGGAGGTACCGCAATGCCTAGAGTCGTGCATTTCGAAATCCCGGCCGACGATCCCGACAAGCTGGCCGAGTTCTACAAGAGCGTGTTCGGCTGGACCATTCAGAAGTGGGACGGACCCGTTGACTACTGGCTGGTGATGACCGGTTCCAAAGACCAGCCGGGCATCGACGGCGGCATGGGTCGCAAGAGCGACGGCATGTCCGCCGTGGTCAACACGATGGACGTTCCCTCGGTCGACGAGTACGTGAGTAAGATCGAGGCAGCCGGCGGAACCATCACCGTTCCGAAGATGGCGATCCCCGGTGTCGGCTGGATGGCCTACTTCAAGGACCCCGACGGCAACGTCTCGGGCATCATGGAAGAGGACGCGTCCGCCAAGTAGGGTGTCTTCTTCGAGTTGTGAGGTCTTCTTAAGCAGTGAACTCCATCTATGTAGAGGCTCTCCCCAGGAGGAGAACAGCGAATGTCCGGCGGCGAACCCAACATCACCTGGCGCGATGTACCCGACATGCTCGTCGCCAGCATTCGTTTCAACGGCAAACACGAAGAGATAGGGAAGCAACTGGAGACGCTGTCGAAATCGGCCGGCTCGCGCGCGTGCGGCCGTCCATTCGTCCTCCACAGGGGCGGGGGCGACATGGAGGTGTGCCTGCCGGTGACGGAGCCGGCCGAGGACGACGGTGTCGGTGGATCATCGCGCGGCGGGCCCGACGAGATCATTTACGGGACGCTGGAGGGCGCGCTCATGATGTGCGCGCCGTTCGGAGGCGACCACGGTTCCGATGAGACCGGTGGCGCGTTGGGGAAAACGTTCGGCGACCTCTGGCGCTACGCCATCGAACATCACATTGGCGTCACCGAGGAGCCGTGGCGGGAGGAGTTTCTCGATCACGAGCCGGGCGGTGTCGGAGCGTATTCGGCCGAGCTTCAGGTCCCGATGCTTCTCCCGAAGTGGCTCGAGAGGCTCAAGGTCGGCCTCGACCGTCATGCGGGCGCATCGGTCAGGCAGCACGTTCTGGGTGGCAGCGACGGGCTCTCCCCGCGGTCCGATCCGTCCTCGAAGGTGGCGTGGATGAAAGGCGCCATGGCGCGCCTCGACTCCGCCGTCGAGGACGAGGACAAGCGCCGCGAGATCATGTGCGGCTGCGCGCACGTCTATCCCAAGGGACACACGGCCAAGCTCAAGAACGACTACGAGCGCCTGGGGAGCATCGACGCGCTCCTCGACGACATCGCGGAAGACCCGGGCTACGGAGGCGCACCGTACTACCGCGACCCGGAGAGGGACGGGAACGTCATCTTCATCGAGAAGAACCCCCAGGAGCGCGAGAAGCACGAGACCGCGACGGACCCCAGGGTCAAACGGGCGGCCGCGTGCCATTGCCCTGTCGTCAAGGCCGCGATACTGGCCGGCGAAGACATCTCGTTCACGTTCTGCAACTGCGGGACCGGCTGGTTCAAGCCGTTGTGGGAGTCGATCGTGGAGGCGCCGGTCAAGGTCGTATGCGAGGGGTCGGTGCTCAAGGGCGACGAGAGCTGCAAGTTCGCCATCCATCTCCCGGAGGAGAAGCATGCCTGAGCTTCCAGAGGTAGCGTCGCGCGCGAAGGAGATGCAGAAGCTCCTCGTGGGCAGGACGATCAAGGACATCGAGGTCCTGCAGCCGAAGTGTCTGAACGTGACGCCGCGCAAGTTCAAGAGCGCGCTCACAGGAGCGAAGCTCTTAGAGACCACCTACCACGGGAAGTGGATCTTCACGAAGACGACGAAGGGGCATCTGCTTCTGAACTTCGGTATGGGAGCGGAGGCGGCCGTCGTTCCCGCGGACGAGCTTCCCGAGAAGCGGCAGGTCACCATCTTCTTCGACGACGGGACGGCGCTCCCATTCCGTTTCTGGTGGTTCGGGCACGTCCACTACGTGGCCGACGGGAAACTCGGGTCGCACAAGATGAGCGCCAAGCTCGGACCGAACGCCATTGACATCCCGAAAGGCGAGTTCCGCGAGATGCTCAAGGGGAGACGCGGCTCGGTCAAGTCGTTCCTCCTGAACCAGGAGAGGATCGCCGGGATCGGGAACGCCTACTCCCACGACATCCTCTTCCTGGCGAGGCTCCACCCCGACAGGAAGCTCGACACGCTCTCGGAAAGTGAGGTCGACGGGCTCTGGCAGGCCATCCGCGACGGGCTCATCCCCAGTCTCAAGAAGAGGGGCGCGTGGTACGAGCGCGATCTCAAGGGTAGGCGGGGCGGGTTCAAGATGACAGACATCTTAGTGGGCTACCGCGAGGGGAAGCCGTGCCCCAGGTGCAGGACGAAGGTCGTGAAGCTCAAGACGGGGAGCACCTCGACCTTCATCTGCCCGAAGTGCCAGCCCTTGAAACCGGCGCGTAAGAAGAAGGCAGCGAAGAAGGCCACAAGGAAGACCTCGAAGAAGGCGACGAAGAAGGCCACCCCCAAGAGGACCGCGAAGAAGCCGGCGCGTAAGAAGGCGCAGCGAAAGAGGAAGTAGATGCTCGGACGCCATCGCAAGGAAGCCTCGTTCGTGGACGACCGCGACAGGCGGATCGTCTTTCACATCGACATGGACGCGTTCTTCGCATCGGTCGAGGTGATGTGCCGCCCAAAGCTCAGGGGCAAACCGGTCATCGTCTGCGGGAAGCCTACGACCAGGAGCGTTGCCGCCGCGGCCTCGTACGAGGCGAGGGAGTACGGCATCAGGTCCGGCATGTCGACCGTAGAGTGCTTCCGCCGCTGCCCGCACGTCGTGGCCATCGAGGGGAACCCGGGTCAGTACATCTACGTCTCGATGGAGCTCCTCCGCATCTACAAGGAGTTCTCGACGATCGTCGAGCCCTACTCGATCGACGAGGCGTTCGTCGAGATGACGGGCACGACGTGCAACTGGAAGAACTGCGAAGGAATGGCCTTAGAGATCAAGGACAGGATCGGTAAGCGGTTCCCCGGTCTCACGGCTTCGATAGGCGTCGGACCGAACAAGCTCGCGGCCAAGATGGTCGGCCATCTCGACAAGCCGGACGGCGTCTCGGTCGTTCGCCCCGGCGGCTTCAGGGACGTGTTCGGAGACCGGAAGGTCACCGACATATGGGGAGTGGGCGACAAGACCGCCTTCGCGCTCTCTATGATGGGCGTGGAAACGATCCGCGAGCTTTCGGAGCATCCCGTCTCGATGCTCAGGAGGCGGTTCGGCATCATGGGAGAGATCCTCCACATGATGGCCGTGGGCCGCGACGACACCCCGGTGACGCCATACTTCGAGGGCATGCCCATCAAGTCGATGGGGCACGAACACACGTTGCCCGCAGACACCTGGGACATCGCCGAGGCCGAGAAGGTGCTCCTGAGACTCTGCGACCAGGTCGCCCGCAGGATGAGAAAGAAGGGGTATCTGGGTAACGTCATCTCGATGCGGCTCAGGTTCAGCGACTTCGATAGCGTGGGCAGACAGCAGAAGCTCCAGTTCTACACGGACGAGGAACGGACCATCTACAAGGTCGCGCGCGAGCTCATGCACAGACACTGGCGCCCCGGTCATGCGATCAGGCTCGTCGGGGTGAGCTGCTCGGGCCTCGTGAAGGTGCCCGAGACCGTCCAGATCGACCTCTTCCAGCAGAAGGAAGAAGACTCGCACAGGAAGCTTCTCGCGGCCGTCGACGCGATACGCGACAAGTTCGGCGAGAACGCGATAACCCGCGCGCGCCTAGTGAGCCTGAACAGGAAGATGTGGGACGCGGGGCGCCGGGTGTCGGAGCCAAGATTCCAGAAGATGTCGGTGGGAACGTCGGAACGCCAGTACCACTCGATCATGGCCGGGTTTCACGACAACAAGGCGAACGTCGACACGGTTCCGCTCCCGCCCGGGCTCTCCTCGAGCCCGTTCGACATGCTGAGACACCAGGACCTCGAGGACAAAAGGGTCGGGGGACACGAGTAGATGAAGCGCTGGAGCTGTGGACACGCATACACAGGCGGAGGCGGAGGGGGGAGTCAGGGAGACCTCTTCCCGGAGCTCCCCTCGAAGAAGCGGGACCCCATCGCGGGCACGAACGGCGCGTACGACAGCGACCCCGTGCCGCCCAACGTGCGGGAGCTCGGCAGGCACGGTCGCATACGCGTGGGCACGTCCGGCTACAGCTTCGCCGACTGGGTCGGCCCGCTCTATTCTGACGGGACGCCAAGGAACCGCATGCTGGATGAGTACGTGCGCCACTTCGACGTCGTTGAGATCAATTCGAGCTACTACCGCGTCCCGGACGAGCGGATGTTCGAGCGGATGGAGCGGAAGACGCCTCCAGGGTTCGAATTCATCGTGAAGCTCTACAGGGGGATGACCCACGAGATTGAGGACGACGCCTCGATGTACGCCGCGTTCACGGACGCCGTCGTGCCGCTCAGAGACGCCGGGAAGTTCGGCGGGTATCTGGCGCAATTTCCGTGGAAGTTCAAGAACACCGTCGAAGCGCAGGACCATCTTCGAGCGCTCCGCGAGAGACTCGGGGACGACCCCCTCTTCGTCGAGTTCAGACACGATTCGTGGATCACGCCGTCCGCGTTCGACCTCCTTCGCGCGAGCGGTCTCGGTTACTGCTCCGTCGATGAGCCAAGCCTCAAAGGACTTCTGCCTCCCATAGCGCAGGCGACCACGGATACCGGATACGTGCGATTCCACGGCAGGAACGCCGCTAACTGGTGGGGACGCGGAGGCGGAGACAGATACGACTACGACTACAGCGCGGAGGAGCTTTCGGAGTGGTCGCAGAAGCTTCTGACGCTTGAGGAAAGGGTCAAGAAGGTCTACGCTTTCTTCAACAACTGCCACGCCGGTCACGCCGCCCGGAACGCCGAGCTCATGATCGAGATGCTCGGCGACGAGCTTGGCGAGCGTCGCTGACCCGAGACCCCCGCCGACTCGAGACGGGGGGCCGCGGTCCGGCGCCGGTTCCCTGGACGGACCGGGAGCGGTTGGCGCGCGAACCTCAAGGAGAGCGCATGGGAGCGATAGACCTCAACTTCCTCGGATACTGCGGCATCTACTGTGAGCGCTGCGACATCTACGTGGCGGCCAAGGCCGGCGACAGAGAGAAGCAGCAGGAGATCGCCGACTGGATCAACAAGCACCACAGCGCCGAGTGCACCGCCGTCGAGATCCGATGCAGCGGATGCAAGGGACCTCTCGACGAGCACTGGAGTCTGGCGTGCAAGGTGAGGCTCTGCGCCTCGGAGCGCGCCGTCACGACGTGCGCCGACTGCGGCGACTACGACGACTGCGAGACGCTGGAGGCGTTCTACAGAGGCGGCGACTACGCGTCGGCCAGGGCGACTCTCGAGAGGATCAGAGAGGTGGGTCTCGAGCAATGGGCGGGCGAACAGAGCCGATGACGAGCCCTTTCGACTCCCGGATCACCTTCTGCCACACGCGGGACTTGGGCGCGACCGCCCGGTTCTACGAGGAGCTGCTCGGGCTCCCAATGGTTCTGGACCAGGGGGGATGCCGCGTCTTCCGCGACGCGAACGGCTACCTGCTCGAGATACAGCGGTTCGACGATCCGAAGTGGGGCGGACCCGGGTGAAGTGGGGCGGGCCCAGGTAGGGACGTCCCGGACCTCCCGGGCCGGAACATGCCGGACCTGGGAGCTTCCTGCCGGCCTCGATCGTGCATCCGTTGGATCGGACCCGCATCTCAACTGAATACCTCGCAGTAGCGCTAAACCACTCGAAGGAGGGAGGCCAGATGTATCGCGGCGCTCCAGGTATGTACGCGTGGGGTCTGCGCCGGCTTACCGGGCTGGGTCTCGTTCTCTTTCTCCTGTTTCACATCGCCGACACGGCGCTCCTTCTGTGGGGGGCCGAGGCGTATAACACCGTCGTCCGCTTCTACGCGATGCCGCTCTTCCGCATCGCTGAGGTCGCTCTCGTCGGCGCCGTCATCTATCACGCCATCTCGGGACTGCACATCATCGTGCTCGACCTGTGGGACGGGGCGCACGAGCACCAGTCGAAGCTCATCGTTCTGGAGTTCGGGCTCTCGGCCCTGCTCTTCCTTCCCGCGGCCTATCTGATGCTCGCGCCCTGGCTGCTGGGCGGGGGGAGGTAGAGCGATGACGCGAGATCTCATGGCGCGCGCGCGGCCATCGACCAACTTCGAACTGGCGTCCTGGCTGTTCATGCGCGTCTCAGGCGTTCTCATCGCCTTCCTGCTCCTCGGGCACATACTCGTCATGCACATTCTCCACCACGTGGACGAGGTGAACTATCAGTTCGCGGCAGAGCGTCTTGCGAACCCATTCTGGCGCATCTACGATCTCGTACTGCTCGGGCTCGTCCTCATGCACGGGTTGACGGGAGTGCGTATCGCGCTCGACGACTACGTCCACAATCGCGGGTGGCGGATCATCCTGAAGACCGCCCTCTGGCTTGTCGGCGCCCTCTTCCTCATCGTGGGCGCCTTCGTCCTCTTCACTTTCCAGCCGGCAGGGGTCTGACCAGCCGGGAGACCGGGAGAGCCTTCGTGTTCCACAACTACGATGCCATCATCGTCGGAGCGGGCGGGGCGGGGCTCATGGCCGCTCTCCAGATGGTGGAGAAGGGCAGCACCGCCGTCCTCTCGAAGCTCTACCCCACGCGCTCTCACACCGGAGCCGCCCAGGGGGGGATAGGCGCGGCGCTCGGCAACCACGAGCAGGACCTCTGGGAATGGCACATGTTCGACACGGTCAAGGGCGGCGACTACCTGTCGGACCAGGACGCCGCGGAGATAATGGCGCGGGAAGCCATAGAGGTCGTCTACGATCTCGAGCACTGGGGGCTCCCGTTCGACAGAACCCCTGACGGGAAGATCGCTCAGCGTCCGTTCGGGGGACACACGAAGAACTTCGGGGAAGGACCGGTGAGGCGTTCGTGCTACGCGGCGGACCGCACTGGTCACATGATCCTGCAGACGCTCTACCAGCGCTGCATCTCCCGGAACGTCAACTTCTTCGATGAGTTCCACGTTATGGACATTCTGGTCGAGGACGGGACGTGCCGGGGCGTCGTCGCCTGCGAGGTCGCGACGGGCGAACTCCACACGTTCCGGGCCAAGGCCGTGCTCGTGGCCACGGGCGGATTCGGCCGGATGTTCCGGGTCACGTCGAACGCGCACTCGTTTACCGGGGACGGCCCGGCGATGCTCTACCGGAGAGGCGTGCCGCTCGAGGACATGGAGTTCTTCCAGTTCCACCCGACTGGCATCAACAAGCTCGGCATCCTCATAACCGAGGCGGTGCGCGGAGAGGGCGGCGTCCTCCTGAACAGCGAGGGCGAGCGGTTCATGGAGCGCCACTCCCCGACGCTCCTCGACCTGGCGCCCCGCGACATCGTGGCGCGCGCCATCTACCTGGAGGTCCGCGAGGGCAGGGGCATCGGCGGAGAAGACTACGTTCACCTGGACGCGAGTCGCCTCGGGCGCGACGTGGTCGAGAAGAAGCTCCCGGACATACAGGACTTCTGCAAGACGTACCTCGGCATCGATCCGGCCGAAGAGCCGATGCCGGTCCAGCCGACGGCGCACTACGCCATGGGAGGCATCCCCACGAGCAACGACGGAGAGGTCTTTCTGGACGAGAAGGGCACCGTGCTCCCCGGATGCTACGCCGTGGGTGAGTGCGCGTGCGTCTCGGTTCACGGAGCCAATCGCCTGGGCACTAACTCGCTCGTCGACCTCGTCGTCTTCGGGCGACGCGCGGGGCGGAGCATGGCGGACTTCGTGGCGGGGGCGGACTTCCTTCCGCTGGGGAACGATCCGGAGGGACCGACGCGCGCCCGGCTCGAGGCACTGAGGGCGGGCCCGTGCGATGAGTCGGCGGCGGCCATCAGGCGGGAGCTCAGGGACCTCATGATGGACAACGTCGGCGTGTTCCGGGAGCAGTCGCTCCTGGACGCCGCGGTCACGAAGGTCGGAGAGCTCAAGGAGCGCTACGGGCGTGTGTGCGTTCGCGACGAGGGGAAGGTCTTCAACACGGAGCTCCTGGAGGCTCTCGAGCTCGGATACCTGCTCGACCTGGCCGAGGTCACGGCGGCGAGCGCGGCGGCCCGCACTGAGAGCCGCGGCGCCCACTCACGGGAGGACCACCCCGACCGGGACGACGGGGAGTGGCTCAAGCACACGTTCGCGTTCCGTGAGAACGGCGGCACCTTCAGGTACAGACCGGTGACCGTGACACGATTCGAGCCGAAACCGAGAACGTACTAGAGGAGTGAGCGATGCAGGTCGAAGTCGAGATCAAGCGATTCGATCCGGAGAGGGACGAACACCCGCATTGGGAGTCGTACGCGGTCGAAGCGGAGCCCACCGACCGCGTCCTCGATCTGTTGAACCGCATCAAGGACGAGCAGGATGGAACGCTCGGCCTCAGACGCTCGTGCGCGCACGGCATCTGCGGCTCGGACGCCATGCTCATCAACGGCGTCAACCGCCTGGCGTGCAAGGTCCTCGTGAAGGACCTTCGACGTCCCATTCGAATCGCCCCGCTCAGGGGACTCGCCGTTCGAAAGGACCTGATCGTCGACATGGAGCCGTTCTTCGACAGGTTTCGGGCCGTCAAACCCTACCTGATCAACGACGATCCCCCTCCTCCCAGGGAGTGGATACAGAGCCCTGAGGAGCGCGCGGTCTTCGACGACACCACGAAGTGCATCCTCTGCGCGTCGTGCACCACGTCATGTCCGTCGTATTGGGCGAACGACGAGTATCTGGGCCCCGCCTCCATCGTACAGGCGCACAGGTTCATCTTCGACAGTCGCGACCGGGGGGCGGCCGAGCGGCTTGAGATCCTCAACGCGCGGGAGGGTGTCTGGCGCTGCCGCACGATCTTCAACTGCGTGGAGGCCTGTCCTCGCGAGATCAACATCACGAAGGCCATCGGGCAGATCAAGAAGGCCCTCGTCTACAACCGGTTCTAAGCACGCCAACACAGAGACCCTCCATGACCATCACTGACTTCCTCGTCAAGATCCAGCACGACGGCAACTACTGCGGGCAGGTCTCGCACGTCGAGACGATACCCTCGAGGGCGGCCGAGTACGGGACGCTCGAGCGTCCGCTGGCTGGTGCGGTCGCCCGGGCCCTCGCCGCGTCCGGCATCGAGAGGCTCTACTCGCACCAGGTCGCCGCCATCGATGCCATCCGCCGCGGCCGGAACGTGGTCGTCGTGACGGGTACGGCGTCGGGCAAGACGCTCTGCTACAACATCCCGGTCGTCGAACGGCTCCTTGAGGACCCGACCGCCAAGGCGCTCTACCTCTTCCCGACGAAGGCGCTCGCCCAGGACCAGTTCAAGGGGCTCGTTCGCCTCGCGGGACTCGACCCCGCGCTCTCGGAGCTCGTCCGGACCGGAACCTACGACGGCGACACGACGCGCCACACGCGCCGGAAGCTCAGGGATGAGGGCAACGTCATCCTCTCGAACCCCGACATGCTGCACGCCGGCATCCTCCCGTACCACGCGAAGTGGAACAGGTTCATGAAGGACCTCAAGTACGTCGTGGTCGATGAGATCCACACGTACAGAGGCATCTTCGGCTCCAACGTGGCGAACGTGCTCAGGCGCCTGCGCCGCGTCTGCGAGCACTACGGCGCGGAACCCCAGTTCATCTGCTCGAGCGCTACGATCGCGAACCCCACAGAGCTCGCCGAGCGACTCGTGGGGGAGCCGTTCGAGGTGGTCGAGCACGACGGGAGCCCGAGGGGCACGAAACACTTCGTGCTCTGGAACCCGCCTTATCTCGATCCGTCGAAGATGGAGCGGAGAAGCTCCAACGTCGAGGGTCACTGGCTCATGGCGCATCTCATCGCCGAGGGGTTCCAGACGATCGCGTTCGGACGGGCCCGCGTCGTGGCCGAGCTCATCTACCGCTACACGAAGGACACGCTCCGAAGGCTCAAGCCCGAGTACGCTGAGAAGATCAAGCCGTACAGGGGAGGCTACCTGCCCGAGGAGCGCCGGGAGATCGAGCGGCAGCTTTTCTCGGGCGAACTCATGGGCGTCGCGAGCACGAACGCCCTCGAACTGGGCATCGACGTCGGGAGCCTCGACGCCGCGGTCATAGTCGGCTTCCCGGGGACGATCGCGAGCACCTGGCAGCAGGCCGGGCGGGCGGGCCGGGCGTCGGACGAATCGCTCGCGGTCCTCGTCGGGTACAACGACCCCATTGACCAGTACCTCATGAGGAACGGCGATTACTTCTTCCGCCAGTCGCCCGAGAACGCGGTCATCGACCCGGAGAACAAGTACATACTCGCGAAGCACCTCAGGTGCGCCGCCTTCGAGCTCCCGCTGACAGAGATGGACGAGGACCTGTTCGGCGGGATGACCGAACCCATCCTGAATCTGCTCGAGGAGTTCGGTGACCTGAAAGAGATAGACGGCCGTCACTACTGGTCGTCGACCGACTTCCCGGCGCGGCTGGTGAATCTCCGCACGATCTCGGACAACACCTATGCGATCGTCGACGTGTCGCGGGACAACAGTGTCATAGGCGTCGTCGACAGCGTCTCCGCGCTCGAGCTGGTCTATCCGGAGGCCATCTATCTGCACGAGGGTGAGACGTACTTCGTGCGCGACCTCGACCTCGAACAGAAGATCGCGTACGTCGAGAAGAAGGAGGTCGACTACTACACGCAGCCGGTCCTCGAGTCCGCGATCCGGATCGGCGAGGCGTCCGAGTCGAAGCAGTGGAAGGGGAGCGACGTGTTCTTCGGGGACGCCACGGTCACGTGGGTGACGTCGGCGTTCAAGAAGATCAAGTTCTATCAACTCGACTCGATAGGCTGGTCGAACCTCGACCTCCCACCCTTCCACCTCGAGACGAAGTCGCTCTGGGTCGCTCCGTCGAAGGACGCGATGGACGAGGTCCGGTCGCACGGGCGCAATCCCGTAGAGGGTCTGGTCGGCGCGCGGAACGTCGCCATCTCGGTGCTTCCGCTCTTCTCGATGTGCGACAGGCGCGACATCGGGGGTATCGTGGAGAGCAGCAACACGGGAAGCCCGACGATGTTCCTCTACGACAGGTTCGACGGAGGACTTGGATTCGTCGAGACGGGTTACCGGAACATCGAGGACCTCCTTCGAGGCTGCCTCGACCTCATCTCCGAGTGCGACTGCGAAGAGGGATGCCCCTCATGCGTGGGGCTACCCATCCTGCGCCCCCCGATCCAGCAGGACCCGGACGCCGGCGGCGGATGGCCCATTCCCGACAAGGAATCCGCGCGGCTTCTGCTCCAGGCGATGCTTCGCTGACCCCGAAACGGTTTTGCGCTACGGACGGACGCCCGCAGGGCGTATAGTGTAGATGCGCGCGTACTGGGCCTTGCGGAAGGAGCAAGTGTGGACTGGGTTCGGGACGATCTTGGGCCGGGCATCCAGGCCGAGCATGCGATCGTCGGGTTCGCAGCGGCCAACTGCTACATCCTGACCGACGAGGGGACCCGGGAGGCGGCGATCGTCGATCCGGGCACCGGCGATCCGGAAGAGGTCCAGGCGATCGCGGACGAAGTGAAGCGTCTTGGGCTCACCCTCAAGTACATCCTCAACACTCACGGCCATCCGGACCACATGTGGGGCAACGACGTCCTGAAGGACGCGCTGGGCGGGAAGGTGCTCATCCACGAACTCGACGGGTTCAAGCTCACCGACCCCGACAGGAACGCTTCGACCCTCTTCGGATACTCTGTGCGCGTCCGGCCGGCCGACAGACTGCTGCGCGATGACGAGGTGCTGGAACTCGGGAGCGTTGCGCTCACGGTCCTCCACACTCCGGGGCACAGCGCCGGAGGCGTAGCCTTTCTGGGTGACGGCTACGTGCTCACGGGGGACACGCTCTTCGCCGGCTCGATAGGCCGCTCTGACCTCCCGTGCTCCAGCGAGGAGTCGACCATCGCGTACGAGGTCCTTCTGGAGTCCATACGGACGAGACTCTTCTCTCTTCCCGACGAGACGGTCGTGCTTCCGGGACACGGTCCGGTCACGACGATAGGTGTCGAGCGCAGAACGAATCCCTTCCTCAGGTAGCCGCGTCGGATGGAACTCAACTACGAGGTCGTCGAGCTCGTCCCGAGGCACGTCTTCAGGACGGCCAGAACCGCGAGTGCCAAGAGCGACAGCGTCATCGTGACCCTCACCGACGGCGACCTCGTCGGTCTTGGAGAGGCCGCGCCGGCTCGGTACTACGGTGAAACGGCCGAGACGGTCACGGCCTACCTCGAGAGGATGAGGCCTGTGGTCGGGCGCTCGGCGCACGAGTCGGAGCTCATGTCGCACCTGACGGCGCGAGGCGGCTACGACGAGCCGTCGGCCCGAGCGTCCCTCGAGATAGCGGCGCACGACATGATGGGCAAGAGGTTCGGCGTGCCGCTCTATCGCCACTTCGAACTGGACCCGGCGGACGCCCCCCTCACGACGATCAGCATCGGTCTCGACACGCCGGAGGCGATGGTCGAGAAGGCGCTGGAGGTGAAGGCGTATCCCATTCTCAAGGTGAAGCTCGACGCGGAGATAGACGTCTCCGTCGTCGCGCGCATCCGGGAGGCCACGGGGGCCAGGGTCACCGCCGACGCGAACTGTTCGTGGACTGTGGCGGAGTCCATCGAGAAGGTCGCCGACCTCGCGCGCATGGGGGTGGAGCTTCTCGAACAGCCCGTCGTCGCCGATGACATCGACGGTCTCAGGCGCGTGCGCGACCACTCAACGATCCCGATCTACGCCGACGAGAGCTGCCCCACGAGTCGCGACGTCGTCTCGGTCTCGGACGCCGTCGACGGCGTGGTCGTCAAGTTCATGAAGGGCGGCGGGTTCGTGGACGCCCTGAGGATGGTCCGCGAGGCCAGGAGCCGCGGTCTCGGGACGATGCTTGGCTGCATGCTCGAAAGCTCCATCGGCATAACGGCGGCCGCGCACGTCTCGCCCCTCGTGGACTACGCGGACCTGGACAGCGCGTTCCTCATCGGGAACGATCCGTACGTTGGGATGACGATCGACCGCGGGAAGATGGTCCTGCCCGATAGGCCGGGACTCGGCGTGCGTCCGGCCGGCGACCAGGAGGAGTAACGATGGGATTCACGGCGCGCACTCTTGAGCTGTGCCGGAGACGAACCGATCCCGGAAGGCCAGGCGGTTGGCGGGGCGGTTCGGTCGTCCGGCGCGTGGGACTGGCGTTGCTCCTCGTCGCCGCGGTCGGAGCGACGTCCTGCTCGAACAGGGACGAGTTCGTCGACGGCGCGATCGCGCGTGCGCGCGCACAAGCGCAGCGGCGGGACTTCGCGGCGGCGCACGCGATCCTGGACTCGGCCATCGACAAGGTCCCGAACGACGTCGCTCTCGTGCTCGAGAAGGCCGCCATCCACGCGCGAGCGCACGAGTTCGACCGTGCGGCTTCCTGGTACTCCGAGGCCCTGAAGGTCGATGGCCGTTCCGTCGAAGCCGTCGTGGGGCGATGGGCGTCGCTCCACGAGGGCGCCGCGGGCGACACCGCGATGTCCGCCGGCATCAGGCTGGAGGCCGACGCCCTGCTCGCGGAAGCTCCGGACAGCCTCTTCAACCTGACGGCGCACGTTCGCGCGTACTACCTTCTGGGAGTCGAGGACGAGGCCACGACGGCCGCGGACAGGGTCATGTCGCTCTACCCCTCGAGCGAGCTCGGGGACGAACTCCTGAAGGAGGAGATAGACGGGATAAGCGTCGAGCGCGACGACGAGCGGCGACTCGAGATGGCCGACGCGTTCCTCGCCAAGCATCCGGTGACCGACCGGCTTCCGCGGGCGCTCGAGCTCAAGCTCGTGAGTCTCCGCAGGCTCGACAGGCACGACGAGGTGCTCGCTGTGGGCAGGGAGTGGGCGCGGGCGCGTTCCTACGAACCTGCGTTACTGGACGTCGCGGCTGCGGCCCTCGTGGCGAGCCGGCGGGCTCCCGACGAGGCCGCCGGTCTGGCGCGCAGAGCCATCGATCTCACGCTTGCGGGCGCGCCGGACGACGCGCCCGGGGAGACGACTGACGCCACGGATGGAGCGGCGCGCGGCCGACGAGGCCACGACCGAAGCGACGGCGGGGCCCGGACCGCGGCCGGGGATCTTCCACGCTACTACCTGACGCTCGCCCGCGCGCTCGTTCTGGCCGAGGACTTCGCCTCCGCCAAGGAGGCGGTCGAGGCGGGCCTCTCGCGGGTCGACACCGGTCCGGACGAGGAGGAGACGGGGGCGGCGTGGTTCTTCACTCTCGGCCAGGCGCTCGAGGGTCTGAGACGCGGGGACGACGCGCTCGACGCCTATCTCGAGGCGATGGTCGCTGGAGGGCGGCAGAACCGCTGGCCGGCCCGGGCCGACACGGCCCTCACGGCCCTCTACGCGAGCGAGTTCGAGACGAGGGCCGGAGGAGCCTCGCTCCTCGAGTTCGCGAGGGAACGCATTGAGTACGCGGGTCCCACCTTCACCGACGCGACGGAGGAGGCCGGACTCCTCGACCGCGGGGAGTCGCGGCTCGCGTGGGGCGACTACGACGGGGACGGATACGACGATCTTCTGCTGTCCGGCCGCGTCCTCATGAGGAACACGGGGAAGGGCGCGTTCGTCGACGTCACGGAGTCGGCGGGCATAGGCGGAACCGGCGCGAACGGCGCCGTGTGGGCCGACTGCGACAACGACGGCGACCTCGACTTCTACGCGACGTCGGGGGCGACCGAGGGGGACCTGACCGACAGGCTCTGGCGGAACGACGGCGACGGCACGTTCACCGACGTGACCGCATCCGCGGGAGGCGTCACCGACCACTACACGACCGAGGGCGCTGCGTGGGGAGATTTCGACGGCGACGGTCTGGTCGACCTCTATCTGGCCAGCTACGAGCGTCCGAGGACGGACACGTTCGAGGAGTACGGCGTCGGGTTCCCGGACATCCTGTATGCGAACCGGGGCGGCGGGACGTTCGAGAACGTCACGGAGAGGCTCGGCCTGGTACCGCCGTTCGGCCGGCACCTCTCCGGGCGGGGCGTCAACTGGGGCGACTACGACAACGACGGCGACCTCGACATCTTCGTGTCGAACTACCGGCTCCAGGAGAACCTGTTGTGGCGGAACGACGGGGGTCGTGGGTTCACCAACGTCGCTCCCGAGCTGGGCGTGTCCGGTACCGAGATCGACGGATGGTGGGGTCACACGATCGGGTCGGAGTGGGGCGACATCGACAACGACGGCGACCTCGACCTCGTCTGCGCCAATCTCGCGCATCCCCGCTACATAGAGGTGTCCGACAAGTCGATGCTGTACAGGAACACGCTCGGCGGGGGAGGCTTCACGGGTATCGAGGCGTTCATCGAGAGACGGGCGGACGCGGGCGTCAAGTACGCCGAGACACACTCCGACCCCTCTTTGGGCGACGTAGACAACGACGGCGACCTCGACCTCTTCATCACGTCGATCTACCCGAACTGCGGCTCGTTCCTCTACCTGAATGACGGGATGGGCGACTTCACGGACGCGACCTGGCTCTCCGGGGTCCGCTCGTTCAACGGGTGGGGAGGCGCCATGTCCGACTACGACCACGACGGCGACCTCGACATAGCGGTGGCGAGCGGCTCGGGGTTCCGCCTCTTCCGGAACGACACCGTCACCGAGAGAGGCCGAGCCGCCGGCCGGCACTGGCTCTCCGTCAGGTGCGAGGGGACGCGCACGAACGGGAGCGGCATCGGGGCGAGGGTCACGGTGCGGTCGGGTACCAGAACGTGGACGCGCGAGATACAGGGCGGGAAGGGGACGACGAGCCAGCACTCGATGACCACGCATTTCGGGCTGGGCGGGAGAGGCGGTCCCGTGCGCGTGGAGGTGAAGTTCCCGGGTGGAGAGACCGTGACCCTCGAGGACGTGGCCGTCGACCGGCTCATCACCGTCGTCGAGCCGGGGTCGAGAGAACGGTAGGCGGAACGGGCATCATGGAACGACATCGCGACGACGACCTGAGGGAGCGGCTGAGGAAGCTCGAGGAGCGCGCGCGCCCCGCGCGGAAGCGGAGCGCTCACGCGCCGGGCGTACTCGAGGAGCTGGAGGGCGTCGTCGAGCGGGAGGGGGTCCTCGTCGTGGAGCGCGACGTCGGACGACTCCTGTCGCGGCGCGCCCAGTCCGACCTGATCGAGCGCACGCAGGAGGCGAGGGCCGCACTCGAGGGCAGGGACGACATCGACGCCGACGTCCGGAGGCTCCTTCTCAATCCGGACGGCGCGCTCTTCATGGACACGGAGACGACCGGACTCGGGGCCGCGATGGTGTTTCTCCTCGGCGTCATGAGGGTCACCGACTCCGGCATCACGCTCCGGCAGGTGTTCGCGAGAGACTACCGCGAGGAGCCGGAGCTTCTCGGGCGGTGGGCGAGCATGCTGGGCGCCGCCGAGATGCTGGTCACGTTCAACGGGAAGTCGTACGACATGCCGGTCCTCCGCGACCGCATGGGGCTTCACGGGCTCGACGGCCCCTCCGAGCCTCCGCACCTGGACCTGCTTCACGCCTCGCGCCGCAGGTGGAGCGGCGTCTTTCCCGACTGCCGGCTGCAGACGCTGGAGTGGAAGGTGTGCGGACGCAGGAGGGCGGGCGACATACCGGGCGAGGAGATCCCCGCCGCATACCACCACTTCGTGCGAACCGGGGATCCGAGAGATATGCTGAACGTCTTCCACCACAACGCGCTCGACCTCGTGACCCTCGCGGACATAGCGGTGGCGCTCTCCATGCCTCGGGAAGATCTCCGGCGACGGCGGGCCTGAGGCTTCATCCAAACACGATGTGGACAACCTGTGCACAAGCAGGTGGATGGACGGTGAGGTAGCCCGGGCTCGCGGTGGACGGGCGGTGGACCGGCCGGATTCCAAAGTGGACGGGCAGTGAACAAGCTGTGGACCGCCCGGGTCCCATAGTGGACGGGCAGTGAACGAGCGGTGGACCGGACCGGCCTCTCAGCGGACGAGCGGTGGAGCTGCCGGGTCCCTCAACCGTCAAACGGTGGACCAGTCGCACACCGCGCGGACAACAAGGAGATCACGAATGGACAGAGGGGACGTCTTCACCTTCCTGGTAGGCGGGAGGGCCGGCGCCGGGGTCAAGAAGGCAGGCTCCGTCGCGTCGAACCTCTTCTCCTCGATGGGGCGCTACGTCTTTCAGATGGACGACTACCAGAGCCTGATCCGCGGCGGGCACAACTTCGTGGTCACGAGCACATCGACGCGACCCGTCCTGAGCCACTACATGAAGGCGGACGTGGTCGTAGCGCTCGACGCGAGGAGCCTCGAGACGCACCGCTCGCACGTCCGCGAGGGCGGGTTCCTCGTCTACAACTCGGAAGACGCCGGCGACGGACCGCAGGCGCCCGACGGCGTGACGGCCGTCGGCGTCCCGATCACGACCGAGTCCTCGAAGCATCCGAACCCGGAACTCAGGTCGGCTCTCACGGGCCCCGCGGCTCTGGCGGCGCTCATCGGCCTTTCCGCGGACGACCTCGGGCAACTCATCGAGAGGGAGTACAGGCGCGACCTCGAGATCAACACCGCGTTCGCGCGCTCCGTCTACGATGCCGTGGCGACGACGGCTGGCGCCGCGTTCAAGGTCGAAGCGGGCGACGGCACTCGACCGCTCATCACCGGCAACGAGGCCATCTCGCTAGGTGCTGTGGCGGCCGGGCTCGACCTCTACTTCGCGTACCCGATGACGCCCTCGAGCACCATCCTCCACTTCCTGGCGGGACACGAGAAGGAACTGGGCGTCACAGTGATGCACCCCGAGAGCGAGATCGCGGCGGCGAACATCGCCATCGGCGCGGCCTCGATGGGCGCCAGGGCCATGGTCGGCACGAGCGGGGGAGGATTCGCGCTCATGGAAGAGGCTATCTCGCTGGCGGGCATGGCGGAGGTGCCTCTTCTCTCCGTCCTGTCGTCCCGGCCGGGGCCGTCGACCGGCGTACCGACCTACACGGAGCAGGCGGACCTCAGGTTCGCGCTCGCCCAGGGGCACGGCGATTTCGCCAGGGTGGTGGCGTCGCCCGGCAGCGTCGGGGAAGCGTTCCGTCTCGCGGCCGAGATGCTGGCGCTCGTCTGGGACCTTCAGATCCAGGGGATACTCCTGACCGAGAAGCACCTCTCGGAGAGCCGCGTGAGCGCCGACATAGACGCGGGGGCCGCGGCGTGGGCCGAGCCCAGGATGCACCCGGGCGGCGACTACAAGCGCTACGCCGGCACCGACGACGGCGTGTCGCCCATGCTCTTCCCTCCGTCCGACGAACTCATCAAGTGGACGAGCTACGAACACGACGAGCTGGGTATCACGACGGAGGACGGGACGGCGATCGCGGCGATGCACGACAAGCGCGGCCGCAAGATCCAGACCCTCATCGACAGGCTCAAGGGGATGACGACCGTGAATCGCCACGGAGACAAGGGCCCGGTCGTCTTCGCGTACGGCTCGACGACGCTGTCCGTGCTCGAGGCCTTGAGGGTTGGCGGCATCGAGGCCCGCGTCGTTCAGCCGGTCTACCTCGAGCCGTTCCCCGACTGGGAGCTCGAGGAGTTCCGCGGCGCAGGCGCCGTCGTCGTCGAGCAGAGCTCGACCGGGCAGTTCACGTCGCTCCTGAGGGACAAGCTCGCGCTCGACGACCCTGCGGCCATCAAGCGCTACGATGGACGGCCCTTCGAGCCGGAGGAGCTGGCAGAAGAACTCGCCCGCGCGCTCACGTAGCGCCGCCTGTCGCGCGCCGCCCGTACGCTACTGCTCGGACGGCGCCGCACACGAGTCACCTTGCGCCGGCGAGGCTCCCGCGCCCGGGAACGGTAACGAAGTCATCGGAAGGGGTAGGCAACATGCCAGACGAACTCATCACGCACGCCGAGAACACGTGGTGCCCCGGCTGCGGCAACTTCGGGATCCTGAACGCGATGAAGGGCGTGGTGCGCCTGCTCGGGGAACGTGGCGTTCCCAGGAGCCACGTCGTGATGGCGGCCGGGATAGGCTGCCACGCCAAGATCTTCGACTACCTGGGGCTTTCAGGGTTCTACTCGTTGCACGGGCGCGCCATGGCCACCGCGCAGGGCCTGAAGCTCGCAAACCCCGACCTCAGGGTCGTGACCTTCTGCGGCGACGGCGACGCGTTCGGCGAGGGCATCGCGCACATGATGCACGCCGCGAAGCGCAACGCGAACATCACGGTCGTCGTCCACGACAACGGGGTCTACGCGCTCACCACGGGGCAGCGGACGCCGCTCAGTCCGCGCGGGTTCAAGGGTCCGTCGACGCCTGGGGGTAACCAGGAGGACCCATGGAACCCGCTCGTCCTCATGCTCGAGGCGGGGGCGACGTTCGTGGCCCGCGCCTACTGCGGCATGGTCCCCGCACTGTCGGAGATCATCACAGAGGCGATGATGCACGACGGCTTCTCGTTCGTGCAGGTTCTCCAGCCGAGCGTGACGTTCACGAACAGGTTCGCGGAATACAACGAATCGGTGAAGCCGCTCGAGGGCGGCCCGCTCTCCTTCGACGACGCGCTCGCCCAGGCGCGGCGGACCGACGTCCTGCCTGCAGGCATCTACTACCGCGCAGAGAAGACGCCCTACGAGAGGGAGCTCCTGGGGGACCGCAATCCGGTACGCGACCGGCTGGGGAGAGACGAACGGCTGGCCGCCGTCCATCGCCTCATCGGAGGGTAGCGTCGTGACGGTAAGGGAGACGATAGACGCGCGCAGGGCGTACCGGTCGCTCGACCCGGTCGACATCACCGAGGAACTCATCGACGACCTCTCGCGGTCCGCGCAGCTCGCCCCGTCGTGCTTCAACAACCAGCCCTGGCGGTTCGTCTTCGTGAGGGAACCAGAGGCGCTCGACGCCCTGAAGGGCGCGCTCTCCAAGGGGAACGCGTGGGCGACGGCGGCGTCCATGATCGTGGCTGTCGTGAGTCGCATCGACCTCGATTGCGAGATACACGGTCGCGAGTATTTCCTGTTCGACACGGGGATGGCGACGGCCTTCATCATACTCCGCGCCACGGAGCTTGGGCTCGTCGCGCACCCGATCGCCGGCTACAGTGAGAAGAAGGCGAAGGAGGCGCTGGGCGTCCCGACCGACATGAGGCTCATCACGCTCGTCATCGTCGGGAAGCACGCCGAAGGGATCGGCCCGCTCCTCTCGGAGGACCAGGCTGAGTCGGAGCGTGAGCGTCCCGAGAGGAAGCCCAAGGACGAGATCGCATTCAGGGACGGATACCATGAGGAAGCAGAGCAGGAGTAGCTCCGAGTGTCGGGTCGGACCAGCGACCCACGCGAGGCGTACGTCGATCGTAGCGCTCGCTGCGCTCGTGGCGGTTCTGGGCGCGCTCTCGGTCCCGTCGCTCACGGGCTGCGCCGGGGGCGAGAAGGGCGACGCCGAGCAGTCGGCCGGGCTCGACAGCACCGGAAACGCGGTGGTCCCGGGCGGCGCCGGGGAGCTGACTGAGTACGAGGACGTTCCTCTGAACACGTTCTACCGAACGTACGACAACTCCATCGAGGGCCCGCAGGAGGTCGACCTCGACGATTACCGGCTGGAGGTGATCGGACTCGTGGAGCGGCCCGCGTCCCTCACGTACGAGGAGGTCCTGGACCGGGAGCGACAGACGCGCCTGACGACGCTCTTCTGCGTTGAGGGCTGGCAGGAACGCCTTCTCTTCGAGGGCGTGAGGGTCAGGGACGTGCTCGAGGAGGCCCGCCCGACCGTGGGCGTGCGGACGATCATCTTCCACGCCGCCGATGGGTACACGTCGTCACTGCCCTACGAGGACGTGGAACGCCTGGACCTCATGCTCGCCGCGAAGGTCAACGGACTTCCGCTCGATGCGATGCGCGGCATGCCCTTCCAGGTCGTGGCGGAGACGAAGTTCGGCTACAAGTGGGTGAAGTGGGTGACGAAGATAGAACTCTCGTCGGAGCCCTTCTCCGGGTTCTGGGAGTCTCGCGGCTACTCGAACGAGGCCGACGTTCAGACGAGCAGGATCGAACGGGAACGCGGCCTGGTCGCCGACCGCCTTCCGTCGACCCCCAATCCCGACTAGCGCGCGGGCTTCGCCCGACCGCCGGACGGGCGGTTCGCGGCGAACGCCGGATTGACGATTCCCGCCTTCTGGTTTACTGTCCCAGTACCAGCCGGGGGCCCGTGGGTGGGCCCCCGAGTTCACGTTCGGAGCGCTTCGTGGCGCCCCGGGCTCCGGCGTACCGGAGCGCGGCAGAGGGTCGCTCCACCGCGGATCCGGGGGCATGTGAAGCTCGTGCGTTCGTCCGCAAATCCGGAGGGTGTATGAAGCTCGTACGTCTGCTGGCTGCGCTTCTCATCGTGTTCCTCGTGGCCGCCCCGTCGTCGGCATCGACCATCCTGGGCACGAGCGCCAACACGCTGCCACAGGGCGAGTTTATGGTCGACTTCTGGTTCATGTACCGGGACTTCGGCCGTTCGTATGACGGCAACCTCTACGGGGACGGCTCCGGCGGGTGGATCGACCTCCCGTCCGACACCAAGATCACCGCGACGTCCTTCGTCCCTCGGGTCTACTACGGCGTGACGGACTGGATCACGATGCGGGCCGGGGTCGCGTTCGAGGACAGATACCTGGATCTCGCGGAGAACGGTGGCGAGTCGGTCAACACGGGTCTCGGCGATCTCGTGCTCGATCCGAAGATACAGATCTACCGCGGCGAGGGTTCGCAGCCCAGGGTGGCGCTCCTGGCGGGCGTTCGTCTTCCGACGGGAGACGCGGACGGCTCGCCGGCCCTGAGCGATGGTTCCACGGACTTCTGCCTTGGCGGGTGCGTCACGCAGCCCATCGGAGAGCTGAGCGGACACGCCATGATCATCTACTGGCTGAACGGAGAGAACAGGGACGGCGTCGACGTCAAGGACCTGTGGATCGCGAGCGCGTCCCTCGAAGACCCCGTGAGCGAGAACTGGACGCTTCACTGGGAGTTCACGGCCTACTTCGGAGAGCAGCCGTCGGACTACTACCGGATGTACGCCTGCCCCGGCCTGAGCTGGTGCGGCGACCGCGTGACCGTAGGAGTCTCGAACCTCATATCGGTCGCTTCGGAGGGCGGCGGGGGCATCAGTTGGGTCGACTTCGACTGGGCTCCGTACGTTCGCTTCTACTACCGGTTCTTCTAGGGGTCGAACGAGACCTCCCTGGACGGAGGCTTCAAGATGACTGGACCTCTGGGGCTTCCCTGGCCCACCTTCGCGGCTCTTCTCGTTGTGGCGGCGAGCATCGTGCTTGCGGTCGTCTGGGCGCTCACCGCGGGCGGCGGCGGGGGAGGTGACGGCGATGAGTAGCGTGGCGACGTACGGAACGGTCATGGCCGGGTACCTCGTCGTCCTGGTCGCGATGGGCATATGGATGGCGCGCCGCACGCGCAGCTCGGAGGACTTCTACATCGGAGGACGCCAGGTCGGCCCGTGGGTCACGGCCTTCTCGTTCGTAGCGGCGTACTTCAGCTCGGTCGTCATCGTGGGGGGTGGGGCCTTCGGATACCGGTTCGGCATGTCGACGCTCTGGATAGCTGCGTCGAACGTACTCATCGGATGCACCCTCGTCTGGATCGTCCTCGGTCGCAGGCTGTGGCAGTTCACGAAGCGACTGGATACGATGACGATCCCGGGATTCATCGGGAGACGTTACGGCGCGCGTGAGGCGGAGGTCATCTCGGCGGTCATCATCTTCGTCTTCATGATCGTGTACAACGTGAGCGTGCTCGTCGGCATGGGACGCATCATGGAGGGGCTCATGGGCATCCCCTACACGACCGCCGTGATCATCTCCGGTCTCATCATCCTCATATACGTCTCGATCGGCGGCTACCTCGCCGTCGTCTGGACGGGCTTCGTACAAGCGTGGATCATGATCGTCGGTCTTCTCCTGCTCGCGTTCGCCACTTTGAGGGCGGTCGGGGGGCTGACGGCCGGGAACCTCGCGCTCGCGAAACTGGGGAGCGGCTTCGTTGAGACGCCGGGCGCCTGGGGTTGGAGCGGGCTTCTCTCCTTCGCGCTCATCGTGAGCCTCGGCGTGTGGGGCATGCCGCAGCTCCTTGTCAGGTTCTACTCGATGAAGAGCGTCCGCGTCCTCCGGCTCGGGACGGTACTCGCGACCCTGGGCGGGGCAATGGCGATCCTCCCGTACATGACGGGAGCGCTCTCAAGACTCGTTCTGCCGGCGCTCGAGAATCCGGACCTCGCGATCCCGATGCTGACGCAGCGCGTCCTGAACCCGTGGGGAGGAGCCATCTTCCTCGCGGGCGTGATGGCGGCGGGCATGTCGACCTTCGCGTCCGTTCTCATCATCGTGAGCGGCGCCATCGTGAAGGACCTGAGGCGAGGCTCCCGTGCGGAAGCCGCGTCGAACGGAGGCCCGGCTCATGCGGAGCCCGGTTCCGTATCGTCCGCAGCAGCCGCCCACACAGGGGCCGTCGACGAGAGACGAGAGATCATGCTCGCGCGCGTTGCGAGCCTCGCGGCCGGGCTCATCGCGCTCGCGATAGCCTACCGTCCCCCCGCGCTCGTGCTCGTGATCACGGCGTTCGCGTGGGCGGTCATCGCGTCGTCCTGTCTGTGGCCGGTCGTGCTGGGCCTCTACTGGAAGCGCGGAACGCGCGCCGGCGTCACGTCGTCGATGCTCGTGGGAGCGGCCGTGGCTCTCGGGTGGATGGCGGCGGGCCGGCCCTTCGGCATCCACGGGTTCATTCCGGGCGTGGCGTCGTCGCTGGTCGTGTTCGTCCTCGTGAGTCTCGTCACGAAGGCGCCGGCCGGGGAGCTGGTTGCCAGGGCGTGGGGGAGCGGGACGTGAGCGACGAGCGGCCACGGCCGGAGACCGGGGACATCGAAGAGCGACCGACGGACGAGGCGGCCGGCGGTTCGGACGCGGGAGGGTGGCGGTCGCAGCCGATGGCGCTCAGGGTCCTGTTCCTCGCGAGCCTGCTCGCGATCGTGGCCGGGGTGGTCAGGTGCGCGTTCGAGGTCACCGGGTCGCCCGCGGATGAGGCGCCGGCAGAGCAGGTCGAATCGGGGTCGCGATGAGCAGGGTCGGGCGGGGTGTTCGGCGGAGGCTCCTCAGGTGGACGCGGTCGGCGCGCTCTCTCGACCGGGCGGGATACGCCGGACTCGTCGACTACCACATCCACACGCGCCTCTGCGGGCACGCGGTCGGAGAGCCCGAGGACTACGTGAGGGAAGCGATAGCGCTCGGGCTGCCGGAGATCGGCTTCGCCGACCACATGCCGCTCCTCCGTATACGGGACGACCGGCTGACGATGGCGCCCGACGACCTCCCGGGCTATGTTGAGATGATCCGCGAACTCCGGTCGTCGGTCGACGACCTCAAGATCAGACTCGGCATCGAGATGGACTACTTCCCGGGTCAGATGGAGGAGGTCTGGGAGAAGGCCGCGGAGTTCGACTTCGACTACGTCCACGGGTCGGTCCACTACATCGACGGGTGGGGGTTCAGCGACAGCCGGCATCTGTCGAGCTACCAGGGGAAGGACCCCGACGCGACCTACGCGCGCTACTTCGAGCTCTTCTGCGAGGCCGCCACCGAAGGTGGATTCGACGTCATGGCGCACCCGGACCTCGTTAAGAAGCACGGCATCTCGACGACGCTTCCTATGGAGCGCCTGTTCGAGGAGGCCGCGGACGCGCTCAAGTCGGCCGACGTGGCGGTAGAGGTGAACACCTCCGGCCTCCGGAAGCCGGCGCTCGACATCTACCCCAGCTTGCCCTTTCTCACCGTCTGCAGGGAACGAGGCGTGGCCGTGACGCTCGGCTCTGACGCCCACGCGCCGCGGCAGGTCGGAATGGACTTCGACCTGGCGAGGAGGCTCCTCCGGAGGGCGGGCGTCACGGAGATCGCCACGTTCGAGTCGCGGAAGAGGAGCATGCGGAGCCTATGAAACCGGAAGGCCACCCGCGGGACGCGAACGAGGACGCGACGCCGGACGGACGCGCTGAGCCGGCGGGGCGCCCCGACGAGCGCGGCGATCCCGCCGGGCGCCCCATCAATCCCCTGGCGGCGCTCACGCTCGTGGTTCTCTTCCCGTCGCAGACGTTCGCGCGGCTCAAGCTCAGGCCGAACTGGATCGCGCCGATCCTGTTCGTGGTCGCCGCCGTCGTCGCCAAGAGCCTCCTCTCTCTGAGCGGCGGAGTGCTCGATGCCGCGCTCCAGGGAGAGGCCATGCGGACCGGCGTCGACATCGAGCTCGTCCGGGCCGGCGCGCCCGTGGCGTTCATCGCGTCGGGCGTGATCGGCGTCCCCGTCGTTATTCTTCTCCAGGCTCTTTTCCTCAAGGCCGTGGGCAGGCTCTTCGGCGGGTACGCATCCTTCAAGGTGTGTCTCTCGACGATCGCCTACGCCTCGGTTCCGGTGGGGATAGGAGCGCTCGCTGCTGCGGCTCTCATCCCTCTAACGCACTCGGCGGACATCGGGGCAGACCTCTCGAGGTTCGTGGACCCTGCGGCCCACCCCTTCCTCTGGGGGGCCGCCCGCGAACTCGGTGTCGTGCCGCTCTGGTTCTATCTGCTCGTGGGCGTCGCCGTCCCTCCGGTACTGGGTCTCGCGAAGAGGAAGGGGCGGCTGGCGGCGCTCGCATTCGCGGTCGTTCACATCACCATCATGAGCTGGCTCGGGATGCCGGAAGCCCGAGCGCAGGGAGACGCGCTCCAGAACTGGCACGAGGTGACGACCGAACACGCCGTCCTTCACTTCCCGGAGGGGGTCGGGAGGACCGTCATCGACGGCGCGGAAGAGGCGACGGTCCGCGCCGGCGCGCGGGTCAGCGAACTCGTGGGGCGCATGGGCGAACGAATAGACTGCTACGTCTATCCGTCCGTTGGCGAGAAGGAGCGCGTGACCGGCAACGGAGCGCTCGCCCACGGTGTCTCATGGGCAAATGCCGTGCATGTTGCATGGGAGGGGAGCGCGGAGACGGCGCTGACGCGCGAAATGGCCAAGGTGGCCGGTGCGCGGGTCCTCGGGAAGATGTATAATCCGTTCATCTCAGACGGGCTCGCGGTCTACGCCGGGGCCTACTGGGGAGGACGACCCGTCGTGGAGGTTGCCGGGGAGCTTCACGGGGCGGGATCGCTGCCGCCGCTCCGGTGTCTCATTGACCCCCAGCAGTACGCAGTCGTCGAGCGACACATCGGCGAGGTCGCCGCCGGAGCGTTCGCATCGTACCTCATCGAGGAACTTGGGCAAGACTCGTACCTCGATGTTTACTCTTACGTGTCAAGGACAGGCGCTCCCCTCGAAGGCGTCCTTTCGAGGGCGCTGGGTGATTCGCTCTCCGCGATAGAAGACGGCTGGCTCGAGTATGTGTCCGGGGCCGCGGGCGCAGGCCCCGCTGCGTCGACCGACTGAGAGGAGGCAGGGAGATTGGGAACGGGATTCTTCACAAGCCTGAGCCAGTCAGGCTTCGTGGGGCAGACGATCGTCGTCGCGCTCCTCTTCGTCTCGGTCTATTCGTGGGCGATCATCTTCTACAAGCACAGCTCGATCGGCCGAGCGGTCCGGCGGTCGACCGCTCTCCGGGAGCAGTTCCGCGCCGACCCTGACGGCACCATCAATCACTACTCCGACCGTAGCCGGTTCGACGAGTCGCCCTTCTCTGCCGTGCTCGACGCCGCTCTCCAGGAACTGGCGCTTCTGTTCGGACCGAAGGGACCGGCCTCCGGGCGCGGCGAGCTCTCCCTCGTCCACGTCGACGGCATCGAGCGGTCGCTCGAACGCACCGTCGCGGACCAGGTGATCGAGCTCAAGAAGAGCCTCATCGTTCTCGCCACTACCGCGGGCGTCGCTCCGTTCGTGGGTCTCTTCGGCACGGTGTGGGGCATCATGAAGGCGTTCGCCGCGATGTCCGTGACCGGGAGTGCGAGCATCAGCAGCGTCGCCCCGGGCGTGTCCGCGGCGCTCACTACGACCGTCGCGGGCCTGGCCGTGGCGATCCCCGCTCTCATCGGCTACAACTACCTCATGAACAGGGTCCGCAACCTGACGATAGGCATGGAGAACTTCTCCTCGGAGATCGTGTCCACGGTCGAGAGGAATTTCGGGTAGCTACCGCCCCCGTCGGCCGCGGGTAGGCGGGTCGGCCGGGGATGGGCGAGGTGGTTACCGGGCCCTGGGGGTGTCACTGGAGGTCCGCGCTTGAGGAGACGGAAGCGGGATTACGGCGACGAGGTCGTACACGACATCAACGTCACCTCGCTCGTGGACGTGATGATGACGCTTCTCATCATCTTCATCATCGTGGCGCCCATGATCGAGCAGGGGATCGACGTCAACCTCCCTTCCGCAGAGCCCAAGAGGATCGACGTGGCGGACGTCCTCACGATATCGGTGACCGAGAACGAGCGCGTCTACCTCGAGGGACAGAGAGTCACGATGGAAGAGCTGCGCGATCGCCTGGGCAACATCCACGCCGCGCGCACGGACGTGGCGGTCCTCATCAAGGCCGACGAGGACATCCGGTACGGGCGTGTGGTGGAGGTCCTGGACACCGTGAGGAGCGTCGGCATACTCCGGCTGGCGATGGCGACGCGGCCGCCCGGATAGCGCCGGAGTGCCTGCAGGAGACGGAATGGGAAGACTGCTTTTCATATCCGCCCTGATACACGTGGTCCTGCTCATTCTGCTTCCGCTCGTCCCGGGGCTGGCGCGGGACTACGACAGCGCGCTCGACGTCTACGCGGTGGAGCTTCTGGATGTGACGGAGCGGGCCCCCACACCTGTGTCGGCGCCCGTCGAGGAGCCCGAGACCGAGGTCTCGGAACCCGAGGCCCCGGAACCGGTCGTCGAGGAGGTCGAAAAAGAGCCCCCCATACCGGATGACCCGACTCCGGCCCCGAAGCGCGTGGTCCTCAAGCCGCCGGCCCGAGAGAAGGAGCCGTCGCTCGAGGAACGACTGGCACAGCGCCTCCGGGAGCAGGACCAGTCACGCCCGGAGCCCACCGCGCAGCCGCAGCGGCGGGAGGAGAGCCCGGCTGTCCAGACCGGGAGCGCCCGGGTCACGGCGGCGCGGTTCCCATACAGCTGGTATCTTTCGGTCGTTCAGGGTAAGGTAAGCTCCAATTGGTCCCAGCCGAGCGCCAGGCTGATCGTCGAGGACTCCCTCACCGTCTCGGTGTCCTTCGTGATAAGACGGGACGGCTCGGTCGGGGACGTGAGGATAGCCAGGTCGTCCGGGCGC
>JBDRIO010000030.1:0-2964 GCA_043815815.1 Candidatus Eiseniibacteriota bacterium | reverse complement strand
CCGTCGGGGGCGTCGACAGGAACGTACGAGGCCGTCGAGCTGAGAGACGGCGACGAGAAACGCTACCTCGGGAAGGGCGTGCTTCGCGCCGTCCAGAACGTCAACGAGGTCATAGCGCCGGAGCTCGTCGGGTTCGAGGCCGACGACCAGACCGCCATCGACGAGTTCCTGGTGGCCCTGGACGGAACTGAGAACAAGGGCGTGCTCGGGGCCAACGCCATCCTCGGGGTCTCGCTCGCGTGCGCGCGCGCCGCGGCCGACGCGCTCGACATCCCGCTGTACAGACACATAGGGGGCCTGTCCGCCCGCGTCCTCCCCGTCCCTCTCATGAACGTCCTGAACGGCGGCAAGCACGCGGACAACAACGTCGACATCCAGGAGTTCATGATCGTCCCGGCCGGAGCCGACTGCTTCACGGAAGCGATCAGGATGGGCGCGGAGGTCTTCCACTCGCTCGCCCGTGTCCTCAAGTCGAAGGGACTCTCGACCTCCGTCGGCGACGAGGGCGGGTTCGCGCCGAACCTCGGCTCGAACGAGGAGGCCATCGGCGCCATCGTCGAGGCCATCGACAGGGCCGGCTACGTTCCCGGCAACGACGTCTTCATAGCGCTCGACGCCGCCGCCAACGAGTTCTACAGGAACGGGAAGTACGTCTTCGAGGCGGAGGGCAAGGAGCGCACCGCCGACGAGATGATCGACTACTACGAGGAGATGGTCGACAAGTACCCGATCGTCTCCATCGAGGACGGACACGCCGAGGACGATTGGGGCGGGTGGCAGGAGATGACGAAGCGACTCGGCAACCGCGTTCAGATCGTCGGCGACGACCTGTTCGTCACGAACCCCGACAGGCTCTCCAAGGGCATCGAGACGGCCGCCGCCAACTCCATCCTCATCAAGCTCAACCAGATAGGGACACTCACCGAGACGCTCGAGACGGTGAGCATGGCGCACCTGAGCGGCATGACCGCGGTCATCTCGCATCGCTCAGGCGAGACCGAGGACACGACCATCGCGCACGTGGCGGTGGCTGTGAACTCCGGCCAGATCAAGACGGGCTCCGCCTCCCGCACGGACCGCATGTGCAAGTACAACGAGCTCATCCGCATAGAGGAAGAGCTCGGTGAGATAGCGCTCTTCGGCGGCAAGGCCGAGTTCGGGATCGAGGACCTGGGCGACGAGTTGGTGCACTAGGAGACGCGTACATTGCCTAACACCTCAGGGGTCAACAGGAAGAAGGCGCCTCCCCGGAAGAAGGAGCCGCGCTTCCTCAGGAAGGCGTTCCCGGGCTACGGGCGCGGCACGTCCGCGAAGGTGCTGCGCATCCTGGCCTGGACCGTGGGGCTCTTGTTCGCCTACGCCGTCCTCTTCGGTGACACGGGGCTCGTGTCGATCGTGCGCATGCACGGCATGCGCGACGAGCTCGTCGCCGAGATGTCGAGCCTCGAGGCCGAGCGCACGGCCACGGAGGAGCGCAGGGACGACCTCGAGAACGACCCGTGGGCCATCGAGAAGGTCGCCCGCGAGGAATTCGGCATGATCAGGGACGGCGAGACGTGTTACCGCGTCGAGCCCGACGCAGAGACCGAATCGGACTAGGTCCTCTGCCGGAAGCGCCCGGACGGACAGGCCGCTCCCCCAACCCGGGGACGAGAACGCAGGAGTCCCATTGGACGCCCAGCTGCTCATCGCACGAGACACGATCAGGCTCGCCGCCGAGAAGGCATTCTTCTGGGCAGCGGTCTATGCGTACGGCGCCGCGTTCGTGTTCTACGTTCTTCACTTCGCGGCACCGCGCGTCAGAGCGTTCCGCTCGGGATCGACGGCCGCGCTCGTCGTGGCCGCGGTCTTCCAGACGGTGATGATCGTCCTCCGGACGGTCGTGAAGGGCGCGCCTCCGTTCCAGAGCCTGTACGAGAGCCTTGCGTGGTTCGCGTGGTCGACCGTCATCGCGTATCTCGTCATCGAGTGGCGAAGGAGCGTGAAGCTCCCGGGATTCTTCGTGTCGCTCGTCGCGGGTGGCGCGTGTCTCTACGCGCTCCTGGGCCAGAGCCCCGAGATCAAGCCGCTCTTCCCGGCGCTCCAGAGCACGTGGTTCTTCTGGCACGTCGCCATCGCGTTCGGTTCGTACGCCGTCTTCGTCGTGGCGTTCGGCGTCGAGGTCAGCTACCTGCTCCAGCTACTCATGTGGAAGCTCGGGTCGAAGCGCGACTACGGCCTCACGCGGGAGAACATCGCGCGGTTCCACCGCTCGGTCCATCAGCTCGTCATCTTCGCCTTCCCCATGCTCACGTTCGGCATCATGTCGGGCGCGGCGTGGGCCAACGAGGCGTGGGGCGTCTACTGGCAGTGGGACCCCAAGGAGACGTGGTCCTTGATCACCTGGTTCGTGTTCGCGCTCTATCTCCACACGCGCGTGCGGCCGACGTGGCGCGGCGCGCCCTCTTCGGTGATCATGATCCTCGCGTTCCTCTGCATGGTGACGACGTTCCTCGGCGTCTCGTGGCTGGCGAAGCTGTTCGGGATACCGAGCCTCCATCTCTACTCGGGTTAGAGGGGTTCTCTTGGAGAGGAAGCGCAACAGAGGCAGCGCGGGCGGGCCGTTGCGATGGCTCACGCTCCAGCTCTCGAGGATACGCCTGACGGTGTGGCTGCTCATCGTGATGGGCGTCACGATGATAGTCGGGTCCATCTTCCCGCAGGGCTACGGGCCGGACATCTACATCGAGTCCTGGGGCGAGGCGCGCTACGAGCTCTTCTCGAAGCTCGGGTTCCTCAATCTCTTCCACTCGAAGTACTTCCTCGTCCTCGGCATCATCCTCCTTCTGAACCTCGTCTTCTGCAGCGTGCTCCGGTGGGCACGGCGGAGCGGGAGCGCTCTCGCCTCGTCGAAGCCGCCGGACCACGCGCGAACGATCGCGATGCGCGGGAGCGCCGGGAGCGCCCTCGAGACCGCGCGGTCCG
>JBDRIO010000029.1:0-85497 GCA_043815815.1 Candidatus Eiseniibacteriota bacterium | reverse complement strand
ACACGTCGTAGTAGCCGACCTCGAGGTCGTCACCGACCGCGTAGGCGCCACCCACGCCTGTGAGCTCCGAGAAGACGGGAGCGACGGCGGACGTGTCGGCGCCCGCCGCGTAGCCCTTGACCCTCGCGCCCTCGACGGGAGAGCGGGTCGCCTCGTACACCTCGCCCGCGAGCTGGCCGTACACGACCTCGACCGCGATGTCCTCGAGGTAGACGACGTAGCCGTCCTTGCCTATCGCGGCGTGGATCGTGCCCGTCGACGACGGAGTCACGCGCAGGTCGACCGCGCTGCTCATGCCGGACCACTCGGACTCGTCGACGCCGCACCCCGTCGCGTACAGGGTGAACTCGGAGGTCGCGGCCGTGCCCGAGATGAGACCCTCGTAGTACGGCGTCAACGACCCGTAGAGCCCGATCGATGACACGGAAGCGGTGACGTCGGGGGTCACGAGCGCGAGCCCGTCCACGACCGGCAGGACGTCGGAGAGACAGTCGTAGTTCTCGCCGATCGTCCGCCCGACCACGGTCAGGTTCTCACCGTAGGGTGCGAGCACCGAGAAGTGGGCCTCTCCCAAAACGTCGGTCGTGTCGACGATGGCGTCGATGCCCCACCCGTCGATGGTGACGACGACGTCGGGCTTCTCAACCCCGAGGTCGTCCCAGACCGTCACGGTGACGCCCGTCTCGCGGTTGATGGAGATCGACGTCGGGGTGATGTCGTAGGTCACCGGGTAGATGACGAGGACGTCCTCGACGTGACGGTAGTGGTTCCCCTTGGTGACGGTGAGCTTCGCGACGCCGGGCTCGAGCACGGGGACGACCGGCATGCTCATCTCGGCGCCCGTCCCCTCCGCCACGGCCACGATCTCGCCGTCGACGGTGAGCGCCACCATCGAACCATCGTCCGCTGTGATGTTGAACGTCGTGGCGCCCACGGGGAGCACGCCCTGGTGCGATATCGTCAGCAGCTCCGGCATCTCGGAGTAGAGCGTCGTGAACGCGTCGCCGTGCATGTGGAAGAGGTAGTACGTCAGCTCCCTGTCCTCGGGGTTGTAGGGCCAGCTCGACGCCTCCAGGTAGTACTTGCCTGACGCGTTGGCGAAGCCCGGACGCAGATTCGTGGAACCCGTGTCGCGCGTCCTGGCGACGGGATAGCCCGGATCGAACTCCGGCCAGAGCATGTCGTAGATGCCGAAGACGAAGGCGTCGTTCACGAACGACATCGACGTCTCCGACGCGGCTATCAGGCCCAGCGCGCGGGGCGAGACGCGGTGGAACGCCTCGGTGAAGCACTCGCCTCCGTAGTTGAACTTGCCGGTGAGACAGTTGATCGAGAACACGAACGTGAGGTCCGCGTTGGAGAGACCCGCGAGGTCTGCGTTACCGTAGTCGGGCTCGCCCCACCCGGTCTCGCCGCCGTGATCCCTGTGCTGGACGATGAAGGCGCCTGCGTTGATGTCCGCGTTCAGGCGCGCGGCGGAGGCGTTCCAGTCGGTCAGGTGCTCAGGAGTGGCCGGAAGATACCCGAGCCCTCCGGGGCCGAAGTAGTCGACCAGCATGTAGGTGTTCGGGTTGCTCGACCAGCTCGTGCCCGGTGTTCCCAAGTAGATGTTGTACTCGCGAACGGGGGTCTTCCCCAGCTCGTTGGCCAGGAACCCGTACACGACCTCCGAGCAGACCTGGAACCAACGCTCCGTCTGCCAACCGCAGGCCACCACGGGGTTGTCGTAGAAACCCTGGTTCGTGGAAGGGAACCTCTCGTAGTCGATGGCCTTGCGCACGAGCGTCTCGATGGTCGTCGGGGTCGCCGTCATGCGTGCGAACGTGATGTCTGGCAGGTGGTCACCGTCCACGTCCGAGTACTGGTTGTCGGACACACACGTGTACGAGTAGTAGCTGTAGGACGGACACGTGATGCCGGTCGTCCCGCCGTTCGTCACGTAGTCGGCGAGCATGAGGACCGCCACCGGCGGCGTCTGCCATGTGGTGTAGGCGTTGTCGATCCAGGCCTCGATCTCCGTGTAGGTGGCGCCGGTCTGCGTGAGCGTCACGACTCCGGTGTCGATGCCCTGGAGGGTCCGGAAGCGCTTGAGCGAGTCGGCCCACGCGATGTAGGTCTGGTCGTCCGGCACGACGATGACGTACTCGTACTCCTCGTCGCGGGAGGAGCCGACGCGGAGGTCGACCTCGGGCAGGGAGTCGTAGTTGATCAGGTTCTCTTCGAGGATGGGCTCCCAGTGCCTGCTGCGGAGACGGTCATCGCCGAAGGTCCCGGTCCCGCCCTCGAAGGTCACGCGAACCTGCACGTCCTTGATGACGGTCAGCTCGCGCGTGACGGGGTTGTACTGGAAGGGCGTGACGCCCAGGAGGGCGACGTCCACGCCTCTCATGTTGCGCGGGCCCGACAGACGGACGGGGTCCGCCGGATAGGGCGCGTCGGAGAGGTAGATCGCGTCGTCCTTCTTGTAGACGGGAGGAGAGTCGTCGGTCTCGAACGGCATCGCGGCCGAAGGCAGAACGTCGATCCCGGTCAGGAGCTCCGTCTTCATCGACAGGATCTCGAGTCTGGGGATCGCTCCCTCAGGCAGGGCTATGAAGCGGCCGAACCCGGGCAGGTTAGGCGCCCCCTCGTCGCCCGGCAGCACGACGCCGGGGACCGCTATCTGCTGGAAGGTGCTTCCGTCTACGCTCACGTCGTCGATGCTGATCCTGTCCAGCCTGAGCGAGATCTCGACGAACGAGTCGGACGATCTCGTGAGCTCCAGGCCGGCGGCGCCGCGGTTCTCAGGGAACTCCACGGTCCGCGCGGGACATGCGGCAGCAACGAGGACGAACGCCATGGCCAGCCAAGACGCAACCCTCATCACGTCCCTCCCGAGTGCGGGGTGGTGTACGCACGCAGCGGCGGGAGACGCTCTCCCGCCAACCATCAGGAATGAGCCGGGAGTATACCATCAGTCAAGGAGGGAGTGTCTACCTAACTGGTCAGAGATGTCGCAACGCCGGAGCGTCACGGCCTGAGGCAGGCGAACATCGGTTCGGCCGAACCCTCGGGGAACTCGGAGTGCTCGAACCTCATCTCCAGCGCATCGAACCCCGCGTCGCGCAGGAGCCGTCTCCACGTGTCGAGGGTGAAGATGCCACAGGTGTGGTGGTCCGTCTCTACGGTAAGCCTGCCGTCTTGGCGTATGAGATAGACGAACGTCGTCTCGTAGGTCGTGTCGGACGTGTCGGGGTCGTACTGGTTCTCCACGTAGACGAGTTCGACGTCGCCGGACGCGCGACGTGCGACGTCGGTGCGGTTCTGCTCGAACGATTCGGGGGTGCTCTCGGCGTAGACGAGCATGACGCCGCCGGGGACGAGGTGCTCGAACGCGGTCTCGAACGCGGCCTTGAGGTCATCCTCCGTCAGCATGTAGAGGACGCCGTCGTCGATAAAGACGGCGTCGAACGTGCGTCCCAGCCGGACGGAGCGGACGTCGTCGAGGATGTACTCGACGTCCGGATTGAGACGTCTGGCGAGCCCGACCATCTCCGGACTCACGTCGACGCCCGTGATCGCGAAGTCGCGCTTCATGCGGTGGTCGAGATGTCCGCCGCCGCTCATGAGGTGCAGGAGCGTCCTCGGAGTCACCCTGGTGCGCTCGCGGATGACCCGGGCGAACGTCTCGGCCTCTTCGACGTAGTCCTCGGGCGGGCTCATGGTGGGCCAGAGCCAGGCGAGGTCCTTGTAGAGCCGCTCGTTGCCCTCAGAACTCATGCTACGCCCCCGCCCCCAGCCGGCGCGCCACGTCCTCGCCCAGCTCGTGGCACCTGCGCAGCGCGTCGTCGTCGGGCACGTACTGGGACGTCAGGATACCCTTGGCGTCGGTCAGGAGCTCGACACCCATGTCGCCCAGTATCTCGTGGACGTGCAGCGCTCCCTCCCCGCTCCAGCCGTGCGAGCCGAACGCGGTCCCGATGAGGTTGCGGGGCTTCAAGCCCTTGAGGTACGAGAGCGTGTCGGCGAGTCGGGGGAACATCTGGTTATTGATGGTGGGCGTGCCCACGAGCAGCGCGCCGGCCTCCAGCACCTCGGCGGCGACCTGGCTCCGGTCGGCCGAGCCCAAAGGAAGGACGCGCGGGCACCCGCCCGCGCTCCTGACGCCGTCCGCGATCGAGTGCGCCATCATCGCGGTGCTTCCCCACATCGTGTCGTAGACGATGACGACCTTGAGGTTCGGCCTCATCTCAGCCCAGACCCGGTACTTCTCGATGATGCGGTCTATGTCCGACCGCCACATCGGTCCGTGGTCGGGCGCCACGACCTTGAGCGGGAGCGCCAACTCGTCGAGCCTGTCCAGGAGCTTCGTGACGATAGGCGAGTAGGGCATGAGTATGTTCGCGTAGTACTTCGCCGCCTCCCAGTCGAGCACGCTCTTGTCCAGCTCGTCCGTGAGCATCTCGCAGGACGCCAGATGCATGCCGAACGCGTCCTGCGAGAAAAGGAGCTCGTCCTCGTGCAGATACGTGAACATGCTGTCCGGCCAGTGGAGCATCCGCGTCTCATAGAACGTGACGTTCGCGTCCCCGAGACTCAGACTCTCGCCGTCGCTCACCTCGTCGACGTCGGAGCGACCGAAGTGCTGCGCGAGAGCCTTGACGCCCATCTTCGATGCGACGATCCTCGAGGGCTTGACCGCGTCGATCACGGTCGGCAGCGACCCGCTGTGGTCCATCTCGGAGTGGTTGGAGATGATGATATCGATGTCCCTGGGGTCGACGACCGACCTGATCCTCGACATCAGTTGTTCGATGAAGGGGGCCTTCACCGTGTCGACGAGGGTGATCTTGTCGGCCAGAATGAGGTAGGCGTTGTAGGTCGTCCCGCGGTCGGTCGAATACCCGTGGAAGTCGCGGATGGCCCAGTCGATCGCGCCCACCCAGTAGACGCGGTCGGTGACGTGTATGGCCTCGAAGGGTTGGGACATTCGCCTACGCCTCCCCGGCCGGCGGTGTGAAGACTCTCACTGCGAGTTCCTTGTCCAGCAGGTACAGACCGTGCCCCTTGCCGCCGACGAGCTCGACCTTCTGTCGGAGCCTGTCGGCCGTGTCCTCCTCCTCTACCTGCTCGGCCACGAACCACTGGAGCATGTTCTCGGTCGCGTAGTCGGACTCGTCACGCGCCAGCTTCACGAGCTTGTTGATGAGGCCGGTGACCTTCCGCTCGTGCTCGAGGGTGTCCTCGAACGTCTCGAGCGCGGACTTCCACTCCGTCTTCGGCCCCTCGATCGCGGTCATCCTGACGCGGCCGCCGCGCCCGTACACGTAGGCGTAGAAGCGCATCGCGTGGGTGAGTTCCTCCTGCGCCTGGATCTTGAACCAGTTCCCGAAGCCGTCCAGACCCTCGCCCTCGCTCCACGCGGCCATCGACAGGTAGAGGTATGAGGAGTAGATCTCCGCGTTGATCTGTTCGTTCAGGGCCTTCTCCATCTTCTTCGTGAGCATCGTCGGTTCCTTTCTCAGGCTCGGGCGAACTCCCCGGACAGCACTGCCTCGAGGGTAACGTCGTCCCGTATTCCGAGTCGTGTGATCGCGAAATCGTACTTCACGGGGTCATCGGGGCTGATCTCCCGGAACGCCCCGGTGATATCGAGCGCGGTCTTGAGGTCGGCCTGCGCTCTCCCGGTCAGGCCGAACGCCCTCGACATCCTGTGCATGTGCGTGTCGAGCGGGACGACCAGCATGGACGCGGGAACGTCATCCCAGCCGCCCGGGTCTACGTCGTCGCCCCGGACCATCCAGCGCAGGAACAGGTGAAGCCTCTTGCAGGCGCTCCCCTTCTCGGGAGCGGGCAGAACGCTCGACCGGCCGCGCCACGCGTCGCCCCTGAGTTCGCCCACGAACCGCTCGAGCGCCGGAGCGACGGTCCCGTCGCCGGTCTCGACGAGCTGGGCGAAGCGTCTCCCCAGCGAACCGTGCCGCCGCTGAACCTCTCCGATCGAGGCGAGAAGCCGCGCGACCTCGTCCCCCGTCGTGAAACGGTGCTTGAACCCTGAGAGCGCGGACTCGAGCTTCGGGGTCGGCGTCTCCGTCACGTACGACGCCGGCGTCGGGCCAAGAACGGACAGGACCTTCTCAACGCTCGCGAGGATCTGCCTGACGCGCCCGTACGCGAGCGAGGCCGCGACGATGCCCACGACCTCGCGGTCGAGCGCGTTGTCGTAGCTGTAGAGGAATTCGAGCGGGTCGGGATGCACGTATCGCCTGTGATTGAGAACCTCGTAGAGGCGCTCGAGTTCCGCCTTGCCTATCACGTGCGTCGATTCGACGACCGGGCGTCCCGACACTTCGACCGCGCTTTCCGGCTTGTCGAGTACCCGTCGCGACGCGTCGGCCGCGCGCTTCGATTCGCCGCTCTCGTTCTCCCGTGCTCCCACTGCCGCCCCCGTCTTCACCGCTGACCCAGCCGCGCTATCCCTCCAGATCGAACTCGCGCACGTCGAACCAGTAGCCCGTTCCGTTGGCGAGATCGAGCTGCGCCTGGACCAGGTCGAGATGCCCGTCCTCGATCTCCATGAACCGCCAGAAGAGCGGCTTCGCCTCCTTCGGAAGCTCGTCCACCATCCGTCGGTAGAAAGCGCTCGTCTCGCGCTCCACGGCGTGGGCCTTCTCGAGGTACTGGATGTCGACGCGCCCGACGTTGTCGCCGAGCTTGTCGTCCAGACCGGCGACCCTCTCTTTGATCTCCTCGGACGGCGGGACCGCGGTCACGAGGCCGTCCGCGGTGACCGCGCCCGTCTGCTCCAGCTGGTCGAGCTTGGCCTCGAGGTAGTCGAGATGGTGCTGCTCCTCGTCGGCCATGAGCTGGAAGAAACGTCGCGCGCCGTCGCTCTCGGCCCGCCCGACGGCGTCCCCGTACACGTCGCGAACGCCCGTCTCGTACTCGATCGAAGTCCTGATGGCCTCTTCTACTGTCACCGTTCCGCCCTCCGGAAAAGGCCCCGGACCTCCGTGGAGACCCGGGGCCGTCACTACTGTTGCGCTACGCGTTCGCCTTCCAGAGCCCGTGCACGTTGCAGTACTCGCGGAGCGTGTCGATCTTGGCCTCGATGCAGAACGTCGCCTCCGGCGGCGCGCCCGGCTTCAGGAACTCGCGGTACGCCTTGCCGCCCGCGACGACCTCAATCCACTCGATGTGGTGCTTGTCTTCCATCGGATGCGGCACGCTCCCGACCTTGACCTTGACGCCGTGCTCCGTCTTCTCCATCACCGGGACGTGCTTCTCGGTCGTCGCGTCCGCCGTCTGCTCCTTCAGGAGGACCATGTCCTCACCACAGCACACCAGTGTGCCTGCCCCGCCGTGCAGGACCTCGACGATGTTTCCGCACTTCTCACACTTGTAGACTTCGAGCTTCGCTGCCATGTCGTTCCCTCCTTGAGAGATTCTACAGGAGTTCCTTCGCCGCCGCGAGAACGGCCTCGTAGTCCGGCTCGTTCGAGTTCTCGACGACCCTCTGGACGTACCGTACGATCCCGTCGCGGTCGACCACGAAGAGCGTCCGCGCATGGAGGTGAAGTTCCTTGATGAGGACGCCGTATTTCTCCCCGAACTCCGCGGTCTTGTAGTCGGACACCACCTGGACCTGGTCGACCCCGGCCGCACCGCACCACCTCTTCTGAGCGAACGGCAGGTCCATGCTGATTGTCAGGATGGCTATCTCGTCACCGAGCTTGCCCGCCTCGGTGTTGAAGCGTCTCGTCTCGACGTCGCAGACCGACGTGTCGAGAGACGTGACCGCCGAGATGATGACGATCTTGCCCGCAAGCTCCGAGAAGCTGAACGGCTGCATGTCGTTGCCGGTCGCCTCGAAGCCAGGAGCCTTGTCGCCGACCTTGAGTTCGTTCCCGAGCAGCGTCAGCGGGTTGCCCCCCGCGGTCGCCGCTCCCTTGCGCTCGTTCATCTGTTCTCCTCTCGCCGACGCGCCTCGGAGGCGCGTCTACCAGTTCTCCCCAAGAAGCTCGAAATAGGCCTTGGGGTGTGCGCACGCCGGGCACTTCTCCGACGGCTCGGGTCCCTCGTGAAGGTAGCCGCAGTTGAGACAGCGCCACACGACGGGCTTCTCGCGCTTGAAGACGCGCCCGCCGTCGATGTTGGCCTTGAGGCCCAGGTAGCGCTTCTCGTGCTGCTTCTCAGCCACCGCAATAGCCTCGAAGACGCACGCGATGTCCTCGAAGCCCTCCTCGCGCGCAACCTTCGCGAACGACGGGTACATCTCGGTCCACTCGTAGTGCTCGCCGCCGGCGCCGGCGCTCAGATTGTCGGTCGTCTCGCCTATCACGCCTGCCGGGAAACTCGCCTGCACCTCGACCTCGCCGCCCTCGAGGAACTTGAACAGCCGCTTGGCGTGCTCCTTCTCTTGGTTCGCAGTCTCCTCGAAGATGAGAGAGACCTGAACCAGTCCCTCCTTCTTCGCCTTGCTCGCGAAGTACGTGTACCTGTTCCTCGCCTGTGACTCCCCGGCGAACGCCGTGAGGAGATTCTTCTCGGTCTTCGAACCCTTGAGCTGCATGTTACCTCCCCTGCTCGTTCCGTGAGTCGCGCCGCCCGTCGCACTCCGGGCACGTGCCGAGGAAGCTCAGGCTGTGACCGTCGATCCGGTAGCCCTGGTCATCTTCGACCAGCCCCTCCACGCACGCGGTCGGCACGAGCCGCACGTCCTGCACCTCGCCACACGACGTGCACCACACGTGGTAGTGCTCGTCCTGGGCCGCGTCATACCTTCGCCTTCCACCCGGCTCCCTCAGGGCCCTCACGAGCCCGTGACCCGAGAGATACTCGAGGTTCCTGTACACGGTCCCCAGACTGATCCTCGGGAACCTCTCCCTCAGCCGCTCATGAAGCTCGTCGGCCGTGGGGTGAGAGCCGTTCAGCCTGAGTTCGCTGAGGATGGCTCGCCTGCTGCCGGTCATCCTCACGCCCTGCGCTGTCATGGTGTCCTCATGTGTGGGAATGATTCTCATTACCATAGATGCGGCTCGCCCGCAAAGGTTTCGCGCTGGTAGCTTGACTTCCAGTCAGCAGTAGTACATAGTAATAATCGCGTAGGAAGGCGGAGGAGCTGCCATCTCGACGGAGGTCGCCCGTGCCTGCCAGAAAGAGCGAGATCATCACGTTCAAGGCGGACGAGAGCCTGCTCTCCGCCCTCAAGGGAGTCGAGAACCGCTCGAACTTCATCCGGGCGGCGATCATGTCGGCGCTCGACAGCAGCTGCCCGCTCTGCGGCGGAAGAGGTGTCCTCTCACCGAACCAGATGCGGCACTGGCGGGAACTCGACGACGACCACTCGCTCGAGGAGTGCGAGGACTGCAGCGAGGTCCGCCTCGTCTGCTCGCGCAGACCCAGCGAATGAGAGGACGTTGCGCGAGGGAGGAACGATGAGATCCCCAGGACCCGCAGAAGCCGCACGGCCTGCCCCGCTGCTCGCCCTCGTGCCGCCGGTCGTGCCGCTGCTCGCCCTCGCGACGCTGGCCTTGGCTCTGCCCGCCCTTGTGCCGGTGGCCGTGGCTCCGCTCGCCCTCGTGCCGGTGGCCGTGGCTCCGCCCGCCCTCGTGCCGGTGGCCGCACGCGAAGGGGATCTCCCCGTGCGCGTCTGCGTGAGCGTTCTGCCCCAGGCCTTCCTCGTCGACCGCGTTGGAGGAGACAGGGTGGCCGTGATTTCTCTGACGAAGGCGGGCCAGTCCCCTCACATGTTCGAACCGACTCCAGTCCTCGTGGCCGCGCTCGCCTCGAGCCGCGTCTGCTTCTCGATCGGGCTGCCGTTCGAGGAGACCGTGCTCAGGGACGTCAAGCGGGTCAATCCCGGGCTCATCGTGGTCGACTCGGCCGTCGGCGTCTACAGACACGGGACGGGCGGGCCGGAGGAAACCGCAGGCAGTGATGAGCAGGCCGGACCGGCTTCGGCTGAGTCCGGATACGACGCGCACGTCGAGTCCACCCGGCGGCCCGAATCGCCGCCGGGCGGCGGGCACTCCCACGACGAGTCCTCCGACCCGCACGTGTGGCTGTCCCCGAAGGCCGCCGCCGTCATCGCCGCGAACGTGCGCGACGGACTGGTCTCGGTCGACCCGGCGGGAGCCCACGACTACGACTCGAACCTGACCGCCCTCCTCGAGGAGCTGGACCGGCTCGACGGCGAACTCGAGGCCCTGCTGGGACCGTTCGCGGGCGAGAACTTCTACGTCTTCCACCCGGCGTTCGGGTATTTCGCCGAGGCGTACGGGCTCAGGCAGGTCGCGATCGAGATCGACGGGAAGGAGCCGGGAGCGCGAGACCTGGCAGCGGTCGTGTCGAAGGCTCGAGCGGAGGGAGTGCGGACCATCTTCGTCCAGCCCCAGCATCCTTCCGGCATAGCGGAGACCGTGGCCCGCGAGATAGGCGCTGAGCTGGTGACGCTCGATCCTCTCGCCTATGACTACGCGGACAATCTCAGGGAGACGGGACGCGCTATCGCCTGGGCCCTGAGCCGCGAGGGAGCAGAGCGCGACGACGATGACACCGGGCAGTGAGCGACCGAAGCGCGACTGAAGCGAGGTCCGGGTGAGCACGCGGGACGGCAGAGGTGAGGACGACATGAGCGGTACGGCGGCGGTCGATTTCAGAAACGTCTCGCTCTCCTACGACGGACGCGACGTCCTGCGGAACGTCACCATCGCAATCGAGAGCGGCGACTTCGTGTCGATCGTCGGTCCCAACGGCGGAGGCAAGACGACGTTCCTCAGGCTCGCGCTCGGGCTCCTGCGGCCGACGCGGGGAACGGTGCGGGTTCTCGGGACCACGCCCGCGGCGGCGCGCTCACGCATCGGCTACCTCCCCCAACGATCCGGAGTCGACCGGGACTTCCCCGCGCGCGTGCTCGACGTCGTGCTCACGGGCAGACTGCCCGGCGTGCACGCGTTCGGGGCTTACTCCGCGGCAGACAGGGAGGCGGCCGCCGAGGCCCTGCGTGACGTTGCGCTGGCCGACCAGGCGCTACGATCGTTCTCGGCCCTCTCCGGTGGCGAACAGCAGAGGGTCCTGATCGCGCGCGCCCTGACATCGGAGCCGGAGCTTTTGCTCCTCGACGAGCCGACGTCGAACCTGGACGTCGCCATGGAGCGCGGGCTCTACGACCTGCTCGGAAGACTTAACGAACGGATGACCATCCTTCTCGTGACGCACGACATGGGGTTCGTGTCGGACCGCACGAAGACGGTCGTCTGCATGAAGCAGACGCTGGCGTGCCACGAGACGGGCGAACTCACCGGAGAGATGATAGGCGCAATGTACGGCCACGACGTGCGCGCTGTCATCCACGACCACGACGACCATACGGAAGGAGGGCGCACGTGAGCGGTTTCGCAGGCGCGCTCCTGGAGCACGCGTTCCTTCGGAACGCCCTCTTGACCGGCCTCCTCGTGAGCGTCGCGTGCGGGGCGATGGGAACGTACGTCGTGGTCCGCAGAATGACCTACATCGCCGGCGGCATCGCGCACTGCGTGCTGGGTGGGATCGGGGCGGCCGTCTATCTCGAGCGCGCGCACGGCTGGACGTTCGTAGACCCCATTCACGGAGCGCTCGTCGCGGCCCTGGTCGCTGCTCTCACGATCGGCGTCGTGAGCGTCAGGGCCAGGGAGCGGATCGACACCGCGATAGGCGCGGTGTGGGCGATCGGGATGGCCGCCGGAGTCCTCTTCCTCGCGCGGACCCCGGGCTACGCGCAGGACCTCATGAGCTACCTCTTCGGCAACATTCTGCTCGTGTCGGCACGCGACGTCCAAATGATCGCGGTCATGGACGCCGTCATCCTCGGCGTCGTGCTCGCGTTCCGCAACCAGTTCCTCGCCATATCGTTCGACGAGGACTACGCCAGGGCGAGAGGGGTCAACGTGACGTTCTACCACATGGCCCTGCTCGTTCTGGTGGCGCTCACGGTCGTGCTGCTCGTGACCGTCGTCGGTGTCGTTCTCGTCATCGCACTCCTGACGATCCCCGCGGCCATCGCCGGACGCTTCTCGGGCAGGCTCCTCCAGATGATGGGACTCGCCATCGCGGCGAGCGCCGCCGTGACGACGGGGGGACTCGCCCTGAGCTATCAGGTCAACGCCCCGACCGGCGCGACGATCGTCATGCTGGCGGGCGTCGCCTACGTGCTCGCAGTTCTCGTCTCGCGCACGCTGAGACAGAGGAGGAGCACCGCGTGAAGGGACGCTATCCGACACCGGCTACCGTTCACCGCGTCGAGGAGACGCGCGAGCGGAGCCGCTTCGTCACCACGCTGGGGAGAGCCGCGACCGTCGAGGAGGCGCGCGAGTTCATCGCCGGCGTGTCCGAGGAGTTCCGGGACGCCACGCACAACTGCTGGGCGTACGTCGTGGGCCCGCCGGGCGACACGAGCCGCGTCGGCATGACCGACGACGGGGAGCCCCACAGCACCGCCGGGAGACCCATGCTGAACGTCCTCCTCGGGAGCGGCGTGGGAGACGTCGCGGCCGTCGTGACGCGCTACTACGGAGGGACGAAGCTCGGGAAGGGCGGTCTCGTGCGGGCGTACGGCGGCGGAGTCAAGCTGGCCCTCGAAGGGCTGCCGCTCGTCGAGTTCGTAGAGACGGTGGAGATGCGGGCCGTGGTTCCGTACAACGCGGTGACGCAGCTCAAGAACGCGCTTCCGGCGTTCGAGGCGGAGGTGCTGGACGAGACCTACGCCACCGACGCGACGTTTCACCTGAGGCTGCCCGCCGAGCGCGCCGGTGCGTTCGCGGAGGCCCTGGCCGGAATCACGAACGGACGGGCCTCGGTCGAACCGTGGAAGGCGTGAGACCTTCGCTCCCCTCGCCTCATCTTGACTCGTCGCGGGTTCTGCCGTACTCTTGAGGTGACAGGGGGCGTGTGAGCCCCCCGCCGTGCGAGTGAGTTCAGTCGCCATTCCTTCCGGACCGCCCATCCTTCGGGGACCGCGGAACCGTGCCGGACAAAGACGACAAGAGCCGGGCCGACAAGAGCCTCCACGTGGAACTCAGCTTCGACCTCCGACGCGAACTCGACGGGGTGCTGGGCGGGGACCACCACAACTACTGCTACCAGTGCGGCGCCTGCGTCGCGCAGTGCCCGGCGGCCCGCTACTCCGAGCGTTTCAACCCCAGACTCATCCTGCTCGACGTACTGCTGGGCCGGGGCGACGCGCTCCTCTCCCCCGATTCGCCCATCTGGCTGTGCACGAACTGCTACAGCTGCTACGAGCGATGCCCCCAGGACGTTCGCCCTATCGAGGTAATCGTGGCGCTCAAGAACCTCGCCGACCGCAAGGGCGTGGCGCCGGACGCGGTCAACGTGCTCACGAAGAACATCCTGAAGACGGGCGTCGCCGGAGTCGTGACGCCCGTCGTTCACAAGACGCGCGAGAGGCTGGGACTCAAGCCCCTCAAGGACGTCCCGGTCGACGAGATGAGAAAACTCCTGGAGGCGACCGACAAGTGAAGCTCGCGCCTTTCCTCGGCTGCATGATCCCGATCAAGTACCCCCAGATGGAGGCGGCCTTCCGTCTCACGATGCCCAGGCTCGGGTTCGAGCTCGTCGACATCGACGGCTTCACGTGTTGTCCCGACCCCATCTACTTCAAGGCGAAGGACGCGCTGGGATGGCTCACGATCGCCGCGAGGAACCTCGCTCTTGCGGAGGAAGCGGGGGTCGATCTGGTGACGCTGTGCAGCGGATGCACGGCCACGCTCAAGGAGGCGCGCTTCCTGCTCGCCGAGGACGAGAGCCTCCGCAAGAAGATCAACAAGAGGCTGGCGAAGGTCGGCAAGACGTACAAGGGGACCGCGAAGGTCGAACACGCGGTCGTTCTCATCCGCGACGAACTCGGGATGGACGCCGTCAGGGAGTCGGTCACTCGTCCTCTCGATGGTGTGAAGGTGGCCATCCACTACGGATGCCATCTCCTGAAGCCGTCCCAGATCATGCACGTCGATGACGCGGACTACCCGTCCATCCTCGAGGAGCTGGTGACGGCCGTCGGCGCGACGCCCGTGTCGCACCCCGAGGAACTCCTGTGTTGCGGGAAGGGATGCCTCGACGACGACATGCCTGTCGAGATGGTCTACAGCATCTTCACGTCGATAGCCGACTCGGGCGCCGACTGCATGGGGCTCATCTGTCCGACGTGCTTCTCGTCGTTCGACCTGGGCCAGATAACGGTCGGGCGGAAGAAGGGGACGAAGTTCGAGATCCCCATCATCTACTACTTCCAACTGCTCGGTCTCGCGCAGGGGTTCTCCCGTGAGGAGCTGGGACTCGACCTGCACAAGGTGAAGGCGGACGACATCGTCGCCCGCCTCGGTGCTCCCGCGTCCTGAGACAGCCCCCGGCCCGCCTCGGCGCTCCCGCTTCGTGACTCGCCGCCGGTCCGACGCGCCAGGCGCCTACGAACCGCCGCCGTCCGCCCCGCCGCTCTGCGAAAGCCCTTCCAGCACAGACAGCCCCGGGAACGAGATCGCGTTGCTCCGGCAGACCGAGGAACAGAGAACGCATCCGACGACGCACGCGTAGCGGCGGCGAACGCGAACCGTCGAGGCGTCGCGCGTCCGTTCGAGCACGCCGAATGAACAGAGGTCCTCACACGCTCCGCAGCCCTCGCATGCGCCTTCGTCGATCGTGGGGTACCACGGAACGTCGCGCCTCGGCACTCCCCGCCACGTGGGGCCGACCCCGGGCGGCATGGCGCTCAACGGACGAGGCGACGCGTCCGCAGATTCAACCGAGAGTTCCAGGCAGCTCCGCTCGAGCTCGAGGGCCAGCGCCGCGACGACCTCGCCAACCTGGACCGTGCATCCGCGATACGCGCGCATCAGGAGTTCCCGGGCCTCCTCGTCGTCACCCAGCGAGAGCCCCATCGACTGCGCCACGACGTGGAAGTACTCGCGCCTGAGCTTGTCCTCCGCCCCGACGGACATGCGATAGGCGTTGCGCAGGTTCTTGAAGAACTCGAGCGCCCCGCTCAGGAAGCGGAACTCGCGCTGATGAGTCGGCTCGAGCCTCGCCAGGTCCGTGAGAAGCTGCGCGTTCACCGGACGATGCAGCCTGTAGGCCGCCTTGTACATGAGCAGAAGCATGATGATGTCGCGCAGACTCCCCACGCCGTCCTTGACGCTGGAGAGCTCGCGCCCCATGGCCCGAGCATCGCGGTGACGCGACTCGATCTCCTCACGCATCCTGCTCACGTACCGACACCGCTCGTCGAAGACATGGCGCCCCACGATCTTCCTGCGGAACTCGTTCTCGAACCGGCTCGTCCCCACGATCATGCGCGCCTCTAGAACCTGCGACTGGTCGACGAAGGTGTCCGACCGCTCGGTCGAGAGCACGCTCTGCAACTCGTCCAGGGTGGCCACGTAGTGCCCGATGTGGTCGGCGAGCCTGTAGTGGGGCAGAGTCCCGCGCTTGATGATCTCCGCGTTCATCTTGGCCACGATCGCGTCCGCGTAGGCGCGCACGTCCTCGTGGTTCGTGTTGACGAGCACGAGCAGGTCGAAGTCGTCGTCGTACGCCTGCTCTCGTCCAAGCCCTCCCGTGGCGTAGACGGCGAGGAGGTCGTGCGTGGCCACGCGGAAGTGGACCGCCTCGTCGACCTCGCGCTTGCACAGGTCGAAGAGATCCTGAATGTAGGTGTCGGCGGCGGCGGTGAACTCGCCGTCTGTGCGCGCCGCCGGAACTCCGTTCAGCGTCTTCAAGCCTATCCGCAGAAACTCCAGGTCGTAGAAGTCGCCGAGCCTCTCCATCTTCTCTCGTGAGGACGGCTTGCGCTCGACGCCCGCCAGGACGCCGCGCGACATGTCCCGCAGCGACGCCGTGTCATCCAGGAGCGTCAGGCACGACGGATATTTCTCCCCCGCACGATCCAGGTACTGCCTGAAGTACCTGCTCGCGCGCCCGTGCAGGTCAGCGAGCAGAACGAGTTTGCCGCACCAGAACGCGACGTCGGGGTCCCACAGCTCCCGGCGGAGCAGGTCGGCGAACTCGAGCGTGGCCGCCGTACCGATGCTCATGAGATAGCGGTTGACGAGCCTCGGACGCCGGTAGAAGAGCTCGATGGCGGGGAGCGCGGCGTACGGCACGCTCGTCAGCCTCGACCTGAATGCCGCTTCCAGCTCCTCGAAGAGCTCGAGCGCTCCCTCGCAGTGCGGGTTGCGGGCCAGGATGACGATGAGCGTCATCACGGTGCCGGGAGCGTACTCGGCGCACGCGCTCAGGGCGTCGACGACCTTCGCGCGCGCCCCCGGCGGGAGCTCGTTCAGGTCATCAAGGTATCTGCAGAGGAGCCTGCAGTCGTCCTGCTCCAGGAGCTCGAGGAGGTCCTGCCAGAACGTCGTTCCGCGGAAGAACGCGCTGCGCTCCGCGAAGTCGACCGCCGTGTTGCCACGATACTCGGGGAGAACCATGTCGGCGAAGACGGTCGTCTCCCTCAAGTGCTGCGTGCAGCGCTCGGTCAGTTCGCTCACGATCCTCCGCACGTGCCCCACGTGCTCGTAGTACTCGACGAGAAGGTGCGTCTCGGGACCGATGAGACCCACCGTCCTGTAGCCCATGACCTCCCCGACGCGGGCCAGGTTCGCCTGCATCACCGCGTCGTCGAGGTAGATCTCCTCGTCCTGGGCCACCAGGAGCTGATAGACGGAGCGGAAGACCTCGAGGAAGCTCAGCGACCGCTCGAGGTCGTCGTAGAGCCCGGCGTCCTCCGGCGAGACCCTGCGAAGCGAGTCGATGATCCTCCAGGCGTTGACCTCCTCGACCCCGTGGATCGTCCGGAGGACCGCGAGGAGCCCCTTCGTCATGCGGAGACCGTCGTCCTTGGGATTGATGTGGTCACGGCCGAGGGGGCGTCCGATGAGAGACTGGATCTCGCCGAGCAGTCCGCGCAGGTATCCGACGTGCCACTTCGGGTCCTCGCCGGGCCGGTGGTAGTAGCGGGACACGACCTCGTTCTGAAACTCCGCGAAGAGCCTCGTGTCACCCAGGATGGGCGCGCTTCCGACCAGCTCATTGACGATGACGAAGTCCCTTACCCCTTTGTCGAGCGTGCTCCTGTACTCGGGGATGGTCGCGCTGTAGCTGCGCTCGCCCACGTGTTCCGAGAGGTGGAAGTGGAGGCTCGTGGCGTACTTGAGCATCTGAACGCTCATGCGCGCTATGGCCGTATCGAGCGCCTCCCCGCCCTCGCCGCCGTCGTCGATCACGCCGACGTCGATGTCGTCCTGGTCGGCGCGCGTGCCGACGCCGATCAGGACGTACGCCGGCGTCTCGCGGTCGGCGATGAAGAGAGAGAGTAGTCTCTCCATGTAGGCGCCGGACAGCGCCCGGAACCCGGCGCCCATTCCGAGCATGAAGTCGCGCTCGGTGCCGGTCCTGTCGACCGGCGAGATGAGGCTCAGCCGCAGCGAGTCGACGGCGTCGAGGTTCATTCGGAGAAGCTGCAGGCAGTAGTAGCAGCCGAGGAAGGCGAGCTTCTCCTCGAACGAGTCGGCCGCCTGCTCGACGATGCGGAACTCCGTCGCCGGCTCGGCCGCGAGCTGCCAGAGGTGGGCCCTGTCGTACAGACCCTTGGCTTCGAGCTTCTCCACGAGGGATTCGTGGTGCCGGCGGGCAGCGTCGACGTAGCGAACGTGGTAGTTCGCGAGCGTCCTGGCCTCGTCTTCGAGAATGACGAAGGGCTTGCGCATCTTCGCTCCCCCGGGTCGTGCGTTCGCGCCGCCCGACCGGCAGTGGCTGCTCGCGGCGCGCGTGGACCTGGGCCCGCCGGGATGACCCCGGCCGGCTCCCGGCCGTCGCTCTTCACTTCATGCGCAAAGGGGCGGCGCTAGCTGTCCTTCTTGCGCCTGACGCTGTTGCTGGAACAGGAGGGGCACGTGCGCTCCTCCGTCACTCCGGGCGTGTAGGGCAGGAGGAACTCGGCTCCGCAGCGCAGACAGACGAACCTGGCCTGGTCGGCCATGGGCGGCGCTCCTCTAGGCGGTGACCTCGGTGGGCTCGAGGGCACTGGCATATGCCTTCCTGGATTTCTCGATCTCAGCGGGCGTGACCGTCTGCCGCAGTTCCTCCATGGCGCGCATGACGGTCGCGAACTTCTGACCCTCGGCCGCCGAGATCCACTCGAGCTGCAGCCGCTCGGGACGGACGCCCTTCTTCTCCAGCTCGTCCCAGAGCTTCTCGACCCTCCGCTGCGTCCAGTGCACGGCGTTGATGTAGTGGCAGTCCGCGAAGTGGCAACCGGACACGAGCACGACCGGTGCGCCTCTGGCGAACGCCCTCTGCACGAACTTCTTGTCGACGCGCCCGGAGCACATCGTCCTGATGAGCCGGACGTTCGCCGGGTACTGGAGCCTGTTCGTCCCCGCGAGGTCCCCGCCCGAGTACGAGCACCAGTTGCACGCGAACGCTAGCACCTTGTCCTGTGGATCGGTGTCGAGCATCGCGTCGATCTGCGCCTCGATCTGGTCGTCGGTGAAGTGCTTCATCGTTATGGCGCCGAACGGACACTCCGCGCTGCAGGCTCCGCAGCCTGCGCACGCGGCCTCGACGACGACCGCGGCCGCTTTGGCCTTCGTGTCACACGAGATCGCGTGATACGGACAGACCTTGACGCATATGCCGCACGACTTGCAGAGCTCCGGGATCACGGTCGACGTGATGGCCTCGACCTTCACCTTCCCCTGCATCATGAGGCGGTTGGCGCGCGCGACGGCCGCGCTCGCCTGCGTCACGGAGTCCTTGATGTCCTTCGGGCTCTCGGCACAGCCGGCGAAGAAGACGCCTTGCGTGGCCGCGTCGACCGGCTTGAGCTTCGGGTGCGCCTCGAGGAAGAACCCGTCCTGGCTCCGCTGGAGCGTCAGGAGCCGCTGGATGACGTCGCTGTCTTTCCTGGGAATGGCGCCGACCGAGAGCACGACCATGTCGACGTCGTGGCGCTCGACCCCGCCGTCGGTCGTGTTCTCGACGAAAAGCCTCAAACCCTTCGTCTCGGGGTCCTCCTCGATCTCGCCGGGGATGCCGCGGATGTACTGGGTCCCCGCCTCCTTGCTCCTCTGGAAGAGGTCCTCGAACCCCTTGCCGAAGGCGCGGATGTCGATGTAGAAGACCTTGATGTCGACGCCGGGGTAGTGGTCCTTGATGAGGAGGCAATCCTTCACCGTGTTCATGCAGCAGAAGTTGCTGCAGTACGGGTTGCCGCGGGTCGCGTCCCTCGAGCCCACGCACTGGATGAACGCCACCGTACCAGGCTGCTCTCCGTCGGTGAGCTTGACCAGGTGGCCTTCGGTCGGACCTCCGGAGTTGATGAGGCGCTCGAACTCCATCGACGTGATGACGTTCTCGAACCTCGTGTACCCGAACTCGTCCATGATCGTCGGGTCGTAGACGTCCATGCCGACGCAGACGATGACCGTTCCCACTTCGATCTGAACCAGCTCGTCCTCATCGTCGTAGTCGATGCACTTCTTGTCGCAGACCTCGAGGCACTTCCCGCACGCGATGGGGTTGTTTCCGAGGCACTCGTCGATGTTCAGAACGTACGCCGACGGAACGGCCTGCGGGAACGGCTGGTAGATCGCCTTCCTCGTGGCCAGGCCTATCTCGAACTCGTCCGGGGCGGTCACCGGACAGACGTCCTTACAGTCACCGCACGCCGTGCACTCGCTCGCGTCCACGTACCGCGCCTTCTTGCGGACCGTGACCGTGAAGTTGCCCACGTACCCTTTGACGTCCTCAACTTCGCTGTAGGCCAGGAGCTCGATCTTCGGATGCCGACCGACATCCGCCATCTTGGGGCCGAGAATTCATATGGAGCAGTCCATGGTGGGAAAGGTCTTGTCGATCTGAGCCATGATCCCACCGATGGAGGGTTCCTTCTCGACCAGGTAGACCTGATAACCGGCGTCGGCGAGGTCGAGCGAAGCCTGGATTCCTGCTACGCCTCCTCCGACGACCAGGGCCGTCTGCGTGATGGGGACGACCATCTCCGTCTGAGCCGCGAGCGCGCGGGCTCTGGCGACGGCCATCTTCACGAGATCCTTGGCCTTCTCCGTTGCTGCGTCGGGCTCCCCCATGTGCACCCAGCTGCAGTGCTCGCGGAGGTTGGCCATCTCCAGTAGGTAGGGATTCAGCCCCGCCCCCTCGAGTGCCGCCCTGAACGTGGGCTCGTGCATGCGCGGCGAGCACGACGCGACGACCACTCGGTTCAGGTCGTGCTCTTCGATGGCCTTCTGAAGCTCGAGTTGTCCGGGCTCGGAACACGTGTACTTGTTGTTGTACACGATGGCGACGTCGTCCAAGCCTTCAGCGAACTCGGCGACAGCCGCGCAGTCCACGGTTCCGGCGATGTTCAGACCGCACTGGCAGACGAACACGCCTACCCGGAGCTTCCCGTCACCGTCATCCCTCGTTGCCATCACGCTCCTCCGTTCACTACGCGAGGTACGACTCACAGCACGAGACACGCTCCGCTACGCGAGACGCGACGCGGCCAGGGCCGCTACGTCCACGATGCGCAGCCCGAGCTCGTCCTCGAGCACCGGGTCCTTGAGCGCGCATCCGAGATGTATCTCACACTTGGGGCAGGCCGTGACGAGCGTGTCGGCGCCCGTCGCCTTCGCCTCGCGGAGGCGGGCGGCCTGAATCATCTTGCTGAACGACGTGCAGTTCTGGAATCCCCCCACCCCGCAGCATATGGCCCTCTCTCGGGAGTGGGCCATCTCGACCAGCGTGACGCCAGGCAGCGCCTCGATGACTCGCCTCGGAGCGTCGTAGACGCCGAGGTGGCGCCCCAGCCTGCACGGGTCCTGGTAGGTGACGACGGTCTCCTCGCCGTTACTTCCGAACGTGAGCCTTCCGTCCTCGATTGACTCCGCGAGGAACTCCGTGAGGTGAACGACCTCGAACGGAAGCTCGCCGAAGTGAGCGGGGTAATCGTTCCTCAGTGTGGCGTACCCCTCGGGACACGCGACGACGACGCGCTTGGCGCCCGCCTCCTCGAGCATCTTGAGATTCTGCCTCGCGAGCATCCGGAAGTTCTCGACGTCGCCGTTCCAGAGGAGGTCGTGGCCGCAGCAGCGCTCGTTCGGAAGGAGCGCGGGCACGACGCCGGCCGCGTTCAGGAGACGGACCGACGCCCGCGAGGTCTCGAGCGACCTGGCGCCCGTCTCTTCGAAGAGGACCTCGAAGTACGGCGCGCACCCGACGAAGAAGACCGTGTCTCCCCTGGCCTTTGTCTTCATCGTCCCGTCGACCCAGCCGAGCCTGTCCTGCTCGAGTTTGGGCCTCGTCATTATCTTCGTGAGCGACTGGACCGCCCCTCCGTGAGTGCAGGTCCCCTCGCCGCCCTCGCGCCGCACGACCGCCCTCACGGCCTTGGTCAGGACCCCGTAGTCGATGCCCGCCGGGCAGCGGGTGTCGCACAGCCCGCACGTCAGACACGACCAGACGTTCACGTCCTGAACGAGCTTCCCTTCCTCCCCGCGCACAGCGCGCACGAGCAGCGACCTGGGTGAGAATCCGCTGTCGTACCGCGCGACCGGGCAGACGCCCGTGCACTTCCCGCACTCGTAGCAGAACTGCGCGCGTGAGACCCTGATCGCCTCCGTCAGGTCCTTCATGGCTACGTGCGCTCCTCTCCCACAACTCCGGGCAGGTCGATCCCGCGGTCGCCCGGTCGGCTCCCGCCGTCAACGGGCCCGCCGAGCTGGCTCGGGCCGAGTCGCTTCAGGTCCTCGACGAACTCGTGCATCACGCGCACGAACTCCGGCGCCTCGGCGGCGGATATCTGCTCGAAGCGGACCCTCTCCTTCGGAAGGCCGAGCAGCCTGACAAGCTCCGCCGTCTTCTCGAACTGCTCTGCCGCCCGCTTGGCGCCGAACAGATAGTGGCAGTCGGCGAAGTGGCAGCCGGACACGAGGACGCCATCTGCGCCGAGCTCGAGAGCCTTCAGAACGAACGCGGGGTGGATGCGCCCGGCGCACATGACGCGTATGATCCGCGCGTTCGGCGGATACTGCATCTTGTTGATGCCTGCGGCGTCCGCTGCCGGGTAGCTGCACCAGTTGCACGCGAAGGCGACGACCCTCGGCTCGAACGCGCCGCGCCCGGAGTTCGAGGACCCGGCGCCGCCCGAGGCGCTCCCGGCACGCGTCCCCTTCGCGGAGGCACGCCCGGTCTCCGTGCTGTCAGCCCGTTTCGCCAACGTCCGTCTCCGGCCACGCTTCGGACCCGTGCTCAGCGGTCGGCCTCAGGTAGGCCTCCATCATCGTCTCGATCATCTCGTCGGTGAAGTGCCGTATCGAGATGGCCCCGCTAGGACATGCCACGGCGCACGTCCCGCACCCCTTGCAGAGCGCCTCGTTCACGATCGCCACGCGCCGCCCGTCCGGAAGCTCGCCTATCTCTATCGCGTTGAACTCACAGACGATCACGCACTCCGAGCATGCGCGGCAGAGCCTGTCGCTCACGACCGAGACGATCGGTTCCAGCGTGATCGTGTCGCGAGCGAGGAGCGCGCCGATCTTCGAGGCGACCGCCGACGCCTGGGATATCGAGTCACCGATGTCCTTGGGCGCCTGGCTGCATCCACACAGGAAGACGCCCTCGGTGTTCGTCTCGACGGGGCCGAACTTGGGGTGCCGCTCGAGGAGAAAGCCGTCGCTCCCGATCGGGACCTTGAGCATCTCCTGCATCGCCGTCGTGTCGTGCTTCCTGGGCACCATGCCCAGCGAGAGGGCCACGACGTCGGCGGGTATCTCGATCGTCATGTTGCGCGACGGCACGGCGAGGCTCACGCGCAGCGAGTCGCCGTCGCGGTCGACGACGGGCGGCTCGGCCGGGTCGTAGCCCAGGAACGTCACGCCCATCCCCCGGGCGCGCCGGTACATCTCCTCGGCCCCGCGGCCGTAGACGCGGACGTCACGGTGCAGAACGACGACGTCGACGCCGCGCTTCCGAAGCTCGATCGCCTGACGGATGGCGGACTGGCAGCAGTAGCGGGAGCACTCCGGATTCCCCTTCTCCCCTCGCGACCCGACGCACTGGATGAAGACGGCCGTCTCGACCTTCTTGCCTCCGAGCTTGGGAGCGCCCTTCCCCTCGAGGAGACCTTCGACCTCGGTGTTGGGGATGACGCCCGGCACGACACCGGCGCCGAAGTCGTCGGGTCCGGGCTCGTAGAGGTCGGCGCCGATGGCGAGGACGATGGCGCCGACGGACAGTGTTTCGGTCGGGCCGCCGCCCGCCGGCGCCAGCGTCGCCTCGAAGTTCCCGACAAAGCCGGTGACGCTCTTGAGGACGGTGCCCGTCCTGACGTCGACCTTGGTCGCGGTCAGAGCCTCGACCTTCTCGTCGACCAGCGACCTGCCGCTCCGCCCGCTCGGATACGTTCCCGCCAGGCCTGCCACCCGCCCGCCGAGCGCGTCCTCGCGCTCGATGAGGTGCACGGAGAACCCTCTCCGAGAGAGGTCTATGGCGGTCTCGATGCCCGCGATGCCGCCTCCGACGACGAGCACCTCGTGACCGACGTCCAGCTCCTTCTCGGACAGGGGCGTGAGGAGTCGCGAACGGGCCACGGCCATGCGAACGAGGTCGCGCGACTTCTCGGTGGCCGCCACCGGCTCCTTGGCGTGGACCCACGAGCACTGGTCGCGGATGTTGACCATCTCAACGAGATACGGGTTCAGGCCGACCGCGGCCACCGCCTGCCTGAAAACGGGCTCGTGCGTCCTCGGCGTGCACGCGGCGACGACGACCCTGTTCAGGTCGTGCTCGGCGACACGCTCCTGTATCTGTCTCTGCGTGCTCTCCGCGCAGGCGAAGAGGAGATGCTCGGCGAAGACCACGTCGGGCAGCGTGCCGGCGTACTCGGACAGCTTGGAGACGTCGACCACTCCCCCGATGTTGATGCCGCAGTGACAGACGAAGACCCCAACGCGCGGAGGACCGCTGACGTCTCTCTGCTCGACCTCCACTTTCGTGTCTTCGAGCTTGTGTTTGAGCACGTGCGACGCGGCAAGCGCGGCGGCGCCCGAAGCCTCCGCCACGGAATCGGTGATGTCCTTGGGCCCGGCCGCACAACCTGCCACGTACACGCCCGGGCGCGTCGTGTCGAGGGGGTAGGCCGAGGCGTCGCGACTCTCTATGTACCCGTCGGAAGCGACGCCCACTCCCAGCACCTCGGCGAGCCCGGCGGTCCCCTCGGAGGGCACGAGCGCGGACGAGAGCACGACCATGTCGACCTCGGAGTGCTCGATCGTGCCGGTCACCGAGTCTTCGTAGTGAAGCAAGAGATGGCCGGTGTCCGGGTCCTCGGACACCTTGGAGGGCTTGCCCTTCACATAGCGGAGCTGAGCGTTGCCCTGCGACCGGCGGTAGAAGGCCTCGAAGCCCTTCCCGAAGGCGCGCACGTCGATGTTGAAGATGAGCAGCTCTGCGCCCGGGAAGAGCTCCTCGATCAGGAGGGCGTCCTTGACGGCGTTCATGCAGCAGATGCGGCTGCAGTAGAGGATGTCACGCTTCACGCACCTGGAGCCGACGCACTGGATGAAGGCGATCCTCTTGGGGGACTCGCCATCCGTGAAGCGCGTGAGGAAGCCCCTCGTGGGTCCGCTCGCGGAGAGGAGCCTCTCGAGTTCGAGGCTCGACACGACGTTGTGGAAGCGCTTGTAGCCGTACTCGCTCGCCTCGCCCGGGTCGTAGAAATCGAAGCCCGTGGTCACGACGATCGACCCCACGGCTACGTCCTCCACGACGTCCTGCTCGTCGTAGTCGATGCACCCCTTCTCGCAGGCCTTGGCGCACCTTCCGCAGGCCAGCGGGAAGTGCCCAAGACAGGTTTCGATGTCGCGGATGTAGGCGGACGGCACCGCCTGAGGGAACGGCTGGTAGATGGCCTTGCGGGTGCCCAATCCCAGGTCGAACTCGTTGGGCACGGCAATGGGGCACGACTTGGCGCACTCCCCGCACGCGGTGCACTCGTCGACGTCGACGCACCGCGCTCTGCGGAGCACGCTGACCTTGAAATCCCCGGCCTTGCCCTTGACCTTAACAACCTCGCTGTTGGTCCAGAGCTCGATGTTCGGATGCCGACCGACATCCATCATCTTGGGACCGAGTATTCAGATGGCGCAGTCCATGCTCGGGAACGTCTTGTCGAGCTGGGCCATCTTCCCGCCGATCGACGGTTCGCGTTCGACGAGATAGACCTTGAACTGCGCGTCCGCCAGATCGAGGGCGGCCTGAATGCCTGCTATGCCGCCTCCGATGACGAGAACGCCCCTGTCCATCCGTACCCCCTGACACGTGCGCTCACTTCCTAGCGGGGGACTTCTTCTTGCCGGTCTTCCTGGCAGGTTTGCGCGCCGGGGACTTGGCCTTCTTCCTGGCCGCGGTCTTCCCGGCCTTCTTCGCGGGCGCCTTCTTCCCGGGCTTTGCCGCGGACGCCCTCTTTCCGGCCTTCTTCTTTGCCGCGGACGCCCTCTTTCCGGCCTTCTTCTTCGCCGCGGTCTTCCCGGCCCTCTTCGCGGGCTTCGCCGAGGACGCCCTCTTCCCGACCCTCTTCGCGGTCGAAGGGATTGCCGCCCCTGCAGCTTCCTTTGCGGCCGACTTCGCGGCGCTCTTCCCGGCGGCGCCCTTCCTCGCGTCCCCGTCCATCACGTTCACCCGCGCGAGCGTCGTGGCCCGACGGCCGGCCTTGGCCGTCGTGACCTTGGACGCCCTGTACTCGCCGCCCTTCGAGGAGCGCTCGGCCGGCGGCGGCACGGGTTCCTTGCCCAGAAGCTCGGAGCCGAACCTGTAGCCTTCCTCGAAGGCCTTCTCGTTGAGCTCGATGAAGCGGGAAGGCACCGAACTCGGGAGGGCGTCCCGCGCGGCCTCCACGGAGATGATGTCGGTGACGGCGGTGAAGAAGCCGAGCATCACGATGTTCGCCGCGATCCTGTTGCCCAGACCCTCGGCTATCCTCGTTGCCGGGATCGCGTAGACCTTGCAGCCCTTCGGAGGACTCTCGGGCTTGACGAGGTCGTCGTCGATCATCAGCGTTCCGCCCGGGGTGATGTCGGAACCGAACTTGTCGAACGCCTCCTGCGACATCGCGACCACCGTGTCCGGCTTCGTGAGGTACGGGTATCGGATCGGAACGTCGTCCACGATGATCTGCGCGCTGCACGCGCTGCCTCTGGCCTCGGGGCCGAAGCTCTGCGTCAACGTAGCGTGCTTGTTGTCGAAGATGGCGGCCGTCTTGCCCACGATGTAGCCGCATCTGATCACGCCCTGTCCGCCGAATCCGGAGATCCTTATCTCGTTCACTTGGCCGACCCCTCGTAGAGTTCGTAGTCGTCCCCGAAGACCTCTCCGTACCACGTGTTCATCGCGTCCACGTACGTCGGACGCTCGATATCAACGAACTTGCCGACGGTGATCTCCTCCTGGAAGCCGATGTCCAGGCCGCGCGTGTCGGCGCCGTGCTTGATGACGCAATTGTCGTGATAGAACCTCATGAGGTCCAGGCCTGTCCCAAGTCTGTTGCGCCGGGAGTACAGCGTGGAGCAGGGACTGATCACCTCGACGACAGAGAAGCCGGGCTTCTGCACGGCCTCGGCCATCGCGGCCGTGAGTCGCCGCACGTGAAGGGCCGACCACCGTGCCACGTAGACCGCGCCCGATGACTCAGCGAGATACGGGATGTTGAAGGGACGCTCGAAGTTCCCGTACGGCATCGTGGAGGCGTTCGCCGTCAGCGGCGTCGTGGGCGCAACCTGCCCTCCCGTCATCGCGTAGATGAAGTTGTTGACGCATATGACGGTGATGTCGACGTTCCTGCGCGCCGCGTGAATGAAGTGGTTCCCTCCGATGGAGATGAGGTCCCCGTCGCCGCTTATGACGACGACCTTGAGCTTCGGGTTGGTGAGATGAATACCTGTCGCGAAGGGTATCGCGCGACCGTGGGTCGTGTGGAATGAATCGATCTTGACGTACCCCGCGACGCGGCCGGTGCAACCGATGCCGGACACGACGACGACGTCATCGAGCGACATCTCGAGCTTCTCCAAGGCCGCCGCGAACGCCGTGACGACCGTGCCCAGCCCGCAGGTCGGACACCAGATGTGCGGGATGCGGTCCATCCGCAGCAGTTCTTCCATCGGGTGCGGCGGGCCGGGAGCGACAGGGGTCCTGGTTTTCATTTCGCCCCCTCCTTGATGGCGTCGTAGATGTCTTTCTCGTCGTGCACCCACCCGCCGCCGTGCGGTACGAGGATGGTCCTTGCCTTCCCGCCGGCGCAGCGCTCGAGCTCGTAGTAGATCTGGCCGTAGTTGATCTCCGGGATCACGAAGGACTTCACCTTCCCGGCGAGCTCGCGGATGCGGTTCTCCGGGAACGGCCACACCGTCACGAGCCGGAGGCTCCCCACCTTGACGCCGTCCGCCCTGGCCTTCTCGACCGCGGGTATCGAGACCCGGGCCGTGATGCCGTACGACACGACGACCACGTCGGCGCCGTCGATCCCCTCTTCCTCGAGGACGACGATCTCGTCGACCCTCGATCGGATCTTGTTGACGAGTCGACCGACGCACTCCTCCTGGCACTCGGCGGTCATGACCGGATAACCCCTCTCGTCGTGCGTGAGTCCGGTCGTGTGGAACCTGTGCCCGTCCCCGGCCTTCACCATCCAGGGGATCATGTCGTCGTCGGCCTTGTACGGCAGGTAATCGCCCTTCTTCCCCTCGTACCACTTGCGGGGGACGATCTCGATGTCCTCCGCCTCGGGGATGACGACCTTCTCGGTCATGTGTCCCACGCACTCGTCCATCATTACGAGCGTGGGAACGCGGTACTTCTCGGCGAAGTTGAACGCCATGATCGTGTGGTCGAACGCCTCCTGCGGCGAACTTGGAGAGACGGCGATGATCTCGTAGTCGCCGTGCGAACCCCACCGCGCTTGCATCATGTCCGCCTGCCCTGGAAGCGTCGGAAGACCGGTCGACGGACCGCCGCGCTGCACGTTAACGATCACCGTCGGGACCTCCATCATGATCCCCAGCCCCAGGTTCTCCATCATGAGCGAGAACCCCGGACCCGACGTCACCGTCATCGACTTGGCGCCGGCCCAGGCGCCGCCCAGGATCGCCGCCATCGAAGCCAGCTCGTCCTCCATCTGCACGAAAAGTCCCCCTACTCGGGGGAACCTGGCCGCGATCCTCTCTGCGACTTCAGTGGAAGGTGTGATGGGGTAGCCTGCGAAGAAGCGACAGCCGGCGGCGAGCGCGCCTTCCGCCGCCGCGTGGTCGCCGTCGAGGTAGTGCTCGCCCGTCAAGACCCCCCTGGGATCAGCCGTCCTCATCCGCTACCCTCCTCCTCCACCTCGAGGCAAAAGATGGCGAACTCCGGGCAGAGCATTTCGCACAGCCGGCAGTTCACGCAGCCGTTCTCGTTCCCGGCGATGGGGTAATGATAACCCTTGTGGTTGAAGTCCTCTGACATGTCGAGGACGTCCCTCGGGCAGTACTCGACACAGAACTGGCACCCCTTGCAGCGTTCGACCAGTATGTGGAGTTCGCCGTGCGGCACCTTGATCTTGTCGGCGTCGAGCGGCTTCCTCCAATACTTCGGCGAGGCGCTTCGGGGAGTGCTGCGGACCTTGTCGGCCATGTCGGTTCTCCGGCGCGATGGCGGGCAGGACGGCTCCATGCAAGCAAGCGGGGACTCTCGCGGCATCGGCGGAAACAGACCTGAACAGGTGTCAACCACCGGCGCCACGGTACTCCCCAAGACGATTGTAGAGCAATGGGTCACGAATCGTCAAGGAAAGGGCGCGAGTTCCAGCGATGAAACGCCGGGGCCGCGCCGGGTGTCTAAGACCAACAGAGGAGGACGGAACACAGGACAACAAGGTCCGCTGACCCGCTGGTATGGAGGTATGCCTTTGAACCGGACACTGGCAAACGGGACGCTCGTCACTCTGGCCGCCTCGGCACTGCTAGTCTCGAGCGGCTGCATGGTGCCGGGAGGGAGCGTCGATCTGACAGACCTGGTCACCGAGAGCAGGGCCGTTGAGCTCGGAGAGGCCGAGACGGTCGAGGTCTTCCTGGACACGAGCATAGGAGATTTCGAAGTACGGGGAGGCGCCTCCGGTCTCATGGAGGCCGATTTCACGTACAACATCGCGGAGTGGAAGCCCACCGTCGAATACAAGGAATCGGGCACGAGGGGCGTCCTGACCATACGACAGCCCGACCTCAACTCCAAGAACGTCCCCAACGGCGCGAAGAACAGGTGGGACGTCCGCCTCGCGGCAGGCGTCCCCATGAGCATCTACCTCGACTCCGCTGTGGGAGATGTCCGGATGGACCTCGAGGGCATCTCGATCGAGAGGCTCGACGTCGACCAGGGCGTCGGCAGCATCGAGATCGATCTCGGCTCCGATGTCGAACGGGACGCCGATCTCAATGTAGACGGAGGCATCGGCGAGATCGTCCTGACGCTTCCGGAAGGCGTTGGCGTAGAGGTCGACGCCGACATGGGGCTGGGCTCGTTCACGGCCCCGGGGCTCACCAAGCGCAACGGTCGCTACGTCAGCCCCGAGTACGGAGACGCCGAGGTCAACATCAGGATACGCGTCGACGCCGGCATCGGCAGCGTGACCGTGAGAACGGGCGACACCGGACGCGCGGCTGTCTAGAAGCACCCGGGATCACGCTGCAACGAGGCGAACCCGGGGCCGACCGCCGGCCCCGGGTTCTCTTTCATCGATTCCGCGTCGCGCGCCCCGCTCCGCGGCGCTAGCGGCCGTCGTGATACCTGTCGTCGGCCCGGTCGTCGTGCGGCTCCTGAAGCGGAAGGTCCCCGCGATCGTACTCCCTGAAGCGTCCGCCGTACGCGACGGCCACGTCGTCCGTACCTGTTGCCGGGTATGCCAGCTCGAGTTCCCCGCCTCGCGGTTCCGCCGCCTTCGAACCCGTCCAGAGATCGGAGTAGTCGTCGACCGACGTCGAACCGTCGGTGTTCGCGGCCGAGCCGCCAACGCGGTTCGAGGTTCCGCCGTCTCTCGAGACCCACGTGATCGGGCGTTCGGCGACGGCCGCCGAGTGCGTGGCGCTTCCGCCCAGCCGCCACGGGATGAGCTCGCGCATGACGTCCACGAGCCAGGTCGGATACGCCGACGACCTCAGGAACGCGAGACCGCGCGTCGCCGTTCGACTCACGCCCTGCTCCTGTGCAAGGTCGCTCGGACCGGCGGACGACTGGGGGGCCAGCATCCCACCCGCCTTCATGTTCGGCGCCCAGGTAGCAGTCGTGGCCGCCGGCGCCGCGGCGGCGAAGACGCCCAACATGATGAGACAACTGAGAACGAACGCGATGAAGCGGTGCATGTCCTACCTCCCTTGTGAGTCGAGTCGGAACGAGTCGCGCAGCGCGGGCGGCCTGTGTATGACCAAAGGAGGCGGTCCCCTCCAGATGGATCCCGGGGCCCCCCTCCCCTGCTGGCGCAACCAGCCTATTGAAGGCAGGCATAAAGCAAGACCCGGGCCAGAGGGCAGTCACGTTGCAGAACTAGTTGTCCCGGGCGTGAAAAAAGCACGGGGCCACGTCGGGTGTGGCCTCGTGCTCATATGGCTGTACGCCTGTCTGCCAGGCTCTCTCTCAGGCCCTGCCTGGGGCCTGCCGGCCCGGCGATTCGTTAGCTGTGGGCTCCTTTCGGTCCTCCGCTAGAAGATGTGCCACCCTCCTGCCGCCCAGCTCAGGAAACGGACCAGCCAGTCCCATGCTGTCTCCTGGGTGTCAGGATCACCGGCCAGCGCCGCCACAGGCGACGTCATGATCAGCCCCACGACGAGAAGAAGCCTACCCTTGAGCGTACGCATCGCATTCACCTCCTCTCAGCTCGAACGAGCCGGGGACCCAGCCTCCGCCTCCCGGAAGCGAGCCCCTGGGAAAACGAACAATAGTCAGATAACCGCCGCTTCGTACCTTCGCGTACATGCTGGAGTCGTCCCTCAGAACGACCGCGCTATCGCTCGTGCTCCACACGCTCCGCTCTTCGATGGAATCGGTCAGCAGGATCTCGGTGCTCTCGACCGAGCGGTCTTCGTAGTGGAAGATGAAGCTCGAGGCCTCGTCGAGCACGACCCTCCCTCCGCCCTCGACGTAGACGATGCAGACCACATAGTCGCCCGGGTTCTCGCGCACGCGGACGTGAAGACGGAACCCTCCCCGCGCCTCGAGCTCCAAAGCGACGCGGCCCTCGCGAGTCTCCATGAGAGACGAGGGCCACGTTTCCTGTTCGACTATGATCCTGTGCTTGAAGCTGGCGCGGACGCCGGGGCTCAGGTCCCCCGCTATGCCGCCCTCGCGGGCGGCATGTCCACAGGTGGCGAAGAGGAGTGCTACCGAGGTCGCTATGATCGCGGTCCGGTTCACGGTCCACCTCCAGATCACAGCGCAACTGGACCCGTCCAATGCATTTGGCGTGCCAGAGACGCTAGCCGGCTATGTGCTCAGCACCGCAAGTCTCTTGCCCTCTTCAAGATGCCCCGGAACGCGGAACGCGCAGCCGGTAATGAGGACGCACAGAGAACGCGCCGTGAACTCACAGAATGCCAACTGCGTGTACACCCCTCTCTGTGACTTCTTGACGCATCGAAGAAACGGGGGTATCCTGAGTGAGAAGCGGCCCCCTGGAGGCCGCTCCCGCCGTCACGGACAGGAGGCCGCATTGAAGGCCTGCCGCTTGCGCACGCGGGGCTGGCTCGCGCTCGTCCCGTCAACGGCTGCCGCTCTCACGCTCGCCTGCGCCACCCTGAACGCCGCGACGCTCACCGTCGGGCCCGCCGGCGATCACGCGTCGATCCAGGCCGCGCTCACCGCGGCCGCCCCCGGCGACACGGTCCTCGTCGCGGCAGGCACGTATTCGGGCGGACCGAACACCAATCTGGACTTCGCCGGCAAGGGCGTGACGCTGCTCTCGGAGGGCGGCGCCGCCTCGACCGCGATAGACTGCCAGGGAGCCGCACGCGCGTTCTCCTTCACGTCAGGCGAGGACACGACGTCCGTCGTGCGCGGATTCACGATCGCGTACGGATACGACGGCACGTCGGGCGGAGCCGTCTACTGCTACGGGTCCTCGCCCAAGCTCGCGGAGTGTCGGTTCGTCTGGAACGCGGCCGGCACCGCCGGGAGCGGCGGGCTGGGTGGTGCCGTCTACGTGGAGCAGTCGCAGGTCGTCGTCCAGGACTGTCTCTTCAGGGACAACACCGCGGACGACGGGGCGGGCATGTTCGCCAGGAACTCGGTGTCGACCGTGAGGGGAACCAGCTTCGTTGACAACGTCGCCACGAACGGCGGGGGCGGCCTCAGGATCCTCTACAACGGCGGCACGATCACGCGGTGCACCTTCGCGGGCAACACCGCGCCGACATACGGCGGCGGCGTCTACTTCTGCTACTCGTCGCCGGTCTTCAGGAACTGCACTCTCGCGTACAACGCGGCATCACAGGGCGGCGCGGCGTACGGCTTCGACGCGACGCCCACCTTCACGAACTGCATCGTCGCGCATTCGACCGAGGGAACCGCGTTCTACTGCCCCGGTACGAGCGTCTTCACGATCGACCACTGCTGCGTGTACGGGAACGAGGGCGGCGACGAGCCGTGCGGCAACGCGAGCGACAACATCTTCGAGGACCCGCTCCTCTGCGCGTCGACCGAGGGCGTGCTGACGCTCGAGGACTGCTCGCCGTGCCTTGGAGCCGGCCAGGGCGGTGGAGACATCGGGGCGTGGGGCATCGGGTGTCTCTGCGGAAGCTCTTCCGGGATCCCGGAGGACTCCGGGACGCTCGCGCTCGGTGCCGCGCCGAATCCGCTTCACGAGTGGACGACCTTCACGTTCGTCGTCCCTCCTGGAGGCTCGCAGGTGGACCTTCTGGTCTACGACGCCCGAGGTCGCCAGGTCGCAGCGCTCGCCAGCGGGCGTCTCTCCGCCGGCCCGGCCCTCTTCGCGTGGGACGGACGCAGCGACGCCGGAAGCCGCGTGGCGTCCGGCGTGTACTTCGCGAGACTCGCGCTGGGCGGGCTCCACTCCACCGCCAAGCTGGTCCTTCTTCGATAGCGCACCCTTGGCGTCCCCGCGCTACCTGATGAGCACGAGTTTCGTCATCTCCGAACGGCCGCCGACCTCCGCTCTGCAGAAGTAGACCCCGGTGGACAAATCGCTTCCGCCGTCTGCCCTTCCCGACCACGCAAGCCGGTGCACTCCCTCTGCACGATGGCCGCTCGCCAGACTCGCCACCTGCCTCCCGGAGACGTCGTACACTCCGACGTCCACTTCGGCTCCGCCCGACGGGACAGTGAACGCCAGACTCGTCGAGAACGCGAACGGGTTCGGAACGCCGGGAGAGAGCAGAGGCGCCAGGCCGTGGCCGTCGTCGCCGCCCGGCACGTCGGTGCCCCAGAACAGCGCGTACGAGAGGCCGGGCAACGCATCGCCGTCGAAGTCGAAGAGCGTCAGGTTCTCGTAGGGGTTGCCGGGGCCTCCAGGCACCGAGAGGAAACCGGGCTCCCAGTAGATCACGCCCAATCCGAGATCTCCCGGAACGCCCTCGACGACATCGAGAAGATCCTCGAGGAACGCCAGCTGGCCTTCCGGCGACGCCGGATAGCCCGGGTGGAGCTGGTCTGCGGAACCCACGAAGTTGTGGACGCCGTCGTACCAGTCGAGCGTCCACGGGTAGGCCGTCTCGACGACCATGAGGCCCTTCCCGTAGGTCGCCGCGAGGTCGTGCAGGTTGTACTCGAGTTCCGGGAGCGTCCCGTGCCACCACGGGTAGAACGAAACCGCGATGATGTCGAAGTCGACTCCCTCCGCCACCACGTTGTCGAAGAACCAGCGACAGAGACCGTTGCTGCCGCCGTTGTCGACGTGGATGACGATGAGCGGGCGTTCCGACGGGTCGAGGCTGTCCCGGACCGCGGCGGCACCCGTCGACAGAAGCGTCCCGAGCTTGTCCCACTGCCCGGGAGTGTCCCACGCGCCGCCCACTCGTCCGTCACTCCACAGGAGTCCGCTGCTGATCTCGTTGCCGATCTGGACGTACGAAGGAACAACGCCCTCGTCACGGAAGCGCCTGATCACCGCGTTCGTGTACGCGTAGACCGAGTCGACGAGAGCAGGGAACGCGAGCGACTGCCACGCCGCGGGCTTCGTCTGATGCGCCGGGTCGGCCCACGTGTCCGAGTAGTGGATGTCGAGCATGATCTCGTGGCCGGCGAGCTTCGCGGCGACAGCGTGCGCCACCGTGGCGTCGAGCCCCTGCCAGGGCTCGTCGGGTGTGTGCCACAAGCGGAGCCGCACGAGTCGGTGGCCGTGGTCGTGGAAGGCCTCGAGAGGATCGACCGGCTCCCCTCCCACGCGGAACTCGGCGCCGAGCGACTGGAGCTCAGGGACGAACGAGAGATCGGCCCCCACGACCCTGGCAGCGCGGGGCCCGGACGGACCCGCCCCGGAGAGAGCCGAAGCCGCGGGATCCGCGCCACGAGCGCCGCGACCCGGACCGGAGACGATGTCGGCTCTCGCCCCGTACGACGGGGCGATGAGCGCGACGAGCGCGACCAGGACAGCGAGCGCGCGGGCCGATGGGATCGTGCCGAGCTGTGCATCCATGAATCAATTATAGCACGTGTTCCCGCGCAAAGAAACGGGGCCACCCCGGTTTCCCGGGGTGGCCCCTGACAGCAATCGCTTCTTATCGCGAGTGGAAGCGGCGCTAGTCGTCGAGCTTGGTCACGTTCTCCGCGGCCGGACCCTTCTCGCCCTGAACGACCTCGAACTGCACGTGGTCGCCCTCAGCGAGCGTCTTGAAATCGCCACCGCTCTGGATGGCGGAGAAGTGCACGAACACATCCTTCGAGCCGTCGTCGGGCGTGATGAACCCGAAGCCCTTTGCATCGTTGAACCACTTCACTCTTCCGGTCGTGCTCACTTCTACAACCCCTCTCGTTCCGCCGGTGAGCGGATGTTCCGCCCTTGCCGGCACTGCCACTGTCGGAGGCCGGTTCTGCCGTGCCTTCCGACTACTGCTCCCTCGGGACGGCACTCCGCCCCTGCGGGTCTCGCCACTGCCGATCACCAGTGCGTCCTTCTGCTCCGGTACTGCCCATGACGGCGGACAAACAAAGAGGGACCGGCTCGCGCGCCAGGTCCCTTCTCAGAGTCTTCGGTCATAACGCATACCGACGTGGCTGCCTCCGCTCAAGTGAAAGTGTAGCCAGTGCCGCCCAGTGTGTCAAGCAGAACTGTCAGGGGCGGGCCCAGGAGGGCATAACTCCCGGGCCCTGAGCCCCTTCGGCCATCCTACATGAGCCCGCCGGCGCTGTAGAAGAAGCTGTCCCCCCTGTTGGCGGGGCAGCAGAAGGGCGTGGTCGCCCGCCGTGTGATCTGCTATGCGTTCATGTCGTCGGCCATGCGCTCGGCGAGCGCCCCGGCTTCGTCCCCGAGGGCGTTCGGCTCGGTGCAGCCCGGTTGCACGTACGTGCCGGTGACGTCGAACCTGGCGTAGGTCGAGAAGCGGTCGAAGACGTCCTGCACGACATCGGCGTTGCCCTCTATGGACCCGGCGCAGGCGACGAGAAGCGCCGCCTTCTTCCCGTCAACGAGGGACTTGTAGTCCGGCGTCATGTAACCCTTGACGAGGGACACGTGCCGCTCCATGAGTGCGCGGAGGTCAGAGGCGATCCCCCACATGTAGAGCGGCGTCGCGTAGACGATCGCGTCGGCAGAGATGAGCCTGTCGAGCAGCTTGAGCGCGTCGTCCTGCAGCACACACCCGTGCGCCTCCGTGTTGCCCCTGCACGCGTAGCACGCCCGGCAACCCGTCACGTCCAGGTCGGACAGGTTCACCCGCTGAACGTCGTGCCCGTGCGACGACATCCTCTCTTCGAACATCCTGAGGATGGCGGCGGTGTTCCCCTCGTGTCTGGGGCTTCCCATTAGCGTCAGGACCTTCATGTTGGTCTCCTTCCGACTCGTGCTTGGTGACTGGCCGAGAAGCTGCGCGGCATGTCGACGAACGTAGCCCCGCTCGACGCCGGGGGCAAGCGAGGACACAAGACCTCGGGCGGACCCCGTGGAAGAACGTCCCGCGCTCTTGCTTCCGCGTCCGCCATCCCTTACCGTTGCGTTGGCGCTGCCGCCGCGCGGGTGCCGGCGCGGCCCGACGAGCGGTGGCCCCCCGGCGACGGTCTCTCACTGTTGCCCGACGTCACTTGCCGGAGACTCGACCGAGCCATGTGGCACAGCGCGAGAAAGGTCTACAGGTACCTTCCCCTTCCTCTCCAGAAGGGCTTCGTCGCCCTGTACGGTCGGCTCATACACAGAGAGCGGTTCGGACCCGAGCAGCAGATGCTCGCGCGGTTCCTCGAGGAGTCAGAACGCTGGGATCCGGAGAGACTCCGGGAGTACCAGGAAGCGAGGCTCCGCGAGATCGTCGCTCACGCGTACGAGACGGTCCCGCACTACAGGGACGTGATGGACGAGCGCAGGTTGAAGCCCTCCGACATCACGCGCGTGGCCGACCTCGCCAAGCTCCCCGTGCTGCAGAAGAGCGACGCTCGAAGACTCGGAGACGGACTTCGCTCGAAGGCGGTGCCGCGGTCGGCGCTATGGGCGGCGGCCACGTCCGCCACCAGCGGGACGCCGCTCCCGGTCTATCGCGACAGACCCGTCTCGATGATGAACCACGCCTGCTACATGCGCCTTCGGCGGTGGGCCGGGTTCCCGTTCGGGACGCCGTACGCGACGATCCAGGGCAGGCTGGTCGTGCCGGACAGGCAGACGAGGCCCCCGTTCTGGCGCCACAACCCGAGGTGGAACCAGCTCATCCTCTCGACCGTACATCTGAGCGACGCGAACATCGGGCTGTACGTGGATAAGATGAAGGAGTTCGGTGCGCGCGCGCTCGAGGCCTTCCCGTCGTGCGCCTTCATCATCGCCAGGTACCTCGAGAACAGAGACGAGTACCTTCCGCTGGACGGGCTCACGACCACTGGAGAGCCTCTCCTCCCGACCGAGCGCGGCGTCATCGAGGAGCGCTTCCGGACGAAGGCATTCGACGCCTACAGCACCGCCGAGAGGGTGACGTTCTCGAGCGAGTGCGAGGAGCACGACGGCCATCACCTGTACTCGGAGTTCGGGATCACGGAGATCGTCGATGAGGACGGGAACCCTCAACCCCCGGGGGTCCCGGGGCTTATCGCCGGTACGACCCTGCACAATATGGGCACGCCGTTGATCCGCTACACCTGCGGGGACGTGGGGGCTCTGTCGGAGAGGACCTGTTCCTGCGGCCGCTCGCTCCCGATGATGGAGGGGCTCACGTCGCGCATCGGCGACGTGATAGTGAAGGCGGACGGGCGGATGATCCCACCGACCATGGTGAGCTGGGCGATCAAGGACACGGCGGGCGTGAAGCAGTGGCAGCTCGTTCAGGAGAGCCCCGACGAGTTTCACATGAAGATCCTGAAGGACGGCCCGATCACGGACACGGAGCGTGCCAGCATCCTCGACTGGTTCTCTCGGAGACTCGGCCCGAACGCGCGCGTGCGGGTCGAGCGCGTCGACGAGATACCGCGGTCCGCCCTCGGCAAGGTGCGCCACGTGGTCTCAACTGTCCCGCTCGTCTGGGGCTGCAAGAACCGCTGGTCCGACCACGATACGCCCGACTAGGCTGGCCTGTCCCCAGGTGGCCTCTTCCACATCGGGCGCGAGTGGACCCGATCACGCGAGCTCGGCCGTCCTTCCGGGCGTGTCGCCGCCTACTGCGCGAACACCATCCTCATCCTGTCGAAGTCGAGCGTCCACGCGTACCGGCGCAGGAAGTTGTGCGAGATCAGTCCGTCGACGATGAAGCCGAGCATCCTGTAGCTTCCCGGCGGCTGCGCCCCGAACGAACCCACGAGATTCGGCTGTTCGAGCCGCCCCAGACCCAGACTGGCTATCGGAAACTCGCCGACAGCGAACCCGCCGCCGCCGCCCCCGATCACGCCCTCGTGCACGGCCACCTCGGGAACCGGGATGCCGACGTACTCGAGCGTCTGCTCGGTCGTGGCGAACGCGGGAAGGCCCGCCAACCCGGAGTCGACGTGGAACAGAAGCCCTCCGTGGCCGTTCAGGCTGCCGTGAGCCAGCAGGAAGTGCGTGCCCTGCAGGTAGAAGGGAGTCTCTTCGACGACGTGTCCGGTCGACTCCGCGAGGAACGCGTCCGACGCGCCCTCGGTCCGCTCGCGAAGGACGAGACGGCCGTTAGGGTAGTCTATCGTCGAGAGGAACTGCCGGAGCACGCTCGTGCCGATTATGCCGCCGATCTCGAGTTCCCCGAACGACAACGGCTTCGTGGGCAGGAGCGAGATGGGCACCGAGCGCATGGTCACACCGCCGAGCTTGAGCGACGAGGCTTTGGCGAAACCGATCTCCGCCTGCATGCCTCCCGCGAACATGCCCGTCATCGACGCCACGGGCTCGATCCCGAGCTCCGCGGCTATGTCTGTGTCCAGGATGAAGAGGTCGCCGCCGGTGTCAATGATGGCCGAGATCTTTCGCCCCTCGATCTCCACCTCGACGACGGGCAGAGGATCAACAGAGATGAAGGGAACCTCCGTCGACGTCGGTCCTCTCCATTCCATTCGGTACGGCGCGTCGTCGCCGAACGCGAGCATAAGGTCGAGATGAGGAAGCCGGACGTCGTCTCCCCCCTTCCCGGCGAGTTCCGAGCACCGAGAGAAGCTGTTCGTCTGGTAGTGGGTGAACACGAGTCCGGTGAGGGCCCGCGCGTTCTCGGGATCGCGCTCGAGCGACCCCGCGAATATCCGCTCCGCCGCGCCGTAGTCGCCCAGGTAGTACGCGAGTCGCCCGGCCAAACGCGCGACTTCGGCCGACGGCTCGTCGACAGCAACGAGCGGAGCAACGGTCGCCCGCGCCTCCTCGAACAGCCCGGCCTCGAAGAGCAGGCTCGCGTACTCGTACCGTGTCGCGTCTCCGGAGTCAGCCTCGAAGGCCGCCGCCGCGCGTGCGAGCTCGCTAAGGAGGTCGCCCCTGTGACCTTCGTCCCCCGGCGGCGTCCCCTGCGGCACCTGCCCTCTGGCAGCCGGGACGGCCGCGACCAGCAGCGCGGTCGCCCAGATAAGTACCGTCATGCCGTCGATTCGCATCCTGCCATCCCCCGTGTGCGAGGTGGAACATCACTTGGCGTTCAGGCCGGTGGCCCGGGGTCCGCCTGCAGGCGGCGCGGTAGTCGTTCGTCCGGCCACCGAAGCCTCATCAGTGCTTGCACCCGTGAGACCATTCTCTTAGAATATTGGTTGAAATACAAATGACAGTCTCTTCGGGAGGCCACCGATGGCGCGACACGCGAAGCGCGGGAAGAAGCCGCGTACGTTGGTCATAAAGGACGCGCGCACCGTCCGCGCCCTCAGAACGCCGGTCAGACAGGAGATCCTCGGCGCATTCGAGCGGCTGGGCGCTGGGTCCGTAAAGGACGTCGCTGCGGAGCTGGGACGGGCGCCGGCGTCGCTCTACTACCACATCCACGAGCTTGAGGAAGTCGGGCTCATCGAGGAGCTCGGGAGACGGGACGCGGGGCGGCGCACCGAGGCCGTATACGGTCCGACGGCAGAGAGGATCGTGCTGGACAGGGGGGAAACCTCGAAGGCGTTCGTCGAGGCCGTGGCCGACCTCAACCGGGCCGCTCTCCGGACGGCCGAGCGCGAGCTCGCCGCCGCACTGGCGCCTGCGCGGACCAGGAAGGTCCCCCCTGCCGAGTCCGTGTCGCTGCTGAGGCTGACGTCGCGCCTGAAGCCCGCCGACGCCGCGAGGGCGAGGAAGATGCTCCAGGACGTGGCCGAGTTCATGGCGGAACGCGACGACGCAGGCGTGACCGAGGCCTTCTCGCTCACCGCCGCGCTCGTGCGTCTCGCTCGCCCTGGCAGGCGCGCCAGATGACGAATGCGCCTTCCCCGTTGCTCGCCTGTGCCGTGTGTGGTATAATGGCGTAGTGTAATCAAGATACGCTTGTCCCGGGAGGAGAGGGGGCATGCATGAGGACGTTTGTGATCGTATTGATGGTGCTCGCGGTGGCCGCCGGCGCCCTCGCCGGACAGAATCCAAACATCCGGGCGTTCGTGAGCTTCGATGCGAGCTGCGACACCGGGCCGTACGTGCACGAGGTATCCCTCACATCCGGTATTCTAAACAGCTACCTCATCCTCGACTGTTTCAGTGTGAGCGGAGGAATGCGCCAGGTCTCCCTCACGTGGACGACGACCTGGTTCGGCATTCCGCTCGCCCCGACGTACTATCTCCCGGGCGCGCAGGCGATCGGTGGGCCGGACGATCAGGCCGTTGGATGGGTGATCAGCGGCAACGAGTGCGTTTACCCGAACGAGTGCGGCATCGTCGTCGTCCTGCTTCAGCCGTACTTCGTTGTCGGCCCCGGGACCATCACGCTGAGCCCGAACCCGATCGACGGAACGCTCGTCACGGACTGCAACTTCGCGGCGGACTACTACTGCATCGCGGCGAACGGCGGGATCGGCATGACGCCTCCGCCCGGAGACCAGGACTGCGACTGCAACTACTTCATCCAGACAGACGTCGGATGCGAGCCTCAGGGCAGCGGGAACCCGACGCACCCTCCGACGTACTGGTACAGGGCCTGCCCCGACTACGCGGAGTACATGCACGGCTTCCACGTTCAGGTCTTCGATCCCGACTTCGAGAACTACACGAACTGGGTCGACCCCTACGGATGGACGCACTGCGACTCGATCGTCCGGGTAGGCGACGAGTACTGGGTCGCCTGGCGCGAGACCCTGGACTTCCACACGCCGGAGTTCGGCTACACGTGGTTCCGGTTCGACAACCCGAACCTCGCGACCTGGGGACACTGGACCCAGACCGCGGGCGCTCAGGGCCACAACTGTGACCCGTACACGGGCACGAGCCACAGCTCCTGGGACTTCCCTGACAGGCCTGACGGATACGGATACCGCGTCCATGTCCCGGAGTCCGGCGTACCGGTTCAGGAGACGAGCTGGGGAACGATCAAGGCGATGCACCGCTGACGTTGTTGTGCTGCAGACAGGTAGCGCATGAGAGAGGGGCCCCGCGAGCGGGGCCCCTTCTTCACGGATCCGTATGGAAGTCTCGCGCGAGGAAGCAGGTCGCTGCGGAAGTCCTCCCGGAGAGGAGGATCGCCGCAGATGGCCGGAGACGTGGCGGATGGCTGCGCTACCTGCCGCCCGCCCGAACCTGCTGGACCATCTCGAGTATCGGCGCGGTGATGGCTTCCGGCTGCTCGACGTGGATGTTGTGCCCTACGCCCTCGAGGACGACATGCTTCCCCCCGGGAACGAGCGAGACGAGCCGCTCCTGGAGCGCGATGCCGAGCTCGGCGAGCCGTGCCTGCGCCTCATCGCTGAACAACGGCGGCATCGCCTTCGATCTGTCTCCGGCGGTGACAACGACATACGGTACATCGGGAAGCGGGGCGCTCCTGCGAAGCTGCTCGGCGGTCTCCTGCTGTGACGCCGCCTCGGAGCCGACGGGGGCCATCTCCTTCATCCGCACGACCATCTCCTCGAGCTTCGCCAGGCCGTCTCCGGTGAGAAGCTTCCGCTGCTCATCGAGCACGCTCTCGTGCTGACCATCGATGAGCACGATCCCGCCTATGTCCTCCGGGAACCGCGAGGCGAAGAGCCGTGCGACGCTCGCGCCGTACGAGTGCCCCACGACGATGAACGGGCCGGGGACCCCCAGCTCGCCCAGAAGCATGTACAGGTCGAGGCCCGCGTTCTCCCCGGTGACGGGCTCCGTCCCAAGGGTGCTCTCACCGTGGCCGGCCCTGTCGTACGTCAGCACCGTGGTCTCGGCGGCGAGCGCAGGGACGATGGCGTTCCAGTACTCCTGTGGGGCGTTCAATCCACTCAGGAGTATGACGGTCGGAGCGCCGCTCCCGTAGACCGTGGACGAGAGCTTGCGCCACTCGATGTCGACGAGTCGCTGTGTGCCCTCGACCGTCGCCTCGGGGATCACCATGTACTGGGGCGGAACGTCGGACCCTGGTTCGCCTGACGCCTCAGCGACCAACCCCCCTGGCTCCTCGGACGCCGCCGGCGCGGGAGCGAGTGGCACCGCGGAGAGCGCGACCACGATCGCGAGCGTCGCCGAGACCGCTCTCGTTGCCTCTGAACGCATGGATCATCTCACCTCGTGGAGGGGTCTACCTCAAGAGCACCATCTTCCTTCTGTCCTCGAACTGCTCCGTCCTCATGGAATAGAAGTAGACGCCGGTCGCGACCTCGCGGCCACTGCCGTCGAGCCCGTCCCAGACGACCTCGTGCTCGCCGGGCGTCCACGGGGCGTCGGTAAGCACCCGCACCACGCGGCCTGCCACGTCATAGACGGCGATCCGCACGTCAGACTTCACCGGAAGCGCGAACTGTATCGAGGCGCCCGAACTCGCCGGATTGGGAGCACTCTGACGGAGCGCGAACGCGAGCGTCTCCGGCTCGTCCTCGACGCCCGCCGCCTGGTACATGAGGTCGGCGAACCCGGGCCTGTCGATGAACGGATTACGGTTGTTCTGGATCACGTAGACGGTGCCGTTCCGCTCCAGCTCCTTGCGGTCGACGGGGTCTTCCTCGTGCCACTCAAGAAGCATGTTCACGGCCCACGGAAGGATGTCGGCGCCGTCGGTCATGGCGCTCGTCGACCACGCGGCGTCCTCCGTGTAGTACCGGACGGTGACGTAGAAGAACGTGCGCGCGAAGTCGCCCTTGTACTCGTCGATCGGCTCGAACGCGATGCCGGAGTACCCGGGATACGCGCAGTTGCCCCTCTTGCTCCCGTTCAGCGACGTCCACGTCGGCGACGGCACCTCGCCGAACGGCTCGGAGCCGCGCTGGTTGTTGACGAAGTTGTCGGTCGGATAGATCGTGTAGAGGTCCGAGTACTTAGGCAGCAGTTCGCCGCCGGACCAGCTGGACGGCCACGCGTGCTCCCGGTTGTACCCGGTGCCCTCGACGCCGCCGATGCCGCCCTGGTCGACCCCGAACGTGTACTCGTATGGCGGGGTCCCGCCCGGAACGTCGGAGTACATGTCCCAGACCTTCCCGTTCGGCTTGTCGTCGGTCGTGTAGAACGCCGTCCACGAGTACGTGTAGGTCTGCGCTGTGTGATCGTCGATGATGTTGTGGAGTGCGAGCCTCAGGTCGTCGCCCGCGAGGCCCTCCGCGGCGTCGTAGTAGCCGGCCGGGATCGTGATGTCTATGTAGTCGTAGGTCTGAACGACGTTGTCCATGGCGTTCGAGTAGAGGTCCTCCACGCCGTCCACGACGAGTGTGTACTCGATGGGAGACATCGCGGACACCGTGAGCAGCACCTGATCGAAGTGCACAGCGTCTCTCGCCGCGACGTAGACGACCAGCCCGCCTATCGAGTAGTTGCCCACCGTCTCCGCGGTGGTCTCGTCGACATCCTCGGAGAACGTGAGAACGACCTCGGTCTCAGAGAGCGCGTAGACCTGATAGAGCGAGGGCGCGGAGTCGTCCCCCACCCAGACGACGTCGGCCGCGTCCCGCGGCTCGAGCTTGAAGGTGCCGTAGGTGAACGTCACGGGTCCCGTGACGTTGTAGGTCGTTCCGAGCGACGGCTCGAAGACGTATCCGAGGTCGTCGACGCGCCCGGCCCCGCTCCCATCGTCCACCTCCCACTCCCCCGAGCCGAGTTCCGAGTTCGTGCACGCGGCGTCTTCCACCGTGACGAGCACGCCCTCGTAGTCTTCGGTCGACGAGACCGCGGTCGAGACGGCAGCAGCGGCGGGCACCACGGCACCGGGAAGCGAACTCTCGACCGTTGCGCCGGCGATGAGCGTGTTCCCCGCGTTCACGACGCTGTCGTTCTCGTCAACCATGCCGCGGACGGTCACCGAGTCGCCGACGGACGGCGCCGCCAGGGCCCTCGCCCACAGGCCCGACCGGGCGCCGGTCCCGTCCTGGATGGTGAAGTACGTCCCGTAGCTGGCGGTCACGACGCCGTGAGTGATGACAGCGTAGCCGTCGTACGGAGAGGCAGCACCCACGCCCTGGATGTCGCTGACGGACGCGACGAACGGAAGAGAGTAGCTCTCGATGTCGGTGATGGTCGTGCCGGGCAGGCTGTTCGTGGCGTGAATCTCGTAGTAGATCGTGGTGCCCGCAGACTGCGCGGGTATCGACGAGTCGGTGACGTACGTGTCGCCCGCGGAGAGGGACATGCCGATCTCGTTCGGGAGCGAGAACTGCGACGTGCCCCAGAAGAGCGACACGGAGGACACGGCGACCGTGTCGGTCACGTCCGCGTAGACGTCGACGGTCTCACCCGCGAGAGGAGCCGCCGGGTCGGTGACGATGCTCGAGACGGTCGGGCCGGGAGTGGGCGGCGCCGAGAGGTGGCTTCCGGGAGTCCCGTCGGTCGGATACTCCACCGGCGTTGCGGTCCACTCCAGTGGGTCGTAGGTGGTGCTCGGCAGCACGACCCCGTAGTTGCGTACGTAGTCCTCGTTCTCGAAGGCCGTTCCGTCGACGACGGCGTAGTCGACGACGATGGCGCTCGCGTTCACGAGCTTGGCGCCGTCGCCCACCTTCCCGTTCCACAGGCTGTTGTTGTTCGACCACGCCTCATCCGGGAAGTCGACCTGGAACGGGATCACCGTCGTGTGGTCGCCCGCGACGAGCGCCTCGCCCGGGTCGATGGTGCCTGACAGGTTCCACGTGAAGACGTCTCCCCCGTTCCCGACCGCGACGAGCGTCCAGTCCGTGAGGTCGACCGCAGCACCACCCGCGTTGTAGACCTCGATGAACCTGTCCGTGAGGTAGTTCAGGTGCGGGTCGCACATCTCCGAGATGAGCACGTTGGCGTGCGAGCATGTCGCCGCGGCGATGAGCAGGAGTATCGCGGCGAGCGACAGGGGAACTCGGGCAGGTCTCATGGGAGGCAGCTCCTTCCGCAGGGCAGGTCGCATGCTTGACGTCCGGTTCCCGTCACCGGGTGCAGTCCGTTCTGCCATTATACCACAATGTAGCACGTGTGGACAGGAGGGGACGTCCGGCAGCGCGAGGAGGTGAGTTCGGGACCCGTTGGACTATCCCACGACCGCCGGCCCCCACGTCCAGAACGAGACGCAGAAGAGAACGATGGCTATGAGGGCGAGGTTCACGTAGGCGAGCACGATGAACGCGCGCGCGGCTCTCGGCGCCGTGGCGCAGCACCCGTGGGGAACGCGGCCCACGGCGGTCACTCGGTCGAGCACCTCCGGCCCGTGGGGCGCGTCTGCCATCGCCGCCGTGAGGTCGGTGCCCGCGCGGTGCTTCCCGCCGTGGACGCCTTCCTTCCACCACCTGCTGTCGGTCGCGTCGTACAGGGTCCCCTCAAAGGCGAACCTGATGTGGCCGCACGCTCCGGGACCACCTTCTTCGCTTGCGTCCCTTCGCATCCTGCGGTTCAGCGCCGTCGTTGCCACCGTCGCGATCACGACGAGCGCGAGGAACGTGGCGACCTTGACCATCCACACGGCGCCGAAGAACGTCGTCCACAGCTCCTCGGCCGAACCGACCTTCCAGACCGTCAGGAGCGTTCCCGTGCTCGCCATGACGATGATGGAGCCCCAGCCGAGGCGCATCTCGGCGCGCGGGAGTCCCTTGACCAGGCTCTTCGGTTTCGTGAAGAGGTGGATGTAGGCGATCGCCCCGAACCAGACGACCCCCGCCACCAGGTGCAGGTACCTGACGAGCCCCCGGACCCAGAGTTCGAGTTCCGAGGGACCCTGAACCTCTTCCGGAAGAACGTGCCCGGCGGCCAGGAACGCGATGCCCTGCTCTGTCAGAGGGCCGGCGTCGGCGCCGTCCTCGTGACAGCCGGCGCAGGCGAGCCCTGTCTCGACGGCGTAGTCCGGAAGGGCCATGGCGGCGTCGGGCGGGCAGAGCATGAGTGTGAGCGCCACAACTGCTAGGAGGCGGGCGGCGTGTAGTGTGTGCGGGAACACGTGTGACTCCCCTGCGGAGGTTGGGAGCGCGCGCTTCCCCTGCCGCGCGCTCGTTACGTGTGGGATTCTAGCAGACATCGGGCGTCCGGTCATCCACGGGCGGCAGGATGCCGCCTCTGGATTGCCCACCGGAACTGTGCGACAATTCTCTGACCCAGCTGCGGCGCCCGGGAACGGGGCGGAAGAGCCGACCTTCAGGAGCCCATCAATGAGACCAAGACTGCAGTTCCTTGACGACGCTCTCAAAGAGCGCATCCTGCACGAGGCGTTGCACCTCCTGGCCACACTCGGGCTCAAGGTCCAGAACGAGAACGCCGCCACGCTCCTCACCGACAACGGCGCCGGGATCGACAAGGCGACGAGGCGCATCACGCTCCCCGAGTCGCTCGTGATGGACGCGGTGAAGAAGGCGCCGTCCGGCTTCGCGCTCTACGACGTCCTCGGCGAGCAGACGCACGACCTCTCCGGCGACAACGTTCACTTCACGCCCGGGTCGTCGGGCATCACCGTTCTCGACCCCGAGTCCGGAGAGATGCGCACGCCGGTTACGCGCGATTTCGTGGACTTCACGAAGCTCACGAGCAGGATGAAGTACATCGAGGCACAGAGCACGGCCTTCATCTGCCGGGACGTTCCGGAGCCCGTGCAGGACAGCTACCGCCTCTTCCTGTGCCTGCTCTTGGGTGAGAAGCCGGTCGTCACGGGCGCGTTCACGATCGAGTCGTACGGCGCCATGCGCGACATGCAGCTCGCGGTCCGCGGTTCGGCCGAGGCCCTGAAGCAGAAGCCGCTCACCATCTTCTCCGCCTGTCCCACCGCGCCCCTGAAGTGGAGCGACGTCACCGCGCAGAATCTGCTCGACTGCGCCGCCGACTCGGTCCCCGTCGAGTACATCTCGATGCCGCTCTCGGGGTTCATGGGGCCGGTGACACTCGTCGGAAGCCTCGTGCAGCACACCGCCGAGACGCTCTCGGGCGTCGTCCTGAGCCAGCTCGCGAACCCAGGATGTCCGGTCCTCTACGGGGGCTCGCCGGCGTCGTTCGACATCCGGTACGAGACGACCCCGATGGGAGCCGTGGAGACGCAGATGATCGACTGCGCCTACGCGGAGATCGGGAAGCACCTGGGGCTCCCGACGCAGGCGTACATCGGGCTCTCCGACGCGAAGGCGCTGGACGCGCAGGCCGGGCTCGAGAGTTCGATGGGCGCGACGCTCGCTGCGCTCTCCGGCATCAACAGCGTGTCGGGCCCAGGCATGCTGGACTTCGAGAGCTGCATAAGCCCCGAGAAGCTCGTCGTCGACAACGAGATCGCGGGACTCGTCCAGCGCATGGCGCGAGGCATCGAGCCCAGGGACGACTTCCCCGCGCTCCCGCACTTCGTGGAGATGCTCGAGGACGGGCACCTGCTCATATCGAAGCACACGCGCAAGCACCTGAAGAGCGAGCACTACTTCCCCGGCCCGGTCATCGAGCGCGCGAACCTCTCGCGCTGGAGGGAAGAGGGCCGCTCCACGCTCGGAGAGAGAGCGCGGAGCGAGGTCAAGCGCCACCTCTCCGAGTACGAGCCGTCCCGCCTGCCGGACGACGCGAAGAAGGAGCTCGGCGACATAATGAGCGCGGAGGCCCGGAAGCACGGGATGGACAGGCTGCCGGAGCGGGATTAGGCGAATCGGGCGCTCGGCTCTTGCGTGAGACGCGGCCCGGGACGCGAGACGATCCACTCGCTCCGCGGAGACCCAGGGATGCAGAAGCGGATCATAGAGATAGCCCCGTCGGACATCGAACCCTCGGAGGCGGCCCTCTTGAGGGCCATGGGCGTTCCGGCCGACCGCGCGCCCGGAGAGCGTGTGCTCGAAGTGCTCTCGCGCGCGCTCGACGAGTTCCGGGACAGAGCCAGGCCGGTGGGGATGTTCGCTGAGACCGACGCGGACGCGTTCACACGCGTCTACGAGGGCGACGGAGACAACGAGGTCCCCTCTCCCCTGCGCGCGGTATTCCCCGGGGCCGAGCGACTGGCCCTCTTCGCGGCGACGGTCGGGGCGGACGTGTCCGAGCGGATACCCGCTCTCTTCGACGAGGGGCAGCTCGCTCTCGGAGCGGCGCTCGACGCGGCCGCGTCCGAGGCGACCGAGCTCGCCGGGATGTATCTGGACCGCGCGGCGCTCGAGGACGCCAGGGGCGAAGGGGTCGCCGGCGCCGGGACCCGCCTGCTCCGCTACAGCCCCGGCTACTGCGGGTGGAACATCACGGGCCAGCGCGCGCTCTTCGCGGCGCTCGAGCCGGGCGAGATAGGCATCTCCCTGAACGCGAGCTGTCTCATGGAGCCCCTGAAGTCGATCTCCGGCGTCATGGTGATGGGGCCGGCCGCGATACACGACTTCCCGAGCGACTTCGGCTTCTGCGAGGACTGCCGGACGAAGGACTGTCGGGCGCGCATCCGCGCCATGAGAGACGACCCACCCGGGGTCTGCTGAGCGGGACGGCGCGAGCGGCACGTTTCAGCCGGAAGGAGAATCGATGGAGATACTGTCACAGATAGCCAAGCGGTTGCAGCAGGGCGAGGACGACGAGGTCCGTTCCCTCACGAAGGCGGCGCTCGACCAGTCGCTCGCGGCCGCGACGATACTCGAGGAGGGTCTCATCGCGGGGATGCAGGTCGTGGGCGACCGCTTCCGCGTGCACGAGATCTTCCTTCCGGAGGTTCTCCTGGCAGCGAGGGCGATGAACGCCGGGCTGGCGGTGCTCGAGCCGCACCTTGGCGAGGCCGACGTGCGGAGCAGGGGCAAGGTCGTCATCGGTACCGTTCAGGGGGACCTCCACGACATCGGCAAGAACCTGGTCGGCATCATGCTGGCCGGCGCGGGATTCGAGGTCATCGATCTCGGGAAGGACGTCGCGCCCGAGCAGTTCGTCGACGCCGCGCGCGAGTCGGGCGCGAACGTCATCGGCATGTCGGCGCTCCTGACGACCACGATGCCCACGATGAAGAAGGTCGTCGAGCTGCTCAAGAAGGACGGACTCGACGGTTCGGTCAGGACGATCATCGGGGGCGCTCCGGTGACCGAGGAGTACGCCAGGGAGATCGGCGCGGACGGATACGGGTTCGACGCCGCGAACGCCGTCGAGCGCGTCAAGGCGCTCGTGGAGTAGCCATGCAGCCGTTCATGGAACGCGTGAGAGAGGGGCCGGTCCTCGTCGGCGACGGGGCGATGGGCAGCTTTCTCATGGCGCACGGGCTCGAGCCCGGCGCATGCCCCGAGTCGTTCAACCTGTTGCGGCCCGAGGTCCTGCGCGACGTGGCGGGCCGGTACTTCGAGGCGGGCGCGGAGATCGTCCAGACGAACACGTTCGGAGGGTCGGCGCTCAAGCTCGCGGCGTACGGACTCGATGGCAGCACGGAGGGGATCAACCGCGCCGCCGTCCTCGCGGTGCGCGAGGTCGTGGGCGACGGCGCCTACGTGTCCGGCTCGTGCGGGCCGTGCGGCCGGACGCTCGAACCGTACGGTTACGCGGCACCCGACGACGTGCGCGAGAGCTTCCGGCGGCAGATGGTGGCTCTGGTCGAGGCGGGCGTGGACGTGCTCTGCGTGGAGACCATGACGGACCTCGCGGAGGCGCGGCTCGCCATCGAGGCGGCGCGCGGCGTCTCGTCCGACGTCCCGATCATGGCGACGATGACGTTCGACGCCACGCCCAGAGGGTTCTACACGATCATGGGTGTCGACGTCCCGAGCGCGGCCGAGGGACTCAGAGACGCCGGCGCGGACCTCGTGGGCTCGAACTGCGGGAACGGCATCGAGAAGATGGTCGAGATAGCGAGGGAGTTCCGCGCGCACACCAACGGACCGATGCTCATCCAGTCGAACGCGGGCCTCCCGGAGCTCGTCGACGGACAGGTGACCTACAACGAGACGCCCGAGTTCATGGCGCGGAAGGCCCTGGAGCTCCTGGACCTCGGGGTCGAGGTCATAGGCGGCTGTTGCGGCACGACGCCCGAGCACACGCGCGCGCTCAGGAAGGCGCTTCGCACCTCCGCCTCCTGAACCTCCCGACGATCCGCGCGCTCACTACGAGCGTGACGATCACGATCGCCACCGCGACGATCGGCAGAACGACCGCCAGGACCGACGTGACGATCGAGCCGCCGAGCTCGCCGGTCGACACCAGAGGGTTCGCGGTACCGCCCGTCGTCACCGTCGAGGTCCCGCGTACCGCCACCGTGGCCGTCTGAACCGCCGCGGCCATTCCCCCTCCGGCAATAACGGCAAGCGTCCACTTGAGGAACGGCGACATGTCGCCGACGACGGATGCCGTCACGATGACGCCGGCCACGACTGCCGCCGGAGTCGATATCGTGTCGAGGAGATTGTCGAACCAGGGGACGTAGTACGCCAGCACCTCGAGCAGCGTCGCGAGCGCGAACGCCACGAGCGCGTACGGGGTCCCTATCCACGCGAACCCCTCGGCCAGCGTCACGTGGCCGGACATGGCGGCGATGCTCAGGACCAGGAACGGCACGAAGACGCGGTAGCCGCACGCGGCCGCGAGTCCCAGTCCGATCAGAATAGTCAGCGTCAGTTCCATGGGCGTTCGACCTCCTTGCATGACCTCCGCACACCATCTAGTCTAGCGCAGTGAGACACTTGCCACAACGAAAGGAGTTGCTCATGAACGCGAGATCAGCGCCCGCCGCGGCCCTTCTCCTTGCCGCCGTCCTCCTCTCGTCCTGCTCGACCGCGCCCAGGGGCCACGAGCTGACGATACTGGGGACGGCCGATCTCCAGGGCCAGCTGGAACCCTACGTCATGGAGGTCGACGCCGACGGGGACGGCGTCCAGGAGGAGATCGAGGCCGGCGGAATCTCCCGCATCGCAACGCTCATAAGACAGGTCGAGGACGAGCGTCCGGGGGCCGTGGCCGTTGTCTCGGTGGGCGACGACCTCATGAACAGGTACTTCCACACCTTCAAGGGGAAGGCGATCTTCGAACTCATGTCTGCGGCTGGATACGAGATCTACGCGTTCGGCAACCACGAGTTCGACAAGGGGCCGGAGGTTCTCGCGGCCGCGCTCGAGCCCGCCAGGTTCGAGTGCGTCTGCACGGACCTCGTGGTCGAGGGCACGCCGATGGACGGAACGTGCTCTCGTCTGCTCCTCAAGGACTACGACGGGCTCACCGTAGGGTTCTTCTCCCTCATGACCGAGGGGTTCCCGTACGTGACGAGCGGGAAGGGCGTCAAGCTGTCCGGCACGAACCTCGAGACGGCCGGCTCGGCCGTGGCGGAACTCCGCGAGCGCGGCGCGCAGCTCGTCGTCGGACTCACCCACCTGGGTCTCGAACGCGACAGCGAGCTTGCCGCCTCGGTCCCCGGCATCGACATCATCTTCGGAGGTCACTCGCACGACTACACGAGCGAGCTCGTCCGCGTGGGGCAGACCGTCATCGTGAACGGAGGCGAGAAGGGTCCCTACCTCGCCCGTCTCGACGTCGCGACGGGTCCCGACGGACGCCTCGACGCTGAGAGCGCCAGGTTCTCGCTCGTCCCGGTGACGGGCGACGTCCTCCTCGCACCGGACGTTGAGGAGCGCCTGGCCGCCTACCGCGGGTCGTTCCCCGACGCTATCGTCCTCGGCAGGACCGACGTTCCCTGGGACATGACGAAGGAGTCCCTGAGGCAGGGCGAGTCCCCGGTGGCGAACCTCGTCAACGACCGGATGCGCGGCAAGTTCGGCGTGGAGATCGTGCTCAACAACGCCGGCGCGTTCCGCGGGAAGCAGGTGTACCAGCCCGGCCCGGTCACCGACGAGATGCTCCGGGAGATCGACGAGTTCAGCAACTACGCCTACTCGATGACGCTGGACGGGAAGCACATACGGGAGATCCTGGAGCGGAGCGCGGCGAGCCTCGGAGGCGGCGGGCTCCTGCACGCATCGGGCTTGCGATACACCGTGGACGTCTCGAGAACGGCGCAGGTGGTCAGCAAGGACGACGCGGGCGCGTGGACGATCGACGTCCCCGGTGACAGGGTGACCGACGTCCAGGTGGCGGCGGAGGATGGGAGCTGGGAGCCTCTGGACCCCGACCGGATGTATCGAGTCCTGAGCAACAGCTTCCTCGTGAAGCACGAAGGCGACGGCTACTTCTGGTTCAAGCAGTACGGCGCCGAACTCGAGAACACCTACTCCACGTTCTACTCGATCCTGGCGGAGATAGCGGGGAACGAGGGGGTCCTGAACCCCGGGGCCCCGGACGGGAGGCTCACGCTCACGGGTCGGTAGCACCTCCTGCGCCCTCGGCCTCTCGCCGGGGGCGCTTGTTCTTGACTGAGCGCGCATGTTGCGGTATAATGAGGTTTGAGAGCATATCGCATCTGAACGCTCCCCGACCACGAGGTGGCTCCTCCCCCGGAGTCACGGGAGGACGGAATGCCATCGACCACACGCGTTGCCCTGAGCCTCACGATCGTAGCGCTCCTGACCGCGGCGTTCATCGCCCCCACGGCCGGCGCCCGGCCCGTCTACATAGATGACAGGGGCCCGGGACTCCCCGACCCCCGGAGCATTCTCTGGGAGCCCAAGCAGGCAGCCTTCGAGAAGCTCCAGGCCGCGCTTGCGGCGCCGGTGGACGCGGTCCGGGCATCGCAGGCGGACTACGACGTCTACTACTACGACCTCGACATCGAGGTCGACGAGGGGCCGGAGACGGTCGATGGGTACGTGATCATGCGCGCGACGAGCAACGTCGACGGGCTCACGACCGTCATCATGGACCTCTACGGCAACATGACGGTCGACGCGGTCGAGCACGGCGGCAGCGCGGCGTCCTACACGCACAACGGCGACCTCATCACCGTCACCCTGAACAGCACCGTGAACACGGGCGGGACGTTCGAGGTCAAGGTCACCTACCACGGCGCTCCAGTCGACGACGCCCTGAACTTCTCCACGCACGGCGCCGGCGGCCCCATCATCTCGAGCCTCTCGGAGCCGAGCGGAGCCAGGCAGTGGTGGCCGTGCAAGGACACGCCGGCGGACAAGGCCGACTCCGTGAGGGTAGCGCTCACGGTCGACGACGCGCTCATCGCCGTCTCGAACGGCATGCTCATCTCCGAGGTCGACAACGGAACCACCAAGACCTACGAGTGGTTCGAGACCTATCCCATCACCACCTACCTCGTCTCGGTCGCCATCTCCGACTACTCGACCTGGACCGACTACTACAACTACGCCAGGGGCTCGATGCCCATCGAGAACTACGTCTATCCGGAGCATCTCTCCAACGCCCAGGAGGACCTGAACATCACGGCTCAGGCCATCGGCGTCCTCTCGGGCTATTTCGGCGAGTATCCGTTCATCGACGAGAGGTACGGCCACGCCGTCTTCCCGTGGGGCGGCGCGATGGAGCATCAGACGTGCACGAGCTACGGGCGTGTGCTCATCCGCGGCGACCACTACTACGACTGGATCCTCGTTCACGAGCTGGCTCACCAGTGGTGGGGCGACTGGGTAACGTGCGAGACGTGGAACGACATCTGGCTGAACGAAGGGTTCGCGACCTACTCCGAGGCGCTGTGGTTCGAGAGCCTGGGCGGTGAGACGGACTACGACGACTACATAGACGCGTACGACTCGTACGGCTACTTCAACGGCCCGATCTACGACCCGGACTCCACGTTCAACCGGACCGTCTACGACAAGGGCGCGCTCGTGCTCCACATGCTGCGCCGCGTCCTCGAACTAGGGAACGGGACGGTCGCGCACTATCCCATCGACGCTCTGCAGGCGGTCCTGGCGTCGTACTCCGCGGCGAACGCGTACGACACCGCCCTCACGTCGGAGTTCCAGACGTTCTGCGAGGCGAGCTACGGCGGAGACATGGACTGGTTCTTCCTGCCGTGGGTCTACGGAGCGAACCGCCCCCACTACGAGTTCTCGTGGATCGCGAGCTACGACGGCCCTCCGTATGAGATCATGCTCCACATCGAGCAGGTCCAGACGAACGCCGGGCTCTTCACGATGCCCGTAGACATCGAGGTGCAGACGACGGGCGCCGACACGCTCATCACCGTCTGGAACGACGAGTGGAGCCAAGACTTCTTCTTCGCCGTCAACGACCCGCCGTCGGACGTGAACCTGGACCCCGGCAACTGGATCCTCAAGTACCTGACGCAGTCGTCGACCGGCGTGAACGGCGAGGCCTCGTCCGTGGCGCTGCACGTCCCCACGAACCCCACGGGCGCCGACGCGCGCCTGTCGTACTCGATCCCCGCCGCGGGCCACGTCGATCTCAGGGTGTACGACGTCTCCGGACGACTCGTGCGAACGCTCGTGAACGGAGGGGTCGCGGCCGGCGTTCACGGCGTCACTTGGGACGGGGTGAGTTCGGACGGAGCGCGCGCCGCATCGGGCGTCTACTTCGTGAGGCTCACGTCCGAGCGCGGAGCGGCCACGAACAGGCTCGTCCTGCTCAGGTAGAGACCCGGCCGACAGAAGCGAACGCCAAAGACCGAGGGCGCAGGGAGCCATCGCTCATCCTGCGCCCTCTTCTTCTGTCTGCGCTCGACGCGGCTCCGCGCCGTGAACCTGCGGAGCGCGCCTGATGCTGCTGAGCCGGGCGAACCCGCGGCCGGACTCGATGCCGCCGGGCCCGGTCGACCTACGGAGCGGGTGCCACGTCGGCGGCAAGGGCGTCGATGTGGGCCTTGAGAGCGGCGAGCCCCGTCGCCGCCTCGTCCGCCGCCAGCGGCGTGCCGGCGGTTATCTTCGAGGCCAGGTCCCTGGCCGCCGCCACGGCGGCCTTCTCGTCGGTCGTGGCCGCCCGCCTGATCCACTTGAAGATCGCCTCGGCATCTCCCGCGGCTGCCGCCAGGTCGTGGCCGGCCCTCTTCGGGGCCTTGGCCTTCCACGCCGCTGCGGCCACGTGATAGTGATGCACGGCGAGAGCGTGGTGCGCGCGGGCGAGTATGGGACTCGGACTTGCGTTGCTCGCGGCCGTGTTCTGCTCGAGGTCCCGCGCCAGCGCCATCATCTCATCGATCGCCACCTTGAGAGCGGCCTTGCCGGGGCCCTTGGCTCGAATGCGTTCGAGCTTCATGAAGCTGGCCGCGAGACTCGCCTCTTGCGCCGATGTCTTCTTGTCACCCCTGCGGGCGGCGTCCCGCGCGAGCTTCATGTGCGTCCCCGGCTGGTCCGAGAACGACCTCAGCAGTTCCTCGCTCACGAGGACCTTGCCCCTGGGTATGACCGACTTCGGCTTCTCCGGAGGCTTCTCAGCCTGAGGGCAGCCCGCCACGACGAGCGCGAACACGATGATCGTCGCCAGCAGAATGATCTTCCTCATCGCATACCCCTTGTTGCGACCCCGATGCCGGGCGTCGCGCCCTGAGCGACCATTGCCAATTGTGAGCATCGTAACACCTGGCGCGACCCTGCGGCCACACCATTCGCGCCATCCTCGTCAAGCGTCGTCCGCGACAAGTGTCGTTCGCGTCAATCGTCGTTCTCGTCAAGCGTCGTTCGTGGCAGGCGTCGTTCTCGGCGAGCGACACTCGCGCCTGGCGTTGAACGGCAATTCAGTTTCGCGAGAGGACGGCATTCCGCTCGGCCCTGCCTCGCGCCGGTAGCCACGGCCACGCGCGGCGATGTAGACTCATGCCATGCGCGGACTCAGAGATCACACACGGTCGACCGTTCTTGCGTGCCTCGCGGCGCTGGCCCTCGTTGCCGGGTGCGCACGCGCGCCGGAGCGGCCTCCGAACGTCGTGATCGTCGTCCTCGACACGGTGCGCGACGACTACGCCGGAGAGCGAGGGACAGGGGCCTCCGTGACACCCAACCTCGACGCCCTCGCCCTCAAGGGCACGACGTTCACGCACGCGTGGGCCACGGCCCCGTGGACGCCGCCCTCCCACGTCTCCATCTTCACCGGGCTCCTGCCCTCGGAGCACGGGTGCACCGGCAGGAACCCACGGTTCGCCGACGGGATACCGACGGCGGCCGAGATACTCGGGTCCGTGGGATACGAGACCGCCGCCTTCTACAGCAACCCGTGGCTCACAGACCAGATGACGGGCATGATGCGCGGCTTCGAGACACAGGTGATCGCCGGCCCGAACGATGCGCGACAGGTAGGCCTCCTGAGCACGCGCGCTCAGGGCGGGCCGGAGACGGTGCGGAACGTCTCGGAGTGGCTGTCGCGCAGGGACGAAGGGCGGCCGTTCCTGCTCTTCGTGAACCTGCTGGAGGCGCATCTGCCTTACGCCCCGCCACCCGATTACCGGGCGTCGCATCCGGCCGAACTCCCGCCGGACGACGTCGTGACCGCGCGATGGGCGCAGGAGTTCAACGCGGGCCTGCACGCGCCCGGAGAGGTCGACTGGGAGCGCGTGGAGTACCTGTACGCGGGGGACGTGGCGACGTCCGACCGGCTCCTCGGTTGGCTCCTCGAACTCCTGGAGGAGCAGGGGTTCACCGATGACACCGTCGTCATCGTGACGTCGGACCACGGGGAGAACCTTGGCGACCACGGGTTCGTCGACCACCAGTTCGGGGTCTTCGAGACGCTCCTCGCCGTCCCTCTCGTCGTGCGGGCGCCGGGGAGGCTCGAGCCGGGCGAGCGCAGCGACCCCGTCATGCTCACGGACATCTTCGCGACGACGCTCGAGCTGGCGCACGTCGACCTCGAGGGCGCGCCCGAACACAGCCGCTCGCTCCTGTGGCAACCCGGTCCTGCCGACAGACCGCTCATCGCCGAGTACGGAGGCGCCAACGAACCGCTCCTGGAAACGCTCGCAGGCCTGAACCCCGCGCTCGACGTAGGGCCGCTCACGCCCGCGTACGGGACCGTGCGCGTGGGGAACCTGAGACTCACCGTGGGAAGCGATGGAAGCGTCGCGCTGCACGACCTGTCGTCGGACCCGACGCAGATGACGAACGTCGCCGCGGACAGGCCCGACGACGTCGAGGCCCTCCTGGAGCACATCCCCATGCTCTCCAACCGCAGCGGTCAGGCTCCCGAGATCGACGAGCGCATGCGTGAGTGGCTCCGGGCGCTCGGGTACGTCATGTAGCGTGAGTGGCCGCGGGTGCTCGGGTACGTCATGTAGCGTGAACAGACCCTCCCCTGTATACTCATCGACATGAACAGACACCTCAGGATCGCGTGTCTCATGGCGCTCATCGCAGCGGCCGTCCTCGCGGTGGCCGTCGGCTGCTCGCGCAAGCCTCCTCCGAACATCGTCATCGTCGTGCTCGACACGGTGAGAGACGACTACACCGGCGCGGGCGCGAAGCGACCGGGCGTCACGCCGAACCTCGACGGACTCGCGCGACAGGGAACGAACTTCACGCACGCGTGGGCCACCGCGCCCTGGACCACGCCGTCCCACGTGTCGATGTTCACCGGTCTCCTCCCCTCCGAGCACGGCTGCACGAGCAAGAACCACAAGTTCAGCCCGGACCCCGTGACGATGGCCGAGGTCCTGGCGGATGCGGGATACGAGACCGCGGCGTTCTACAGCAACCCGTGGCTCACGGACTGGGTCACGGGCATGCTCCGGGGGTTCGAACTCCAGAGCGTCTCCGGGCCCCAGGACCTGGAACTCCTCGACATCCTGACGTGGCGTGAGCAGGGCGGCCCCGGTACGGTTGAGAACCTCTCGCGGTGGCTCTCGGAGCGGGACGGCGGGAGACCCTTCCTCGCGTTCGTGAACCTGCTGGAGGCGCATCTCCCGTACGCGCCCCCGCCCGAGTACCGGGAGTCCCATCCGTCGGACCTCCCTCGGGACGACGCGATCACGTCGCTCTGGGCGCACGAGTTCAACGCGAGGCTGCATCCGAGTGACGATGTCGACTGGGAACGCGTGAGCTATCTGTACTCCGGGGACGTTGCCACGTCCGACGAGCTGCTCGGGCGCATCCTGGCGCTGCTCGACGCACGAGGACTCGCCGACGACACCGTGGTCATCGTCACCTCCGACCACGGTGAGAACCTGGGCGACCACGGGTTGATCGACCACCAGTTCGGGGTGTTCGAGACGCTCCTGGCCGTGCCGCTCGTCATCAGGGCGCCCGGTCGCCTGTCCCCCGGCGAGCGTGAGGATCCCGTGATGCTCACCGACCTCTTCGCGACGGTGGCGGAGCTTGCCGACGCGACCGTCGAAGAGACGCCCACACACAGCCGTTCGCTCCTGGGGGACGCTGCCCCCGCGGACCGGCCCCTCATCGCCGAGTACGCGGGCGCCTACACGCCACTCATCGAGTACATGGCGGGACTGAACCCCGCGCTCGACCTGGGTCTCTTGAGGCCGGCCTACGGGACCGTGCGTGTGGGCAGCATGAGGCTGACGGTGGGAAGCGACGGGAGCGTCGTCCTGCACGACGTGGCCGCAGACCCCGGCCAGAGCAACGACGTGGCCTCCACCGCCCCCGAGACGGTGGAGAGCCTGATGCGACATCTCCCGCTCGTGACGGAGCGGGACGAGTCGAACCCCGAGGTCGACGAGCGGATGGAGGAGTGGCTGCGGGCCCTGGGTTACATACTCTGAGTCGCCGGTAGCGGGCCACATCCCCTGAGTCACCGGCTGCCGGCCGCAACTTCTGAGTCGCCGGTAGCGGGCCGCGATCCCCGACCAGCCAGAACTAAGCGACTCCACAACTGACACGCCCCACAAGAAAGCGCCGCCCCACGTGTGTGGGGCGGCGCTTCTGAGTTACGTCGATCAGCGGCCTGGCGGCCGCAGTCTCGCTTTCGAGTTAGATCTTCGTGACGTTCTCCGCCGCCGGGCCCTTCTCGCCCTGGACGACGTCGAACTGCACGCGATCGCCTTCGTTCAGCGTCTTGAACTCGTCGGCACTCTGGATCGCCGAATGGTGGACGAAGACGTCCTTCGACCCGTCCTCAAGGGAGATGAATCCGAAGCCCTTGGTGTCGTTGAACCACTTCACTGTTCCGGTCGTGCTCACTGTGTACTACCTCTCGTGTTGTCATCGGACAGGGCGAACCCCTCACTCCGACGACGGTCCTGTCGGGGCCGGACCATCCGGACCGCCGACTTCCTCAATAACGGGGACAAACGGTCCCCACAGGTGACGCCACCACCGATCGTCTGTACCGCTTCACACTCTCGGGCGCCTCATGGCGCCCTCAGACATACAAAAAGGGCCCGGCGTGTGCGCCAGGTCCCTCTTAAGGAGTCTTCGGATATGTCACCATACCGACGTGGTCGCCTCTGCTGGGTAATATCATAACCGCCCGGTGCCGCTGAGTCAAACCTAATCGCAGCGCATGGCCGGCCGCGCAGCTCCCGGAGGGCTCGGGGCGGCCGAGAACAGCTCGGGCGGCCGCTCAGAAATGCCTGCTGTACAGGGCTTTGATGGCTCCCCGGGACGTGTGGCTCACGGTCGAGTAGCAGGGCCCGCAGCCCGCAGCGTCGGCGCAGGCGCCCATGGTGCCCCGCCCGTCACCGGGTCCCTGAGGAGGGCCGCATCCAGAGCCTCACGGCCGTCTCGTAGTCCGTGTAGTGCTCGTACCGCCCGCTCATCCACAGGACGATGTCGAGCCCGGGCGGGTGGTCGCGAGGGACGACGGGGCGCACGTTCTTCTCGGTGGCGCCGCTCGTGACCGCGGTCGCGGCCCACGACCTTCCTCCGTCCGCGGTCTTCCACTGGGCGATGTCCCAGCCGCCGGCGGCATTGGGGAGCGACATGTAGACCGTCCCCGGATCCGCCGGGTCGAGCGCCATGCCTCCCGAGTAGTAGTACTCGTGGTACCCCCTCGTCGTGTCGGCGATGGAGCCGCCGGCCGCACCGACGAGCAGCTGGTCCTCCCATCGAACGCCGTCGTGCCTCGCCACGTGGTACTGGTGCTCGCCCCGGGACACGAACGTGGAGTATGCCACGACGGCGTTGTCCGACGCGTCGAAGGCCACGTCCCAGATCCAGCAGTTGTCGCCCGTCTCTTCGGTCGCGCTGGTCCTGTCGAACACGAGGTCCGCGTCGGCCGCCGTGAGCGGCAGGTCGGCCGGCGACCCCAGCTTACGCCCGTCCGCCCCCCGGAGAGACGTGCCCGAGACGTCACGCGGATCGGCCGCGATGAAGTACAGGTTGTTCTTCGTCTCCCTCGGGTGTCCGTCGGTGAACGCGATGCCGACCCGGCCGGTGCCGTCGACGGCGTACTTCGCGTAGGGTCTCTCGGAGGGACGGAGGACGAGCGCTTCGGCATCGCCGAACTGCCAGTCGGTCCACAGGGGATCGTAGCTGACCCTCACGCACGTCGGATTCCAGTTGCCCCCGCGCCAGAAGACGAGCAGCGTGTCGACGGCGCCCGAGAGCGGCACCGGGTTCGGGTACGTCGCCCCGCCGAACCCAGGAGTGTTCGTCGCGATCTCCCGCTCGCCGTACCACGAGCTCAGGTCGAAGGGCCTCGCGGTCACGCGATACTTGAGATACGTGCTTGCCCCGGCGTGTATCGAGTAGAAGGCCGAGTACCGCCCGTCGCTCGTCCTGACGAGCACCGGGTGCGAGTGGTCGTCGCCGTCGAACTCCGGGACGACGTCGAAGACCGAGACGCGGTGCGTGCCGAGGTCGCACGTGCCGGCCTGCAGCCGACCCGCGCTCGTCACCCACCCCGCGACGAGCGTCTCCCCCACACAGAACGCCCGCGGTTCCGAGAACCAGCTCCACGCCCCGTCGGGCGTCAGCTCGACGACCGACGCGCCTCTGTCCTGGCCGACGGGAGCCCGCGATGCGCAGCCGTCGAGCGACACGGGCGCCAACGCCATGACCGCTGCGAGGAGAACTGCTGTCGGGAATCGTCGCACGTCAGGGCCCCTCTGGATCCCGGACCACAGTGAATCGCTCGGAAGAACGTACACTCCACAGGCCAATCTAGCACTCGCGGCCGCATCGCTCAACGACCGACGCTCCGTGCGGGAGCCACTTGCGGATTCCCCTTGCGCGGAGGCTCTCCCACACCCAGAATGCACTGGCACGATCAGAGCCTGTCAGCAGCTCTCACGCAGGAGGTAGCACCATGTTCTCGATCCGATCCGCCGGGACCGCGCCCACCATGGGCCTCAGACCGGCAATGCTCGCAGTACTTGCAGTTCTGACCCTCGCTTCGGCCGCGCCTCTCCACGGCCAGGGGCTCCGCTCCGACCTCTTCCAGAAGGTCGACCGCCTCATGGCGGCCGCGACCGAGGCGAGAGCCGAGGTCCTCGCTCCCACGAACTTCGCGGAGGCGAAGAGACTCCACGAGCGCGCCGAGACCAAGCTCGACAACGAGCGCAGTCTCGAGAGCATTCGCCGCGACCTCGAGAAGGCCATCGAGCATCTCGAGAAGGCACTGGAGGTCACGGAGCTGGCCGGCATGGCGCTCGCCTCCCCGCTGAGCGCGAGGGACGACGCGGAGGGTGCGGACGCCGCCCGCTACGCGCCGCGCCTCTGGAAACAGGCTGACGAGAAATTCGGACAAGCCGCGCGGGCGCTCGAGGACGGCAACGTCGACAAGGCACGCAGCCGGGGTGGCGAGGCGACGGCGCTCTTCCGCGAGGCGGAACTCGAGGCCATCAAGACCAACTTCTTCGACGAGACGCAGGAGCTTCTCAAGAGCGCGAAGAAGAAGTTCATCACCCGCTACGCCCCTGACACGCTCGAGAGGTCGCGGGAGCTGCTCGAGGAGGCCGAGGCCGCGCTCGAGAGAGACCGCTACGACACCGACCTTCCTCGCACGCTGGCGGGAGAGGCGAAGTACGAGGCCAACCACGCGTTCTACATCGCCGACCTCGCCCGGATGATCAACGACGACGAGCTGACGATCGAGCACCTCGTACTGGAATCGGAGCGGCCGCTCGCTTCGATCGCCGACGCGGTCGACCTCGTCCCGAGGTTCGACAGAGGCCAGGACGAGACCGCTCGGCAGATCGTCCAGTTCATCGAGTCGCTCCAGATGGAGAACGAGACGCTGGCTCAGGACCTGGCAGACAGAGGCCGCGCCCTGGACGAGCTTGAAGCGCAGATCGCAGCCCTCGAGGGCGAGCTTGGAGGGGCGTCCGAGGAGCACGTCGCGCTCCAGCGACGGCTGGAGGCTGAGGCGGAGATCCGGGAGCGGTTCGACAGCATTCAGAAGATGTTCGGACGCGAGGAAGCACGCGTGATGCGCGAGGACGACGACGTCATCGTTCGCGTCGTGGGGCTTCAGTTCGACGTCGGCAAGGCCGTCATCCAGCCCGAGTACTTCTCGCTCCTGACGAAGGTCCAGGATGCCATCAACCTCTTCCCCGGTTCTCACATCCAGGTCGAGGGCCACACGGACTCGCACGGGACCGACGAGATGAACATGGAGCTCTCGCAGTCGCGTGCGGACGCCGTGCGCGAGTACCTGATCGCCAACATGCGCATCGACAGGGCGCGCGTATCGGCCGTCGGCCGGGGCGAGACGCAGCCGATCGCGAACAACGAAACCAGAGAGGGACGCGCCCGCAACCGGCGCATCGACGTCGTCATAACGCCCGACCTGGAGTCGATGGTACCCTAGCGAGGGGACGGACGGTGCAACGCGTCGAGGAGACCCCTGACGCGAGCGAGTCTCTCCGCGTCCCGATGCGGTGGGAGTATCAGAAGAGAGAAGGCCCGGTCCACTCGGACCGGGCCTTCTCTTGGCGGGCCCGGGACGGACGCTACGCGGACCCCGGCTATCCCAACGGTCGCTGCGCGGACCCGGCCATCCCGACGGACGCTACGCGGACCCGGCCATCCCGGATGACTCCGAACCCCGGCAGACGAACATCAGATTCTCACACATCAGGCGCCTGAATCCACTCGGCAGCCAGTGGAAGATGGGGACCCCGTGCTTGCCACCTCCGAGGAGATGTCCCGACACAGGCATTATGTCGACCGACTGAAACGCTGCCGCCAGATCATCCCGAAGTGTGTCTGGCGAATACATGCGCAGGTGAGTCGGGTCCTCGTTGAGCGTCCTGGTGAGAAAGCGCCACCGGTTGCGGAGCCTGGTCCCGTTCGGCACCGACCCAACGAGTCGTCCGTCCGGTTTGAGCACACGCCGGATCTCCGCGAGCGCGAGCGCCGGGAAGCGCAGGTGCTCCAGGACCTCGGTGCAGGCGACGACGTCGAACGAGGCGTCGGGGAAGGGCAGCGGGTCGTGATCGACGTCAAGCCAGTGCGCCTCGAGGCCCAGGCGTTCCCGGAGGAGCCTGACGGCGTCGCGGTCGACGTCCACACCCACGACATCATTGCCTTCGACGTAGTACCTGGTAAGGCTGCCCGAGCGACAGCCGATGTCCAGAACTCGCCCCCCACGGCCTACGAGGCGGACGAGCGTCTCCCGGCGCTCGGCGTCACCGAAGATGTGATCGTACTTCCTCTTGCCGCTGTGATGCTGTTCGTAGAACCGGGCGACCTGTTCCCTGGGTACCCTGCTTTCCTCCAACTTCGGTCCCCCTGGCTTCGGCAGGACTGGTTTCCGCGAATCCGAGCCCGCCGGACTGCAGGTTTCCGGAGTGGATACGCGCGGGACGCCACGTCCCCTGGCGTCCAATGAACGAGCCCTTGCCGTCGGCGCGCGATGATGGCTACTGAGTGATGGCCGACCCGAATCGGAGGGAGCGTAGCAGGAGGCCGACTACCCGGTCAACGGCCGGAGTTAGACGCTCGAGAGCGGCCTGTCCATGGGGCGCCTGTGGTATGTCATGGAGTCGACCGGGAGGACGTGGTATAATTGAATGGAGCTTCGCCACTCATCCTTGAGTCCCCCTCTGGAAGGTGAAGGTCAGCCATGAATCGCAGCATCAAGAGAGCGCTCGCGCTCGGTGTAGTCGTCACAGCGCTCGTCAACGCCTCGAGCGCTCTGGCGGTGGACGTCACGTTCCAGGTCCGCATGGCCTACCAGGTCGAGCTCGGGAACTTCGACCCGCAGACCGAGTTCGTCGACCTCGCGGGCACCTTCAACGGATGGGGCTCCGACCCCCTCACGCCTCTCGCCGACGCCGGCGGAGACACGATCTACGAGGTCACGCTCTCGGGCTTCTCCACCTCCGAGTACATCGAGTACAAGTTCCGCCAGAACGGCCAGTGGGACGGGAGCGAGGAGTTCCCGGGCGCCGGCAACAACCGCGTGTATACTGTTCCGGCCAGTGACGACACCATCCTCGTCTGGTACAACGACCTCGAGCCCGGCGGCGGCTACGACCCGAGCCAGCTCGACTGGTGGAACGACTCGGTCTTCTACGAGATCTTCGTACGCAGCTTCTACGACAGCGACGGGGACGGGATCGGCGACTTCCAGGGGCTGACGCAGAAGCTCGACTACCTGAACGACGGGAACCCGTCCACCGACGACGACCTCGGGATCACCGGGATCTGGCTCATGCCTATCAGCGACTCCCCCAGCTATCACGGCTACGACGGCGTCGACTACCGCTCCATCAACCCCGACTACGGGACGATGGCGGACTTCCAGGCCTTCCTCGCGGCGGCGCACGCCCGCGGCATCAAGGTCATCATCGACTACGTCATGAATCACTGCTCGAACCAGCATCCGTGGTTCGTGGATTCGGCGGAAGCGGACCCGCTCTATCGCGACTTCTTCCGGTGGGAGGAGAGCAACCCGGGTCAGACAGGCCCGTGGGGCCAGGACGTCTGGCATCGGGACGGCTCCGACTGGTACTACGGGCTCTTCACGAGCGGCATGCCGGACCTGAACTACGAGACGCAGGCCGTCAAGGATTCGATGTTCCAGACCGCGACGTACTGGCTCGACACGATCGGTGTGGACGGATTCAGGCTGGACGCCATCCTCTATGTCCACGAGGACGGGAGCCAGCTGCAGAACGTGCCCGCCACGTTCGCGTTCTGGGAGGACTACACGGCGCACGTGAAGTCCGTGAAGCCGACGTCTTTCTCCGTCGGCGAGGCATGGACCAATACAAGCACCGTGCTCCAGTACGTCACCGGGGACCGCCTCGACACCTGCTTCGAGTTCGACCTCTCGTACGCGACGGTGGGTGCCGCGAACGATGGTTACGCCGACTGGGTGAGCCAGAAGGCCAACGAGGTCTACCACCTGTATCCGTATCTCCAGTACTGCACGTTCCTCACCAACCACGACCAGGACCGCTCGTTCACGGTGCTGGGCGAGAACGAGGGGAAGGCGAAGACGGCCGCGGGCATCTACCTGACGCTGCCAGGTGTTCCGTTCCTCTACTATGGCGAAGAGATCGGCATGACCGGGAGCGGCGACCACCTCAACATCCGCACGCCGATGCAGTGGACCGACGGAACGAACGCAGGGTTCACGACGGGCTCTCCTTGGCGCTCGGTCAACAGCAACTACACGACCTACAACGTTGAGGACGAGGAGCAGGACCAGGGCTCGCTTCTCGAGTGGTACAAGAAGCTCATCCACGTGCGGAACGAGTCGCCAGCCCTCAAGCGGGGCACGCACGGCAGGCTCGAGAGCTCGGATTCCGCCGTCATGGCGTTCGTGCGAAGCCACGAGACGCAGACGGTGCTGTGTCTCATCAACACGTCGTCCAGCTCCAAGGGCAACATCGCGGTCACGGGCACAGCCGCCGACCTCGAGCCGGGGGAACACTCGCTCGTGAACCTGCTCGACCCCGGCGACACCCTGGACATCACGGTGACGCCGGCGTACGAGATCACGGGCCTGAACCTCGGGGGGCACGAGGTGGCCATCTACGAGTTCGCGGATTCGACCGGTGTGGACGACGGCGGCGACCCGCCGAAGACCGGTCTGCGCCTCGAGCAGGGCTATCCCAATCCGTTCACACCCTCGACGACCATCCGCTACTCGCTCCCTGCCCGTTCCCACGTCCGGCTTGGCATCTACGACGTCGCAGGCCGTCAGGTGGCGGTGATAGAGGACGGTGTGAAGTCCGGTGGGCCGCACGAAGCGCTCTGGAACGGCGCGGGAAGCGAGGGGCTGACTCTAGGCGCGGGGATGTACTTCGTGCGCCTGGAGGCCGCGGGCGAGACGAGGACGTCCAAGGTGACGCTCGTGAAATAGTGTCACCACGATCGAGGTTGTGAGGAGGCGGACAGGACTGCGAGATCCGCCCGTCCCCTCCGGTGGTCCCTTCCGCACGAACCCTACTGAGACAGCACGTCCTCCACATGAGCGCGCAGGAGTCCCTTGGGAGGGCCCCCGAGCCGTCGCAGGACGCTTCACGGCTTGGCGGACGCGCCCGGCGGCGGGCCTCCAACACCCTCGCACGCGACGGACGCGCACTGCCCGCCCAACTGAATGACCGCCGTCTTCGTCCCTTCGGAGGTCGGCTCGAAACGCACCCCCACGAGCAGGATCTGCCCCCGAGTCAGGGCGTAGGTCCCTTCGCCCTCCGTGATCGAGAAGTGCGGATCGCTCTCGCTCACGGCTCCAGTGAGCGTGCCGTCGCCCACGTTCCTCACGCTGAAGCTCCGGCCGAAGTGCGACCCGACAGGGACGCTCCCGAAGTCGAGGCTGTCCGGATTGATCTCGCAGATCGGCCCGGTGCCGCCCGAACCCGTGCAGGTGACGCCGGAGCAGCGCCCCGTCCCCAGGTCGACCTCGCAGGTCTTCGTGCCGCCGGACAGCGGCTCGAAACGCACGCTTACGATGGTCGTCTGACCGGACGGAAGACTGAAGTCCCCTCCGCCTACGACGATCGAGTAGTGGACGGAGTCCTCGCTGATGAACCCGGTCAGCGGGCCTATCCCCAGGTTCTCCAGGATGAAGGACTGATCGGCGGTGGCCCCTATCGAGACCGCCCCGAAGCTCAGGCTGGAGGGAGTCACGGAGCACTCCTGCACCGAGTCGTCTATCCCGAGTGTGCAGCCCAAGACCAGTGAGCCCAGTACGACAGGAGCGAGCGCGGCGAGGGCGACGCGCATCAAGCGCCGCAGCGTGCGTGGCATGGACACACCTCCAAGGGGGTCGCCTGGCGTCAAGTGTCTGGAATTCACTATAGCACTCGAGGCCCGTGCGGGCGACCATCCACTACCGGGTCCGGACGTCGCCAGGGACACGACTAGGAGCGGCGCGTCGAGACCAGCGGCGCACCCGTCACCAGTTCGTAGTGCAGGCGGTAGTGGTAGCCGTATATGGCGAGGGCAACTGCCGTGGGTAGTGCGCGGGGATTCCGGAAGAGCGTCCACATGAGAAGATCGGGATAGCGCCAGTGCTCTCGACCGGCCAGGGCAAGGGAGTAGATGGACCGCAGGAGCGCGAGAACGTGCTGACCGGTCAGGCGCGGGCTGGTCCGTGGTGGCCTGTACTCGCGGAGGAACGTCTTCAGACGCTCATAGTAGTTCGCCGGGGAGTACAGGTCGCGCAGCAGTCTCCTGTGGCCCTCCTGGAGCGCCACGAGGCCCATCCTCGGAACCACGTTCGTCGTGCCGTCAGAGTTGTCGCCGGATACGAGAAGGCGGATCCTGCCCTCCCGGGCAAGTCGCTTGTAGAGCGGCGTTCCGTTGGGAGCCTGAAGCATGCCGACCATGGCCGTCGCGATGCCGCTCGACTGTATGAAGCGCGCCATCCGCTCGAAGACCTGAGGAGTGTCGCTGTCGAACCCTACGATGAAGCCTCCCTGCACCTGCAGGCCTGACCTCTGGATCCTCTTTACGTCGGCCAGGAGGTCGCGGTTCCGGTTCTGGCGCTTGTTGCACTCCGCCAGGCCCGCTTCCTCAAGCGTCTCGATGCCGATGAACACCGTGTCGAACCCGGCTCGGACCATCATGTCCATGAGTTCCTGATCATCCGCGAGGTCGATCGTCGCTTGCGCGCTGAAGCTGACTCCTCTCTTCCCCTTCCGCCACTCGATCAGCGCGGGGAGCAGAGTCTCTCGCAGGAGCCTGCGGCTCCCGTTGATGTTGTCGTCGACGAACGGAACCACTCCCCGCCATCCGAGCCGGTAGAGGGTGTCAAGCTCGTCGATGATCTGCGCGGACGTCTTGGTTCGCCAGCGATGGCCGAAGAGCTCCGTTACCTCGCAGAAGTCGCAGTCCCGGGGGCACCCTCGGGAGAACTGAATCCCGCGTGAGATGTAGTGCCTGGGGTCCACGAGCTCCCAGCGAGGTACGGGACTCGTCGTCATGTCGGCGAACTCGTCCGCACGATAGACGCGGCGCGCCTCCCCCCGCTCGAGATCCGCGAGGAACGGCCGAAGGGTCACCTCCGCCTCTCCCAGCACGAAGTGATCGACGCCGTCGAAGTGCTCGTGCTCCGTGGAGAAGAGCGGACCGCCGGCGATGACGGTGAGGCCTGCCTCCTTGCAGCGAGCGATGACCTTGCGCGCGGACTCCCTCTGAACGATCATGCCGCTTACCATGGCACAGTCACCCCAGTCGAGGTCGGCCTGGGAGAGCTTGGTCACGTTCAGGTCGACCAGACGGACCCTCCAATCGCCGGGAAGCATGGCGGCGACCGTCAGCAGCCCCAGCGGGGGCGCCGCGGCCTTCCTGCTGATGAGCCGGAGCGCGTGCGTGAGGCTCCAGAACGTTTCCGGACACTCGGGGTATATCAGAAGGGTGTTCACTGGGACTCCTTGGCCTCTAGTGCAACGGGGCCGCTCCTCTGTCGAGAGGCGGCCCCGCGATCTAAGCTAGCTTGCAGCTCAAGAAGGTCGGCTACTCTGCCGTGACCTTCGTCACGTTCTCTGCCGCAGGGCCCTTCTCGCCGTCGACGACGTCGAACTGCACGTGATCGCCTTCGGTAAGCGACTTGTACTCGTCAGCACTCTGAATCGCCGAGTGATGGACGAAGACGTCCTTCGACCCGTCCTCGAGCGAGATGAATCCGAAGCCCTTGCTGTCGTTGAACCACTTCACGGTTCCGGTCGTACCCACTATGACACTACCTCTCTTGTTCTCGCGGTGTGGGGATGGACCCCTGCACCTGCGATCGTCTTGTCGGGAACCGGTTTGCCCGATCCGCCGACATCCTCAATGACGGGGCCTGTCCGCCCCTGCAGGTGGCGTCCTCACCGACCGCCGGTATGGCTTCACACCCGCTGGCGCCTCATGGCGCACTTGAAACGCAAAAAGGGACCGGCTCGCGCGCCAGGCCCCTCCTTAGAGATTCCGGATATGTCACCATACCAACGTGGTCGCATCTGCTAGCTGACAGCATAGTCGCCCGTCTCGTCCAGGTCAAGGTTAATCGTGGACGGCCCCCTCCAGGCCCCGCAAACAGGCACGAGTCCGGCCGCAGCGGACCGGGCTCGCGAATGTTGGCTCCCCGCGACGGACGCCATTCGATTCGTCGACCAGGCGCGGACATGAAGAGGCGGGGGGACGTCTCCCCCGCCTCTCGTGTGTCAATGATGTGGACCCTGGACTACTTCAGCACGACCATCCGCCGCTGCTCGACGAGCTCCCCCGCGTGGATCCGGTACAGGTAGATCCCACTGGCCACGCGGACTCCGCGCTCGTCCCGTCCGTCCCAGACCACCTCATGCGGGCCGGCCGGCAACCGTCCCGTGGTGAGCTCGCGTACCCGTCGGCCGGCCACGTCGTAGACCATGAGCCTCACGTCGACGGGATCCGGCAGGTCGAAGCGCAGCGTGGTCCGGTCGCTGAACGGGTTCGGCGCGTTGGGGCGGAGCATCGCGAGTCCCGGCGTCGCGTTCGTCTGTACTCCTGTCTCCGGCGGCGGCGGGAACAGGAACTGGAGAGTCCCCGGGAACCTCTGCGCCCAGTGCCACTCGTTGTGCACGCCGCCCTCGTCCTCGACCACCATCAGGTCCTCATCAAGGACGAACCCCTGCCCGACCATGATGTCGCGCATGGCGCGCAGGTCATCGATGTAGTCGTCGACGCCGTTCCCGTCCTCGTCCACCATCGATCCTGACTCGATCGTCCCCATGTCCATGTAGACGGTCGAGGCCGGCTTTGGCTGTCCTCCGGCGTAGCTGAGCAGTTCGTCGTCGTTCCACCAGATAGACGGGGACAGAGCTCCAGGGAGACCGAACACCTCGGGATGAGCGTAGGCGGCATACAGCGACATGAGGCCGCCGAGCGATGAGCCCGCAAGTCCCGTGGCGCGTGGCCCGGTGAGCGTGCGGTAGTTCGCGTCGACCCAGGGCATGAGGACTGTGATGAGCTCCTGGAGGTGGGCCTCGCCGCCACCCCCATTACCGTAGCCCGGATCGTACCAGGGGGTGTACTCGTAGATGCGGCTGAGACCTCCGTTGTCCACGCCGACGACGATGATCGGGGACATCAAACCCGCGGGAATGAGACTCTCGCAGGTCTCGTCTACCTCCCACTCGCCGGCGTAGCTCGTGGCCTGGTCGAAGAGGTTCTGTCCGTCGAGCATGTAGAGCACGGGATAGCGCTGGTCCGCCCGCACGTGGTAGCCCGGCGGCAGGTAGACCCACACGCGGCGTCCGCTCAAGAACCCCGGAACCGTGTGAGTCGTCACGTCACCTGTGATCGTGCTGACCGGCAGGTCGGCCCAGTTCGCCACCGTCAGCTCGAGGGTCTCAGCAACGGTGACCGCGTGGGTCCGGTTGGCGATCTCCTCCCCGTTCGGCCCCTTTTCCACCTTGCCCCAGGTCCCGCGCGTAAACTTGAACTGAATCGTGCCTCCGACTGTCAGGTCGAGCGTGATCTCGTAGAGCAGCCCTCCGAGGTCGGTGAGCTGATAGGCTGGAGCGCCGGGGTCCCAGCCCTGGAAGTCGCCCGCGATGTAGACCGGATCGCCTGGGGGCGTCGTGGTGGGAGCGGTCACCTGGAACGTGACCGGAGCCGTGTCGCGCTGGTACTCGGATGCTCGGGCCGAGAACGTGCCGGCTCCGACCGGGCACAGGGCAAGAAGAGCGAGAGCGGGCACTGGAAGACAGCGATGCCGGGCGCGGTTCGCAAACATGGGTGGCCCTCCGCGTGGGGGGATTCAACGCCTGCTATCTTCACTATTCTACAACACGGCATGAATGGTGTTCAATGCCGGTCGGCTGGAGACGGCATGTAGAAATACCTTGCACTACTATGCATAGATATGCTATGGTAGCAGCGTGATGATAACAGCAGTCCCCCAGTGGGCGGACGCAGGCAGGGAGAGGCGCACCCGTGGACATCCAGAAGGACCTGGTGGCGGCGTCGGCGACGCCGATCGTGCTGTCCCTCCTGCGACAGGGTGACAGCTACGGGTACGCCATCATCAGAAGGGTGCGGGAGGTCTCCGGAGAGCGCATCGCGTGGACCGACGGCATGCTCTACCCGGTGCTGCACCGGCTGGAGGCAGCCGGCTTCGTGAGATCGACATGGAAGACCGCCGACAGCGGACGGCGCAGGAAGTACTACCGCATCACACGTCAGGGCGAGGTTGAGCTTGCGCGTCTCAAGGAGCAGTGGGATGTCGTCCACAGTGCCCTTCAGCGCCTTGCGGAACCCGGAAAGACGGGAGCGGAGGATGTTTGAGCTGGAATCACAGATCCGGAAGTGGCGCCGGCACGTCCAGTCAGCCGGCTCGCTCGGAGCTCAGGATGTGGAGGAGTTGGAGTCTCACCTTCGGGACAGCATCGACGAACTCACCGGGCGTGGCGTGAGCGTCGAGGAGGCCTTCATTGTATCCATCCGTCGGATGGGTGACGCCGAGACCCTGCACCACGAGTTCGCGAAGCTCTCAACGGAGAGCGTCTGGCGCCAACTGCTGGTACCCGCCGCTGACGGAGACGCCCGCCGCAAGCACCGGACAGAGTTCATTGCGGTTCTCCTGATGGCCATCTTCGGTGGGCTCCTGGGCAAGATCCCGGCCCTCTTCGGACACGCGGTTGCGGAGGAGAATGCCCTCGTCTACGCCAAGAACGCGGGGTTCTTCGCCTTCGCGCCCGTGGCCGTCTACCTCATCTGGCGACGAGCCCTCTCGCGCAGCGTCATGGCGGTCGCGGCAGTGACGTTCACCGTTTTCGCCGTCGCGGTGAACGTCTACCCGAGCCACGCGCCCCATCACACGGAGATCCTGGCGGTACCGCACGTGCCCATCGCGCTTCTTCTCCTCCTCATGGCGCTGTACGCCGGGCCGGGATGGCGCAGGCCCAACCTCAGACTGGACTTCGTGCGGTTCGCAGGAGAGGTGTTCATCTACTCCGTGCTGATCGCGCTCGGTGGTCTGGTCGTGGTGGGCGTCGCAGGGGCGATGTTCATTCTGGTGGGGATCGACATCACCCCGCTCATCGTGAACTGGCTGGCGGTGTTCGGGGGCTGCGGCGTGGCCGTGGTGGCCGCCTATCTCGTGGAGAAGAAGAAGGGTGCGATCGAGACCATAGCGCCGGTGCTCGCCCGGATCTTCACACCGCTCTTCGTCGTGCTGCTGCTCGGGTTCATCATCGCGATGGCGCTGACAGGTCAGGGACCATCGGAGGAACGTGAACTCCTCATCATGCTCGACATCATGCTGGCTCTGGTGCTCGGTCTCGTGCTGTACACGATGAGCGCCCGCGACGCCGAGAAGCCCGCCGACTGGTGGGACGGGGTCGTGCCGGCGCTGGTGGTCCTGGCCCTCATCGCAGACGGGATCGCGCTCTCGGGGATCGTGGGGCGGCTGGCCGCCTACGGGTTCTCCCCCAACAAGACCGCCGCCCTCGGCGAGAACATCATGCTCATGGGCAATCTGGTCCTGCTCGCCGTGGGGTACTTGCGTTTCCTCTCCGGGCGATCCCGCTACCAGACCGTTGTCGATTGGCAGATGCGCTACCTGCCGGCACACGCGGTCTGGGCAGCCTTCGTCGCACTTGCGTTCCCTCCCCTCTTCGGGTTCGCGTGAGGGGATTCCGTGGAGGAAGCATCTCGAGTGGCGGACGCTACCACGGCTCTCGACTGCCGAGGAGAGGCGAAGTGACGGGAGAACCGACGGCATGCTCGTGACCCCCGGCGAGCTAAGTCAGGGTGGCGATACCTCCCGAGAGCGCGGAGGAGCTTCCGGCATCACGCACCTCGCTGCTCACGTCTCACCTGGCCCCACCGTTTCTCCAACCCTGTTGAAGCGTCGTTGCGTACCTGCTACTTTCGGGTTCCGTTGCGGCTTCTCCTCTCAGCACTGACCGAGGACGACACATGGCCTTCGCACTCGTCGGTAAGACAAGGGGACGGTCCACCTGCCACTTCCTCCGAGAGGGCGAGCAGACGGTCGGGAGGGCCACTGCCTGTCACGTCAGGCTGACCGACTCCTCCGTCTCGCGCACGCACGCCAGGTTGACGCTCCAGGGCGGAGTGGTCACGGTCGCAGATCTCGGGAGCAGTCGCGGGACGTTCGTAAACGGGACGCCCGTCATGGAGCCCCGAGTACTCGAACTCGACGATACAGTGATGTTCGGCGACACCAGGCTCAGGCTCGTGGAGAGCACACCTCCCTCCAAAGAGACCTACTCGCACGAAGGCAACTCCATAGTGAGCTCCTCCGTGACCCCCGATGAGGTGTTCGGTCAGTCAGTTCCCGCTGACGGGCGAGCGAACCTGTTCCGGGTACTGGCTGAAGCAGGAGCGCTCCTCGCCACTCGCCACCCCCTGGACGAGCTTTACGATCTGACTCTCGACCTCGTAGAGAAGGTGGCCACTTGCGACAGGGCAGTGCTGCTTCTGACAGAACGGGACGGAGCGGAGCCGGTGGTGAAGGCGTCGCGGCTACAACCGGGCGTTGAGGAAGGAGAGTTGGTCCTGAGCCGGACCATGGTGCAGAAGGTACTCGAGCAGCGGTCGAGCCTTCTGACCAGTGACGCTCAGCAGGACCCGCGCTTCCAGCAGCAACAGAGCATCGTGTCTCAGGGCACACGCTCCGCCATGGCGGCGCCGCTCTTCGACAACGAGAGTGTGATAGGTCTCCTGTACGCCGACACCACGGACCCGGCGTCGTGGTACGACATGGATGAGCTCAGGACGTTCACGGCGCTCGCTAATCTCATCGGCGTTAAGATCACGCATGCCCGCCTAGAAGAGGCCGAGGAGGAGCAGAAGCGTCTCGCGTCGGAGGTGCAGGCGGCCAAGGACATCCTGACCTACATACTGCCGACGGAACTGGGCTCCATCACGGGCTACGAGTTGGGTGCGTACCATCAGCCCTGTCTTGAGGTGGGAGGCGACCTGTACGACGTCAAGAACCTGAGGGACGGGCGAATCCTCTTCCTCGCAGGGGACGTCGCCGGAAAGGGCCTCGGCGCCGCGCTCCTGGTCTCGAACATCATGCCCGTGGTGTCCGTACTCATGGACGAGCCTCAGGACCTCACGCAGCTGGCGGCGCGACTCAATCGCCAGATCTTCCTGTCGACCGATCCAATCCACTACGCGACCCTGTTCATGGGGATTCTGGAGCCCGAATCGGGGGAAGTGGAGTACGTAAACGCAGGTCACAACCCTCCGTACCTGATGAACCCCGGCTGTGGGATCGAGGAGATCGCGGCAACGGGCACTCCCATCGGAATGCTCGAGGCGGTCTCGTTTGCGTCGGGCCATCTGACCATCGAGCCCGGAGGAATGCTCTTCATGTTCAGCGACGGCATACCGGAGGCGCAGAACGGGGCAGGCGAGTTCTACGAGGAGAGGCGCCTCAGAGAGGTCCTCTCTGGAGAGAGGGAGAGGCCCGCCGAGGAGATCGTCGTGCGCGTGAAGTTGGACCTGGAGGAGTTCGTCGGCGACACGAGTCCCAGCGACGACATCACCGTGCTTCTCTTGAAGCGCACGGCGCGCTCACCCGGATAGCGGCAGCGATGCGGACGTGTTTCGAACTCTGACCGGGGAGGCGGGGTTCGGATCGTCGAGCGACCCCGCAGAAGGTTCCTGGACTACCGCCGACGAGCCCCGATTCAGGACTCGTCCGGGCCCTCCCCCACCAGCCCATCAAGGAAGGCCCTCGAGATCTCCCAGGGGTACCCTTTCCACACGACGTTCCCGTCACGTACTGCCATCGCCGATGGCCACCCGGTGAATCCCAGGTCGTCGAAGACCTTGCTGTCATAGACGGCATGGGGATAGTGCAGGTCGTTGCGCTCGATGAACGACTCGGCGTCGTCTTCGCGCCTGCCTTCGTTGAGCGAGGTCATCCCGATCACCTGGAGAGGGGATCCAACGTCCGTGCGCAGATGCTCGAGCCTTGCAAGAAACAGCTGGCTGTAAGGACACCAGCTCTCCCAGAAGAGCACGAGCGTCGGAGCCTCGGCCTGGAGCACGTATTCCTCCGTGAGCCAGCTCGTTATGCCCAGACGCTCTGAGGAGAGAGGCAGGGTCTCGTGGTAGATGGAACCGGCTTCGTCGAATCTGCCCAAGGCGACATAGGAGCTTGCCAGGTCTTTGAGAGCCTTCGCTTCTTCATCACTTCCTGGTCCCGAAACCCGGCGAGCCGTCTCCAGCAACTCAAGCTGAACCGGAAGAGCCTCCTCGGGTCTGCCCCGGAGTTGCCTGATCCAGGCTCGAAGGGAAAGCGCCCGACGAGTCTCCGGGGCGTCACGCCCGAGCTGGGCTCGGAAGTGGTCCGACGCCGCCACGCTGAGCGATTCCGCCTCCTCCAGCTTGCCTCTGGTGGCCAAGACGTCTGCAAGGCCCAGGCGGGTTCTCATTGCTGCGTCGACGTCAGGGTCTACGGAGGCCTCCCGGATCGCCAGGGCTTCTCTGTACATGGTCTCAGCACGATCAAGGTCGAATCCGACGCCAAGATGGGACGCGGTCTCTTCGATCATCGGGACTGTCCTGGGATCGTCCTCTCCGTATAACTCGCGCAGAAGGCGCAGGGCTTCGCTGAGATGCTCCTCAGCCATGGCGGCGAGCGCCATGGCCTCGGACTCGCCTCTGAACATGGTCAAGAGGTCGTAGCTCTGAGCCAGTCTGTACCGAACGTCAGCTTCAACTTCGGGTTGACCGGCGAACCGCTCCTCTATGTTGTCTCCAAACGTCTCGAGCAACGTAGAGATCGGCACCGTATCTCCCCACAGGTCGCCGATGGAATCCATGACGTCCTGCAGGTAGTCCTGGGCCCCCTGAGCCCTGGCTTCCATCTCATAGGTCTGGATCTGGTAGTTGCGGCTTCGGAAGTAGAGCGTCGAGCTCACAAGCACTCCGGCCGCCAGGACCACGACGACTGCCGAAGCTGCGGCCAGAAACCCCTTGTTGCGCCTCGCGAAGACGCGAAGCTGGTAGATGGTGCTGGCCGGGCGGGCCGTGATGGCATCTCCAATCAAGTATCTGTGCACATCCTGGCCCATCTCCGCGGCGGACTGATAACGTCGGTCCCGGTCCTTCTCCATGGCCTTGAGCACAATGGTCTCGAGGTCGCCGCGTAGCTTGGAATCGGCCCTGCTGGGTCTCGGAGGAGCCTCGTCCCGGATCACTCGAGTAGCTTCGAAGACAGGGACCTTGTGCAGATCGTAGGGCAGGCGCCCGCAAAGCAGTTCGTAGAGCACGATTCCCAGGGAATACACATCGCTTCGAGTGTCGATGTCAAGAGGGTCGGCCTCGCATTGCTCCGGGCTCATGTACTGGACCGTGCCCACCAACTGGCCGACATCGGTCTGGTGCTGCGTGAGCGCCATGTCGGAGTCCGTGGCCCGGGCCACACCGAAGTCGATGACACGCGGCTTCCCGCTGGAACCGATGAGGATGTTCCCGGGCTTCAGGTCCCGGTGGATGATCCCACGTTGGTGCCCGTGGTGAACCGCTTCGCAGACCTGCTCGAAGAGTTCCAGGCGTTCGCGCGCCCCGAGGTTCTTGTCGCGTGCGTACTGGATGATGCTCTTCGCATTGGGGATGTACTCCATGGCGAAGAAGGGCACGGAGCACCCCCCCTCGCGGTGCGTCCCGGCTTCGTAGATCTGGGCGATCCCGGGATGCCGCAGACGTCCCAGGAGCTGCGCCTCGAACTCGAAGCGCCGCAACTCTGCGGCACCGTTGACGCCCGCCTTCATGACCTTGACGGCCACCGTGCGACGAGGGCTCTCCTGAACCGCCTTGTACACGGTTCCCAGGCCGCCCGAGGCTATGACGCTCTGTATCGTGTAGTGGCCGATCCGCTTGGGCATCGTACCCCTGGACCTGCTGACCTCTATCGTCTCGGGGAGAAGCTCATCGGGAGGGGTGTCACCGCTGTGTGTCAAGTGATCTCCTATGGGCTGCGTAGCCACATGCCCTGCAGCACCACCCTTCCGGGGGTGGACCGCACCGTAGACATCGGATCTTCCTCTTCCTCGCTCCCTGGATGAGGTGCGCGTATTGCAGCCTTCGGGGGACACATTCTGTGACCCTCGAAGTTGCCGACGGCATGCACCTAGCCCATGTTACTTAGAGTCGGTTCGGTGGCGGAGGTTCCCCGGTGATTTCCGTCCGTACGGGCGCGTAGTCAACATGCAGGAGGGCCCCGGTCTTGACAGACCGGGGTCCCCTGTACTGGCTCCTCGGGGCGGTGTCCCGGAGCGTGGTTCTGTGGGACTCTGTGGAGCGGAGACGGTCGCAGGAGTGAAGGGGCACGTTGGTTTGCGGCGTGTCGCCCAGACCTAGCGTGTCCCCTCGCTCGGGGTCTCTCCGATGACCTCCTCTTCCTGCCCGCAGAACATCCCTTCTGAGGTCCGGCGGAGTCTAACTCTACAAGTGGACCAGCTTTATGGGATCAGGTCAGAACCGCTGGGCCACAAGTGTCATCAAAACAGATTCGCGTTGCCAAACGGCCTGAGCGAAACACATGCTGGAACGCTCCTCCGCCGTCTCGCAGAAGCAGACCGGGAACCCGAGTGTATAGGGGTCGTCATGATCGGCAAAACCATCTCCCACTACAGAATCCTCGAGAAGCTCGGCGAAGGCGGCATGGGTGTCGTCTACAAGGCCGAAGACACAAGGCTCGAACGAACCGTCGCGCTGAAGTTCCTTCCGCGCGAGCTAACGGCGGACCCGGGCGCCAAGGAGAGGTTCGCCCGAGAAGCGCGCGCCGCGTCTGCTCTCGACCACCCCAACATCTGCACGATCCACGATGTCGACGAGACTGAAGACGGCCAGATGTTCATGAGCCTCGCCTGCTATCAGGGCGAGACGGTCAAGGAGAAGATAGACAGGGGGCCCCTGAGCGTGGAGGAGGCCCTCGATGTCGCGATTCACGTGGCGGAGGGCTTGAGGGAGGCCCACAGCAGAGGCGTGGTCCACCGCGACATCAAACCTGCCAACATAGTCGTCACGCCCGAGGGCCGTGTGAAGATAATGGACTTCGGCCTTGCGAAGCTCGTCGGGCAGCCGAAGCTGACAAGAGTGGGATTGAGCGTAGGCACCGTGGCATACATGTCGCCCGAGCAAGCGCGCGGGCAGGACGTGGACCACCGCACGGACATCTGGTCACTTGGCGCGGTTCTCTATGAGATGCTCACCGGTAGACTGCCGTTCGGGAGCGGACACGCGCAATCCGTTATCCACTCCATCCTCAACGACGAGCCCAGGCCTGTGGCCAGCCTCCGTCCCGATGTCCCCGCACAGTTGGTCTCTGTCGTGGAAACGGCTCTAGCTACACTGCCTGGCTCTCGCTACTGCGACGCCGGGGCCATGCTACGCGACCTGCGCGATGTCAGAGGAACATCCGACCCATCAGCCGTGACCGTCGAGATGCCGGCGCACGGATCCCCGCCTTCTATCGCTGTCCTGCCGTTCGCAAACATGAGCAATGACCCCGAGCAGGGATATTTCTGCGACGGCATGGCCGAAGAGATCATCAATGCCCTCGTGCAGGTTGAGGGCGTTCGCGTCGTGGCACGGGTTTCCGCGTTCGCTTTCAAAGACAGGTGCGAGGACATACGCGACATTGGCAGAGAACTAAACGTGGAGAACGTGCTCGAGGGCAGCGTTCGCAAGGCCGGGAGCCAGATCCGCATCACGGCGCAGCTCATAAAGGTCGCGGATGGCTACCATCTTTGGTCGGAAAGATATGACCGCGAGCTGGAAGACATCTTCGCCATCCAGGACGAGATTGCGCGCAGCATCGTTGAGGCTCTGGAGATCAAACTGGATTACCGAGAGAAGGGCGTCCTGAAGACGAGGCCCACTGAGAGCATCGATGCCTACCAAGCGTATCTCCGCGGACTCGACTACGCGGGACGACCGGACTACTCCGAGGAGGACTTCTGGCTGGCGGTGCAGATGTTCGAGCGCGCGATAGACCTGGATCCGGAGTTCGCACTTGCCCACGCGGGCCTCTCCATGGCCTATTCGGCTCTCTACTTCCATGGTCACGATCGGACCGAGGCTTCGCCGACCCTGGCGAAGGCCGCGGTGGACCGCGCGCTCAAGCTCCAGCCTGCGCTTCCCGATGCGCACCTCGCACTCGGGTACTATCACTACTGGTGCCGCCAGGACTTCGCGCTAGCGCTGGCAGAGTTCGCCATAGCCGAACGCGACCTTCACGACGATGCTCGCATACTGGCGGTAGTGGCCGCGATCCTGAAGCGCCAGGGGAAGACGGATCAGGCGGTAGAGCACTACAAGCGGGCCTTCGAGCTGAGCCCGCAGGATGCGAGCCTACCTCACGAAATCGGCTGTGCCCTGATGACGACACGGGACTACTCGCATGCGGAACGGTACTACGACCGCTCCATCGCGATGGCTCCGGATCAGGTGCTCGCATACATCTGCGCAGCCTGGAATCACTGGCTGTGGAAGGGAGACATGGCCGGCGCTCGGCGCACCCTGGAGGCGATACCCGATAGAGCGACCAAGGGGAGCCATCTGTCTTCCGCAGCTCGTTTCGAGAGATTCCGGCTGGAGCTGCTCGCCAGGAACTACCAGGATGCGCTGGACATTCTTGCCCCCGCCCCCTCCGCCTTCGTGGAGCGGCAGTGGTGGTTCATCCCAAAGGCCCTGCTGGAGGCTTTCACCCACCGCTTGATGGGCAACGAGACGCGGGCGCGCGACAGGTACGAGTCAGCACTCGCGATGTTGAGGGACGAAGCTAAGCAAAGGCCGTCCGACGAACGTGTCCACTCCTCACTGGGCGTGGCCCTGGCGGGACTCGGCCGGAAGGAAGAGGCCATTCGAGAGGGCGAGTTTGCGGTCGAACTGATGCCGGTCTCGAAGAACGCAGCAGTCGGCCCCTACCGCGTCGAGGATCTGGCCTTCGTCTACGCCCTGGTAGGCGAGCACGACAAGGCCATCGACAGACTCGAGTATCTTCTGTCGATTCCGTTCTGGAGTTCGGTTCAGATGCTCCACTTGGATCCGAGATGGGATGCGCTTCGGGAGCATCCGAGGTTCCGGGGATTGCTGGAGAACCTGTCGGACGATCGGGCAGCGCCTACCGAACTCCGCGATCGCGATCGCTAGTCCCATACCCCGACGTGGACCGCTCCCTTCCAGAAGCAGAAGGCCCCGGTCTTCGCAGACCGGGGTCTCTCGGTGCTGGCTCCCCAGGGTGGACGCTATTCGAACTCTTGACTGGCCAGGAGATCAGAACGAATGAGTGCTGGCGCGAGCTACGACGGGTCCCCTATCAGGATAAAGGCGGACCAGAAGTACGGATGGTCGTAGGGGCGGTTCCCGTGCTCGTCCGTGTACTCCCGAAGCCACCGCTTTGCATCTTGGAGTGCCTCAGCCTTCGACATCGGTTCGCCGACCCGGCCCATCCGCTCGTCTTCGTACCTCCCGAGGCGGTTCTCGTAGAACCTGCGCATCAGCAGAGACGTGGCCGTGTCCTCCACCTTCCACAGGCTCACCAGCAGGCTCCGCGCTCCCGCCTGCAGGAGCGAGTGCGCGAACCCCACGTAACCCTCCCCCATCACCTTTTTGCCCAGCCCCGTCTCACAGGCGCTCAGTGTCACGAGGTCTGCGTTCAGATCCCATTCCCGGAGGATGTCCTCTGCCGTAACGAGTCCGTCGTAGATCCGCGTGCCGGCCATCGCAGCTTCCAGCGCATCCGGAAGATCGACTTGAGAAAGGACCAGGGCCGAACGCTCAGGACGCTCGTCGTCGACAAGGGCGTGTGTCGCAATGTGGATCGTCCCGAACTCCCCCAGTTCCCCGGACTCCGCCAGCCGCACCAGCTCCTGCTCACTGGCCTCGGGGCCCAGGAGCATAGAGGATGGCCGAGACACTTCCGCGATCGCTGCGACCTCGTCGCGCGTGCCGTGGAGACGTGGAAGGGCCCTCAGGGCGTCTGCGTTGCCCGCGAGCGCGCTTCGGAGCGTCTCGGCCCCTGGCGATGGCTCGGCGGACGCCAGGAGCACGTCCTGCTCCTCTTGCATGGCCGCGAGATGGGCAGGGCTGTAGGGAGGATCACCCACCAAGAGCGTCCTGCTACCCACGTCACGGTCAGCCCGTTCCGCCAGCCACGTCTGGAGCGTCGCGGAGGGGACATACGACACGGCGTACGTCTCTCCTACCGTCGCTCCCTCGTTGTCTACTAAGGCCTCAATCGGCACGCCAAGCATCGCGCCAGAAGGCACTACGATCAGCTTTTCGACGCCTTCGAGCGCTCCCAGGAGAGGCCCGACCCGATCGCGCCACAGTCCACGTGACTCGCGAGTGACGACCGCATCCGGAGTTGCTGGGGTAGCGAGTTGGCTCCTGAACGATCGTGTGCGTTCAAGCGGGGAACGAGCGCTGCTCTCATCGGGTGAAGGACCCACCCGCGCCCACATCACCGGCCCCGAGTTCCGGATCGCGTAGCACCACGATTTGAACTCGGGCGCCCGGCCGATCCCAATGTCCAGCCAGCCGATGATGGCGCTCTCCGACGACAGAGAGGACTGCACGCGCTCGAGCGGGAACGTCTCTCCCTCTGTCACGGGGTACCTCGTGACCATCGTCTGTTGGAATGCGCTCCACTCTGACTCGGCGGCCAGAAGCGCATTGCGAGTCGCCTCGACGAGGCCGGCGGCTTCCCCCGTCGTGTCGCCAGGCACAGTCTCTCGATAAACGGTGAGCTCCCGCTCGAGCGTCCCGAGAATCCTACTCAGCGAATCCTCCCGCGCCACCTCGGAGGGGCTGAGGTCCCTCTCCTCCGTCGCCATCAGAAGATCCGCGAGCGACCGGGCGTGAGCCCTCTCGGCCGCCGGCCACGCCTCGTCCGTACGCCCGAGGGCCAGTCTGACTGAAGCGAGGCGTGGATACGGAGACACCCGAAAGGCGGCACGCTTGAGGCCAGCGCCCGCGCGCAGACGCGCCGCGTCGTAGACGCGCGCGGCCTCCGCGAGGAGCGGCTCAGCGCTGGCGTGGTCGCCCTGGTCGTCGAAGACGTCAGCGAGGTTGTTCAGGCTCGCAACGACATTCGGGTGTTCGTTGCCGAGGAGCTTCCTCCACATCGCCAGTGCCTCGCGATGGAGCGGTTCGGCACCAGCGTAGTCGCGTCGATCGCGTAGAAGGGCCGCGAGGTTGTTCAGGCTCATGGCCACGTCAGGATGTTCATCGCCAAGGAGCCTCCTGAACATCGCCAGCGCCTCGCGGTGGAGCGGTTCAGCGCCGGCGTAGTCGCCCTGGGCGTGGAGGACGGCGGCAAGGCTGTTCAGGCTCGTGGCGACAACCGCGTGTTCGTCACCGAAGAGCCTCCGCCGCAAAGCCAGCGCCTCGCGGTAGAGCGCCTCAGCGCCCGCGTAGTCACCCCGGGCGTTGAGGAGGACAGCTAGGTTGTTCAGGCTCCCGGCCACATCAGGATGCTCGTCGCCAAGGAGTCTCCTCAGCATCGCCAGCGACTCACGGTAGAGCGGCTCGGCATCCACGTAGTCGCCCTGGTCGTTGAGGAGAACAGCGAGGCCGTTCAGGCTCCTGGCGACGTCCAGGTGTTCGTCGCCGAGGAGCTTCCTTCGCATCGCCAGAGCCTCGCGGTAGAGCGGCTCGGCGCCGGCATAGTCGCCCTGGGCCTTGAGATGGTCGGCGAGGCTATTCAGGCTCCCGGCGATACTCGGGTGTTCGTCGCCGAAGAGCTTCCGTCGCATCGCAAGAGCCTCGCGCGAGAGCGGCTCGGCGCCAGCGTGGTCACCCTGGGCTCCGAGCACATAGGCGAGGTTGCTCAGGCTCGCGGCTACATACGGGTGCTCGTCGCCAAGGAGTCTCCTCCTCATGGCCAGCGCCTCGCGGAAGAGCGGTTCGGCGCCAGCGTAGTCTCCCTGGGAGTAGTGGACGACAGCGAGGCCGTTCAGGCTCAGGGCAACGTCCGGGTGCTCGTCGCCGAGGAGCCTCCGCCGCATCGCCAGCGCCTCGCGATAGAGCGGCTCAGCGCCCGCGTACTTGCCCTGGGCGTGCAAGAGGCTAGCGAGGTTGTACACACCCGAAGCGACGTCGGGGTGTTCGTCGCCGAGGGATCTTCTCCACACTGCCACAGCATCGCGAAGAAACGGTTCAGCTCCTGCGTAATCGCTCTGGGTCTGCAGACACGTGGCGAGATTGTTCAGGCTCTCAGCGACATCCGGGTGTTCGGTGCCGAGGAGCTCCTTCCGCATCACCAACGCCTCGCGGAGGAGTAGCTCAGCGCCAGCGTAGTCACCTTGGATATAGAGATCCACCGCGAGTTCGTTCAGGCTGATGGTGATGTCCGGGTGTTTGCTGCCGAGCAGCCTCCTCCGGATCTCCAGTTGTTGCTGCGCCGCCGCTGCAGCGTCGGAGTACCTGTTCTCTTCCCGGCATGCTGCCTCGACGTCTGTCAGACTGTCGGCCAGAGCGAGTTCCCGCTTCGCCTCGTCTGGAAGGCCGGCGATGTGTTGCAGCGTCTCGACAAGCCTCTCGGCGTCCTCGATCTCGGAGGGCCGTGTCTCGGGGTCTTCCTTTCTAAGCGCGACGAGCTCTAGGGCAACCTCCGCAGCCTCCGCGTAGTTCGCACGAAGTCTCAGCTCTGAGATCCGCTCCTCGAGCACCTCTGCGGTCGTCTCAACCTCTTGCGCGAGTGCGGCGGCTGGGATCATCCACGCCAGCGCGATCCCGAGAGCGAGTACTGCGACCCCTGACGCGGCAATGTGGCCTGACCATCTCATCGCTCTGTCCTCCGCCTCCCTGCGAGTCAGCTCCCTGCGAGGCGCTACCACTTACTTTCGACGAGATCCAGACGATCCGCGGAACGCAGCCGGAGTGAGCGACGATCGTTCCGTAGTGACGCCATTCTGCAAGCATCGCGTCGGTCGGTCAAGGTGGAGACACGGCCTCAACGATCGCAGCACGTCGATGCGCTCCCAAGGACAGAGCGATCCATCCCCTGGCCCAGAGTGCACCGCGGGGAGCGCCTATCGACGCTCCCCGTGTTCGCCTAACTGCCGTCAGGACGCCGGCTCCCCATGGTGGACGTTATTCGAACTCACGTGACGCGAGCAGAGACAGGGGGGCTGGAGCCTCCTCTGGATAGCGCCGGACCAGAATCTCCGCTACAGCGTTCCCCCCGCGACCACGACCCAGTTTGAGTCTGTCTCGCCCACGTGCGGATTGAAGAATGAGACTTCATGGCTTCGCACGTCCGGCAGAGCGCTTCTCATGAGGTCGAGGAACCGCTGCGAAGGCTCTGAGGCTGACCAGATCCCGAAGACACCACCGGGCCACAGATGCTCCGAGAGCCCACGGAGGCCGGTGGCGGTGTAGAACCCGCCGTGCTGGAGTTGAAGCCATGAATCGGGAGAGTGGTCGATGTCGAGGAGGATGGCATCATAGCACCCCGAAGACTCAGCGGGGGCTCCGGGGGCGACGTGCTTGAAGAAGTCGCCCTCGATGAGGGTGCACCTTGGGTCATCCAGTAGCGCGCTGGCCATCGGCACGAGCCGGTTCAAGTGCCAGGCGATCACCGGGGCCAGGAATTCGACGACCACCAGCCGACGGACGCAGGTGAACTCGAGCGCCGCGGCGGCTGTGTACCCCAGCCCCAGGCCGCCGACGAGGACATCGCACGGCTCGTCGCTCCTTCGTTCGATGGCGAGGCACGCCAGCGCGCGCTCGCTCGCGTTGACCGTGCTGGACATCAACAGCTCGTCGTCGAGCTTCACCTCGTACACCGGCTCATCGGGCACGGACGGGGAGCGGCGGCGGCGCAGGACCAACTCCCCCAGCGACGTCTCTCGGTAGTCCAGCTCCTCGATTGGCTTCATCGCGCGCCCATCGTCGTCGAACAGCCTGCGCGCGAGCCACCTGTCGACATCCCGGACCTCCAAGCTCGCACGAGCTTCACAGAGGTTTGTTGGCTTGCCGCTTGTCCCGCTTCTCCTTGGCCTGGTTGGCCTTCTTGCTCTTCTTCTGCTTCAGACTCTTGTTCTTGTCCTTCTTCCCGCCTCTGTCTCCCATTGCATGCGTCCTCTCTCGTAGGACAATGTTTCACAGCGGCCAGCGTCCGGCGCATCCACCGTAGCGTACCATGCCAACGCCAAGAGGTGAAGAGGGTCCTCACTCATGGCACGCGCACTATCAAGGTGTGGCACGCGTTGCCGAGTCAAGCCTTGGTCCGTTCGCGGGGTGAGCTGGCTCCCC
>JBDRIO010000028.1:0-36219 GCA_043815815.1 Candidatus Eiseniibacteriota bacterium | reverse complement strand
GCTCGCGCAGAACGAGGGGTAGCCGGGGTACGACTGAGCGTCGTAGGCCAGCTCGCCGCCCTCTATGAGAAGCTTCCCGCCGTTCGCGACGTAGGTCTCGAGCGCCGTCCTGTAGCCGGCGTCGGCCACCGGCGCCGTGTTGTCGCCGGACGCCCAGACGATGAAGTCGTAGTCCATCCACGAGACCGGGCTCGTCGCGGCCGAGGTCTCCTCGGTCACGTCGTAGCCCAGGTCCACGAGATCTGCGGCGAGCTGCGCCGCCGACCGGGCGCCTTCCGAGGAACCGTGCCACACGTCGAGAACGGCACCCGTCTTGTCCGTCTTGTACAGCTCCCGGGCCACGGCGGGGTCGTCGATGACGAGTATGTTGGCGAGCGTCGTGTCGAGGACGAAGTTCTCGGTCAGAGGACTGGTCACCGAGATCCCACGGCTCTCCGGGATGTGATGGTACGCCCGCACGTTCATGAGATAGTTGAAGTACGGGAGCGTCACCTCGTAGTAGCCGCCCAGAAGCGTGTCGGACGTCACCTCCGCGTAGAGCGACATGTCGTCCGAACGGTAGATCTTCACCGTCGCCTCGAGGGGAAGGCCCGTGCCCGTCTCGGTCACGGTGCCCGACAGAAGTCCGGACGGCGCGAAGTCGACGTAGAAGTCGGCGTCGTTCGCTCCGTACTGGACGAAGACCTCCTCGTAGTGCGGGTCGTATCCGAACTTCAGGACGTAGACGTCGTAGAAGCCGACGTCCAGGTCGTCCTCGACAGCGTATGCGCCGCCGACGTCCGTCAGCTCCGAGAAGACCGGACTCGCGGACGACGTGTCGGCGCCCGCCGCGTAGCCCTTTACCCTCGCGCCCTCGACGGGAGCGCGGGTCGCCTCGTACACCTCACCGGCGAGCTGACCGTACACGACCTCGACCGCGATGTCCTCGAGGTAGACGTCGTAGCCGCTCCTCGCGATGGCGCCCTCTATCGTCCCGGTCGTGGTCGGCGTGGCGCGAATCTCCGCGGTGTTACCCATCCCGGAGTTGGCCGTCTCGTCGACGCCGCAGCCGACGGCGTAGAGCGTGAACCCGTCGATCGTCGCGGTCCCCGAGATGAGACCCTCGTAGTGAGGCGTCAACGACCCGTAGAGCCCTATCTCCGCGACGCTCGCGTCGATGTCGGGGGAACCCAGGACCAGACCGCCGGTCACCGGAATGACGTCCGCGAAGCAGTTGTAGCTCTCGCCGATCTCGCGGCCGACGACGGTGAGGTCCTCACCGTAGGGCGCGAAGACCGAGAAGTGCGCTTCGCCCAGGACGTCGGTCGTGTCGACGAGAGGGTCGATGCCCCAGCCGTCGATCGTGACCACGACGTCGGGCTTCTCGACGCCAAGGTCGTCCCATATCGTGACAGTGACGTCGGTGGCCTTGTTGACCGGGACCGAGGACGGCGTGATGTCGTACGTCACCGGAACGATGACCTCGACGGCGCCGGAGTGCGGCACGAAGTCGTGCTTGCTCACCCAGACGTCCATCATGCCGACGGTCTGAGGCGGCGTCGTCACCGTGATGTCGACGTGACCCGCCGCATCGGTGTAGGCCGTCTCGTAGAGCTCGCCGTCCATGTAGATGCACACCAGGGCGTTCTCGACGGGGTCGCGGCTCGTCGTGCCTACGTCCACGGAGAATAGCTCTCCGCCGACCGGGAACGCGGACGCGTAGGTGACGTCGAGCTGCGAAGGGACGCTCGTCCAGGGGTCGAGGGCCGGATCGCCGAAGACGGTGTACATCTCGTAGTAGTAGCGCGTCCTGCCGGCGCCCGAGTAGACCGTGTAGACCTCCCACAGCCCCTCGTTGAACATGCCGCGGACCCACTTGTAGTCGTTTCCGAACCACGCGTCGTAGACGGCGCGCTCCATGTAGTCGTCCTCGTCCCAGTACGAGTTGTTCGACGCACCGAGGAAGAGAACTCCGCCGTTCTGCGCCAGAGTCCACGTCTCACCGAAGCAGGCGCTGTCGTACGAGCCCGTGATGCACGCGTAGGACTGGACCATGGGGAGCATGTCCGCATTGGTCAGGGCCTGCACCTGCGTGGCCGTCATCGGCGGCCCATCGGCCCAGCCGTTCGTCGAGCCGTGGCCCGAGTACGTGAGCATCGACACGCCGGCGTTGATGTCGTCGATGCACTGCTGGGTCGTCGCGCTGTAGGTGACCGAGTAGCGCTTGTTGATCACGTCGTACCCGGCGGGCTGCACCCAGTTGCTGATGCAGTAGTTGTGCGTGCCCTCGGAGACGCCGTAGTTGTCGCTCGACGCCATGAACGTGCACTCGTCGGCCCAGTCCTCGGGCGTGCTCGTCAAGGCGAAGCGCACATACTTCGTGCTCTTGTCGGCGAGCAGTGTGACCTCGGCTTCCGAGTCGCACGAGAAACGGCCGACGTACATGTCGGGCAGCCAGTCGTCGCCGGCGTCCATGCAGACGTAGTAGAGGTCGGTTGCGTGCGAGCCTGTCGTGGCTGCGAAGTACGGCACCTGCCCGGTGTCGCCGATCAGCACCACGAAGGTGGGCGGAACCGGCCACGTCTCGTACGCGTTCTTGATGTACGCCTGGATGTTCGTCGTCGTCGCGCCGCCCGGGATCTCGGACGTCTTCGTGACGGTCGTCTCGTAGCCGAGACGGTGGCGCAGCCCCGCAAACTGCTCGATCTCCTCGTAGTAGGCGTCGTAGCAGATGACGAGGTAGCCTATCGGGAGCGTCAGAGCGCGGGTCTTGAACGCGTCGGCGTTCACGAAGTTCCTGCGCGCGAAGGCGTCGAAATCCGGGGACGAGTAGCGCTCGAGCGCCGCGTTCGTGGCTCCGACGTCGGCGCCTTCGAAGTCGACCCGGAGTTCGATCGACGTGAGATAGCGGATGGCGCCCGTCGCCGGGTTGTACTGCACCGGGAAGATCTCGACCTCTACGAAGCGGTGCGCCCGGAACTGGCCCGTCTCGCCCACGGCGGCGGCGACGTCGGGACCGAACGCATCAACGGCGTACGCGCCTCGGTCGAGAGCGAACCTGGCCGCCTCGCGGGCGCCGGGCAGCTTCTCGACGGAGGGCTGCGCGGGCTCTATGGGACCGGCGAAGCCGAGGTCCGCGAGCGTGGTCTCCGCGTACTCGGCGCCGACGATGGTCAGCCGGGGAGTGGCGCCGTGCGGGATCTCAAGGAACTCGCGAACGACGGGAAGTCTCGGAAGACCCGCGTCGAACGTGTGGTGGTAACCCGGGATCGTGAGGCGTGTGAAGGTCCCACCCTTCGTCTCGACCTCCTGGGCCTCGAGCCCGGGGAAGTCGATCGTGAGCGCGGCGCCGTCGAAGCCGGACGCCACGAGCCTGACATCAGGCGCAGCGAACGGGTTCGACGAACCGTAGTCGACCCACGTGGTCGCCGCGGTCGCGGCGAGCGCCATCGTGAGGAACGCCGCACACACGGTAAGAGTTCGCACGGATCTCATCCGTAGCCCTCCTTAAGGGTATGGGCAAGTGCACATGTCCCCACCTACGGGGACTCGTGTGAATCGCCCGCTGTCATTCGCTCATAAGTACGTACGCAACACCGTCACGTGGGCCGATAGGCCCACACACAGATTATATCATGTCGGCAAGCGTGCTTCAAGACGTACCCGGTTCGGGCCAGAATGCAGGCGGGAGACGCCCCCCACCGGGCCTGCGCGCCCTCCGGAAGACGGCAGGGCAAGCGGCCCGGGGCAAGGAACTTGCAGGTTGAAGGCAGGTTGCCCCTTCTTCGCCTGATGATTGACGGGCGAACCGATGCGCCGTACCTTTGTCGGAGTTTGCCTCAACCAAGAGAGAGGTCCCGTGCAGGACCGGCCGTCAAGAACCCTGCCGTACGGAACGAGCGAGTTCTACGCGTCGCTCGTCGACAGGTGCGTCCAGGGGGCGCTCGAAGCGCTTGGCGAGCGAAACGTCGAGGCGGTCCTCCTTGTGGGAGCGCCGGCCCGCGGAGAGGCGACCGTCGTGAGCGTGCCCGGCGGCCAGTACTCCCTGAGCGACGTCGACCTGGTCTGCCTGAGCAGGCCCGGGGCGGATCTGACGGAACTCCGAGGCCGACTGGCGACCTGGGTCGCGGCGGCGAACGCAGAACTCTCGTCGGCATGCTCGGGCGTCGACGCCAGCGTGAAGACGTCGGGGGTCGACGGACAGGTCTACCCGCTCATAGCGACGTTCGAGATGCTCCGCTCCCCCACCGTCGTGTGGGGCGACGAGGCGGTGCTCGGCAGACTCCCGGATATCGACATCGCGGACGTGCCCGCCTGGGACAGTCTCGTGCTCTTCCACAACAGGACGGTGGAGCAGATGCTCGTGTCACGTCGTCTGGGCACTCCCGACGGAACGCCCGCCTTAGTCGACGGCCTCTCGCTCCTCTACGCGTCGGGGAAGTACCTGCTGGACGCGGTCACGGCGCTCCTCTTCCTCGAGGGGGACGTGCCGGAGACCTACCTGGCCCGAGCGCGAACATTCTCGGGCGAACTCCTCTCCCGTCCCGAACACGCGGGGCTGCGGACGTCGCTCGAGGAGTTCCTCCCGGACATCGAGGCGTGGGCGCGATTCAAGTCAGCAGGCGACCTGTCGGAACTCGACGCCCTTCCAGGCCCGCCTCTCGGTGACGCCCGGGCTCTGGCGCGCGCGTGCCTCCGGAGATACGCGTCCTGCTCCGGCACTCTGTGGAGAGCGATCCTGGGCGGCGTGGTCGGGGTCGACGCGGGCGGGCTTGCCGTCGAAGAGGTCGTGGCGCTCTACTCGAAGCTCGAGTCTCTCCCGAGGAAGGTCGGTCGTGCCGTGAGGACTCTGCGCTCACCGGCCGGACGTGCCGGGCTCTTTTCGGCGCGTCGCGTCCTCGGGCGCGCCACCTTCGCGTCCCCAAGGGAGCTTGCGTACGCGACGGCGGTGCTCTCGTACCTGAGTCTCGCGGACGGCTTCGATGCCCGGAAGCTCGGCTCTCTGCTCGACAGGTGCTGCCCGTTCAGCGTCCCTCCGGACTTCGGGCGATCGCCGCTGGAGGCGAAGCGCGACGTTCTGGTCGACAGACTCAGTCTCTTTCATGCGTCGGTCCTGAGGGGAAGGGAGATCCCTGAGAGATCATGAAAAGAGAACGGCTCACTCTCGCCTTCTTCGTGGACGCGCTCGGGTGGCGGCTGGCGCAGGAGTTCGGGTGCTTCCGGAAGATCGCGCCGCACGCGTACCGGCAACGCACGATCCTCGGATACAGCTGCGCCGCGCAGCCGACGATACTGACGGGCCTCTCCCCCGCGGAGCACGGCCACTGGGCCATGTTCGAGAGGAGCGAACGCTCCGAGCTCGCGCCGCTCCGCCACTTCGATCTCCTCCCGGACGCCGTCGGCCGCCATCGGCGCTTCCGGCGCCGACTGCTTGCCTGGCACCGCGGGCGAAGCGGCTTCACCGGCTACTACAACTTCTATCGCATCCCGTTCCGGCTCTTCCGCGAATTCGACCTCTCGGAGAAGCGCGACATCTACGCGCCGGGCGGGTTCGACGCGTTCCCGGACGGCTCCGGGCCCGTCGAGTCCGTCTTCGACGTTCTAGCGCGCGACCGGGTCCCGTACCGCGTGTGGAACTGGAGGAGCGACCTCGACCAGGCGCTGTCGGAACTCGAGGAAGCGCTCCGAGGCGGGCCGCCCATCAGGTTCGCGCTCCTCTACACTGCCGTCATCGACGCCCTCCTGCACGAGCACGTGGGAGACGCGAGCGTCGTCGGCGCCGCGCTCTCCGAGCTCGAGAACAAGCTCTCCAGGGCCGTCGCGCGCGCGCGCGACAGCTACTCCGACGTCGAGGTTCTCATCTTCTCGGACCACGGAATGGCCGAGACGAGGAGCGAGGTGGACCTCATGAGCGCGGTGGCGGCGCTCGGACTCGAGCACGAGCGCGACTATCTGGCGTTCTACGACTCGACGATGGGACGGTTCTGGTTCCGGAGCGACCGTGCGAGAGACGCTGTCACGGGCGCGCTCGAGAGCATGGACTGCGGAACGGTCCTCTCGGACGACGACCTCGAACGTGAGGGCGTCCTCATGGAGGACCGGAGGTGCGGTGAACTGGTGTTCCTCATGAACCCCGGGACGCTCGTCGTCCCGAGCTACATGGGAGCGCGAGCCCCGAGGGGGATGCACGGGTTCACTCCGGAACACGAGGACTCGTACGCGATGATCGCGTCGAGCGCTCCCCTCGACCCGGCGCCTTCCGCCATCGCTGATACGTTCAGGATCATGAGGGACTCCATTGGACGCTGAGAGCAAGGCGACGAGCTCCGCGCGGGCCGACGCGAGCGAGCTCACCGACCGCAATCTGCTTCACGTGGCGAAGCAGACGTCGGGCGTCATGACGTCCCGCGCCGTCGGCATGGCGCTGGGCCTCGCGTCGAACATCGTCTTCGCCCGCATCCTGGGCGCCGAGCTCCTGGGCGTCTACGTGCTCGCCTCGACGACGCTCCTCTTCCTCTCGCTCGTGGCCTCGTTCGGGATGGGTCACACGTTCGTCAGGTTCGTTCCCGTCAGCCTGAGCCGCGGTGACGAACCGGGCGCCGCCGGCGTCTTCAGGCTCGGCGCCAGGCTCGTGTTCGCGTCGAGCGTGCTCTTCGGGGTGCTCCTCTTCGTGCTCCGCGGCGTCGTGGCCGGCCCCATATTCAACGAGCCGCTCCTCCTTCCCATCCTCCCTCTCGTCGCGCTCGGAACGGTGGGCGCCACGTTCCAGCTCGTGCTGGGCCACACGCTGCGCGCCCTCAAGCGCACCGCGCAGGAGTCGTTCTGCCTCGAGATCGTCAACAAGACGGCGAAGCTCGCGCTCTTCCTCGCGCTGGTCGGGCTGGGGCTCAAGCTCTCGGGGATCACGGCGGCGTTCGTGGCGGCGTACTTCATCTCGGCAGGAGCGATGCTCTTCCTGATAGGACGTCAGGCGCCGTTCCTCCTGCGAGGGCCGGCGCGCCTTCCGATGCCGGGACGGGAGATAGCGGCGTTCAGTTCGATGATGTTCTTCGTGGGGTTCATGAACTACAGCCTGTCGATCTCCGACCGCATCATGCTGGGCATGCTCGGGACGTCGGAGGACGTCGGCGTCTACAATATCGCGTTCCTGATCTCCAACATACTGACGCTCGTCTTCATGGGGTTCAACTCGTCGTTCGCTCCGGTCATCTCAGAACTCTACCACAACGACAGGCGCGCGGAGCTTCGGTCGATCTACTCGTCGCTCACGAGGACGATCCTCATCATCATCCTTCCCGCGTTCTGCTGGATCGTCGGGTTCGGGGACGACCTTCTCAGGATCTTCGGTGGCGAGTTCGTGAGCGGATACGCGGCGCTGGTCGTTCTGGGCGTGAGCGTCGTCGTCCGCTGCTCGGTCGGGACCGTAGGAACGATGCTCGTCATGTCGGGGCACCAGAAGTACAACGCTGTGAACATCGTGATCGTAACGGCGACGAACGTGGGTCTGAACCTGCTCCTCATCCCCCGCTACGGACTCCTGGGCGCCGCGGTGGCGACGGCCGTATCGGTCTCCCTGATCGACGCGGTCGGCCTCATCGAGGTGCGCGTCCTCTTGAAGATCCACCCCTACCGGAGGATCTTCCTCAAGGTCCTCTTGGCGGCGCTCGCGGCTCTGGCGGGCAACGTCCTCTTGCGCTCGAACACGCCGGACCTCCCGGCCGTCGCCATCTTCGGCATCCTGGCCGCGACGTACGGGCTCTTCGCCGGGCTCCTGGCCCTCATGGGTCTCGAACGCGACGACCGTCTCATCATCGGGAGGATACTGTCCAAGCTCAGGCGGCGCGGGTAGCCTGACGAGCAAGGACTCCCGACTACTTCTCCAGAAGCTCCTCGTACTTCTTCCGCGAGAGTTCGGCGATCTCGTCGTGTATCGACCTCCCGTGCGAGTCCATCGTCACGACAGCCGGGAAGTTCTCGACGCGGATGACCCACATCGCCTCCGGCACACCGAACTCCTCGAGCTTGTGGACGTCCAGGACCTCCACGACAGACCGCGCGAGCGTCGTCGCCAGCCCTCCGACGGCGGAGAGATAGACGCAGCCGTGGTCGGCGCATGCCTTGAGGGTGTCCGCGCCCATCCCGCCCTTCCCGATGACGCCGCGAACGCCGTACTTCGCGATGACGGGCCCTTCGTACGGCTCCTCGCGTATGCTCGTCGTCGGACCGGCGGCGACGAACGAGTACTTGTCGCCCTCGTTCCTGACGACGGGACCGCAGTGGTAGACCATGCTGTCCTTCAAGAGGTCCTTCACGTCCTCGCCGTCGGTCTCCACCAGATACTTGTGCGCCGCGTCGCGCGCGGTGATCATGACGCCCGTGATCGAGACCTCGTCGCCGGCCTTGAGCTTCCGGATCTCGTCCGCCGAAACAGGGAGCTTAATCCCAATCATGGCTGACCTCCCCTCCCTGCACGGTCATGAACGCCTTGCGGTACGCCCAGCACGTGTAGCTCACGGACACGAAGAAGCACGCCGGAAGGCGGTGGAGTTTGCCTATCTTGACGCCAAGAACGGTCGTCCTGCCGCCGAAGCCGGAGGGACCGATCCCCATGCTGTTGAGCTCGGCCAGGAGCGTGCTCTCGAGCTCGGCCAGAACCGGGTCGGGATTCGTGTCGGCGAGGTCGCGGAGGAACTGCTCCTTCGAGCAAGTGAACGACGAGTCGCGGTTGCCGCCCACGCCCACTCCCACCACGCCCGGCGCGCAACCCTTGCCCTGCGCGTTGTAGACCGTGTCGATGATGCACTTCCTGACGCCCGCGAGGTCGCGGCCGGCCTTGAGCTTGCCGTCGGGCAGCTTGTACTGCGTCCCGATGTTCTCGGACCCGCCCCCCTTCAGAAGCAGTCTGACGCGCAGTCCGTCTTCGTCGCGCTGGTGAAAGTGGAAGTCCGGAAAACCGAGTCCCAGGTTGTTGCCGGAGTTCGCTCCCGTCACCGAGTCGACCGAGTTCGGACGGAGGTAGTAGTTCTCCGTCGCCAGAACGGTCGCCGCCCTCGCCGCCTCCTCGATGTCCTTCTGCCGGAAGTCCGGGCCGTAATCGATGAAGAAGAGGAGCGCGCCCGTGTCCTGGCAGATCGGAGTCTTCCCCTCTTTGGCCTGACTCGAGTTCTCGAGCATGAGCTCGAGGCTCGTCGCCGCGGACGCCCCCTCGCCCTCCTCCGCGATCCCCCGCCGCATGGCTGCGACGACGTCGGGTGGGAGCGAGGTGGAGGCCTGTCGGATGAGGTCGAAGAAGCTCTCCTCGAGCCTTCCCCTGTCCATGAATCCTCCTTACGTAGAAACCGCCCGATTCGCTCGGGCGAAGGTACTGAGCACGTGACGATTCTAGCGCACCGGAGGGACGAATCAAAGCGATTCGGGCGCTCTTCCTGCTGCGCGCCCCGCTCATCCCGCCTTGACACTGGGCCACGTCGATGGCAGAATCCGCGCCCGAGGCTCCCGGCGCCGCGGCGGGCCTCCAAGCCGTCACAGTCCAAGCCCGAAAGAGAGCTCTCTTCCTGAGGGCCCCCGGACGGAACCATGCCGGAGCATCCCGGAAGTCCCGCCCCACAGTTCCCCGGCCAGTCTCGCGACGACCCGTGGAAGACGCTCGTGCGTGTTCTCACGGCGGCGGCCTCCCTCTACGTGTTCCTCTTGAGCGTCAACCTTCTGGGCAGCGGCTTCAAGATGTTCGGCGCGGGGTTCGCCGAGCAGCTCATCGCCACGACGTCCAACCCGTTCGTCGGCCTCTTCATAGGCATCCTGGCCACAAGCATCGTCCAGAGCTCCTCGATGACCACGTCGATGACGGTCGGCTTCGTCGCGTCCGGTGTCCTCACGCTAGAGGGCGCCGTCCCGATCATCATGGGCGCCAACATCGGGACGACCGTCACGTGCGCGATCGTGTCGATGGGGCACATCGGACGCAAGGAGGAGTTCCGGCGCGCCTTCGCCGCGGCGAGCGTCCACGACTTCTTCAACGTGATGGCAGTGCTCATCCTCTTCCCGCTCGAGCTTGCCACCGGCTTCCTCTCGAAGTCGGCGGGCGCCCTGTCCAGGCTTCTCGTCGGCGGCGAGGCGATAAGCTTCGCGAGCCCCGTCAAGCAGGCCGTCGGGCCGCTCGTGGAGTCGATAGGACACCTGGCCGAGTCCGTGGCGGGCGAACGCGCGGCGATCCTCGTCGTCATCGTGGCCCTCGTCCTCCTCTTCGGCTCGCTCTACGTGCTCGTCAAGCGGACGAAGGCCCTGGCGCTCGGACGCGCCGAGGTGATCATCGACAGGTTCATGGGACGGAGCGGTCTCGCGGGTATGGCGGTCGGCGCCGGCATAACCGCTGTCATCCAGAGCAGCTCGGTCACGACGTCGCTCCTCGTCCCCCTCGCGGGAGCCGGCATCGTCAAACTCGAGAAGGTCTTCCCCGTGACGCTCGGTGCGAACATCGGGACGACGATCACGGCGCTCCTGGCGTCGCTCGCGGGCGACTCCCGCGGTCTGACGATCGCGCTCGTGCACCTGCTCTTCAACATCGCCGGTATAATCGTCATCTACCCGTACAAGCCGATCAGGAAGATACCGCTCACGCTCGCGAGAAAGCTCGCCGACGCGGCTGTCAGGTCCAGGAGAAACGCGATATTCTTCGTGATAGGGCTCTTCTACGCGCTGCCCGCTGTGCTTATACTCATGGACAGGTGGTTCTAAGGAGGGTTCGTCATGTTCCGCGAGTTCATAGAGGCGCTCAGACGCCGCCCGCTGCTGGACCAGATGGTGTCCGAGATGAACGAGATGCTCGGTCAGGCGGTCCACATGTTTCGCCCGATCGCCGACGTGCTGACGGGGAGGAAGGGATGGTCGAGCGAGACGCACGACATGGTCTACTCGACCGACCGGAGGATCAACGAGATCCAGCGCAAGATCCGGAAGCAGCTCGTCGAGCACCTGGTGGTCGCCACGGGCGCGGACGTGCCCATAAGCCTCGTCCTCATGAGCGTCACGAAGGACGCTGAGCGTGTGGGCGACATGTGCAAGAACATGCTCGAGGTGGCGGAGGCGCGGGGCGGAGCGCTACCTGACGGGACCTACCGCGAGAGATTCGACGCGCTGCTCACTCGCACCGAGGGGCTCTTCGAGCCGACCGCGGCCGCCTTCCGGGAGTCCGACAAAGAACTCGGACAGAGGACGGTCGAGGCCGGGCGTGCGCTCGCGCGCGAGTACGACGGCGTCATCGACGACCTCCTGGGCAGCGACGTGCCGACCCGCGACGCCGTGCTCATGGCCCTGCTCGCCCGCTACATGAAACGGTTGTGCCTGCATCTGACGAACATCGCGACGAGCGTCGTGATGCCGCTTCACAGACTGGATTACTTCGACGAGAAGCGGGAGGAAGGCGAAGAGAACGACGAGTAGCGGCCGCGCGGGGCTCAGGCCCTCCGGCGGGCCCGCAGGCTCTGACCACGATCGAGAGGCGGCGCGTCACGGGTCGGCCGCCGCCCGCGTTAGTCCTGCCCCCGTCGAAGCACCCTGCCCACGACCGAGGACCAGACCGTCCTGTCCTCGTCGCTCACTCCGAGAAGGACCGTCAGGAGCGCGACCACACCGTAGCACGCGGCCAGCGTCGCGAGCGTCCAGTACCAGTCGACGGGCACGTCCAGGAACCGACGCGCCGCGGCCGTCAGCCCGAACAGCACAAAGGCCGTGAGCGCGATCTTCCAGGACGACCTGTCGAAGGGGAAGACCTTGAGGAGCGCGCGACCCTCCGCGAGCCGCGCCACGTTGACGAGGACGATCGACACGCCGGTGGCGATGGCCGCGCCCAGGATGCCCATCCTGGGAACGAGCAGGATGTTCAGCGCGGCGCTCACGACCGCCATGACGAGGATGTTGTAGACGTTGAACCTCTGGTACTTCGTCATCGCGAGACAACTCGAGACCGACGCCGCCGCGCTGTCGACGACCTGCGCGGCCGCGAGGACCACGAGGGCCGCGTAGCCCCGCACGAACTCCTCTCCGAACACGGACAGAACGCCCTCACCCGAGATGAGCAGCCACGCGAACACCGGCAGCGTCAGGAGCACGATCCAGCGGGTGATCGTGAGGAGCAGCGACTTCATGAGCTCAACGCCGCCGCGGTGATAGACCTCCGCGATGATCGGCGAGAAGATGGCGTTCCACGAGAACGTGAAGAGCGTGGCCAGGCTCGCCAGAAGCACGACGACGTTGTAGACGCCCACGTCGGCCGACACGAGGTAGAACCCGAGCACGAGCCTTCCGCTCTGGAGGAGCACGAACGCGGTCCCCGTCTCCGCGAGCATCTGCGCTGAGTACGCGAGGAACTCCCGGCGCGGGATCGCCGAGCCCACGCCGCGGACGAGGAACGGACCGCTCTTCCTCAAGAAGAGCGTCGTGACGACCGCCGAGACGCCGCACGCCACCGCGGCCGCGGCGACGATGCCACCGAGACGGTACCCCAGGGCGAAGAGCACGACGAAGATGACGAGACGCGGAACACGCAGGGCAAGCTCGAGTCCTACGATGCTGCGCCTCATGTCCTTCAAGGCACGAAGCGCCGCCGACTGGAGCCGCGCGAGTGTGTAGGGCAGCATGGCGAACGCGATGACAAGGAGCGCGTGCTCGAGACGCGGTTCCTTGAAGAAGGCGTTCGCTATCGTTCCGCGGAGCGCCACGATGACGACGGTGCCGACGACGCCCGCCGCCGCGCCGAACTGCATGCCGAACCTGAACACCGAGCGCGCCCGGTCCTCCCGCCCCTTCCCCGCGTACATCGAGATGTAGCGGACGAACCCGCCCTCGATGCCGAACGTCGTCAGGATCGACACGGCCATGACGACCGTCCACGCGAGCACGTAGACGCCAAGGAGGTCGGCGCCCAGCATGCGCGCGATGACGGCGTTGGCTGCGAACCCGAAGGCCAGGGCGAACGCCTGGCCGAAGAACGTGAACCCGGCCTCGCGCGTGGCCTTGGAGAGGTAGCCTCTGTACTCGGTCCGGCTCTGATCGATCACTGGGCAACTACTCCGGTAGTTGGTGCACATCGGAGCGCACCGTCGTCAAAGGAACTGCCGACCGGCGACTACTCCTTGCGGAGGAGCTTCTTCGCCACCGGTTTGACGCGGGTGTCCCGGAGGTGCTTCACGGCGCCCGAGAGCCCCGCCGGGCGCATGTGGATGTTGACGTGCTCGCGGTGCCCCGTCGCCCACTCGCTCTTCCAGCGCGACGGTTCGCCCAGGAAGTCCACCTTCGAGTAGCCGCGCTCGAACCCGTCGGTCACCGTGTAGTAGAAGAGCGGCGTCCCCGGCGAGAACTCGCTGTACTTCTCGTCGAACGACGTCTTGAGCGCGTACATGGCCCCGCCGTAGACGACGGTGAGAAGGAAGGCGAACATGTCTCCGTCGCGCTCGAGCCAGACGGGTGCGAACCACCCTTCATGAGCGAGCGCCCGGCAGAACGTGTGGTAGAAGGACTCGAGCCCTCTCCCCCGAATCGAGGTGCCGTGCCGTTCCTTCCAGCTTCTCGACTCGGTGTCGATGAAGGCGTCGACGAGCGCGTCCACGTCGGTCGACTCGTCGAAGCGGCGCACGCTCATCCCCTCGATCTTCTCGATCTTGCGGACGCGCTTCCTCCAGCGCGCGACGCGCTTCGTCGTGCGCGTCCCCGCGTAGTCGTCCCACGAGCCTTCGAGCTCGACGTAGGGCGACGTCCTGCTCTCGCTCTCGCCGACGAGGTAGCCCGCGCTCTTCGCGCACGCCAGGATCCCGGCGCGTGTCCTGGAGTCCGCGGGCACGCTCCGGAGGACGAGTTCGCGACCCTCACCGCGGAGCCGCCCGAGTACCTCCGCCACGAACGGCCCTATCTCGCCGTCCCCGAGCAGGAACTCGCCGCGAAGCGAGAGGAAGTTGGTCGGGAGCTCGACGGTCCCGTCGGGCCTCGTGAGAAGAGGAGCGAGAGCCACGGGCGTTCCGCCGTCGTATCCGACGAACACCGAGGGCGTCGCGTCGGAGGCGAACTGCGCGGTCCAGGCCCGGACCCACACGTGCGACGCGAACGGGTTCGGGCACGCGCCGGACGACTCCAGCGCGATCCACGCGGACGTCAGGTCGTGGTCCTCGAGGTCGCTGAACTCACGTACATCGAGCATCGCGCTACCTCACTCGGTACTAGGAACGGATTCACCTGGCCCCGCGGGAGCTCTCTCGGTCCGCCGGAGGCTCCCCCCGTGGCACCGCTCAGGCGGCTTCCAGAAGGCTCTCGGGGAACATCACCCCGCGGTTCAGGACGCCCGCGGGGTCCAGGGCCCGCTTGACGGCCGCCATCTCCCTGAGTCCCTCATCCCCGTACATGAGTCGCAGGAAGTCGTGCTTGAGCTTCCCTATCCCATGCTCTGCAGAAACCGTGCCCCCGAGCTCGACGGCCCGCCGCGCAATGGCCGTTGCGAGCTCCTTCCCCCGCCTGAGCTCCGAGGGGTCGCGCGGCATGACGTTCACGTGCACGTGGCTGTCGCCGATGTGCCCGAAGATGATGTAGCGGAGCGCGCTCTCGTCCATGACCTCTCTGCAGAACGAGAGCATCTCGGAGAGCGACCCGGGCGGCACCGCAGCGTCCGTGCCGACCTTGTGCATCTCCGGGTGCGCCGATTTCGCGCGTGCAATGACCGAGTTCACCTCCTCGGCCACGCCGTGCCGCAGCGCCTTGAGCCGCGCGAGCTCGGCCGCCTCCATCCCGCCCCACGTTCTCTCCATCGAGGAGCCGTGGCCCGCGAGGAGCGCCTCCCAGGCCTCGTAGACGTCGAGGAGGTCGTCCTCGACGTAGTCCTGTTCGAAGAGGACGGCGGCGCGGGCGTCGACCGGCAGCTCCGGCATCTCCGAGCCCGCCCCCTCTTCGGCCTTCCGCTCCCGCAGGAAGTCGAGGCTGTGCGAGTCGAAGTACTCGAGCGCCAGTGGCGAGACCGTGGAGCCGCTCCGGCCGGCGTCGCGCGTTGCGTCTGCACCGGGAGATCCGTCAACTGCGCGCCCTCCACCCGCGTCCCCCCTGGCCGCGCGCACGAACGCGACCGCGTCGTCGTCGGAGTCGAAGAACGCGAGCGCGCTCAGGACACCCTCGGGTCGCGGTGTCAACGCGACGCGCACCTCCGTTATGACCCCCAGCGTTCCCTCGGAACCTATGAAGAGATCGACCAGGTCCATGCCCGGACGCGCGAAGTAGCCGGCCGCGTTCTTCGTCTCCGGCATGTCGTACGAAGGAACGTCGAACGCGAACGAACCGGATGGCGTCCGGACCTCGAAGCTCCTGCCGTCGGCCGCGCAATCGCCTCGACTCACGTCGACGACGTCGCCCGAGGCGAGCACGACCCGGAGCCCCTGCACGTGCCTCCGCGTCGCCCCGTACCGGAAGCTCCGCGCCCCGGACGCGTTCGTGGCGACGGTGGCACCCAGGTGAGCCGTGCCCTCGGTGGGATCGGGCGGGTAGAGCCACGACCGGCCGCCGCCCCCGAACTCCGCGAGCGCGGCTCGTTCGTCGTCGTCGAGGCCGTCCGCGTCGAAAGCGAGGTCGCCGGATTCGAGGCGCTCCCGCAGGTCTGCGATGGTGATGCCCGGCTCGCAACGAACGACGAAGCGGTCGTCGGCCTTCCGGATCCCCAGGATACGGTCCATCCCGGCGAGCGAGAGGAGCGTTCCGCGAGCGGGGACGGCGCCGCCGACGATGCCGGTGCGCCCCGCCGAGAGCGTAACCTCGCCGCCCCGGGCCGTGGCGTCCTCGAGCGCCCGTGCGACGTGAGACTCGTCGAGGGCGAGAACGAGACGGTCGGCGGTGGCCGGACCGTAGCGGGACTCGTCCGAGAGGTAGTCCGAGTACGACTCCGCTATCCTCTCAGGGGAGTCGATGACCGTCGCGGGGCCGCCACCGGTCCTCGGACTCACGGTGGAGATGGAGTTGCCCAACGCGCCTCCGGGCTAGAGTTCGAAGACGAGACCGCGCGGGAAGTTCGTGAGGTTCTCCATCTGGCCGCTCTCGGTCACGTGGTAGACGTCCTCGATCCTCATGCCGTAGCCCTTGTCGGGGAAGTAGAGGCCGGGCTCGAACGTGAACACGGAACCAGGCACGAGAACGTCGGTGTTGCCGGTGGCGTCCGAGAGCGTGGGCTTCTCGTGGATCTGGATGCCCACCCCGTGTCCCAGGCTGTGAGCGTACCCGTTCGTCACCTGCGGGTTCGTTCTGGGCGTCTCGTAACCCAGATTCTCGAAGAAGTCGCACGCCTTCGTCTGGTATATCGACGCCTTCTCCCCCGCCTTGAGCTGCGAGGAGACCGCGTCGAAGCACTGCTCGAGGTGTCCGTAGACCTTCCGGATCTCGTCGGAGGCGGAACCGAACACGAGCGTCCGCGTCATGTCGAAGAAGTACCCGCCGCCCTGCTCCTGGGGGAAGATGTCGAAGACGATCGTCTTTCCGGTCTCGATGGGATCGGCGTCGTTGCCGCGGCTGTGCGGGATGCCCGCGTCTCGTCCTATCGCGAAGATCGTGTCGACCTCCTCGATGAGCTTGCGCTTGGCGAGCGCTACGCGGATCTCGGCCTTGCAGTCGCCGATCGTCAGCGGGTCTCCGCTTCGTTTCACGAACGTGGCGCCCTCGACCTTGTGAGACCGTATGTGGTCGATGATGTGCTGGACGACCTCCTTCGTGAGGCGTCCCACCTCCCGTATCCGCGCGACCTCCTCGTGTCCCTTGGTCATGCGCGCCGTCAGGAAGATGTCGTCGTCGTGCTCGCCTGTGACCGTGATGTTCGGAAGAGCCTTGTCCAGTTCGTTCAGGAAGAGCCAGCTCGAGCCCGCGCCACCGAGGCCGTAGAACGCCGTCTTGCCGGCGACACCCTGGTCGTCGAGCATCGCTCTGTAGTACTCGACGCGGGCCTTCAGGCGGTCGCCGGCGGCGGCCTTCAGGATGCTCATGTAATCGTACTTCGCCATGTCGATCGTCTCGAGACCGCTCGCGGCGGCCTCCTCGCGCTCCATGGAGGAACAGAGGAGCACCGGGTCCCGGCCCCGCTTCTTGATGACGACCGCGTGGCTGATGGCCGCGCCGTTCACCATGTAGTACATGGTGGCGCTGCCCTTGACGGGACCGGTCACCACGGCGACGTCGATCCCTCTCTCCTCCATCAGTCCGTCTATGTCGCGCTTCACGTTGGGTCCTCCCCCTGTTGCGCTGCACCCCGGCGGAAGTGTCACCAGGTTCGCATATGATAGCCCTTGAGCCTTCGCGCGACCACATGGGATTTGGCGCGCTCGCCAGCGTCGGGCCGGACGCGCGCCGCGACCAGGCGGCCCCGGCACTGCCCTAGACCGCCTTCAGTATGTGATACAGGTTCCCCATTTCGCCCGTCACGTGAGTGTCAATGGGGAGCCGCTCGAATCTCTCGGAGTAGAGCGCCTCGTACCTGAGCGTGCCCGACGACTCGACGAGAGCCCGCACATCGTCGTGGAACCAGAGCCTCATGGCCTCGCGGAAGACGTGGACCGACTTGTCGCCGTGATCGTCGACCTCCATCGTGCAGATCTGATGCGAGAGCCTGGCCTCGCGGTCGTCGCGTTCGATGCGCCACGACGTCTTGACCGTTACGCCATCTCTCTCCATCGTCCACGTGTTGTGCTCGAGTTCCGGTTCGCCCTCCCACGCACACGCGATGTGGACGATGTAGACGCCGCCATTCTTGAGGGACGCGCCGGTGTTCGCAAGATGCGCCACGATGTCGTCGTCCTCGAGCAGATACCCTATGCTGTTGATCGAGTTCAGGGCCGCGTCGTACTCGCGCTCGTACCGCGCGGTGACCATGTCGCCTGGAACGGCCCGGGCCTTGACGGGGTCGCCGTGGCCTGCGACACGCCTCCTCGCGTACTCGAGCATCTCGGGGCATATGTCGTAGCCCGTGACCGAGTAGCCGTGACGCGGAAGTGCCAGAAGGAATCTCCCCGTTCCACAGCAGGGCTCGAGGACGCGCCTGACGGGGAACGGCACATGCTCGGCGAAGACGCGTCCGAAGAACTCGATCTCGGGATCCAGGTCCCACGTGAAAGCGATGTCGTAACACTGAGGATACAGATAGAGTTCGCTCAACACACACTCCCTGGTTCGCATAGGGTCATTTCGAGCCGCCTCGGCTCGACCCGCTGCCCGTCGCTCGGTCGCCCCCCGGGAACACCTCACCCGCTATCTCGTCGACCACGGCGTCCACGCACGCTGCAAGTTCCGGCGTAAGGTCCTCACAGAACGTCACGGTGTCGACCACCTCGATGGCGTAGATGCGCACGTCGTCGGGCACGTCCATGCCCTGCGCGCGACCGAACGCGAGCACCGTCGCGAGGTTCATCCCGTGCGGCGAGTTCGAGTGGATCGACCGGCCGAGGTCCGAGAGGTCGAGCCTGTGTATCGCCCCGGGCGCCTCGCCGGTCAGGATCGAGTCGACGATGACAAGCCTGTCGTACCCGAGCGACTCCTCAAGGAGCGAGAACCCCGCCTCCTCGTTGTACCCGAAGTCCGTGTCGTCTCTGTCGCCGTAGCGCTCCTCGAGCTTCCGGGTGACGACGAGGCCGATCGTGTCGTCGCAGAGAATCGAGTTGCCCACGCCGAGTATGAGGGTCTTCCGCATGATGCGTCCCATCTCCGGAGATGACTTCCCGCCAGACTGCTCCACTTTGCCCGCACAAGAGAAGACCCCGGCGCGGATGGCTTCCCGCACCGGGGCCTCTGGTTCCGCGAGCTGGAACAGACGCTACCCCGTGACGTTCTGGGAGAGCCTGGAAAGCAACCTGCCTTCCTGATCCCTGACCTCCACCACGAGCGGCATCTGGCCCGGGACGGAGTGCGTCGCGCACGCGAGGCACGGGTCGTAGGCCCTGAACGCCATCTCCACCATGTTCAGCAGGCCGTCCGAGACCTTGCCGTCCTTGATGAGTCCTCTTGCGGCGCGCTCGACCGACATGCACATCGCGGCGGCGTTGTTTACCGTCGCCACGATGAGGTTGGCCTTCGTGATGACGCCGCGCTCGTCGGTCTTGTAGTGATGATAGAGCGTTCCGCGAGGAGCCTCGACGACGCCGACGCCCTCGGTCGGCTTCTCGGTCGGGAGCGTGCGGATGTTGTCGCTCATGATGTCGTCGTCGTTGATGAGCTCGACCATGCGCTCCGCGGCGTAGAGCATCTCGACGAGGCGTGCCCAGTGGTAGGCGAGCGTGTTGTGCGCCGGCTTCCCGCCAAGGGTCTCGAAGAGCTGGTCGTGCGCCGCCTGCGCCTCGGGCGTCGCCATGCCGTCGGACACGTTCAGGCGCGCGAGCGGGGCGACCCTGTAGACGCCGCTCTCGGGGCCGTCCACGAAGCCATTCCACCCCACCTTCTTGAGGAACGGGAACTTGATGTAGGACCATTTCTCGACGTGCTCGGACACGTGATCGAGGTACTCCTGCGGACGGAACTTCGCGAACTCCTTGCCGTCGGGTGTCACGACGCGGATCTTGCCGTCGTAGAAGTTGACCTTGTTGTTCTCGTCGACCAGCCCCATGTAGTAAGTCTTGTGCTTGTAGACGTCGCCCACGATGAGGTCGACGTAGCCCTGGTTCTTCAGGACCACGTCCGAGAAGAGCCCGAGAGAGAAATTGGCGAACTCGACAGCGTCGGCCGCGGTCTTCCGGAACTCCTCGCGGTTCTCCTCGGTCAGGCCGCGTGACACGCCGCCCGGGAGCCCGCAGACCGGGTGAATGACCCGGCCGCCCAGAGTCGTTATGACGTTGCGGGCGCGCTTGCGCATGTCGATGACCTTGCCGCCGATCTCGAGTCCGACCCTGGCGATGACGCCCAGGACGTTCCGCTCGGCGGCGGGCGCGTCGGGACCCACGACGAAATCGGGGCCGCCCAGGAAGTAGAAGTGGAGCGCGTGGTCCTCGAACATGAACGCCGAGTTGATGAACTCCCTGATGAGCTTCGCCGGTCTCGGCGGGTCGACGTGGAAGAGGTCGTCCAGCGCCTTCGTCGAGGCCATGTGATGCGTCGTCGGGCACACGCCGCAGATCTTGGGCGTGATCCTGGGCATCTCCTCCGCCATCCGCCCCTCACAGAACTTCTCGAAACCTCTGAGCTCTGGAACCTGAAGATACGCGTTCGCGACGTTCCCCGAATCGTCGAGGAAGATCTCGATCTTGCCGTGCCCTTCCAACCGTGTGATCGGGTCTATCGTGATCCTCTTGCCCATTTCTCCTCCACGATGCCCGGGGGACATCGAAAGCCCTCTACCTCTTCTGCTTCCTCGTGAGAAGCGACGTCGGCAGGCTATACATGTATGACAGTCCGGCGGTGTCAGGGATGGAGTCGGCTATCTTCTCCATCTGCTCCGCGTCCTCGATGTCGAGGAGCGACGCAAGCGCCGAGAGCATCTTGGCGCCCTGGTCCTTCACCTCGCGCGTCGGCCCGAAACATCCGCGGCACGGCATGTTCGCGTTGATGCAACGCTCGCCGCATCCGGAGCGCGTCGCCGGCCCCATGCAGATGACGCCCTCGGCGAGGAAGCACTTCTCCGGGTCCATGAACGTCATGTGCGGACGCTTAAGCTCGGAGAGCGCGATCTTGTCGGGTTTGCTGTCGTTCCTGTCGCACGTGTCGCAGAGCGACTTGTCGGGCGCCAGGACGGAGCCCTTCGGCGGAAGCTCGCCGGCCAGGATCGCCTTGACGGCCTCCAGGATGAGGTCGGGAGGCGGAGCGCATCCGGGCAGGTAGTAGTCCACGTCGACGACCTGGTCCAGCGAGTGGACCGTGTCCCAGATCTCGGGAAGCTCGAGCTCGCCCTCGGGCATCGCGGTCGCGCGCTGAGGCGTCGTGCCCTCGGGATTGTCGTTCGACGGGGCCGACCGATAGGCCGCGTCGAACACGCCCTCGCGGTCGGAGAAGTTCGCGAGCCCCGGCACACCGCCCAGATGGGCGCACGCTCCGAAGGCGATCATGAGCTGCGACTTCCGTCGGAGCAGCTTCGCCCAGTCCTCCTGCTCCGATGTCCTGATCGCCCCGTTCAGGAACGCCACAGCGATCTCGCCGTCCTTCAGGGCCTCGACGTCCTTCCGCTTGAAGTCCAAAGCGACCGGCCACAGAACGATCTCGACCGCGTCGGCGACCATGAGGATGTCCTCGGCCAGATCGACCACGGCCTCCTCACAGCCTCCGCACGACGCGTTCCAGTAGAAGGCTACCTTCGGCTTCGCCACTTCGTCCCCTCCACTAGTGTTGGATTCCCGCAGGGAGTCCTGGTTTCCTGAGCCACGCGAGTCGGGCGCCCGCTCCACAGAAAGCGGGGAACGGCCGGGCCCGACAGCCACTCCCCTCTGTTGTCGATGGAGCCGTATCCGGTCCTCCGACGCGCGACGCGTCCAAGGGCCCCTGATACGTCGCGAGAGAATAGCATCCGCGGCGCCGAAGGCGCAAGCGAAAGAGGCGGATAGGCGGGAGGGCTAGGGGGAAATCCTGTTGAACGCAGCCTCGGGGCTCTGGTACGATAGGTCTCCTGAGGCTCGCTCGCGACCCGCCGGCCGGAGGGCAGGCCGCGCTCGCACGAGTGGGCCTCGTTCGCGGCAGATGAGCCGCATTCGCGACCAGCCCGCTCTTCACCTTGAGCCACAGAGTCAGACCCGCGCGGGGAGGAAGCATGTCCGATCGGCAGACCGTGCTGGTTGTCGACGACGAGGAGGCGATCCGGGACTCCTGTCGACAGGTTCTCGCCAAGGCCGGCTACGACTGCCACACGGCCATCGACGGGATCGAGGGGCTCCACGTCGCCCACCAGGTAGAGCCCGACCTCATTCTTCTCGACCTCATGATGCCGGGGATAGACGGGCTGCAGGTGCTGCACCAGGTCCTGCAGACCCATCCGAACACCGTGTGCATCGTCATCACAGGATACGCGACCATCGAGTCGGCCGTCGACGCCATGAAGCAGGGCGCCTTCGACTTCCTGCCGAAGCCGTTCACCCCCGAGGAACTCCGCCTCATCGTCACGCGCGGCCTCGAGCAGCGCAGGCTCCTTCTGGAGACGGCCGAGCTGAGGGCCGAGAAGGAGAGGATGAAGGAGTACTTCATCACGATCGTGGCGCACGAGCTCAGGTCGCCTCTCCTCCTCGTGAAGCAGTACCTGGACCTCATCGTCGGCGGCAAGATGGGGACGATCGACGACACGGCCCGGGAGATGCTGGAGGGCGCCCACGGAACGCTGACGGGACTCCTGGGCATCATCGCCGACTGGCTCAGGCTCGCGCGCATAAGCTCCGGAGACATCGCCGGTGGCATGGAGGAGACGCGGCTCTGGCCGGTCCTCGAGAAGGTGGTGGAGGACATGGAGCCGTTCGCCAGGGAGAAGAGCGTCGCGCTCAGGCTCGACCCTCCCCCCGAGTCGTGCATGGTGAACGCGCACGCCGAGTCGATGGGCGTCGTCTTCAAGAACCTCGTATCGAACGCCATCAAGTACAACAGGGAACGCGGCACGGTCTCGCTCGAGGGGCTGTGCGTCGACGGTAATCTGAGGGTGCAGGTGCGGGACACGGGGATCGGGATCCCCGAGAAGGAGATCCCGTTCATCTTCGAGGACTTCTTCCGCGTCACGAGCTCACAGACCGCCGACATCCCCGGAACGGGCCTGGGGCTCTCGATCGTCAAGAAGATCGTCGAGGGGCACCACGGCACGGTCGAGGTCCAGTCGACCGAGGGCGAGGGAACGGTGTTCGAAGTTCAGCTTCCGCTCCTCAAGTGTGAGGAGAGGGAAGAGGAAGGCTGCGACTGACGCGGAGTGGCGGCCCTGCGGCCACCGACGCGTCGGGCGACACTGACGAACGGACCGAGAGGAGACACGAGTCATGCCGGAGACGGGCAAGTTCAAACACATCCAGGTGTTCTGCCCGGAGTGCCAGAAGATGATCTCGCCCGGCGAGTACGCGATGTGCCCGTATTTCGAGGGAGGAGAGCTGGACCTCTCTGACGCCGAGAAGGTCTTCAAGCAGCTCTTCACGTGTCACGTCAAGTGCGGGACGAAGATCGAGTATCACTACTACAAGGACGGCGAGCGGGTGACCTCGACGGTGGATCCTGTTGAGAACGAGAGTCTGTTGCTGGAGATCCTGAAGAGGGTGGCCAATCACTGACGGGTCGCCGATCACTGACAGGTAGCCGATCACTGACAGGTCGCCGATCACTGAGAGGGCGACCGACCATTAGCGGGAGGGAGCGGTGGCTGGGAAGCGCGTCCTCATCGTGGACGATGACAAGGAGTTCGTGAAGCTCTACTCCCTGTTCCTCCGGAACAGCGGACTGGACGTCACGGCGGCGTACAGCGCGGCAGAGGCCATGGACACGCTGAAGGCGACGGAGCCGGACGTGGTCGTGCTCGACGTCATGATGGAGCACTTCGACTCCGGGTTCAACGTGAGCAGGGACATCAAGAGGGACCATCCGGACCTGCCGATCATACTCATGACCGCCATCGGCGAGGAGACCGGCATGGACTTCCACCCGAAGACCGACGAGGAACGGAAGCTGATGCACGCCGACGCGTTCCTCGACAAGGCGGCGAGTCCGGAGGTGTTGCTCGGGAAGATCGAGGAACTGACGGGTTAGGGCGGAGGCAGAGGGCGGCGGTCGCTGGAGATCGGGCTGCGGTGGTCGCGTGGGACCGGACGGCGATGGCCGCGGAGAACGGGGAGGCGGCGCAACGGGCACGGAACGGGAGAGCGAGAGAGTGGCGGACAAGAAGAAGGTCCTCATCATCGACGACAACCCGGACTTCCAGAAGCTGAACGGCACGACGCTCGAGGCCGCGGGCTACGAGGTCGAGGCCGCGTACAACGCCGAGGAAGGGTTCACGAAGGTGGAGTACGGGCAGCCGGACGTCATCGTGCTCGACCTCATGATGGAACGGCACGACAGCGGGTTCACGCTGGCGAAGAAGCTCAAGGAACACCCGATATTCAGATCGATCCCGATCCTGATGCTCACCGCCGTCGGCGAGGCCACGGGGTTCCGTTTCTCGATGGAGAGCGACGGTCACTGGATGAGGACCGACGACTTCGCAGACAAGCCCATCCCGCCCGACCAGCTGATCGAGCGGGTCGGCAAGCTGATCGAGCAGGCGGAGCGGGCGGCCGAATCCTAGACCCCGGGAGCGCCACGGTGACCGAGAAGACGGCCAGACCGACCACAAGGAACGAGATAGTCGAGGCACGAGACCTCTCCTCCGACGTCAAGCTGTGGAGGGTCAGCTGCCCGGAGATATCGCGCGCGGTGCGACCGGGGCAGTTCGTCGTGTTCCGCGCGAACGACTACGCCGAGCGCATCCCCTTGACGGTGGCCGACGCGAACCCCGACGCCGGAACGATAACCGTCATCTTTCAGGCGGTCGGCGCGTCGACCCGCAAGCTGGCCATGCTCGGCCCGGGAGACGCCCTCATGGACGTCGTCGGCCCCCTGGGCGAGAAGAGCGACATCGAGGACTTCGGGACCGTGGTCTGCATCGGCGGCGGCATAGGCGTGGCCCCGGTCTATCCGATAGCGCGCGCCCTCAAGGAGAAGGGGAACAGGCTCATCTCCGTCATCGGCGCGAGGACGAAGGACCTCCTCATCCTCGAGGACGAGATGCGCGCCATCTCGGACGAGCTCATCGTGACCACAGACGACGGAAGCTACGGCACGAAGGGGTTCGTCACGGACGCACTCGCCTCCCTGTACGAACGCGGAGAGGACATAGCGAGGGTCGTCGCCATCGGCCCTGTCGTCATGATGCGCGCCGTGGCGAACGCGACGCGCGACAGGGGCACGCCGACGATCGCGTCTCTGAACTCCGTCATGATCGACGCCACGGGCATGTGCGGGTGCTGCCGGGTCGACGTCGGCGGCGAGACGAAGTTCGCGTGCGTCGACGGTCCGGAGTTCAACGCTCACGAGGTCGACTTCGACGAGCTGATGCGCCGGCAGGGCATGTACGAGCGGGAGGAGTACAGAGCCCTCTGGCACCACGAGTGCCTGCTCGCCGCCGAGGCCCGGGAAGTGGAGAAGGCGCAGCACAGGGTGGAGATGCCCAAGCAGGACCACCGCGCGCGCACACACAACTTCACCGAGGTCGCGCTCGGGTACACGCGCGAGATGGCGCAGCAGGAGGCGCTCCGTTGCCTCCAGTGTAAGAAGGCGCCGTGCGTGGACGGGTGCCCCGTGGAGATCGACATCCCGGCGTTCGTCAAGCTGATACAGCAGGGCGACTTCCTGGGAGCGGTGAGGAAGATCAAGGAGAAGAACAGCCTGCCGGGGATCTGCGGACGCGTGTGCCCGCAGGAGGAGCAGTGCGAGATCAAGTGCGTGCTCTCGAAGAAGGGCGAGCCCATCGCGGTCGGCCGGCTGGAGCGGTTCGCCGCCGACTACGAGCTCGAACAGGGCGAGGTGCGCGCCCCGGCCATCCCGCCTCCGACGGGACACAGGGTCGCCGTCGTGGGCGCGGGTCCCGCGGGACTGACCGTGGCCGGTGAGCTCTCGAAGCTCGGACACGACGTCACGATCTTCGAGGCGCTCCACAAGCCGGGCGGCGTCCTCGTCTACGGCATCCCCGAGTTCAGACTCCCCAAGGCGATCGTCCAGGGCGAGTGCGACTACGTGATGAAGCTGGGCGTCGACTTCCGGACCAGCCACGTCGTGGGGCAGCTCGGGACGCTCGAGTCGCTCAAGGAAGAAGGGTACGAGGCCATCTTCATCGCCACCGGCGCGGGCCTCCCCTACTTCCTGGGCATTCCGGGTGAGAACCTGAACGGAGTCTACTCCGCGAACGAGTTCCTGACGCGCACGAACCTCATGAAGGCGTACCTCTTCCCCGAGTACGACACGCCCATCCGCGTCGGCAACAACGTCGCGGTCGTCGGCGGCGGCAACGTCGCGATGGACTCGGCGCGCTGCGCCAAGAGGCTCGGAGCCGAGAACGTCTACATCGTCTACCGCCGGTCCGAGAAGGAGATGCCGGCGAGAGACGAGGAGATCGAGAACGCCGTCGAAGAGGGCATCGAGCTCATGACGCTCAGGAACCCGACGCGCATTCTGGACGACGGGAACGGGTGGGTGAGCAAGCTCGAGGTCATCAAGATGGAACTCGGCGAGCCCGACGCGTCGGGGCGCCGGAGACCCATCCCCATCGAGGGCTCCGAGTACACCATCGACGTCGACGTCGTCGTTCCGGCCATCGGGCAGGGCCCCAATCCCCTGCTCACGTCGGTGACGCCGGACCTCGCACTCAACAAATGGGGCAACATCGTCGCCGACGAGGAGACGGGGAAGACGAACCTCCCGGGCGTCTTCGCGGGCGGCGACATCGTGACCGGCGCCGCCACCGTCATCCTCGCCATGGGAGCCGGGAAGAAGGCCGCCCGGGCGATGCACGAGTTCCTCGAGACCGGCGAGTGGTAGCCGCCTGGACCTCCGGGCGTCCGCCCGACGGTGCGGTGACCCGGTAGCGCGGTAGCGCGGCAGCGCGGGAGCCCTCGCGGACCCCCGCCCCGAGCCCGGAGCATCCCAATGATCTTCTCTCTCAAGACCAGGGTCGCCGCCAGCATCGTGATCGTCGTGATCGTGATGGGCGTCGTGTCGACGGTCGTCGGTACGAGGCTCTTCGGCGACAGCCTCGTGACCCAGGTCCAGCGCGGGGTCGAGCAGGACCTGAACACGGCCTACCTCGTGTACGAGTATCACCTCGACGAGATACGGGACCAGGTCGAGCGCGTGGCGAGCGACGACGCGGTCGCCGCCGCTTCGGCGACCGGCGCCACGTGGGAGCTCCACCGCGTGCTCTCCGCCAGAATGGACGCCGCGGGCCTCGACCTCCTGACCATCACCGACGCGGACGGACGCGTGCTCGCCAGGGGCGGGCGGCCCGGCTCTACGGGCGAACCGGGGAGCGTCGGACAGGTGGTCAGACACGTGATGTCGCGGCGCGCGCCCGTGTCCGGAACCGTCATAGCGCCCGCCGAGGGGCTCGAGATCGAGGCCGAGGGGCTCGCGGAGAGGGCGCGCATGGGCGTCCTCGACACGCCGCGCGCGCGTCCCTCCGACATGACCGCGCTCGATGACGGGATGCTCCTGATCTCCGGGGCGCCGATCGTTCACGACGGCGAGCTGGTCGCGGTGGCGTACGGCGGAGTGCTCCTGAACGGCAGGGAGGACATCGTAGACCGCGTGAAGGAGACCGCCTACGCCGGCGAGACGTGGAGAGGCAAGGACATGGGCACCGTCACCATCTTCCAGGACGACGTCCGGATCGCGACGAACGTCCTGGCCGACGGTAGACGCGCGCTCGGGACGCGTGTGTCGGCGGAGGTCTACGACCGCGTCGTGGGGACCGGAGAGCGCTGGATAGCCCGGGCGTTCGTGGTCGACGACTGGTACATCACGGCCTACGGACCGATACGCGACCTGGACGGCAACACGGTCGGGATCCTCTACGTCGGTCTCCTCGCGGGCAAGTTCGACGCGCTCAGGACGCAGACCGTCGTCACCTTCGCGGGTGTGAGCGTGGCGGGCATGGTGGTCGCCCTCATCATCGCGAGCATCCTCTCGACGGGCATCCTCAGGCCCGTTCGCCATCTGGCGGAGGCGTCGCGCAAGATCGCCGAGGGCAACATCGACGCCAGAGTGGAGATAGACCCCGGCGCCGCCGACGAACTCAAGGAGCTCGCCAGGACCTTCAACTCGATGGCTCAGTCCGTCGTCGAGCGCGACGTCAAATTGCAGGAGAACGCGCGCAAGATGACCGAGTCGAAGAAGCTGGCCACGCTCGGCCAGCTCGCGGCGGGCATCGCGCACGAGATCAACAACCCTCTGGGCGGCATCCTCATGTACAGCCACATCCTCAAGGAGGAGCTGAAGCGCGCGGAGAACAGGGACACGGTCGAGAAGATCGCCAGAGAGGCCGACCGCTGCAAGAAGATCGTGAAGGGCCTTCTGGACTTCGCGCGACAGACTAAGCCCGAGCGTACCGAGTCCAACCTGAACCTCGTCATGAACGAGGTCATCGCGCTCCTCGAGCACCAGTCCATCTTCCACAACATCGACATTCTGAGCGAACACGCCCCCAGCCTGCCGCTGGTCGACGTCGACGTCACCCAGATGCAGGAGGTCTTCATGAACCTCGTTCTGAACGCGGCGCAGGCGATGGAGGGCAAGGGGACCCTGACGACCGTCACCAGGCTCTCGAGGGACGGAGGCTCGGCCGAGATCGAGATCCGTGACACGGGACCCGGGATCCCCGCGAACGACCGCAACAAGATCTTCGAGCCGTTCTTCACGACGAAGGAGGTGGGTCGAGGCACCGGGTTGGGGCTCGCGATCGCCTACGGCATCGTGGAGAGGCACCACGGATCGATCTGGGTGGAGAGCGAGGTCGGAAGAGGGACGTCGTTCTTCATCAGGTTGCCCATCCCCGAGATACCGCCGGAGATGTAGAGCGGGTCGCCGTGATCAGCGGCGCAAGAGCCGCTTCAGAAGCTCCCCGTACGCACGGAAGTCATCCCCACGCAGGAACACGGTCTCCATCACCCCGCGCCCCGAGAAGCGTCGGAAGAACGCGAGCATGAACACGCTCTGAGTGGAGTAGGCCGCCGTGGACGCCCAGGCGGCGCCCTCGAACCCCATCCTCGGTATCAGGACGACGCACAGGACGATGTTGAGCCCGAACCCTATCGCGTTCGCGACGGTCTGGTGGACGCGCTTGTCTCGGGCCGACAGGTCGCCCGAGAGCACCGTGTTGAACGAGAGCATCACGACGCCGGGGATGAGGATGCGGAACGCGCGCAGAGCCCCCATGTACGCGTCGCCGTAGAAGAGCAGGAGGAGCGGGCGGCTCAACAGCAGAAGAGCGAGCGCCGCGACGACCGTGAGGCCGAAAGCGTTGCGCATGACGCGCGGCGTCAACTCGTTGGCGTCCTCGCTCTCGAGCGATGAGAGCTTCGGGAAGAGCACGACCTGCACGGACTGCGGGATGTGCGAGAGCTTCTCCGCGAGTATGACGGCTATCGAGTAGAGACCCTGGGCACCCACGCCCGCGAACGACAGCACGAAGAACATGTCGAATCGGTAGAGGAACTGGACGAGGATGTTCCCGACGTGACCCTGAAGCCCGTAGACCGCCGACCGTCTGAACATCCCGGGAGGCGGCTTCTCGACGAGTGGGCCGGGTGCCGTGACCCTGCGGGCGGTGCGCAGCGCCACGACGGTCATGGCGAGCTCGCTCAGGAGGTACGCGACGAGCGCCCCTTCTGCCCCGCCCCTGACGACGAACAGGTTGAGGCACATGAGACCCAGGAGCGCGACCGCCTGAATGAGGTTCCCCAGATTGAACCACCTGATGCGCTGAAGGCCGAGGAGGAGACCGACCGCCAGGTACTTCGCCATCAAGACCGGGATCAGGAGAGCCGCCAGGTAGAGGATGGAGCGGAGTCCGGGCGTGCCCGCGCCGGGATAGAGACGCACGAACAGGAGATAGAGGGGCGCGGCGATGACGGACAGGATGACGGCGAGCCTGAGGCTCTGCCCGTTCACCTGCGCCGTCGTGTACTGTCTCTTCGAGAGCAGGAACGTGTGGGACGCGTCGATCCCCAGGAGGCCTATGAACGCGAAGAGCGTCGGGAAGACGACCGCCGACGTGTACGTCCCCTGCCCTTCCGGACCGAGCAGTCGGGCGATGAGGATCGACGTGGGGATGTTGACGAAGATGATCGCGAGCCGAGTCCCCATCGTCGCCGCGCTGCTCTTCAGGAGCCCCCGGGCGTGGCTCTCTGTCGTCGGTGTCTCGCTAGCGGCCAAGCGTACGTTCCTCCACGACCCGTTCGACGATGCGGACCTCCGTCTCCTGACGCTCCTCGATCGACGGCACGCGCTCCCAGGCCCTCTTCCTCGCGGCCTCGGCCATGGCGCGCCGTCGTGCGTCGTCGTTCAGGAGCCCGACCACGACCTCCGCGAGTCGGGGCAGGTCGTCCATGCCGAGCAGGACTCCCGTCTCCCCGTCCTCGAGCTCCTGCGCCGTCGAGCCCGTGTCGAGAGCGACGACCGGAACGCCTGATAACATCGCCTCGAAGAGAGGATTGAAGGCGTTCGTCCTGTCGGACAGCGTGACGAAGAGCGCTGCGCTCCTGTACACGGCGGGGAGCTCATCGTGCGCCACGGTCCCCGCGAAGACGACGCGGTCCGATACGCCCAGACGCCCTGCCGCGCTCTTGAGTTCGTCGGTCTGGTCCCCGTCCCCGACGATCAGAACGGAGACGTCGTCGCGAGCCGCAACGATGTCCGGCACCGCGCGCAGCAGTCTGTCGACGCGCTTCTCCTCGTTCAGCCGTCCCACGCTCAGAACGACGGCGCTCCCCGCGGGCGCGCCCAGCTCGTAGACGGTCGGCCCCGCCGGCACCTCCGCGGTGAACCCCGCCTTGTCCAGCCCGTCCTGCAGGAACGTGAAGCGCGACATGTCGACGCCGAGCGACCTCGCCACGCGGTCGCCGAACGAGCCGTCGTTGTGCATGATGATGTGGTCGGCGCGGGCCCTGAAGGCGTTGATGTCGCGATATCGCATCGCGAACCGGAGGCCCCTCCCCTCGATCACGTTGAGCTCCGTCCCGAAGAGACGGGTCACGTTCGGGAGGCCGGTCAACCGGCCGACGATCGACGCAGCGGGCGCGCCGAGCTTCTCCATGCCGAACAGCACGTCGGGTCTGAGTTCGCGGACGAGTCGCACGCCGGCCGGAACGGCGCGCACGAACCAGTAGACGTAGGTCCAGAGAAGTCTCAGGTGGTGGACGACGCGGGGCCCCTTCGGGAACGGAACGAAGTCGACCGACGTGGGGAGGCGGTGAAGCGTGACGCCGTGGCGCTCCTCACGCGCGGGCATGCCGGGGGTCCCCGGCATGAGGACGTGCGCCTCGTGCCCGTGGGCGGCGAAGCTCGTGGCCGACACTTCGAACGAGGGAGAACCGCGGCCCTCCCCCATCGACCAGAAGCTGGGCCAGGGATAGATTGCGAGCACCTTCATGCGGCCGTCTCCAGGTAGCGCGCGCGTTCGGTCGCGGAAGCGTATCACGCGGGCATCCGGTCAACAAGGGAGTCGAGAACGGACGCTTTGACATGGGCCCGCCGACCCACTAGCATGCCTCTCATGTGGATACCCCTGTCAATTGTGACGGCTCTCGGGTTCGCCGCTTCAAACAGTCACGCGAAGGCCCTGGCGAGGTCGTCCCACGTCTACACCGTGACGTGGGCCATGATGACGCTGGCCCTGCCGTGGGCGCTCATCGCCCTCGCCTGGCGAGGGACGCCCGAGATCGAGGAGGGCTTCCTGCTGGCCGCCATGGGCAGCGTGGCGCTCAACATGGTCGCCGTGACGCTGCAGGTGCGCGCGCTCTCCGTCGCGCCCCTCTCGGTGACCGTGCCGTTCCTGGGCTTCACTCCTCTCTTCATGCTCGTCACGAGCGCGGTCGTGCTCGGAGAAGCTCCCGACCTCAAGGGGGCCGCCGGGATCGTCCTCGTGGCGGCCGGCGCGTACGCGATCTACCTCGACAGGATCAAGGGCGGGCTCCTGGCGCCTCTCAAGGCCATCGCCACGGAGAAGGGGACGCGGATGATGCTCCTGACCGCGTTCATCTGGAGCTGGGCGGCCACGCTCGACAAACTGGCGGTCTTGAGAAGCTCGCCGGCCTACTACACGGCGTTCTTCTCGGTGGCGTTCGGCGTTCTCTATCTGCCCTTCCTCGTCGCGGGACTCAGGAAGCAGCGGCTCACGCCGCGGGCGGTCCCCAGTTTCTTCATACTCGGAGCGCTCTCGGCGGCGATGATCCTCGCCCAGATGGCCGCCATCGAACTCACGCTCGCGAGCTACGTGATAGCCATCAAGCGGGCCGGCGCTGTCGTCGCGGTGCTCCTGGGAGGGGTCTTCTTCAAGGAGGAGCATCTCCGCGCGAGGCTCGCGGGAGCCGTCCTCATGACGCTCGGCGTCGTCCTGATACTCGTCTGACGCCCGGCAAAAGAGAACACCCCACGCTCGCGCGAGGGGTGTCTCTCAGACGAACGATGTCTCACGCCGCTATTTCAGCATGACCATCTTGCGCTCGAACCTGAATTCCCCCACCTCGAGTCGGTAGAAGTAGACGCCGGAACCGAGTTCGTTGCCGCGGTCGTCCTTCCCGTACCAGACGGCGAGGTAGTCGCCCGCCCTCTTCTGCTCGGAGACGAGCGTCTTCACTTCGCGCCCCGTCAGGTCGTAGACGGTGAGTCTCACGAGGCCGCCGGGCGACGGCACCGAGTACCTGATCGCCGTGGAGGGATTGAACGGATTCGGGTAGTTGTAGCTCACGTATGCTCTGTCGGCCATCTCCTCGTCCGGCACGCCGGTGCACTCGGTGTAGCTCCCGGTGTGCGCCGCGTCGGTCCAAGGCGTGTAGTCGACCGAGCCGTAGAACCAGGCGACGTCCGGACAGAGGTCGTCCCACCAGTTGTGGTCCGCGTCTACAGTGGCCGTTCCAGTGTTGAACACCTGGAAGATGCCCATGTTGATGAAGTCGTTGGCGTCCGCCAGAGTCCGTCCGATCTCCGGTCCGGGGTCGCCTCCGACAGAGACGCCGGCGACCGAGTTCCCGTCGAACGTGTTCGCCGAGAAGAAGGGGCTGGCGGAATCGCCGACGGCCGCTCCGTACTGATTACCGGCGAACGTGCACCCGCTCACGGTGGGCGAGCCTCCGTACTGGAAGTTCGCCCCCTTCGTGCAGTTCTGGAACGCGCAGTCCTCGACCGCAACGTAGGACGCCCAGCTGTCGAGCCCGATGCCGGCCGAACCCAGACCGTCGATCGTGAATCCGCTGAGCACCGTGATGTCTGAAAGCGCCACGGAGTTCACGACCGGCGACGATGCCGACGAGATCGTCGTGGTGGCGCGGCCGCCCGTGCTGGCCACGCGGACGCCGTCCTTCAGGACGATGTTCTCGCTGTACGTGCCGGGAGCCACGAGGACCGTGTCGAGCGCCGAGGCCGCGTTGATGGCGGCCTGGATCGTCCCGTAGGGAGACGGCACCGTGAGGACGCTCCCGGAGCCGACCCACACCATTTCGGAGTATTCGCTCTGGTCCTGCGATGCGTCGGTCGTGGTGATCCTGTAGAAGTAGACCTTCGACGTGTTCAGATTCTCGTCGAGGTAGAGGGTGTCGGTCGTGACGCCTATCCAGATCCCGGGGTCGACCGGCGGGGAGATCGGCATCGTGTCCCTGTAGACCCAGTAGCTTCTGAAATCGCTCTCGCAGTTCGGATCCCATGTGAGTTCGATGTCGTCGGTCACCCACTGCCCTACGATCCCGCTCGGAGGAGCGGCTAGAGGATCGATGATCGTTCTCTCCGAGACCACACCCGTCCAGCCGGTGTCGTAGACGGGGAGCACCTCGTATCCGTACTTCTCTCGCGGACAGTCGTCCGACGTGTCGTCCACGAAGAAACTCTCGGTGTACGAGACGGTGCCGACGGAGTCAGCGGCGGAGACGTCGGTGCTCCTGTAGATGTCGTACCGGTCGATCGGTCCCGCGCCCTGGGTCCACGAGATCTCGTTCGCGCCCTCGACGTAGACGACACCCACGCCTGAGGGACCCGTGTAGCACAGCTCCCCGAACGACTTGTTGGACGGCGCGCCCTCGAGTCCGCCGAGCTCCACTGCCGAGACCCAGTAGTTGTACGTGGCGCAGGACGGGATCGTGATGTCGGTGAACGTCGTCGTGGGAGCCGCGACGGTGGCAAGCTGCGTCAACGGGATCTGCGTGGTGTCCCTGTAGACGATGTAGTAGTCGACGTCGGCGCGCGCCGCCGGGGGAATGTCCCACGAGAGGTCCAGCGAAGCCCCGTTCTGCACCACGGACAGGTTCTGCGGGCCGAGCGGACACCCGATGCCCAGAGCGCCCATGTTGTAGCCGTACTGGGCCGCTCCTACCGTCGGGGACGAGGCGTGCACCGCGTAGTTGGAGGAACCCGCGTCGCAGAAGACCGGGTCGTCGGAGATCGAGCCGGCGCCTCCCGTGCAGCCGTTGTACGAGCCCGTCGTGTTGCCCCACACGTCGTTGTAGGTGACCGTGGGGGTGGCGCTCGTGCACGTGACGCCGTAGCCCGCGTTCGACACGATGATGTTGTCTTTGATGATGTTGCCCGAACTCGACACCATCTCCACGCCGCCGTCCAGACCGTTGTCGACGATCGTGCAGTTCATGACGTGGGTCGGCGACTGGCTCGAGTAGACGCCCTCCGCTCCGTTCCCGTAGATCGCGGTGTACTGGATGACCACGTTCGGGTTGTCGGCGTTGTTGACATAGATGCCGGCCCCCGTGTTGTTCTTGACGGTGCAGTACTCGATGACGGCGTCCACGTCCGCGACCGCCGTCGTGCCCTCGACCACGCCGATGCCGCGCCAGGAGTCCCGCACTACGCAGTTGCGGACCTTGACCTCGCTGTTCTTGAGATAGATACCGTAGTAGCTGGTGCCGCCGGCGTCCTCGACCTCGAATCCGTCGATGACGATGTAGTCGCGCTCGGAGACGTTGATGCCGTGTCCGCCCTGGTCGGCGTCGATGATCGTCGGATAGAGCGCCGGGTCCCTGACCGTGAACGTCGGGTCGTAGCCACCGTAGAGCTGGACGTAGTCGGGAACCGTGACCGTCTCGTGATACGTGCCGCCGGCTACCTTCACTACGTCGCCGCGGTTCGCGTTGTCGAGCGCGAGCTGAATGGTCCCGAACTCGTCGGGCACCAGACGGTCGTGCGGAACGTGGGCGTTGAGTGGACGGGACGTCGCGGTCCCGATGCGGCAGGTTCCGTACTTCATCCACCCGAATCCGTTGAGGCCCCAGTCCTGTCCCCAGCTGTTCTTGATGAGCCAGGCGCCGGTGCCGCACATCGTGTCGTCCCAACCGAGGATGAGGACGGTGTGGTCCGTCTGGTCGCTCCCCGCGTGTTCGTAGCATCCGCCCGAGTACGAGTAGAAGTCCTCGTACACGTGGACGGAGGTAACGACGGGGCCGTAGTTCTCGACGGCGTACTTGATGGTAGAGACGGTGTTGACGACGTTCGAGTACCCGTCGACCATGCCCACGACGTCACACGTGCCCTGGCGGCAGTTGCCGTCCTCGGCCATGTACGGATAGCACGCCTCGCTCACGGCGCCGGGGTCCTTGAAGACGCTGAAGCCTATGATGCACGTGCCTCCGTCGCAGCCGCTCCCCGCGGTGTTGCAGTCGATGGCCTGCTGCTCCGAGATGTCGAGAAGCACGCCCTCGTAGATCCTGATATGGGCCTCAACCGCGGAGGCCGCCGCGAACGCCCAGCACGAACCGCAGTCGAGCTGGTCCTTCGCGGGCGTCACGCCGTCGAAGTCGCGCCAATCGAAGCTGTCGCGGAACTCCATCCGCTCGATCTCGGGGTCGGGGACGGCGTTGGCCTCCCACTCCTCCATCTCGGGCGTCATGATGAAGCCCTTCCGCCGCTCCTTCTCGTCCGGGGAGAGACCCGAGACCGACGTGTGGTCGGCGATCCAGCCGTATCCGTTGCGCGCTATCTCAGCTCGTATCTCGGCGAGCCTGGCCTCCTCCTCCGGTGTGATCTCCCTCTCGACCCTCGCCAGAGCGGGCGCCGAGAGAACGAGGATGGCCAACAGGACGCCGACCGAGGCCAGGAGGGCCGCCGGGAGCGACAGGTTTCTGGTGGTGCGCATCGAGAGGTCTCTCCTTCCCTTCAGACTCGTGGAGGGCGCGCCGCCACGACGCGCCGAACCGCTGCCGCTCGCAGGGGGGACGACCGGTCGGCAACTCATTACTACAATTCATTTTAGCATGAATTGTGGCCTAATTCAAGGGCCACGCCGAAAGACAAGGCGGGCCGCTCGATACGGCCCGCCTCTCTAAGGAGAGCGCCATCGCGCCGATGTCACTCAGTGCCATCGCATCGATGTTACCTGGTGCCGTCGTGTCGATGTAGCTCAATGCCGTCGCGACGATGTCAGGTTCCCTAACATCACTTTGGACCCTTTCAGTCGCGTAGTTCAAGGCTACCTCTCGGTGACCGCAGTGGCAAGAGCTGGTGTTGCACCCGGCGACGCGGCGATGTAGTCTGGCCCTGGAGAGGCCGCGTCCGGCTTGT
>JBDRIO010000027.1:0-35734 GCA_043815815.1 Candidatus Eiseniibacteriota bacterium | reverse complement strand
TTCTGAAGAGGAGCGGCGTTCTCATGTCCTGGAGGATGTTCTCGAGGAACCCCTTGAACTCCGCGTAGTCGGCGACCTCGACGCGTCTCCCCGCTATGGTCGTCTCGCGCTCGATGACGAGCGTGTTCCCTTTCGCCTCGTAGCGCGTGCTGTACCTGCAGTCCCCGAACCCGAACTCCCTGGGGTCTGGAGTCGCCACGATGTCGAGGTCGTCCGGGTACTCGAGGACCGTGCGAGCTCGCTCGCACATGCCGAGAGCGCGCAGGTCGACCGGGCTCGCTCTCTCCTTCTTGGCGACGATCGCCCCGAAGGCGTCAGTCAGGTGGCTGTCCGGCGGAAGCGCTCCGGACAGGATGTCGCCGGTCGCCGCGAAGACGTTCGACGCCTCGAACGCGTAGTCGTAGATGAGCGGCTCGCCCGGCCGTTCGGCCGCGAACACCTCGAGCTTCGACAACTCGACCCCCGGGCACGAGACGGCGAGCGCCGCCAGGAGTTCGTCCTCGCGGTCCTTCTCCGACACCGCCTTGAGATGTGCGCGGCGCGGACTCGTGTCGTCGATCCTGGAGTAGGTGGACACCCGCTCGACCGACACGGAGCCGTCGGAGGAGAGCCTCACCTTGGATTCGACCGAGCGCGGGCGCTCGCAGATCCCGGGCTCGGGGATCTTCCGGAGACCCACCTCGCCTTCCCGCGCGACGAGCGCCGGGGCCCCGGCGATGTGCCCCGGGACCTGATCGGGATCGGGGAAGCGAACGGTCGGGTCGTACCACCGCCGCTCGCCGTCGGGGAGCGTCCGGCAGATCACCACGTGGTCGAACCGCGGCGAGGGGAGGAACGTCACCCGCTCGTCGGAGCCGACCGCGACGAGGGCGAGGGAACAGTCCTCGATGCCGGACGCCTCGAGCAGCGCGATCATGAGCGTGCACTTGTCCTTGCAGTCGCCCAGCCTGTCGCGAAGGACCTCGTCGGCCTCTCGCGGCACGTGCGCGCTCTGGAAGAACGGGATCGACTGGTACGTGATGTCGTCGGAGACGAAGTTCAGGATGTTGCGGAGCTTCTCGTCGTCGCCGTCGGCGCCCTCGACCAGCTCGTCGGCCTTCTGCCGCACGCGGCGCGTGATCTCCGCCTGTCCGCTCGCCAGGTCCGAGTACCACGTCGCCAGCGTCTTCCAGTCGCGTATCGTCGTGACGTCCAGCCACGGCAGGAACGAACGCGCGGGCGCCGCGCCCGGTTCGTTCCCGACCTTCGGGGGCGCGGAGAATCGCCACTCCCGCCGGACGAACTCCTCGTCGAGGGTCTCGGTCGTCTCCGTCAACGAGTCGGCGTGCGCGCTTCCGTTGTGCAACTCGAAGAACACGTGCCTGCTTGAAGGGGCCACGAGCGTGTAGATCGACTCGAGGCAGGGGTCCCGGAAGGAGAACAGGTGGGAGTCCCAGAAGTTCCCCGAGAGAGCCCCGGAGACGTGCGTCGTCATCTGGTAGTGGAGATACAGAACGTCGCCGGGCTCGACGTTGGTGAACAGGACGTGCGCCAGTCCCGTCTCCGCTTCCGACTCGGTCCCGTCCTGTTTCACGGTCTTGCTCTCCAGGTAGACGATGTCGCTGGCGTAGGGGTTGAGGCTCACGTAGTAGCTCTCCCAGCGCCTGATGCCTTCCTCGTTGAGCATCTGCACCGCGATGCAGTAGTCGACGATGCTGGCGTGCCGGTCGTACGCGAGCCGGCGCTTCCTCTCGGTGAGCACGACCGCGTCCTCGCCGGCGAACCGATCCCCGGGCACGCGCGTCGCCAGGATGGCGTCCTCGTCGGGGTCGGGCATGAACGTCCTGTACGACGACTTGCCCCGGAGCGCGCGGATCTTGTCTCGCAGCTGGAAGTTCCCGGGCTCGATGGCGAGCGCTTCCTCGAGTATCTCGGCGGCGACTCCGTTGCAGTGCGAACGGAACCAGCGCTCCACGGCGTCCTGGTCCGTGAGCGAGATCACCCTGGTAGGAGCGTGGCCGTCGGGCCACATGAGATCCAGCTCCTCGTCCGTCAGCGTTCTCTTCCCGTCGGGGAAGAGACTCGGAACGGCGGCCTGGTCGAAGTCGTAGCCGCTCTCTGCGAAGAGCGCCCGGTAGTAGAGGAGCGCGACGCTCTGGGGGAAGCTCCGAAGGCCCTCCAGGATCTCGTCATACGCCTTGTCCCTCCTGTCCCGCGCCAGGAGCGTCCCCACGAACCGTTCCATGAGTATCGGCGAGTCGGGAGCGAGCTTCATGAACTTGCGGATCTCCTCCTCCATCGCCTTGTAGTCGTCCTCCTCCGCGCTCTCGATGTATCTGGCGAGTATCGCCGACTGGGTAGGCATGCGATCGACCATCTTCTTCGCCAGCCGCTTCCTCTCCGTGCTGAGCCCGCGGCTGGCCGCGTGCATGGAGAGGAACGAGTACCCGATCGGTTCGTCGGGGAGGAGTTCCACGACCTTCTCCGCGGCGCTCTTGAGTTCCTCCAGGAGCTGTTCCTCCATGAGGCAACCCAGTCTCAGCTCGAGCGCCTGGCGGCAGTGCGGCGCCCTCTGGAGCACGCCCTCCGCGGCGGCTCGAGCGACCTCGCAGCGCTTCCTTTCCGCGTCCCGCGCCGCCCGGTGCAGGACGGCGGGGGCGAGGTCCGGAGCGAGTTCGGCGGATTCGTCCATGTGGCGCCGGAGCTTGTCGTCCTCGCCGGCGGCGCCGTATGCGGCGGCGACGGCAAGCCCCATGAGGGCGCAGTTCGGGAACCGCCCGGACAGCGCCTCGCAGAGGGCCACGGTGCTGTCCGGCTCCGCGTACCGCTGAACACGCTGGAGGTTCCAGAACTGCGCCTCCAGGTCGTCCGGCCGCTCCCGGGCGCCCGCGCTCACGGAGTCGAGGAACGAGGCGCGGACCGGTCTCACGTTCAGGTCGCCGCCGGGAGGCACGCTCAGTTGCCTCGCGGGGTCGAGCGTGACGCCTCTCGCAGCCGAGCCGTCGGGCCTCGATATCGCGCACGCTATCGAGCTGGCCTCGTCCCTGTTGGACACCTTGAACGCGAGCAGATTGCCGCCCGCGGGGAGATCGACGAGCCAGTGGAGCACCTCGATGCCGCTCGTGTACCTCGTGCCCTCGTGGACCACGGTGTCGTTGACGCGAAACTCCATGTCGCCCTCGTAGCTGACTGACACGAGGTACGTGTCCGCCCTCTCCATCTCGGCGACAGTTCTGACGTACGCGGTCGTGTTCACGTCCTGATGGAAGTACTGGATCGGCTCGATGCTGCGGTCCAGGGCGATCCTGCGCGGGGAGAACCACTTCACCGTTTGGCCGAACTTGCCCTCGTAGGGTGCTGCCAGCACGTATTTGGGATCGACGTGGTCGACCCGGTGGCCCGAGCCGGAGGTGTTGTCGAACGGTCCGAGCACGCACCACCGGTCCAGTCTGTTGAGTCCCTTGCCGAGCCTCTCCACGGAGCCGGCGTCGCCCGAAAGGTAGGCGTGCCTCGAGGCCAGTCCGACGTACATCCGGCGGTCGACCGGCGGGAGGTCCTTCGCGCTCGCGAGGCGGTCGGAGAAACGTGAGAGGACCCTGTGGAAGTCGCGCGAGTCCATGCCGGAGAACTGATTGACGACCTCCGGGATGAAGAAGTCGAAGGGCCCCGTGGGGGCCCTGTCACCGTACGCATCGAGCTCCCTCAGGACGACGTCGTCCTTCCCGAGAGCGAGCGCGGCGAGGAGGAGTCCGCGTCGCGAGCGCTGGTCGTCCCTGTCCGCGGTGAGCGCGGCAGAGAAGTAGTGCTCGGCCCTACGGTAGTCGTTCGTCCAGAGCGCGTTCCATCCCTCGAGGGCGGCGTCGGTCACCGCCGTCTGAGCCGCGGAGGGGACCGCAGGCCCGAGTAACAGGAGCAGGAGCACGGATCCGAGAAGCGGAAGCAGGAGCACGGGTACGAGAGCCGGCAGGCGATACGATGCGCGCCTCGGAGACATCGGCGGTCCTCCCTTCGGTCTTGCGCGGGTCCGCTCCCCGGGAGGGGAGTCGGCCGCGGCGCCCGGTGGCGTCAGTCGTGGGTTGAATCTTAGCGGACTATAGCACCTTTGGCGCTCACGTGTGAGAAGAAGCTCTCGCCCTGCCGAACGGGCCCCGGGCGGGCCCCCCGGGCCCCTTCGGGGCGACCCCGTTTGACCTTGACTCCCCGGGACGGCCGGTGACAGAATGCCCGCACTGAGCCCCGGGGAGGCGCCTCTAAGGCGCGGGGCCGAACCGCACCACGGAAGGAGAGCGTTTGGACCGCAGGAGAGCCATCTTCATCATCCTGGCTCTGGCGTTCTGCGCGGCCGTGGTCCTTGCGCCGCAGCCGGAGGGGCTCTCGCGCGAGGGGCAGAACGCCCTTGCCGTCTTCGCCCTCTGCTTCGTGCTCTGGGTGACGCAGGCGCTGCCGCTGGCCGTCACGAGCCTCTTCGCGATGGTGCTTCTCCCGCTGCTCGGGGTCATCCCGCCCGCCAGGGCTTTCGCTCTCTTCGGGAGCCCCGTCATCTTCTTCATACTCGGCGCCTTCATCCTGGCGGCCGCGCTCATGCGCTCCGGCCTCTCGACGAGGCTCGCGGTCCTCTTCCTCCGACGTTTCGGCGGAAGCCCCAGGTCGCTCCTTGCCGGGGTCGTCTTCTCGGGCGGGTTCCTGGCGTTCTGGATGCCCGAGCACGCCGTCGCGGCGCTCCTCTTTCCGATCGTTCTCGAGATAGCGCGGGCTCTGGAGCTGCCGGCCCTGAAGAGCGGGTACGGGCGCGCTCTCTTTCTCGCTCTCGCCTGGGGCGCGGTCGTCGGCGGCATAGCGACCTTCCTGGGCGGGGCCAGAGCGCCCCTCGCGCTGGGTATGCTCCAGGAGCACTACGAGCTTTCGATCGGGTTCGTCGACTGGATGATCGCGGTCGCGCCGTTCTCCATCGTCATGATGTTCGTCGTGCACCTCGCGCTGCCCAGGTTCTTCCGCATCGACATCGCCGACGTGACCCGGGCGCGCAGCGCGCTCGACGCCAAGGCGAAGGCCATGGGTCCGCTCTCCGGACGCGAGAAGGGGGTCGCCATCGTCACGGTGGCGACGATCGTGGCGTGGGTCACCGCCGGGCAGTCGCTCGGACTCGCGGCCATCTCTCTGCTCTCGGCCGTTGCGCTCTTCGTGTTCGGGCTCATCAGCTGGCGGAGCGTGGAGGAGTACGTCAACTGGGGCGTCATATTGATGTACGGAGGCGCCATCGCCGTCGCGTACGCCCTGCACGAGACGGGCGGGGCCAAGTTCATAGCGGAGTTCGCGCTCTCGCGGGCCGGGAATCTCTCCGCATACTGGATGCTGATGCTGTTCGCCGTCGTCGCCGCGTTCCTGACGGAGGCGATCAGCAACGTCGCCGCCGTCGCGCTCCTTCTTCCGATATGCTTCGGCGTCGCGGAGGGGACCGGTCTCTCGCCGATCCCGGTCGTGTTCGCCGTCGCGGTGCCCGCCGGTCTGGCGTTCGCGCTTCCGATGGGCACGCCGCCGAATGCGATCGCCTTCTCGGCGGGTTACTATAGACTCAGGGACTCGGTTCTGGCAGGTTCGTTCCTGAAGGTGCTCGCCCTCATCCTCCTGGCTCTCACGATGAGGTTCTACTGGCCGCTTCTCGGGATCGGCAACTAGAAAGGGACGGGTCCGTGAAGCGCATCCTCCTCATACTCTCTCCGGCACGGGTCTCCGACTCGTGCGTCGACGAGGCCCTGAAGGCCGCCGCCCAGGGACAGGCCGAGCTCGTGACCGTCTTCGTGCTCGACACGACGATCTCCGCGGACTTCCGTTCCAGGCTTCGCGACTCCGGGTCGCTCGGCGAAGCGCCAAGCGACCAGCTCGTCGCGGCGATGCGTGAGGAGCAGGAGCGCCAGGGACGCGAGGAGCTCGCGAGGGTCGAGGAGCTGGCGGCCGCCCGGGGGGTGTCCATCAGAACGAGGCTCGTCGTCGGAGAGCTGGTCGGCTGCTCTCTCGAGGCAGCCCAGCAGGAGTCGGCGTCCGCGATATTCGTGACGAGGCGCGGACGGCCCGCCATCTCGCGTCTGGTCGCGGGGTCCGCGGTGCGGGAGCTTGCGGACGCGGCGCCGTGCGAGGTCCTCGTGCACGACGCCGGCGACGCCAGGAAGGGCGGCGACAGGAAGGCGGCCGGCCGCAACGGCGTCTAGGACGGGCTACTCGCTGAGCGACGAGAGTTCCGCTTCGAATCGGCTTCGCAGTTCCGGGTCGCTCGTGAGCGCGATCGCCTCGCGAAGCTGCCCCCTCGCCTCATCCGTTCGTCCCTGCTCCGCGAGAACCCGAGACAGAACTGCGCGCGGCGACGCCAGCCTGGGGCTCTCCTCGATGGCGGTTCTGAGCTCGCGCTCCGCCTGTCCTAGGTTTCCCGCCATGTAGTGCGCCTGAGCCAGACGTGTGCGGACGTGATCGATCGCGGCGCCCTCGGCGAGACCGCGGGTCAGCGCGTCCGCGGCCTGCTCGTACATCTCCCGGGCCAGGTAGAGGTCGGCGAGCCTGGACCACGCGGCGCCTCGCGCCGGCGCGAGTTCCGTCGTCCTCACGAGCGACTGCATCTCCTGCTCCACGTCCCCGATCGCCTGATAGAAGGCCGAGAACGAGTAGACGACCTCAGCGCTCAAGGGGTCCAGCTCCAGCGCCCTGGTCAGTTCCTCGAAGGCCGCATCGTAGTCCTCGTAGAGCTGATACGTCTGTCCCAGTCCGAGATGGGCGCTCGGGTTCGCGGCGTCGAGGTCGATGGCCTTCCGGAACGCCCTCGCGGCCTCGGACAGTCTCTCGAGCCTCAGGTACGCGCTCCCGATGCTCAGGTACGCGGCGAGGTCCTCCGGGTCCTCCTCGAGCGCGAGGCGGAACGCCGCCGCGGCGCTCTCGAAGTCTCCTTTCCGGAAGAGCTCCAGCCCCTGGTGCATCGGACCGCCCTCGGGGTGGGGGACCCCAGGGGGCGCGAGGGAGAAGTTCCCCTCCTTCCTCACGACTCTCGAGAACCCCTGGCTCTCGAGCTGCGCCCTGAGGACAGGCGCGACGCATGCTCCCAGCAGGCACGCGACGAGCGCGAGGACCGCGGCGAGCGCCGCCAGGCCTCCGGGGATGCGCTCCCTGCGTCCGCGCGCCACCAGAGCGAAGCCGGCCGCCCCGACGACCGCGCCCGGGATGAGGAGCTTCGGCATGGCCAGAAGGGCCGCCGGAAGCAGACACGCCAGGAAGACGCCGGCTCCAGCCGCGGCGCGATCGCGTTCGCCCTTGAGCAGGGAGGACAGCCCGAAGCGCTCCCCGTCGGGAGACCACACGTCGCGCGCGAGCATCGCGAGCGTCGGGACGAACAGGCACAGGGCCGCCACGCTGCCGGGAAGCCAGAGCGAGGCCGACGCCCCGGCGTACGCGGCGTAGCCGAGCGTGAACGAGAAGAGGAGCGCCCCGCCCGCCACGAAGCCGGACAGAAGCGGGAACCTGGCGAGCCTGAACGGTCTGGCGTAGTAGAGGTACCAGCACGCGAGCGTCGCCAGCACGTACGTGAGCGCCACGTAGCTGACGGAGACCGCGAAGAGGCAGGCGAACGCGACGTAGAACGAGGCCAGCGTCCTACGCTCGACGAGCACCCGCGGGTCGGCGTCGGCGTCGGCGTGTATCGCGCGCATGGCTCCGGCCGTCAGCGACGTGAAGAACGACGCCGCCAGTATGCCCGCCACCGAGAGCGTGTCGAAAGCGTGTGTGATCGACAGGAGCCCTTCGGATCCCAGCAGCAGCCTGGCCGCCAGAGCGGCACCGCCCAGGGTCGCCGCCACGTGTGCGCCGGACCGGAACGGGTCTATGCCTCGCACGAGCGCCCGGAAGCGTTCCGCGTCGTACAGGCGGTACCAGACAGCGAGGACAGGGACCAGAACGAACATGTCGACGAGCGAGTTTGACAGGTCGGAGACCGCGAAGGGAGTCGCGTTCACGAAGGCGCGGTGAACGCTGGCCCTCGCGAAGTAGAAGACGTACACGTTATCGGCCTGCGCGCCGAAGAACCGCGCGACCGCGAGCGTTATCGGAGGCAGCGCGAAGAAGAAGAACATCGCGACGTACACGGCGAAGAACGAGACCACCGCGCGCCCCGCGCTCCTCGTCTTCAGCCACACGTAGACCGCGCCCGCGATGCATCCGATGCCCGCCTCGACGCGTATTCCCGTCGTCGTGCCCTGGAAGCTCTGGAACGCCGGGTTCAGGAGGTTCAGGAACGCCTGCCCGAGCGTGTAGCCCCGCGGGATCAGGTAGCCGATGAGCTGCGGCGTCTCGCTGCCCCTGTGCGCGACGATGTCGATGAGCGGGGGAAGGAGCGTCAGAAGCCACGCGAAGAGCATGAGTCTTGTGACGCGTTCGATGCGCTCTCTCGCGAGCGCCGCCAGGAGCACGGAGAGCGCGAGCAGGGGCGCCACGTACGCGAGCGGGTAGTGGATGAAGTACGAGAGGAAGTAGAGCGTCTTCGACTGCGTCGAGGTCTGCTCCAGGAAGTGTCTGAGAACGATGATGGCCGCGAGGATCAGGAGCCACCTTCCGAGAGAGATGGGCAGCCCCTCGGCCCACTCCGCCATTCTGAGGATCCTGCCGCGCGGCTTCTCACTCGCCATCTCCGTCACCGTCCTCTCAGTCGTCGGCCCTGTTCCTGTTCCGCTCTCAGTCCCGCGGGCGCGCCCGTCCTCCCGGGTCCCGCCGTCTCGCCCGTCCTCCCGGGTCCCGCCGTCTCGCGTCCCCGCAGGCAGCGCCGCCATCCGTTCCCGAGGGCAGCGCCGTCACCCGTCCCCGCAGGCGCCGCTATCTCCTGTCCCTCGCGAAGAGGTGGAGGTATATGGCGAACCCCACGCAGGCCACCGAGAAGCGCCAGAGCGTGACCGGGGCCAGGCCGGCCACGAACCGCCCGCCGGCGAAGTTCACGATGATGCCGAGAACGAAGACGATCGCGGCCAGCGCCGCCAGGATGAACGACAAGAGCCTCATCGCAGCCCCTCCTGTTCCGGGAGTCACAAACCGCGTCGGCTGACCACGTTAGCGTACGCCGGGCCGTCCGTGCCTGTCAAGCGACTACGCCGTTCGAGCTTGACCGTTCGCGCAAGACCGCATAGAATACGCGGATAGTGACGATTCACTCTGGCACACACGGAGCGGCGATTGAAGATGATGAAAGACCTCTACGACAGCGAAATGGCCGGGCTTCTGGCGCAAGAGGACGAGAAACTGGCCCTGCTTCGCGAGCTCGTCGACAGCGCCTGCGAAGAGATCATGGGCGGACGGCTCAACAGGCAGGAGGCGACGGTCCTGGCGCAGCGCGTCAGACGGGAAGCGCAGGAGATCATCCCCGACCTGATGGACAAGTTCGACCTCATCTACAAGAGCCGCTTCGAGAGACTGATATCTCAGTACATCGACGCTCAGCGCAAGCTCGGACGGCAAAGCTAGCAGCGGGATCACGAGGGTCTCTTGAGGGCCACCCGACGAACTCGATCCTCGGGTGGCCGATTCGTGAGGGGGTCCGGTGGCGAGGCGGTGCATCGGGTGGCTGCTCGCCCTTCTGGCGCTCGCCGCGCTCGTCGTGTTCGCGCTGACCGACACGAAGGAGCGGAGGGGGCGCGAGAGCCTCGAACTCGCGCGTCCCGATGGCGGGGACGCGTCCGGGCCTGCGACCGAAAGCCTTTGACCGCCTTCGGCGCGCTGTGATAGCGTGCGTGGCCGGGCACCTGCCGGCCGTTCCGTCCTCCGCCCGGGAGGCCGGGAGCCAGCTTCCACGGGGGCCTATCGACGTGCGTGTCTCCATTCTTGCCAGCGGAAGTTCCGGCAACGCCATCCTCGTCTCGGCGGGCGAGACGCACGTTCTCGTCGACGCAGGGATCTCCGCCCGCAGGGTCGCGGCGGGCGCCGAGCGCTCCGGCGTCGATCCGACCCGCCTGTCCGCCGTCATCGTCACCCACGAACACTCCGACCACGTGAGCGGCCTGGGACCGGTGGCCCGCCGCTTCGGTGTGCCGGTCTACGCGACGGGTGGCACGCACGGCGCCCTGGCCCGCCGCGCCGGCGACATCCCAGCCCGTGTGTTCATCGAGGCCGGGCGCGAGTTCGCGGTCGGCGACCTCACGGTCCATCCGTTCGCAACGAGCCACGACTGCATCGAGCCGGTGGGGTACTTCATCTCCGACGGCGCCCGCAGCGTTGCCATCGCGACCGACCTGGGTGTGGTGGGGCGGGCCGTGAGGAGGCACATCTCGCGGGCTGACTGCGTGGTCCTCGAGTTCAATCACGACGAGCAGATGCTGGCCGACGGTCCGTACCCCTGGCCCTTGAAGAAGCGGATCATGAGCAACGTCGGACACCTTTCGAACATTGCGGCGGCCGCGGAGATCGCCGCGCTCGGTGACACTCCGCTGGCGGACCTCGTCCTCGCGCATCTCTCGGATGAGAACAACGTTCCGGAACTGGCGCTCACGGCCGCAATGGAGGCTCTGACGCTGGCGGGGCGCCGCGACGTGGCGGTTCACGTGTCTCCACAGCGATCGCCTCTGGGGCCGATCGAGGTCCGCGCGCAGGAGCAGGGACCCGGATCGACAGACAGGGAAGGGGTAGCTGCCTCGTGCACAGGATAGCAGTCGTCGGAACGGGATACGTGGGCCTGGTCGGAGGAGCGGGCCTGGCGGACTTCGGACACCGCGTCATCTGCGTGGACCGCGTCGCCGAGAAGATCGAGAAGCTCGCACGTGGCGAGATACCGTTCTACGAGCCGGGCCTCTCGGAGGTCGTGGAGCGCAACGTGAGGGAGGGGAGACTCTCGTTCACCACGGACATCGCGAATGCCGTGGAGGAGAGCGAGGTCGTCTTCTGCGCCGTGGGGACGCCCGAGGGCGAGGGCGGGGACGTTGACCTCTCGCAGGTCGACGGTGTGGCGGCCGACATAGGGCGATGCATGACGGGCCGCCGCCTCATCGTCCAGAAGAGCACCGTTCCGGTCGGAACGGCTCGCCGCATCTCGAAGATCATCCGCGACAACCAGAGCGAGCCGCACTCCTTCGACGTCGTGTCGAACCCCGAGTTTCTCCGCGAGGGCTCCGCGGTCGGCGACTTCATGCGGCCCGACAGGGTCGTCGTGGGCGCCGACACGGAGAGAGCCCTGGCGACGATGCGCAGCATATACAGGCCGCTCTATCTCATAAGGACTCCGATCGTAGAGACCACGCCCGAGACGGCGGAGCTCATCAAGTACGCGTCGAACGCCTTCCTCGCCACGAAGATCTCGTTCATCAACGAGATAGCGAACATCTGCGAGGAAGTGGGCGCCGACGTGCAGGGCGTCGCCTACGCGATGGGTCTCGACAAGCGGATAGGCCCCAAGTTCCTCCACGCAGGAGCCGGGTACGGAGGCTCGTGCTTCCCGAAGGACACCAGGGCGCTCACGTGCATCGCCCGGGCCGCCGGGACGAGGAGCAGGATCGTGGAGGCCGCCATCGACGTCAACGGGCTGCAGAAGGAGAGGATGGTCGGCAAGGTGGTGGAGGCGGCCGGCGGGGACGTCGCCGGAAAGACGATCGGTCTCCTGGGCCTCTCGTTCAAGCCCAACACCGACGACATGCGCTACGCCGCGTCGATCGTTCTCGCGGAGGGGCTCCTGAAGCTCGGTGCCACCGTTCGCGCGTTCGACCCCGTCGCCATGGAGAACGCGCGCGCGATCATGCCGGACATAGAGTACGCGGGAGACGCGTACGAGGCGGCGACCGGAGCCCACGTGCTCGTCATCGTGACGGAGTGGAACGAGTTCCGGAGACTCGACCTCGAGCGGATCAAGGGTCTCATGGCCGCGCTCTCGGTCGTCGACTGCAGGAACGTCTACAACGCCGACGACTTCGAGCCCCTGGGCTTCCGCTTCGAGGGCATCGGGCGGGGAAGGCGCGACAACTGATTTCGAGGAGGGACCGATGTCGACTCAAGGGACGGGCGGAGCGCCACTCCCCCGAGGGGTCAAGGCCGGCAGGCTGATCGACGGCGTGTCGTTCAAGGAGCTTCGGCTCATACCAGACGAACGCGGGTATCTCATGGAGATGCTGCGCGCCGACGACGGGATCTTCCAGAAGTTCGGTCAGGTCTATCTCTCCGTGGCCTACCCCGGCGTCGTGAAGGGCTGGCACTACCACAAGGTCCAGACCGACTACTTCACCATCGTTAAGGGGATGATGAAGGTCGTGCTGTACGACGGCCGTCCCGACTCTCCGACGCACGGGGAGGTGAACGAGTTCTTCGTCGGGGAGCTGAATCCGCTGCTCGTCGTCATTCCTCCCGGTGTGCTTCACGGCATGAAGGCCGTGGGCGGGGCCCCGGGATACCTCGTCAATTGCCCCACGGAACCGTACAACTATGACGAGCCCGACGAGTATCGCGTCGACCCGCACGAGAACGACATTCCCTACGACTGGTCGCTCGACGAGGGGTAGGCGCGCTCAGGCCCCTCGACGCGCGGCTTGACCGGCCAACGTCGACGCCTGATAATCGAAGGTGACCCGGTCGCGTCGCGGACCGACCGCCACGGGGGTCGCCGACGCTCCGGTTCCGCGTTCGTCAGACGGAGGATTGCGAGTGATCCCGTCCGCAAAGTGCCACGCCCTCCGGGGCGCCCTCCTGCCAGCACTCCTGGGTCTTCTCGTTCTCGCCGCGTACGCCTGGGCGGCGCCCGAGCCGCCGGACGCGGCCGAGGCCTCCGAGCCGCCGCAGACGTCACCCGGTACCGCCCTGAGCGGCCCCGTCGACGAGACCCTCTACGTCGTGGGTCCCGGTGACCGCATCACGGTGACGGTGTGGGGCACCGCCGTCAGGACATTCACCGTGACGGTCTCGCCCGAGGGCGAGCTCTTCGTGCCCGGCATGGCTGGCGTCGACGTCGCGGGTCTCAGGCTGCGCGCGGCCAAGGAGCTGCTCCGGGACCGACTGCGCGAGGTGTACCACGACGTCGAGCTCTCGGTCGCGCTCTCTGGCTTGAGGCGGGTCCAGGTGAACGTGCTCGGAGCGGTGAAGGAGCCCGGCGTCTACGAGGCTGCGATCATGACGCCGGCGAGCACGCTCGTCGACCGGGCCGGCGGACTCACGTGGGGGGCCAGCCGCCGCAACATCCGGATAACCCGTCAGGACGGGGTGGTCGACCGGCTCGATCTGGACAGATACAGAAACGCCGGCGACGTGACGGCCGACCCGCCGATCCTGGGCGGCGACGTCATCTTCGTCCCCCAGGCCACGGACTTCGTCTACGCGCAGGGCGCCGTCGCGCGTCCCGGCGAGTACGAACACGTCGAGGGTGAGGGCATCGCCTCCCTCATCGAAGTGGCCGGCGGCCTCGCTCGAGACGCGTTCCCGGACACCGTCGAACTCAGGCGCTTCGTCGACTCCGCGACCACCGAGCACGCCATGGTCCCGCTGTCGACGGGCTCGGAGACGTCCGTGGCGCTCGCCCCCGGCGACCAGGTCCACGTGCGCGCGCGCCCCGACTGGCGCGAGGCGGAGTGGGTGGAGGTCGAGGGCGAGGTGGCGCACCCCGGCACGTACGGCATCAACGAGGGCGTCGACCGCGTGTCCGACGTGCTCGCCCGCGCGGGCGGCCCGACCGACCGCGCCTACGTTCCGAACGCGAGGGTCCTCCGGATCGTGGAGCCCAGGTCCCGCGACCTCGAGCTCACGAGGCTCCTGGAGGTTCCGGTGGGCAGCATGACAGACACGGAGTACGCCTACTACAAGATGCGCCTGCGCGAGCAGGGGCGGTCGGTCTCCATCGATTTCGAGGCGCTTCTGTCGGGCGACTCGTCGCAGAACGCGCTCCTCGCGCACGGCGACGTCATCACGATCCCGGAGATGTCCCGTACGGTCACCGTCAGCGGCCAGGTCGGGCGCCCCGGCAAGATCGCCTACGAGCCCGGAAGGCGATCCGGATTCTACGTGAGCTCGGCCGGCGGATACTCCGAGGGGGCGGCGCGAAACAGGGTCCGCGTCATCAAGGCCTCGACCGGGCAGTGGTTGTCCGCCAAGCGTGCGGGCGTCGTACGACCGGGTGACGAGGTCTGGGTGCCGGAGCGGCCCGAGACGGATTGGTGGGCGACCGTGCGAGACGTCCTGAGTTTCGTGACGTCGCTGGCGACGGTCTACCTGGTCATCGACCAGGCCACTTCGAAATAGACGCAGGCGGCCGGGCGGCCGGAGGTTCCGATGGAGCAGCAGTCCATCCTGAGCGTCATCTTAGGCTGGCGCAGGCTGATCGTGCGGGTCGTCATCGCCGCGATCATCGTGTCTGTCGTCGTCAGCCTGGCGCTTCCCAGCTGGTACGGCGCGTCGGCGACGTTCCTGCCTCCGCAGGAGGGGTCCTCGAGAGGCGGGCTCGTTCAGTTCTTCTCCCAGTTCGGCATGGACTTCGGTTCGGCGGGCCTCGTCTCGGCGACGCCCGTGAGCGACCTCATGATAGGCGTCCTGAAGAGCCGCCGGTTGCGCGAGAGGGTCGTCCTCGAGTTCGACCTCGCCAGCGTCTACGGTTCCAGCACGACCCAGCACGCGGTGCGCGACCTGGGCGAGCACATGCTCGTCTCGACGACGCCGGAGGGCCTCGTCGACATATGGGTCGAGGACCGCGACCGCGAGCGGGCGGCGGCCGTCGCCAACGCCTTCCTGGACCTCCTGGACGAATACAACAGAGAGTCGAGCACCGAGCAGGCGTCGCGGACCCGCGAGTACGTCGAAGAGACGCTCGTCGCGACGCGTGGCCGTCTGGACGACGCGGCCGCCACGCTCAGGGACTTCCAGGAGGAGCACGGCGCGATCGAGATAGGGGAGCAGACGCGCGTCACGGTCGAGGCGACCGCCGGTCTCGAGGCGGAGCGCGCCCGGCTGGAGATACAGAGAGGCCTCCTCTCCGGGTTCTCGTCCCAGGACCACGTCGACGTTCGGCGAGCCGACGCCGAGATAGCCGAGATCGACGGACAGCTCGCCGTCCTCAGAGGGACGTCGGACGGAGACCCCGCGTCCTCGCGCTCGGGTGTGCTCCTTCCGCTCGACAGGATACCGGAGCTGGGCTTGAGGCTCGCGGACCTGACGCGGGAGGTGATGGTTCAGGAGAAGGTCTACGAGTTCCTGAGCAGCCAGCTCGAGGAGGCGAGGATCCAGGAATCTCGCGACCTCACCTCCATTCGCGTCATCGACCGCGCCGAGCCCCCTCTGGAGCGGGCCCGCCCCAGAAGGAAGCTCATCGTCATCCTCACGGTTCTTCTCGCTCTCATAGGTTCTATCGGACTCGCGATCGGCACGGAGGGTCTGCTCGACTACGCCTCCACGGAGACGAGCGGCGGTCCCTCCCGCGAGCTCAGGTTCCTGCTGCGCCCCCTCGAGCAGCTGAAGGCGTGGGGCGGTCCTCCTGAGGCGTCCGACCGTCCGTCCTCCCGGGACTCCTAGATGAAGCGCGTCGTGCTGTCAGGCGTGGCCTGGGTCGGCGGGACCATGTTCCTCGTCCGGTCCGTGCGCTACGTCGCGCTGCTCGTGCTCGGGGCGCTCCTCGGGCCCTCGGACTTCGGCCTCTTCGCCGCGCTCTACGTCGTCATCGACGGTCTCGCGATGCTTCAGGGATTCGGCATCGGGCACGCGCTCGTCGTGCACCGCGGCGACGACGAGAAGGCCGCGGACACGGCGTTCTACCTCGCCTTCGGGGTCGCGGCGGGTCTCGCGCTTATCGCGTGGTTCGTGGCCCCCCACGTCTCCTCGTTCTACAACGAGCCGCGCATCACGGCGCCCTTCCGGGCAGCGCTTCTCATACTTCTCGCGCAGGCGCTCAGACTCGTTCCCCTCCGGATGTTCGAGAAGACGCTCGAGTTCCGGAAGAAGCTCGTCCCGTCGCTGACCGGGTCGGTGGCCTACGTCGCCGTGGCGCTCTTTCTCGCGCTCAGGGGCGCCGGGGTGTGGGCGCTCGTTTGCGGTGAGCTGGCCTCGGTCGGGGGAGAGGCGCTCGTCTACTGGTTGATCTCGCCGTGGCGGCCGCGGTTCAGGTTCGACCCCCGGATCGCCCGCTCGCTTCTCTCATTCGGCTGGGCCGTGCTGGGGGGGAGCGTGCTCGTCTTCGCGTTCCGCAACATCGACCGCGTCACGCTCTCCCGTGTCGTCGGCACGGCGGAACTGGGCGTGTACGCCTTCGCGTACGCGCTCGCGGGACTCCCCGCCACGCTGCTCGTCAGGATCCTGAACACGGTGCTCTTCCCCGCCTACAGCTCGCTCGGGGAGGACAGAGGGAAGCAGGGGGAGCTCTACTTCCGCGCGTGCTCGTACATGGCCGCCGCCGGCGTCCTGTACGCGCTGGGACTCGCGACCTTCGGCGGACCGTTCCTGACCGCCATGTACGTGGACAAGTGGGCGGCGGCGGTCGTGCCGCTCTCCATTCTGGGCGTGCTCTCGTTCTTCAAGGCCCAGGGGGGACTGCTGGGCGACCTCCTCGTGGCGACCGGACATCCGACCGAGTTTCGCAGGATCACGCTGCTCCAGGTCGTCCTCGCGGCCGCCGGGGTCCTCTTCGCGGCCGTGCGATGGGGGCTCGCGGGCGTGGCGGTGACGATGACCGCGGCCGCCGCCGTGGCGACCGTGTTCGGATGGAGGGCCGTGGCGCGCGTCCTCGGGGTCGGAGGCGCGCCGTTCGCGAGGGCGTTCGGCGGGCCGCTCTTCGCGGCGGTCGTCTCGCTCTGGCCCGCGCGGTGGCTCGCCGGGGTCGCGGCGGACGCCGGGGGACTGGCTCCCGTCGTCGCGGGGGTGCTTGCGATGACCGCTGTCTTCTCAGCGGTCTGGTATGCCGTCGACGGTCATCTGAGGTCGGACGTCGCCACGTGGCGCAGCCGGAACGACCCCGCCGGCTCGGGGGGCGGGAGGACAGATTGACGAACGATGGTCCAGCGAGACGGTCTTCCGCCGCCCACTGGCTCGCCGTTGCCGTCGCCCTCGTGTGTGTCTCACTCGTTGTCGCGGCGGCGCCGCTGGGCGTGGCCGCCGCCGTCGTGGCGGCGGCGGCGGCCACCGTTCTCGTCGTCAGGTTCGGCCCGCTCGAGGGCCTCTGGTATCTGGCGCTCGCGTCCGTTCCGCTCCGGCACGCCCTGGCGATCGACGTGCGGGGGACGGTGTCGCTCTTCCCGACCGACCTTCTGTTCTTCGGCCTTCTGGCCCTCGCCGCGTCGCGGGGGCGCCTGCGCGGGCTCGTGCGCGAGAGTCTCGTCATGAAGCTAGGCCTCGCGCTCGTGCTCCTGAGTCTCCCGGGGCTCTTCACCGCGTCGCGCGTCTTCTGGGGGGTCGCCGCGGTCTATCGTCTCGCGCTCCAGCTCTCGGCGTTCGCCCTGGCGTACGCCGTCGTCCGCGACGGGAAGGCGGCAACGCGGACCCTCTGGGCCCTCCTCGTCGGCATCCTGCCCGCGGCCGTCTACGGCGTCTACCAGTCGACGCTCCCGGTCGACTCGGCCGCGCTGCCCGACTGGGCGAGCCACCTCATCGCGTACGGCGCCACGGGAACGCCGAACCTGCGCGCCTTCTCGACGTTCGACCACACCCTCCGTTTCTCGCACTACCTCACGGTGAGCTTCGGAGTGGCGCTTGGGCTCCTTCTCGGGAGCCTGTCACGGGCACGCAAGGCGCTGGCGGGACTCACGGCCGCCGTCGTTGCATACGCGAACCTCTTCACGTACTCGATAGCCGGCCTCCTGGGGACGGTCGCCGCCATGGGGAGCGCGATCTTTCTCGTCAGGCGAAAACGAGCGCTTCTCTGGCTGCTTCCCGTGCTCGTCGGCGCCCTGTTGCTGGCCTCGCCCGCGGCTCTTCTCAATAAGGCCGACAAGGTCCTTCGCGGGGACGCCACGACGACGGTCGCTCGCGTCGTCACGTACAAGCAGGCGTTCAACATCCTCCGCGACCATCCGCTTCAGGGGGTCGGCTGGGGGGGCATAAGGAGCTCGCTCGAGCATGAGTACAGGCTGACGCGCGCGCAGGCCGTCGCCTTCGGGGCGGAGAACTACTTCCTCCAGAGGGCCATGGCCCTGGGCATCCCGGGCCTCGTCCTGTCGCTCTGGCTCGCCTGCCTCTACTTCAGGAACACGGGACGTTCGGCTCGCGCTCCCTCAGACTGGCCGCGAGCGGCGCTCGCGGTGTCCGGGGTCGCGTACTTCGTGCAGGCGCAGACCTTCCCGGCGGCGGCGCCGGCGAGCGGCGTGCTTCTCTGGACGCTCCTGGCGCTCACCGAGCGCATGCGGGCCGCCGCGGCCGCCGAGGAGGGACGCGCTCTCGCGGCCGACGGCTCGTCGACCGGGCACGTGGAGATCGGCGCAGCGTCCGGGCCGGGGGAGGGACGTCCTTGAACCGCTCGAGGGTCCTCTACGTCTTCAGGCACACGCTGGGCGCGCCCCTGCCACGCCTGCACGGGCTCGACCAGCTGCGGGCGCTGTCGGCCCGCGGCAGGCGCTTCTCCGTCATCTCGTTCGAGCCCCGCGACCGCACTCCGACCGAGGAGATCCAATACGAGGCAGAGCGTCGCGCGCTCGCCGACGCGGGCATAGAGCACGTCGCGCTGCCGCAGCTTCGCTCCCGCTGGTTCGAGATCCCGATGGGCGCCCTCGCCATTCTCAGACTCGTGCTCCTCCGGCGCGTGAGGACGGTGCACGCGCGGAGCCACGTGCCCGCCATCATGGCGGCCCTCGCCCGCGCCGTCTCGCCGCTGCGGCTCGTGTTCGACATGCGCGGTCTGTTCGTGGACGAGTACGTGCTCGAGGGGGCGCTGCGTCCTGGGAGCGCGAAGCTCGCGTTCGCCCGTGCTCTCGAGAGGTGGCTCCTCTCCGTGTCCGACGTCGTCGTGGTCGTCTCCGAGCGATTCCGTGAGCACCTGCAGAGCGCGCCCGGGTACGCCGGCCGCGTCGATCCAGCCAAGGTCCGGCTCATTCCGAACCGAGCCGCTCTCGACCGGTTCGAGGACGCCGTGCACGCGCGCGCAGCGACGAGAGAGTCGCGCGGATACGAGGAGAGCGTGGTCGGCGTCTTCGCCGGCGCTGCGTCCCCGTGGCATCGGCTCGACCTCACGGCTGAGCTCATGAGGCGCGTCATGGACGAGCGTCCCGACGTCCGGTTCCTGGTGGCCGTCTACCCTTCGACCGAAGGCGCGACTCGCATCGCGCGCGAATGCGGTCTGCCGGAGGAGCGCACCGAGATCCTCACGGCCCCCACGGACGAGATTCCGTATCTCTTCGCGGCCTCCGACTTCGGGCTGATGCTGGTCGACGACGACGTCTCGAAGCAGGTGTGCGCTCCCGTCAAGTTCGCCGAGTACCTCGCCTCGGGGCTTCCCGTCGTAGCCGGTGGCGGCATGGGGGACGCGTGCGACTGGATAGACGACGAGGGGCTCGGCATTCTGGTCGACCCGGATGACGTCGCCGCGTCGTCCCGTCGTGTGTTAGACTTCCTCCGCTCGGACGATTTCATCTCGAGGCGCTCGAGCGAGCGCGTGCGTTCGTTCGCTGCCGCCCGCATGGACATGTCCGACACTGTCGACGAGTACGAGGACATCTACCGCTCGCTGGATTCCCGATGAACGTTTCGATCGTCGTCGTCAACTACAACGGCGGCCCGACCGTCGTCCGAAACCTCCGTGCGATGCTCGAGTCGGCCGGCCCCTCCGGGGCGGAACTCGTGGTCGTCGACAACGCGTCGACCGACGGGAGCCCCTACGCCGTCCGGAGCGCGTTCCCGGAGGCCCGTCTCGTCGAGGCGCCCGCGAACTCCGGGTACGCCGCCGGCGTGAACCTCGGACTCTCGAAGGCCCGAGGCCAACTCCTCGTCATCATGAACCCGGACGTCTCGCCCCGCGGCGACGCGGTGGCCCGCCTCGCCCGGTCGGCGGGTTCGACGCGCGCCCTGGTCGGTGGGGCCGTGCTCGCGCCGTCCGGCCGCGTGAGCCGGAACTGCTTCCGGGCGCTCCCCGTCCTCTCCGACATCACGCGCGAGGCCCTCTTCGTTCCTCCCCGCACGAGACGAGAGCGCGACGCCTCACTGCCCGACGGGGTCTTCCGCACCGACGTCGTCTCGGGGAGCGTCATGGCGCTCACCCGCGAGACGCTCGGGATCGTGGGGCCGCTGGACGAGCAGTACTTCCTCTACAACGAGGATGTCGAGTGGTGCACGCGGGCGGCCGCGAAGGGCGTCGCCGTGTGCGTCGACGACGGTGCGCGCTTCGAACACGCGGGCGGCGCGTCGACGCGCGCGAGCGAGGGGCCGGCGTTCGCCGCGAGAGTGCTCTCCGACTTCCAGTACTTCTGCGAGGTCGGGGGTGCGGACCCGGAGAGCGTTCGGCGTCTCTGGAGGCGCAGGCTGTCGACCCGGACCCTCGTCTACAGGGTCCTCGCCGCCTTCGGCGTCGGAGATGGACGCCTACTGCCGCGCAGACGGGCCGCCGTCTACTCGATCCTCGCGCGCTCAATCGGGCTGTTCGACTGGGCCCCGTCGTCCGAGGGCGCGAACGCCCACCCGTCGCGCATCCTCCGGACCGCCGGGGTCTCCCGCCGTACCGATCGGCCCACGATCGTCCAGCTGATCCCGAACATGGACCACGGGGGCGCGCAGCGGCTCGTGGAGCAGCTCGTGCGCGGACCGCTCGCCGACCGGTTCCGGTTCGAGGTCGTCTGCCTCACGCACGAGGGCAGGATAGGCGCGGCCTTGAGGCGCGACGGCGTCCCCGTACACGTCGTCGGCATGGATGGATGGCGGTCCTGGCGCGACTGGCTCCTGGCGGCCGACCACGCCGCGCTCATGGAGTGCGACCTCGTTCACTCCCACCTCCTTCCGGCGGACCTGGCGGCGTGGCTCGGATTCGGACGGAGGGTCCTGCGCGTCTCGACCAAGCACAGCGTCGACCGCTGGATGCGGGGACATCATCGCCTGCTCGAGCGCCTCGCTCTCGCCGGCGCCCGCGACGTGCTGGCCGTCAGCGACGACGCTGCGAGGTCGAAGTCGTATCTGGGGCCGGCGGGGATGCTGCCTCCCGTCGTCCCGAGCCCGCCGGCCGTGCAGCCGGCGACGTCGCCCGCCCCGGTGTTTCCGCCGGGACGCCCCGGGCGCCTGGGGATCGTGGGCAGGCTGCACCCCGTGAAGCGCGTGGACCTCTTCCTCCGGGTCGCGGCGGTCGTCGAGCGCGAGGCGCCCGGCGAATTCGAGTTCAGGATCATAGGTGAGGGAGGGGAGGAAGCGTCGCTCCGCTCGCTCGCCGACGAGCTCGGCATCGCGGACCGTGTCGAGTTCCGCGGCGCCGTCGACGATGTGGCCGGTGAGCTGGACGACGTCGACGTCGTCTTCATGGTGTCCGACTACGAGGGTCTCGGCCTGACGATCCTCGAGACGATCGCCAGGGGACGCGTGCCGATCGTGAGAGCGGCGCCCGGTGCGCGCGAGGCGCTGCCGCCGGCGCTCTCTTGCTGTCTGGTCGAAGGCGACGCCCCGGAGGTCCTTGCCATGGCGGCGCTCGACGTCCGCGCGAGGACGTCGTTCTACACAGAGCGGGTCGCGGCGGCCGGGAGAACGAGGGCGACCGACGGGAGCTACGCTCTGGCGCACGGCCGTGTCTACACGCGCGCGCTCGAGACGCGGGCGGCGTCGCGGCGCGTGCGTGTGCTCCATCTCATCACGCGTCTCATCGTGGGCGGCGCACAGGAGAACACGATCGCTTCTGTGGCGCGCGTCGACAACGACCGGTACGACTCCGAGCTCTGGTGCGGTCCCCAGACCGGTTCGGAGGGGTCGCTCATCGAGGACGCCCGGAGCCGCGGCATCGTCGTGAGGATCCTCCCGAACCTGGTCCGGGAGATCGATCCGTGGAGGGACGCCGCCGTCACGCTCGCCCTCGTCCGGCTCCTGGCTCGCGGACGCTTCGACGTCGTGCACACTCACAGCTCGAAGGCCGGCATCGTCGGACGGTTCGCCGCCAGACTCGCGCGGGTCCCTCACATCGTTCACACGGTCCACGGATGGGGCTTCCACGAGCACATGCACCCGCTGCTCCGCGGATTCTACGTGGCCCTCGAGCGCATCATGCAGCCGTGGACGAATCCCCTCGTCTCCGTTTCGGAGAGGACGACCCGCGTCGGACTCGAAGCGTCGATAGGGGACGAGTCGAGCTACCGGCTCATCAGGAGCGGCATCCCGCTCTCGAGGTTCAGGGCCGACGAGGCGCGGCGCCGGGCGACGCGGGATGCTTTCGGCTTCGGAGAACGCAGCCCCGTCGTCGGCTCGGTCGGCCGGTTGTCGCCGCAGAAGAACCCGCACGACTTCCTCCGCGCGGCCGACCTCCTGCGTCGCGAGCGTCCGGACGTCAGGTTCCTCTACGTGGGTGACGGGCCGCTCCGGGAGGGCATCGAGGCGGAGGCCGCCAGGATGGGACTCGGTGAGTCGCTCGTGCTGGCCGGCATACGGGGCGACGTCCCCGACCTTCTCCGCGCCATAGACGTCTTCGTGCTCACGTCGCTCTGGGAAGGGTTGCCGCGGGTCGTGCTTCAGGCGCTCGCGACCGGCGTGCCGGTCGTGGCCTACGACGTCGCGGGGATACGCGAGGTCGTGGTGAGTGACGTCAACGGGTTTCTCGTCGAACCAGGAGAGCCCGAGCAGGTCGCGCGACACGTGGCACGGATCATATCGGACGAGGCGCTTCGCGAACGGATGGGCCGCGCGGCCGTGGAGCGGTTTCACCCTTCGTTCAGCGAGGCCGGGATGATAGGAGACCTGGAGGACCTCTATTCGGAGTTGACCGAGGACTGATGCCCGGCGCGGGCACTCATGTGACGGGAGGTGTTACCGCCGTGAGCACATCGACCGACAGCGCCCTCCATGAGCTTCAGAAGCGCCCCCCCCACGAGTTCCAGGATCGCCCCCCGCACGCGTTCCTCCACGACCCCTCTCTCGACCTCACCATCGTCATCGTGAGCTACAACGTGCGCGATCTCATCGTCGAGTGTCTCGAATCGGTGCGAGTCACGATGCACGGACTGTCGTTCGAGACGATCGTCGTCGACAACGCCTCGACCGACGGTTCGGCCGAGGCGGTGCGTCGGAGGTTCACCGACGTGCGCGTCATCGAAAGCCCTTCGAACCTCGGGTTCGCAGCCGCCAACAACGTGGCGATCCGGGAGTCGCGCGGGCGATTCGTCCTCCTTCTGAATCCGGACACCCGGATCCTCGAGAACCGCCTGCCCGACGACGTCTGTTTTATCGAGGAGCGCGCAGGTGTGGGTGCGCTCGGGTGCAGGCTCGTCAATCCCGACGGAACGCCTCAGCCCTCCTGCTACCGGTTCCCGTGCCTCCGCGAGGTCTTCGGTTTCTACTTCGGGGGTCCGGGGTCGACGGGCAGGTCCGCGGTCGAGGGCGAGAGGGAGACTCGGGACGTCGACTTCGTGCGAGGGGCCTTCATGCTCCTCAGGCGCGCGGCTCTCGAACGGACGGGTGCGCTCGACGAGCGGTTCTTCATGTACGCGGAGGAGGCCGATCTGTGTCTCCGGCTCAAGTGCTCGGGCTGGCGGACGGTCTATCGTCCGCGTACCGTCGTCATGCATCGCAGGGGGAAGAGCGCGGAGCAGCTCCCGGCGGAGATGTTCGTTCAGAGGATGCGCAGTCTGGTCGCGTACTTCCGCAAGCACCACGCTCGACAGGTCCCCGCGTTGAGGACGCTGCTCTTCGTCGGTTCCCTTGCGAGGGTCGCAGCACGTCTCCTCCCTCGCGGCCGCAGGGCGAGGATCCCGCTCGCCGCGCATCTCTCGGTCATCGGACTCGCCCTCGGGGTCGACCCGGGGCCTCCCGCGCTCCACTGAGGCGGGGGTGCGCCGGCCACGGCGAGCGTGGAGCAGGCGCAGGCCCGGGATATGCACGGGCAGGTCACGGAACGGCGGCGGCGGAGCGGTGGGGGAGCTGCGGGGAGCTGCGGAGGAGGCCCGCGACAGGGCCCTCCGGGGAAAAGCGCTTGCCCGGGCCGTCGGGCGCGTGTATAGTCTCGGGAACCGGCCTTGGTCGAGCGTCTGACCGGTCCGGATGTCAGCGGTCCCGGGACGTCCCATTCAGTGGGCTTACCGGGCTTCGCGTTCTTGATGTCGGAGAGCCGTAATTCGTATGAACGCACTCGTCACCGGCGGCGCAGGGTTCATCGGGTCGCACCTCGTCGAGGCGCTGCTCGCGCGCGGCGACGGCGTGTGGGTCATCGACGACCTGTCGACCGGTCGGTTCGAGAACATCGCCCACCTCGAGAAGCACCCGAAGTTCGACTACGTCATCGACACGATCATGGACGAGCGCGTGGTGGCGGAGCTGACCGCCAAGGTCGACGTGGTCTTCCATCTCGCCGCGGCCGTCGGCGTGGCCTACATCATCGACAACCCCCTGAAGTCGCTCGAGACGAACATCAGGGGCACCGAGATCGTCCTCCACCAGGCGAACGAGGGGAAGAAGCAGGCCGTTATCTTCTCGACATCCGAGATATACGGGAAGGCCAATTCCCAGCCCTGCGGCGAGAACGACGACAGGGTCCTGGGTTCGACGATGATCAGCCGGTGGGGTTACTCGTCGTCGAAGGCGATTGACGAGTTCCTCGCCCTGGCGTATCATCGCGAGAAGAAACTGCCGGTCACTATCGTGCGGCTGTTCAACACGTGCGGTCCCAGGCAGACGGGCCAGTACGGCATGGTCATCCCGCGCTTCGTTCGACAGGCGCTCCTGGACCATCCGATCACCGTCTACGGGGACGGCCAGCAGACGCGGTGTTTCTGCGACGTGTCCGACGTGATCCGGGGCGTCCTGGGGCTCGTGGAGGAGCCCAGGGCGAACGGGGAGGTCTTCAACCTCGGCAGCAGCGAGGAGACGACGATCGAGGACCTCGCCAAGAGGATCCTCGAGCTCACGGCGTCGGGTTCGACGATAGAGCGCATACCGTACGAGAAGGCCTACGAGGAAGGGTTCGAGGACATGAGAAGGCGCGTCCCGGACCTCACGAAGATCAAGTCCTTCATCGGCTACGAGCCGCAGGTCTCGCTCGCGGAACTGCTCGAGAGGATCGTCGCGGACTTCAAGAAGTAGTGGAGCCGGGACGGGAGGGCGCCTAGAAAGAGCTTGACAGCTAACGGAGTGTTAGGAATAATCCCGTGCCGTTCGGGACAGACCTCCTCGGGGAACTGTCATGATCTTTCTTTGCGCGTTCGGGCTGTCGGTTCTCGCCGTGCTTGCCTTGACCCCAGCGGTCCGCAGCCTCGCCAAGCGCCTGAGTTTTCTTGACCATCCCAGCATGAGCAAGGTCCATCTGACGCCCACGCCTCTGATGGGCGGCCTCGCCGTCGCCCTCGCCAGCCTCGCGTCGGCCGCGGCGGCCCTGGCGCTCATACGCTGCCCCTACAGCGCCCGGATCGTCGGTTTCATGTCGGGCGGCCTCATGGTCATCGTGCTCGGCCTGGCCGACGACGCCAACGGCATGCGCCCGGTCGTCAAGCTGACCGGACAGACCGTCGCGGCGGCCGTGATGCTCCTCTCGGGGGGCGTCGAGGGGCTTCCCATTCCGATGCTGATCGGCTTTCCGCTGGCCCTCTTCTGGATGGTCGGCCTCATGAACGCCTTCAACTTCCTCGACAACATGGACGGCATCACGGCAGGTCTCGCTGCCATCGCGAGCTTCGGCATCTTCTCGCTCGCGCTCGGGAACGGTCACACGAACACCGCCATCGCCGCCATCGCCGTCGCGGGAGGCGCGCTCGGATTCCTCCGCTACAACTTCTCACCGGCGTCCATCTTCCTGGGCGACGCCGGGAGCCTCTTCCTTGGGTACGTCGTCGGAGGTCTCTCGCTCCGCGCCGTGGCCTACGCCGATGCCGGGTCCCCCGCGCTCCTTCTCCCGGTGCTGATGCTCGGCTATCCGATCTTCGACGCCTTCCTCGTGACGGCGTCCAGGGTGGTCGAGGGCAGGGACGTAGCGAGGGGCGGGAAGGACCACAGCTCGCACAGGCTGGCGCGGCTCGGCCTGACGCCCAGGCAGACCGCCGCCACCATCTACCTGATATCGGCCTCTCTGACCGGGGCCGCGATCTATCTGTCGTTCTACCACGCCGGCAGGCCCAACCTCGTCGCCGTGGCGACGCTGGCGGCCGTCGTCGGCATGGCCTTCCTGGGGCTCCGCCTCGTGCGGGTCCCCGTTCCCGAGAAGGCGCTGTCGATGCTGCGCGAGATGGGGAAGCGCGACCTCCTCACCGAGCCCTCCGACGACGACCTTCTCGTGCTCAGTCTGCCCGCGCGCGACCTCCTGCCCGAAGAGGAGCACGCGCCCGCGGCGGAGCGATCCCGTGAGACAGTCGAGGCGCGCTGAGGTCGACGCGCCCGCAACGAGTCCTGCAACCGGTGGATGCGGAGATGCTGGATCTGAGATACGTGCGCAGCAACCCCGACGCTGTGAGGAAGGCCATCGCGGACAAGCGCGAGAGCGCCGACCTCGACAGGCTCCTGGCTCTCGACGAAGAGCTCCGTGGCCTGATCGTCGGGGCCGACGAGCTCAAGCAGGAGCGCAATCTCGAGAGCGAAGGGATAGCCGAGCTCAAGAAGAGGGGCGAGGACGCGGCTGAGCCGATCTCCCGGATGCGCGCCGTGTCGGCCCGGATCAAGGAGTTCGACGAACGAATGGGGACGCTTCGGGCGGAGCTTGCGGAGCTCGAGCTCACGATCCCCAACGTTCCACACGAGTCCGTCCCCGTCGGCGCTGACGAGGAAGACAACGTCCTCGTGCGGGAGTGGGGAGAGCCTGCGTCCCTTTGCGCCTCGCCTGCGCCGCACTGGGAAGCCGGCGAGCGGCTGGGAATACTGAATCTCCCCGCAGCGACGAAGATCGCGGGCTCCGGTTTCATCTGCTTCGTGGGAGCGGGCGCTCTCCTGGAGCGCTCTCTCATTCGATTCATGCTCGACATCCACACGAAGGAGCACGGCTACACGGAGGTGTCGGCCCCGTTCGTGTCGAACCGTGACGCCATGACCGGGACCGGGCAGCTGCCGAAGCTCGAGAGCGACATGTACCACTGCGGAGAGGACGACCTGTTCCTCATTCCCACCGCGGAGGTGCCGATCACGAACATCCACAGGGACGAGATCCTCGAACCCGGCCGCGTTCCCGTGAAGTACGTCGGCTACACGCCCTGCTTCCGCAGGGAAGCGGGTTCGTACGGCAAGGACACGCGCGGGCTCATGCGCGTCCACCAGTTCGACAAGGTCGAGATGGTGAAGCTCGTCGAGCCCGAGAGCTCGTACGACGAGCTGGAGCTTCTGACCGCCGACGCCGAGGACATCCTCCAGAGGCTCGAACTGCCGTACCGCGTCAAGACGCTCTGCACCGGCGACCTCTCGTTCGCGGCCGCCAAGTGCTACGACATCGACGTGTGGGCGGCCGGAGTCGAGGCGTGGCTCGAGGTCTCGTCGTGCAGCAACTTCGAGGACTTCCAGGCCAGGCGCTCAGGGATCAGATACCGCCCCGCAGAGGGTGAGAAGGCCCGTTTCGTTCACACGCTCAACGGGTCGGGCGTCGCGCTGCCGAGAACGGTCATAGCGCTCCTCGAGAACTACCAGACTCAGGCGGGGTCGATCACGATCCCGGACGCGCTGCGACCCTACATGGACGGTCTCACCGAGATCTCCTAGGCCCACTCGATCCCCGGGCGGCGACGCGTCGGGCGCGTAGCGCGAGGCCGCGCCGCGTCCGCAGCGCAGGTCCGTCGTCCCATCGCGCAGGCCGCGTCCTCGCGGCCACGAACCCCGGGGGATCACCGGATGCTCCGCGTTGCGTTCCTCACATCGACCGACCCGCTTGACCGCGGCTCCTGGTCCGGCACCCCGTATCACATGTTCAGGGCCCTCGAATCGCGGGGCTGCGAGGTCACGGCTATCGGGCCGCTTCGTACGCCTGTCAGGAACTGGCTGCGCGTCTACGGGAAGCTCCGCGGCGCGGTGCGGCCGGGCAAGTACATTCACGGCCACTCCGCGGTGTTCGCCAGGTCGTGCGCAAGGGCCGCCGGAGCCCGGATGGCCGGGCGGACCTTCGACGCCGCCGTGGCCCCGGCCGCGAGCGCGGTCATCGCGTATCTCAAGACCGACGTCCCGATCGTCTACGTGTCGGACGCGACGTTCGCACTGCTCGAGGGCTACTACCCCGACTTCTCCGACCTCTGCGCGGCGTCGAGCCGCGACGGCCACGCGCTGGAGGCGCTCGCGATCGCGAACGCCGCGGCCGTGTCGTATCCGTCCGCGTGGGCCGCCCGCTCAGCGGAGCGCGACTACGGCGCGCCCGGAGGGAAGCTCCACGTCATGCCGTTCGGCGTGAACTTCGAGAACGTCCCCGGAAGGGAAGAGGTGCTTTCTCGACCGAGATCTGAACGAATCGAGCTTCTCCTCGTCGGAAAGCAGTGGGAGCGTAAGGGCGGCGACACGGCGGTGGAGACGCTCCTCGAGCTCGAGCGGATGGGCGTCGACGCCGCGCTAACGGTCTGCGGGTGCGCTCCGCCGCCGGGGACCCGGCACCCGAGGCTCAGGGTCGTCCCGTTCCTCGACAAGAACGATCCCCACGAGCGGGCGGAGCTCGTCCGCCTCTACTCGACGGCGGACGTTCTCATCCTCCCGACGAGGAGCGAGTGCCTGGGGATGGTCGTCGCGGAGGCGAACGCCTTCGGGCTTCCCGCCTTCGTCTCCGCCACCGGGGGACTGCCGGAGGTGGTGAGGGACGGCGTCAACGGATACGCGCTCCCCGTGGAGGCCCGGGGCGGCGAGTACGCCAGGCTCCTCCGAGACGTCTGGAGCGGCGGCGAGCGCATTCGCGCGCTGTCCGAGGCGAGCCGAAACGAGTACGAGACCCGGCTCAACTGGGACTCGTGGGCCGGCTCGATGTGCGGTCTCTTCTCCGAACTGTCCGACGCCCGCTCGCTCAGGCCGTCTTGACACGCTCCTGGCGCGTGCTAGACTATTTAATGGATTGTGCCGTCGGCAGTTATGGAAGGACACCATGACATCGGGCAGACACAGACGCACTGGCCTCATGGACGTCACCACGTCACGCTCGCGGGCCTACGTCTTCGTGGCCGTGTCGGTCCTGGCCATCGCCATCTCGCTCTACACGAACAGCCTCATCAGGCGTCTGGAGTCCCAGTCCGCCACGCTCTCACGCTCGATGGCCGGCCTCTGCGCGAGCGCGACGTACGCCGCGCGCGAGAACGAGGAGCTTCGCGCCATCTTCACGGAGCTCATCGAATCGATCGACTTCCCGATCGTCATCACCGACGTCAGGGGCGTCCCCATCACGTGGAAGGGGATCCCGGTGGACCTGGACCCCGAGGACGTCAGCCACGAGACCTACCTCGGCGCCACGCGCGAGAACACCCAGGGCACGGAGCTGGGCGACGTGTTCGCGTTCGTGCGGGAGCTCGACAGGAACCACGCGCCCATTCCGCTGACGCACGTCGGGACGGCCGACATCCACGGGTACCTACACCACGGCGAATCGAGCATGATCCGCGAGATGCGGTTCGTGCCGGCCCTCGAGCTTCTGGCGTTCGGCGTGCTCATCCTTCTGGCCTTCCTCGGCTTCCGCAACGCCAAGCTCGCGGAACTTCGCTCGATATGGGTCGGGATGGCGAAGGAGACCGCGCACCAGCTGGGCACGCCCATCTCGTCGATGATGGGATGGGTGGAGCTCATCAGGGAACTCGCGAGAACGGGTTGCCCTGCGGACAAGATGGCGGAGATGACCGGCGAGATGCAGCGGGACCTCGAGCGTCTCGAGAAGATCTCGCTCCGGTTCAACCAGATCGGATCGATACCCAAGACGCGCCGGCAGGACGTCGCGATCGTGCTCCGCGACGTCGTCGACTACCTTCGCCGCAGGTTGGAGTCCCTGGGCAAGGACGTCACGCTCGTGGAGGACTACGCGGCGACGCCGCCCCTCGACATCAACAGGGAACTCATGGAGTGGGTGGTCGAGAATCTGGTCAAGAACTCCATCGAGGCCCTCGGGGCCGAGGGCGGGCGCATCGAGGTAGTCACCGAGCACCTTACGAAGCAGGGGCACGTGAGGATCCTCGTCACCGACAACGGGAGGGGATTCTCGGCCGCCGAGCGCCGCAGCGTCTTCCTGCCCGGATACTCCACCAAGCGAAAGGGATGGGGCCTGGGGCTCGCCCTCGCGCGCCGGATCATCGAGGAGTATCACAAGGGCAAGCTGTCCGTGCTGTGGTCGGAGCCCGGCAAGGGAACGACGTTCGCTATCACTCTACCGGTCGCGTGACGGTACCGACGTGGCGCCGGCGCTTGCGCGGGCGCCACGTCCGGGCGCGAGGCCGAGCGGAAAGGACACGATGGAAGCGACTGGCAGGCGAATACTCTGGGTGGACGACGAGATCGAGATGCTCAAGCCACACATCCTCTTCCTCGAGCAGAAGGGATACGAGGTGGGCTCGGCGTCCGGCGGCGAGGAGGCGCTCCGTCAGCTTCGGGACTCGCGGTTCGACCTCGTCCTCCTGGACGAGATGATGATGGGCATGGACGGGCTCGAGACGCTGGGTGAGATCAAGGAGCTGGACCCCTCGCTCCCCGTCGTCATGGTGACGAAGAGCGAGGAAGAGGAGTTGATGGACGACGCGCTGGGGAGGCGGATCGACGACTTCCTGATCAAACCCGTCAAGCCGACCCAGGTCTTCCTGGCGATCAAACGCCTCCTGGACGGCAGGCGGATCCTGCAGGACCAGCTGGCGCAGACCTACGCCGCCGAGTCCAGCCAGATACGCATGCGGATCATGAGCCCGCTCACCTGGGAGGACTGGGTCCGCGTGTATCTCAGGCTCGCGAACTGGGACCTGGAGCTCGACCGGTTCAGGGACCCCGGACTCAGGCAGTCGCACCAGGACCTCGAGCAGTCGGCCAACGTGGAGTTCGCGCGGTTCGTCGTCGACGAATACGAGGGCTGGGTGAACGGCGCGTCCGACAGGCCGCTCCTCTCGGTCGACATCTTCCGGGAGTTCGTGGCGCCCAGGCTCAAGGCCAAGGACAAGGTCTACTTCGTCGTCCTGGACTGCATGAGGCTCGACCACTGGATGAGCCTCATGCCCAGCCTCGAGCCGCTGTTCGAGATCACGAACCACTACTACTACTCGATACTGCCGACGGCGACGCCGTTCTCTCGCAACGCTCTCTTCAGCGGTCTGTGGCCGTCCGAGTTCACGGACCACTACCCGGACATCTGGGGGGTGCAGGGGCGCGACGAGTTCAGCAAGAACCGCTACGAGCGGCAGCTCATGGACGCTCAGCTCGAACGCCACGGCATCAGGTTCACGCCCGGCCACAAGTACGTCAAGATCTACGAGAAGGAAGAGGCCGACAACGTGAAGCGGCAGATGTCGTCGATGCACGACCTGCCGTTCGTCTCTGTGGTCTACAATTTCGTCGACATCCTGTCGCACTCGCGCTCTGAGTCGGAGATACTCCAGGAACTGGCGCCGGACGAACCGGCCTTCCGGTCGCTCGTCAGGTCGTGGTTCAACCACTCGGCGCTCTACCAGATCCTGGCGCAGATGGCTCGCCACGGCGCGACGGTCGTCCTCACGACCGACCACGGGGCGGTCCTCGGCAAGCGCGCGGCGCTGATCCGGGGCAACCGAGACACGTCGACGAACCTGAGATACAAGTTCGGCAGCAACCTCGGGATCGACGAGAAGGAGACCTTCCTGATCAAGGAGCCGGGCAGGTTCAAGCTACCCACTGACGGGCAGAGCAAGCAGTACGCGATCGCGAAGGAGGACTACTACTTCGTCTACCCGACGGAGTTCCATCGCTACGAGCGTCAGTACAGGGGGAGCTTCCAGCACGGCGGGATCTCGCTCGAGGAGATGATCCTCCCGTGCGCTGTCATGCGGCCGCGGGGCTGACCGGGGGAGGGACGACCGTGCCGGCGACTCGAGCCGCGTTCGAGACATCGTCCCCCGAGGAGACGCGCGACCTCGGGCGCGCCATCGGGCGTCTGCTCGCTCCGGGGATGGTCGTGGCGATGACGGGCGAGCTCGGAAGCGGCAAGACCGTTCTCGTCCAGGGCATGGCGCACGGGCTCGGGTTCGACGGATACGTGTCGAGTCCGAGCTTCGTCATCGTGAACGAGTACGAGGGTTCCGTTCCCGTCTATCACATCGACCTCTACAGGACCGACGGCGCCGATCCGCTGGCGGGACTCGGGTACCGCGAGTTCTTCTGGGGCGACGGCGTGGCGCTCATCGAGTGGGCCGAGCGCGCCGTCGACATGCTCCCGGACGACCGGCTCGTCGTCGAGATCTCCTCCGACGACAGGACGAGACGCAGATTCGTTCTGATCGCGACGGGCGAGGAGAGCGGGCGACTGCTTCGCCGGCTCCCGGCGTCGTGGCCCGGAGGCTCCTAGATTGCGCATCCTGACGATAGACACTTCAACGACCGTCGAGGCGGCAGCCGTCGTCGACGGAGAGCGCGTGCTCTCCGAGAGGGCGATCCTCGCGGGCCGAGGACGCGCCGACGAACTCGTGGCGGCCGTCGCGGGCGCCCTCTCGGACGCGTCGACGCGCCTCGCCGATCTCGACGGCGTGGCCGTGTCGGTGGGGCCGGGCAGGTTCACGGGTCTACGCGTCGGTCTGGCGACCGCGAAGGGCCTGACGGCGGCGACCGGGCTTCCTCTCCTGCCGGTGCCGACGCTCGAGGCCCTCGCCGCGAGCGCGTTCGACCCGGGCGAGCGCGGCGAGACCGACGTCTCGCTGGTCTGTCCGATGCTCGACGCCCGCCGGGGCGAGGTGTACGCGGCCCTCTTCCGTCGGGGCGCCGCCATGGAGCGCGTCCTGGCCGACGGGGCATGGGACCCGATCGAGTTCGCCGCCCGCGCGGGCGAGGTCGCGGGAGGAGAGACTCTCACGCTCGTCGGTACCGGAGCGGTCCTGTACGCTTCGGAACTCGCGCACGCGCTGGGAGCGGCGGCGCTCTTCCCCGAGCCTTCGGTCGAACGCCCGACGCCGGTCGCCATCGCGGCCGTGGGCGTGGAGCGCGGACCCGCCGACGTCTCGTCGGTCGTACCCGTCTACCTGAGGGGAGTATGACGCACCTGCGCGGTGAGTGCGGGTCCGCGGGAGAGGCGGGCGCCGAGGTCGAGATCAGACCGATGTCGCTCTCCGATCTGGACGGCGTGACCGCCATCGAGCAGAGGACGTTCGCGAACCCGTGGTCCAGAGGCTCGTTCGAGCGGGACTGCATTGGCGACGGCACGTCGACCTGGGTGGCCGTACGCGGCGGCGAGGTGATAGGCTACATCGTGTCGTGGATCGTGCGTGACGAGATCCACATCGGCAACATCGCCGTCGCGCCCGACGTCAGGCGTCGCGGGACCGGCAGGTGCCTCCTGGCGCGCGCCCTCGCGGACGCCGCCGGGAAGGGCGTCGGGCTCGCCACGCTCGAGGCCCGCGAGTCGAACACGGGTGCGATACGCCTCTACGAGAGTTTCGCGTTCAGGCCGGTGGCCATCCGCAAGAGCTACTACGCGGATTCGGGAGAGGACGCGATCGTGATGATCGCCGATCTCGGAGCGCCGGAGGGCGGCGCGCCACCCGGGGAGTGAGTGGATGGTCAGGCGCGCCACCCGGGGAGTGAGTGGATGGTCAGGCGCAGCACCCGAGGAGTGAGTGGATGGTCAGGCGCACAGTGGACTCAGGCGCGGCCGCCGCACATCTGAGAGCGAGGGGATTCGCGGGCGCGGACGCCGCAGTCGTGCTCGGCTCCGGGCTCTCGTCCTTCGCCGACGGCTTGGGCGACAGCGTCGTCGTCCCGTACGCGGAGATCCCGGGCGTCCCGGCCACGGGCGTCGAGGGACACGCGGGCGCGGTGGTGCTGGGTTCTCTCGGGGGGAAGAGGGTCCTCGTCTTCGCAGGACGCGTCCACTTCTACGAGGGGCGGACGCACGCGGACGTCACGTGGCAGGTGCGCCTGGCGGCCGAGCTCGGCGTGCCCGTTCTGGCGGTCTCGAACGCCGCGGGCGGCATCGACCCCGGCTTCCGCGTCGGCGACGTGATGCTCATCGTCGACCAGATATCGATGGTCACCGGGCGCTTCCGCCCACGGACCGGCGGCACGTTCCGGATGGCAGACGCCTACTCCCCGAGGCTCCGCGGGCTGGCGCGCGAGGCGGCGCTCGCCATCGGGACCGGGCTCAGGGAGGGCGTCTATCTGGGGTCGCTCGGTCCAACGTACGAGACGCCCGCGGAGATCGGGATGGCGAGAATCTTCGGAGCACAGGCCGTCGGCATGTCGACCGTCGCCGAGGTCCAGGCGGCGCGCTCCCTCGGGCTGGAGGTCCTCGGGCTGTCGCTCGTCACGAACGTCCCGCTCCCGGGGCGATTCGAGGAGACCACGCACGCGGAGGTGCTGGAGGCCGGCCGGGCGGGCGCCGCGACGCTCCTTTCTCTCGTGGCGGGAATCGCCGCGAAGTTGTAGTCTCGATGGGTGTGTGCGTCGCGGGGTGCGCGGGCGTCCCCGGAGCGGGCGTCCCCGGAGCGGGCGTCCCTGAGCGCGGCTGATTCGGGCAGAAGGATCCGGAGAACGGGGAAGAGACATGGACCAGGTATCCTGGCTCAAGAGGCGCAAGCCCGGCATCAAGGATGCCCGGAAGCGCGAGGTCCCGGACGGCCTGTGGCGCAAGTGCGAGGGCTGCGGAGAGATCATCTACCACAAGGAGCTCGAGCGCAGCCTGTGGACCTGCCCGAAGTGCGGCTATCACTTCAGGATCACGGCCACGCAGTACAGGGACATACTCGTGGACCCGGGGAGCTTCGTGGAGCTTCTGTCGGGGATCGAGTCTGGAGATCCTCTCCGGTTCACGGACTCCCGCAAGTACGCGGAGAGGGTCGCCGAGGCCAAGGAGAAGACGGGGCTCTCGTCCGCCGTCCTGACCGGGAGCGGGCGCGTCGACGGCCACCTGGCCATGTTCGGCCTCCTCGACTTCGCCTTTCTGGGTGGGAGTCTGGGCTCGGCCATGGGCGAGAAGCTCGCGAGGCTCACGCGCATGGCCATCGAGGAGCGAGTGCCGCTCGTGACGCTCTCGAGCTCCGGCGGCGCACGGATGCAGGAGGGCATACTCTCCCTCATGCAGATGGCCAAGACGAGCGCCATGCTCGCCAAGCTCCGCGACGAGGGGCTCCTCCACGTTGCGATACAGGTTCACCCCACCACGGGCGGAGTGACAGCGAGCTTCGCCTCCCTGGGCGACGTCATCATCGCCGAGCCGGGCGCCCTCATCGGGTTCGCCGGCCCCAGGGTGATCCAGCAGACGATCAAGCAGGACCTGCCCGAGGGGTTCCAGACGTCCGAGTTCCTGCTCTCGCACGGCATGGTCGACATGGTCGTGCACCGGAAGGAACTCAAGAAGACGCTGGCGAAGGTCCTCGATTTCTTCACAGACGACGGGCGAGACCGGGCGGAGGACACGCTTGACCAGGCACGGAAGCAAGGCCTTTGAGTCGTACAGATCCTGCCTGGACTGGCTCTTCGCAAGGCACCGCTTCGTCATGAAGCCGGGCCTCGAGCGAGTCGAGCGCCTGCTCGAGTCGGTCGGGAATCCTCACGAGAAGTTCGAGATCGTCCACGTCGGCGGGACGAACGGCAAGGGTTCGAC
>JBDRIO010000026.1:0-12153 GCA_043815815.1 Candidatus Eiseniibacteriota bacterium | reverse complement strand
GGACTCGCCGGGCGCGCGCGCGAGCTGAACGCGAGGGGAGCCGAACTGGCCAGGCGTGCCGCGGGTCCCGAGACGCTCGTAGCGGGCGACGTCGGCCCCACCGGCAGGCTCGTGGAGCCCCTGGGTGATCTCTCCTTCTGGGACGCCTACGAGACCTTCAGGGAGCAGTCGGAGGCGTTGGCGGAGGGCGGCGTCGACTTCATCCTCATAGAGACGATGTCCGACCTCAAGGAGGCCAGGGCGGCACTCCTTGCGGCGAGAGAGTCGACCGGTCTCCCCGTCATGATCACGATGACGTTCGACGATACGTTCGTGACGCCGACCGGGACCGACCCCGCCACGGCGGCGAACGTCCTGGCTTCGATGGGCGCCTTCGCCGTCGGGGCCAACTGCTCCACCGGACCGACCCGCATGGTCGAGGTCATCGGGCGCATGGCGGAGACCGTGTCCGTTCCCATCCTCGCGCAGCCGAACGCCGGCCTGCCCGAACTCGTGAACGGTCGGACCGTGTTTCGGGTCGGACCGGAGGAGTTCGCCCGGGGAATCGAGAAGCTCGTGACGGTCGGAGCATCGATGGTGGGCGGCTGCTGCGGCACGAGGCCCGAGCACACGGCCGTGATGAAGGAGCGGTTCGCCGGCGTGAGACCCGTAGCGCGCCACGTGCCGTCCGCGCTCAGGCTTTCGAGCCGGATGAGAACGGTCGCGATCGGGAAGGGGTTCCCGTTCGCCGTGGTCGGCGAGCGTCTGAACCCGACGAATCGCGACGACCTGTCGAGTGAGATACTCGAGGGTCGGACGGAGATCGTCCTCCGCGACGGGCACGCCCAGGACAGAGCCGGGGCTCACGTCCTCGACGTGAACGTCGGTGTGCCGGGCGTCGACGAGACGGCGGCGATGCCCCGAGCGGCCCTGGCTCTCGAGAACTCGGTGGCGGCCCCGCTGTCGCTCGACTCCATGAGCCCCGAGGCGTTCGAGGCGGCGCTCCCGATGCTGGCCGGGAAGCCGCTCCTGAACTCGGTGACGGGTGAGACGGCGAAGCTCGAGCGCGTCATGCCGCTCGCGGCGCGGTTCGGCGCCGGCGTCGTATGCCTGGCGCTCGACGAGCGCGGGATACGCGCGAGCGCAGAGGACCGCGTGTCGGTCCTTAGGAAGATCGTGGAGAGCGCCGACAGGCACGGCGTTCCGCGCGGGCATCTGATCGCCGACTGCCTGACGCTCGCCGTCTCCGCTGAGCAGGAGCGCGTCCCCGAGACCCTCCGGGCCGTAGAGATGGCGTCCGGGGAACTCGGGCTTCCAACCATACTCGGCGTCTCGAACGTGTCGCACGGTCTCCCGGACAGGAGCGCTCTGAACGCGAGCTTCCTCGCGATGGCGATGGAACGCGGTCTCGACGCCGCCATCATGAACCCTCTGGACGAGTCGATGATGGCGACCGTCCGTGCCTCGTCGGTGCTGACGCTCCGGGACAGAGACTCTGCGGGATACATCCGGGCGCACATGAAGCGGCGCAAGAAGAAGAAGGCCGCAGCGCCGCCTCCGTCCGACGATTCGATCGAGGGACGCATCCGCCGGACCGTCATCGACGGGAGCGCGTCGGACATCGAGTTCCTTCTGGACGAGGCGCTGGGGGAGGGGCTCGAGGCGAGGGCGATCAACGACCGGATCCTGGTGCCGGCTCTCGAGGAGGTCGGCCGGCAGTTCGAGAAGCGCGAGTGCTTCCTTCCTCAGATGATGCTGGCCGCGGAGACCGTCGAGAGGGCGTTCGGGAAGCTCAAGCCTCTCTTCCCGAAGGCCGACGAAGCGAGGTCAAGGGGAACCATCGTGCTGGCGACCGTGGAGGGCGACGTCCACGACATCGGGAAGAAGATCCTGGCGAGCGTGCTCGAGAACCACGGTTACAGGATCGTCGACCTGGGAAAGAACGTGCCGGCGGAGAGGATCGTCCGTGCGGCGCGCGACGAGAACGCGGACGTCGTCGGGCTCTCATCGCTCATGACGACGACCGTGACGCGCATCCCGGAGGTCATCGCGGCGCTCAGGGAGGCCGGCTTGAGGTGCAAGGTCGTGGTCGGAGGCGCGGTCGTAACGAAGCGCTATGCGAAGTCCGTGGGCGCCGATGGCTACGCGGACGACGCCCCGGGCGCGGTCGGCATGCTCCGGGACCTCCTCCGAACGTAGAGAGGCGCGCCCCAGGCGGACGCGCCCCTCGTTCAGCTGCACGATCCCGCTAGTCGATGTCCACGTCCATCCCGTACTCGACGTCGTCGTTCCAGAACATCACCTTGATGTAGTGCGGGCCCGTGACCGTTGCCGTGTAGGCCGCCTGAAGGGACGTGGCGCCGGACGTCGTCACCGCGACGTCGGTCATGTTGTGGTTGTAGAGCGTGATTCGCTTGGTGCCGCCGGTGTCCCCGCCGGTCGCTGTGACGGTGACCGTGAGCTCCTCCCCGGCGTCCAGATCGAGCCAGTACCAGTCGTTGTCCGAATAGCAGCCCCTGAGATCCTCGACCGTGCCCTCGACGACCTGCCCGCAGTCCTCGATGAAATCGTTGTCCTCGAAGTAGTCGTCCCGGCAGGGCTCCGCGGCGTACAGCTCGAAGTCGTAGACGAGCCAGCCGGTCTGGTACGAGTGAGCGTACGTGTGGAAGTAGTACGTGCCGGGGTGGAACGTGTACCAGAAGGAGTCGTACTCGTCGCCCGTGTCCGCGCCCGTGCCGCCGGCCCAGTACTCCTCGCCGTCCGCGCGCTCGAACGCGCGCACCCAGCTCAGGCCCTGGACCTCCTTCATCCACGCGTGAATGCGCACCTTCGATGTCTCGACGACGGTGAACACGAACACGTCATCGTCGTCGCCGTCCGTGATCGAGAGCGTTCGGTACCGCCTGCCGAGCTCGATGGGCACCGCGGCCGCCGCGCTCCCGTTCGGCTCGAAGTAGTCGTCCAGGTGGTCCGTGTCGAGCGGGCCGGTCTGGAACGCCGTCGTGTCCGGTTCGATCGTGTTCCCCGCTTCGTCCGCGATCTCGCCGCTCAGGATGAAGCTGTGCCACGTCTGCGCCGCGTAGAGGGTGTCCGGCGTGAAGGTGACGGTGCGCGTGGCGTCGTCGTAGTCGACGTGCCCCCGCGGCGCCCGTCCGGACACGATGACCGTGGTGTCGCCGATCGTCGATTCGTCCATGTCCTCCGAGAACGTGACGCTGATCCTGTGGATGAGCCCGACGTCTGTCTGACCGTCGGTGAGGTTCACCTGCGTCACCCCCGGGGGCGTGGTGTCGCCCGGACCCGGGCCCCCGCCCGAGCTCGAGCACGACGCGAGCGCCGCGCAGACAAGAAGGGCCAGCGCCGCGCGCGCGATTCTCACTGTCATGGGATCGTCTCCTGACCGCTCCGGCGGCCGTCGCCCCCGTGACGGGTCGCACCGACCAGAGATCCGGGCGGCGCCGCGGTCGAGACCTAGAGAAGCCCCTTAACGAATCCGCCGTCCACCTGGACCGTGACGCCCGTTACGTACTTCGCGGCGTCCGAGGCCAGGAACGTCACCGTCCTGGCGATGTCGGCGGGCTCTCCGAACGACCCGAGCGGGACCGACGCGTACATCCCCGCCGCCACCTCGTCCTCGCTCTTCCCCTCGCTCGCGGCCCTCGCCGCGATGAGCTCGGTCATCCGGTCGGTCGCGGTGAACCCGGGGCACACGACGTTCACCCTGATCCCCTCGGGTCCCAGCTCGTTCGCCGCGGTCTTCGAAAGCCCCACGACGGCCGCCCGGACCGCGTTCGAGAGGACGAGCCCCTTCAGAGGTTCCTTCACCGAGACGGACGCCAGGTTGACGATGCTGCCTCCGCCGGCGTCGCGCATCGCGGGCACTACGGCTCGCATCAGCCGCACCACGCTCATGAGGTTCAGTGTGACGGCCTTCATCCAGGCCTCGTCGTCGAAGTCCATGAACTGACCCGAGGGAGGCCCGCCCGCGTTCGTGACGAGGACGTCGAGCCCGCCCAGCTCCTTGAGCGCCTGTTCGACGAGCGAGTCCACCTGAGAGCCGTAGGAGAGGTCGGCCCCTATGGCGACGACCCTGCCGCCCGTCTCGCTCCGGATGGTCTTCCCCGCGCTCTCGAGCGCGTCGAGTCCGCGGGCGCAGATGGCGACGTCGGCGCCCTCCCGCGAGAGCGCGAGCGCGCAGGCCCGTCCTATCCCCATGGAGGACGCCGTCACGAGCGCCCTCTTGCCCTTCAGTCCGAATTCCATGGCGCCTCCGCTAGAGGACCGGCAGGTCGCGCTCCATCTCGTACGGGGTAACGATGCTCCGGTACTCGCTCCACACCGCCGTCTTGTTCCGGAGTAGCTTCTCGAACGTCTCCTCGCCGAGCGTGTCGCGCAGGAGGTCGCTCTTCCGGGCGACGGCGATGGCCTCCGACAGATTGCCCGGCAGCACGTCGATGCCGCGTCTTTCCCTCTCCTCCGGCGTCATCGAGAAGATGTCCTCCTCGATGTGTCCGCGGAGCTCGAGCTTCTCGTCTATGCCCCTGAGTCCGGCCGAGAGCATGACCGCGAACACGAGGTACGGGTTGCACGCCGGGTCCGGGCAACGGAGTTCGATCCGCGTCGACATCTCGTGTCCCGGCCTGTAGCGAGGCACGCGGATGAGGGTCGAGCGGTTCATCCTCGCCCACGAGATGTAGACCGGAGCCTCGTAGCCGGGCACCAGTCTCTTGTAGGAGTTGACCCACTGGTTCGTCACGAGCGTGATCTCTCTCGCGTGACGAAGGAGCCCCTCGACGTACGACTTGGCGGTCGCCGAGAGGTGCGATTCGTCCGCGGGGTCGTAGAACACGTTCCTTCCGTCGGCGATGAGAGACTGGTGGAGGTGCATGCCGCTCCCATTCTCGCCGTAGATCGGCTTGGGCATGAACGTGGCGTGCACCTTGCCCCGAAGCGCCACCTCCTTGATGACGAGCTTGGAGAGCATGACGTGGTCCGCGACGTCGAGCGCGGAGCCGTAGCGCAGGTCTATCTCGTGCTGGCTCGGCGCGACCTCGTGGTGGGAACACTCGACGGGGATGTCGAGCGAGTCCAGCGCTATGATCGTCCGCTTCCTGAGGGCTTCGCCGAGGTCGGGAGGCATGAGGTCGAAGTACCCGGCGCGGTCGAGCGGCCTGGGGTCCTCTACGCCCGTGAAGTAGAAGTACTCGAGCTCGGGTCCGACCGTGAAGGTCCAGCCGCGCTCTTCCGAGCGGGCGAGAGCGCGTCGAAGCGTCGACCTGGGGTCGCCCGCGTACGGATTCCCGTCGGGCTCCAGCACGTCGCAGAAGAGGAGTGCCTCCTCGCCGCCGTCGTTCCACGGCAGGATCTTGAAAGTGGAGGGGTCGGGCATCGCGATCATGTCGCTCTCGTAGATCCTCGTGAACCCCTCGATCGAGGAGCCGTCGAAGCCCTTCCCGTTCTCGAGCGTCTCCGCGAGCTCGTCGCTCGTTATCGTCACGCACTTCGGGAATCCGACGATGTCCGTGAAGAGAAGTCGGATGAAACGTATTCCACGCTCGTCGACCTTCGCGAGAACGTCGTCCCGGCTCATCTCTTGCTCCTTGGGAATCGGGCCTGTCCGCGGCGGGATGGATGCCGAGATGTTACCCGCCGCCGGGGTAGAGGTTCAAGCGCAATCGGCGGGCGACCTTGCCTGCCCGGGCGAGCGCGTGTAGTATGTTCCCCTGTGACTCGTTCTTCAGGAGTGGGAGGAGCCGTCCGGACATGATCCTTACAAACGTGCACGCTGCTGCCACGGCCTCTGGGTTCCCGGGACTGGCCTCGGGCGACATAATCTTCCCGTCGCGCGAGGTCGCGACTAGCGTGGCCTACATCACGATCCCCATAGGCATTCTGCTTCTCGTGCTGGCGAGGATCTTCTGGCGGGGCAAGTACCTGGGGCTCGTGGCGGGCTACAAGGACTACGGTGTCGCACAGCCCAGGAAGATGGGGCGGTTCGTGGGCTCGCTCATCGGGGCTCTGGGTGTCTTCCAGATCGCCTTCCCGTTCCTGGTGCGGCTCTGGGGGCAGGGCGCGTTCATCGCGTTCGTCTTCATCGTCGTGGGCATCGGTGTCGCCGTCCTGATAGGCGGCGCCCACTACGAGCGCGGCTGAGCCGGCGGGAGCCGGCGCGTATCCCCGATGCCGGGGCTAGCGCGTCTCCTCGAATCTGGACCCGTACTGCCGCTCGTAGTACTTCCGGAACTCTCCCGACTTGAGGGGCTTCCACCAGCCGGGGTTCGAGGAGTACCACGCGACCGTCTCGCGCAGGGCCGTCTCCGCGTCGTAGGCAGGCTCCCAACCGAGGCCCTTGAGCTTCGTGGTGTCGACGGCGTAGCGGAAGTCGTGACCCTCGCGGTCGCGCACGTGCGTTATCAGGCTCTCGGGTTTCCCCAGCTCGCGCAGTATGAACCGGGCCATGTCGATGTTCTTCATGTGGTTGCCCGCGCCGATGTTGTAGGTCTCCCCGGGCCTTCCCTTCTCGATGATCGTGTCCAGTGCCGTGCAGTGGTCGAGGACGTGCATGTAGTCCCGCTCCTGCTCTCCGCTTCCGTAGAGGGGGAGGGGCTCGTCCTGGATCGCGTTCGTCGTGAAGAGCGGGACGACCTTCTCGGGGTACTGGTTCGGGCCGATGTTGTTGGCCGCCCGCGTGACGATCACGGGGCACCCGAACGTAGTGAAGTACGAGCGCGCCAGCATCTCTCCGCCGGCCTTGCTCGCGGAGTAGGGGTTCCGGGGATTGAGCGGCGCGTCCTCGCGGAACGGCTCGTTCATCGCGGGCCCGTAGACCTCGTCCGTGCTGATCTGGACGAAGCGCGCGACGCCGTGCTTCCGCGCGCTCTCGAGCAGAACGTGGACCCCGAAGATGTCGGTCTTCAAGAACCCCTCAGGGTCTCCAATCGAGCGGTCGACGTGGGTCTCGGCGGCGAAGTTGACGACGACGTCGGTCTCGTGCACGGCGTCATCGACCGCCTCCGGATCGCAGATGTCGCCTCGCACGAAGCTGTACCTCGCGTCGTTCTCCACGCTCCTCAGGTTCTCGAGGTTCCCCGCGTATGTGAGCTTGTCGAAGTTCAGAATGTCGCAGTCGGAGTGTTCGGAGAGGTAGTGCCGTATGAAGTTGCTGCCTATGAAGCCCGCGCCCCCGGTGACCAGTATTCGCAATTTCCCGACTCCCCGTTGATCGTGCCGCGTTCGCGTGAACGTGCCGCTCCAGCATTCTATGCCTTCGGACGCTGGTCCGCCAGCCCAAAGCCCGCCTGCGGCTTGAATCGGGCCCCTGGCTCGTGTAGTATGACAGGTCGATCCCCGATCGACTCCGGGATGTGACGACCAGGATTCGGGCGGCGACGAAGGCCCGGGCGGCGCCCGGGGCTCACAGGCCGCGAACCCCAAGGAGACCGGCATGAAGCCAGCCTTCAGGAACTGCGAAGTCCACACGTTCGAAGACGAATCCCTCAGAAGGGCGATGCAGGACGCGATAGCCGGGGTCGAGGCCGAGGACGGCCGCGAGTACGACCTGGTCATCGGCGGAGAGCGGGTCAAGGGGGAAGGCACGATCCTGAGCCGCAACCCCTCTGACCCCGAGCAGGTCCTGGGCGTCTTCCAGAAGGGTACGCCCGACCTCGCCGAGAAGGCGATCCGGGCCGCGGACACGGCGTTCGAGCAGTGGAGCAGGGTCCCGGCCGCGGACCGCGCCGACTACATCTTCAAGGCCGCCGAGGTGATGAAGCGCCGCAGGCTCGAGCTCGGAGCCACGATGGTCCTCGAGGAAGGCAAGAACTGGGTCGAGGCCGACGCGGACGTGTGCGAGGCCATCGACTTCCTCGAGTTCTACGCGCGAGAGGCTTTGCGCTACTCACAGCCGCAGGAGCTCACCCCCTTCGCGGGCGAGCAGAACTCCTACTTCTACATCCCCCTGGGCGTCGGCGTCGTCATCCCGCCGTGGAACTTCCCGCTCGCGATCCTCGTGGGCATGACGTCGGCCGCAATCGTCACCGGCAACACGGTCGTCCTGAAGCCCTCGAGCGACTCGCCCCTCATAGGGCACAAGTTCATGGAGATCCTGGAGGAGGTGAAGCTGCCCGCCGGTGTGTGCAACTTCTTCCCCGGGAGCGGCGGAGTGGTCGGGGGGACGCTCGTCGAGCACCCGAGGACGCGGTTCATATCGTTCACCGGTTCGCGCGCGGTCGGCCTTTCGATCGTCGAGGGCGCCGCCCGCACGTCGCCGGGGCAGCTCTGGATCAAGAGGGTCGTGGCCGAGATGGGCGGCAAGGACGCCATCGTCGTCGACTCCGAGGCCGACGTCGACGCGGCGGCCAGGGGCACCGCTCTGGCGGCGTTCGGCTTCCAGGGCCAGAAGTGCTCGGCCTGCTCCCGCGCGATCGTCGACGCCTCGGTCTACGAGGAGTTCCTCCAGAAGCTGGTGGCCGAGACCGCGAAGATCACAGTCGGTCCGGTCAAGGACCAGCGCAACTGGATGGGCCCGGTCATCAACAAGAAGGCCATGGAGTCGATCTTGAAGTACGTCGAGATCGGGCAGAAGGAGGGCGGGAGGCTCCTGCACGGCGGCAAGGCCGTCGCGCTGGGCGGAGGCTACTTCGTGGAGCCCACGATCATCGCCGACGTCCGGTCGCGCGACACGATAGGGCAGGAGGAGATCTTCGGCCCGGTCTGCGCCGTCATCAAGGCGCAGGACTACGACGACGCCCTGCGTATCGCGAACGACACCGAGTACGGGCTGACCGGCGCCGTCTACTCGCAGAACCGTGAGAAGATCGAGCGGGCGCGCGTCGAGTTCCACGTGGGAAATCTCTACCTGAACCGCAAGTGCACAGGCGCCCTGGTCGACGTCCATCCGTTCGGCGGGTTCAACATGTCGGGGACCGACTCGAAGGCGGGGAGCCGCGACTACCTCGGGCTCTTCCTCCAGGGCAAGTCGGTGTCCGAGAAGGTCTGACGGGCGGTTCGGAGCGCTCGTCGAGTCACGCGATGACAGGAGGGGGCGGGCGAGATGCCCGCCCCCCTTCTTGTGGAAGGGGTCTAGTCATCCATTACCGTGAACGCGGCCGTCCTCGTGACCTCGAGCTGGGATCTCACGTCCTTCACGGTGATCTCGAGGTCGTAGTTGTCGACGGCGAGATCATCGAGCGAGATGGCGAACCAGTGCGCCGTGTCGGGGACGTCGCCGGTCGCGAGAATGCTGGACGACACCGCGTGCCGTTCCTCAGGGACCAGGAACGACGTGAGTCTTGCGAACCATCCCTTGTCCTTCTCGTAGTTCCTGCCGGAGATCTCCGTCGTGACCGTGAACCGGGAGATCCCCTGGACGTCCTCCTCGAGCCCGTACAGCTCGAAGTAGACCACGAGGTCCTCGCTCCTCCGGAAGGCGCGCGAGGGCCGCGGCACGACGGCGCCGCCCATCCTTCGGAACTTCGGACCTCCGCCGACGCTCGCTGCGACCTGGACGTCGCTCATGAGCAACCCGGGCCCGCCGTAGTCCGGGACCTCGACCCGCCCCCGGCCGAATCCCGTCCGCCCCGTGACGGTGTCGGTCACGGCCACGCCGACGACGAACTCGCCGGGCGGCGTCTCGACGCGCCATTCGTCGGCCACGAGGGCGCGGCCGCCTCTCGCCGACTCACCCTCGAGCGTGATGCTCACGCCGCGGGAGTCCTCCACGAGGACGTCGTAGGCCGCGTCTGTCACGCGGATCAGTTTGTCCACGTGCGCCGCGGGCCTGTCGCCCGACTCGTCCCAACTGAGCTCGGAGATCGGAACCTCGTAGTTGACCGCCACGTCCGTGGCTCCGTCGGTCCCCCGGAACGTCACGATCTCGTAGAAGAGCGTGAGGGGCTCCAGCGGCGCGGCGTAGCTGTAGGCGACGGGCACGTTCTCGATGGCGTCGAGTCCCTTCTCCTTGAGCGAGGCTGCCTGGTACGCCATGTGCTCCGCCTCGACGTTGCGCGGCATCGCAGGGGCCTCCGGGGGCAAGAGGAGACTCGGTTCCCCCTTGCGCGGGATCGCGGGCCGTCCGCGCGCGGACATGTGCCTGATGTCCTCGCCCAGCGCGTACCGGCCGTCGAGGTTCGCGTCAATGAACGTGAACGTGAGTTCGCTGCCGTAATACGTCCACGTCTCGGAGCTGGGGGAGATGCCCATCGAGCCGTAGGCCTGAGACACGTCGCCGATCGTCTGGACGCGCGAGTCGGGGATGCCGAAGCGCAGGACGATCTCGCCTCTCTCGTCCCACTCGAGGCCGCCCTCCTCGCAGAAGAGGCCGAGAGCGCAGTCGAGCCTGCGGACGTGCTCCTCGAGGAACTCGTTCGTGGGCGTGGCCGGCGTGGGGTCGTTCCAGGTCCAGAACCTGCTGCGATAGACGCGGCGGGTGTCCTTGTCGAGCGCCCTGTATTCGGACAGCTGCGCGTCCGAGAGGATCTCCTCGAAGGACAGGGAGAGGATCACCTCGTAGGCGGGTGTCCCCTCGAGGCTCTGCAGGGTCGCCGGTTCGGGGTCTCGTGTCGGGGGAGCGGAGGAGTATCGTGGGTAGGCCGGAGTCGCGCAGGCGGCCAGGAGCGCTACCGCGACGCATGTCGGGAGAAGTCTCATGCGGGCAGACACCTGAGGGGTCGAACGGCGGTCCGTGTGGCTGTCGACGTTCCCGTCCACCGTCCGCGGACTGCCGCTAGCCGGTTTCGAACCTCGTCTCGATCGGAAGCCCGCGGGCCCTCAGCTCCTCGATGAACCGGTCGCAGTCGAGGGCGAGTTCCTGCGGGATCGCTCCCGGCGGTGTCTCGCCTCGAGCCATCATCGCGCATATGGCGGCCGAGGGGAAGGCCGTTCCCCGCATCATCGCCGTGAGCCCGGTCCTCTCGTCCCTGTAGTCGACCATCTCGTAGATCGCGCGAGCGGGCCTCCCGTCCTTCTCACCCTCCACGACGACCCTGACGAGCACGACGTCGTCTTCCCCGATCGGGACGTTGAGGGTCAACAGGCGCTCCAGCACCGCGCGGGGCGCGACCGACACGCCGCCCACGTCCAGCGGCTCGTCGGACATGAGCCCGAGCTCGAGCATGGCGCGCACCTGCGACGCGTGGCCCGGGTAGCGTATCGTCTTGTAGTCCAGGTTCCTGACCCTGCCGTGGAGCGTCGCGGGGAGCGTGGACGTGCCCCCCGACGTGTTGAAGGCCTCGAGCTCGCCGAAGGGCGGGGGGAACTCGAGCGCCTCGACGTCGACGAGCGGTTCGATGTCGTCCACGATCTCCCCGTCGCGTATGGCGACGCAGGGCTCAACGTACTCGTTGACGAGCCCCTGCACCGAGAAGACCCGCATGTAGTTCAGGGGCGGTTCGGGCCTCTGCGGCAGTCCGCCCACGCGCAGGTGCACCGCGTCCGCGCGGTCCATCCTCTTCACTCCGTGCATCGCGAGCGGCCCGACCATGCCGGGCGCCAGGCCCGTGTCCGGTATGACGGAGACTCCCGCGTTCTTCGCGTCCTCGTGGAGCTCGAGCTGCGCGGCCACGACGGTGTTGTTCCCGCCCATGTCGCACCAGTGGCAGCCCGCCTCGATGGCGAGCTTCGTGAGCTCGAGGTTCACCGTGTAGCTGACGGCGCCCAGCACCGCGTCGGCGTCCCTCATGGCGGCCGTGACCGCCTCGCGGTCGCGGACGTCGAGCGCCATGGAGCGCGCCGTGCTGCAGCGGGCCACGCCGGTCGCCGCTTCGGCCTTCGCGAGGTCGATGTCCGCCACGACGACCTCTTCGGTGTCGGGCTGGCGGCAGAGGTCGTACGCCGCCGCGCGCCCCATGAGGCCGCCGCCCAGGACGAGGAATCTCATCGAGTCGCTCCTGCGCCGGCGCGTGCCGGCACCGTTCAGTGGATGTCACCGGGGTCGCCGCGGAAACCCCGCCGGGAACCGGACTAGCCGGAGATGTCGACGTCTGCCGGCGGTCTGGTGAGAAGACTCACCACGACGACCGCCGCGAGAGCCAGGAAGAACGCCGGGACGAGTTCGTATACGAGGCCCTTGAGGAGCGGCACGTTGTGCCACACGACCGCCACGGTCGAGCCCACGACCATTCCGGCGAAGACGCCCCACTTCGAGGTCCGCTTCCACCAGAGCGAGAGCACCATGCC
>JBDRIO010000025.1:0-54384 GCA_043815815.1 Candidatus Eiseniibacteriota bacterium | reverse complement strand
GGAGTCAGGCGGGAGCGATGAAGAGTGCCACGGGATTCAGGAGGGCGGAGCGACTGAACCAGCTGCCTCCGTACCTCTTCGTCGAGATGGACCGGGCGAAGAACGAGCTCAGGGCTGAGGGTGCAGACGTCATCGATCTCGGCATCGGCGACCCCGATCTTCCGACGTTCCCCGAGATCGTCGAGGCGCTCCGGGAGGCCGCCGGCGACCCGACCACGCACCGCTATCCCTGCCAGCGCGGCGACATGGACCTGAGACGTGAGATCGCCCGCTGGTTCCACGAGCACTACGGCGTCGAACTCGACCCGGCGCGGGAGGTCCTGGTCCTCATCGGAACGAAGGAGGGCCTGGGCCATCTTCCCACCGCGGTCCTGAACCCGGGTCGCTCGGCGCTCGTCCCGGACCCCGGCTACCCGGTCTACCAGGCGGCGTCGTGGCTCGCCGGGGGAGAGGTCGCCCACGTGCGGCTGGAGCCGGAACTCGGCTTCAGGCCGGACCTGGAGAGGCTCTCGAAGCGCGCGCTCGAAGACGCCGAGCTCATGTTCCTGAACTACCCGAACAACCCGACCGGCGCCTCGGCCGACCCCGAGCTTTTCCAGCTTGCCCTGAACCTCGCGCGCGAACACAACTTCGTGGTCGTGAACGACGCGGCCTACGCTGAGATCGTCTTCGACGGCCCCCGCCTGTCGCTCATGCAGTCGGGAGCCGCCCGGGACGTGGCGATAGAGCTCCACTCGTTCTCCAAGACGTACAACATGACCGGCTGGCGGGTCGGGTTCGCGGTCGGGAGCGCCGACGTGCTGGACGCGCTGGCGCAGGTCAAGGACAACATCGACTCGTGCGTCTTCACCGCCATCCAGAGGGCGGCCCAGGCCGCGCTCAGGCTTCCGGACGAGCGCGTGCGCGGGCAGCTCGAGATCTACAGGCGCAGGCGGGACGTTCTGGTCGACGGACTGTGGGAGGCCGGATGGCAGGTCCCGAGGCCGCACGCCACGTTCTACGTGTGGGCGCGCGTCCCCGAGGGCGAGGGCGACTCGAGCTCCTTCGCCCGGAAGGTGCTCCGTGAGACGCACGTCGTCATCACCCCCGGCGTGGGATTCGGCCCGTCGGGCGAGGGCTACGTCCGCATGGCGCTGACGGCCCCCGAGGACCGCGTTGCCGAGGCGGTTGATAGGCTCACCCGAATCCTGTAAGGTTTGGTGTCCCCAGGCGCTGCGCACCCGCGATCGGGCGGCCGAGCGGGCAGCGGAGGGGTTCATGCAGGGGAGGTGAACGGATGGGCCATTACAGAATATCACTGGAGAACATCAGGCTGTACGGGTATCACGGGGCTTCGGAGAACGAGCGCGAGCTGGGGCAGCGCTTCGAGATCGATGTCGAACTCGAAGCCGATCTCTCCGAGGCGGTGTCGTCCGACAGCATGGCGAAGACGGTCAACTACGAGAAGGTCTACCGGCTCGTCGAGAAAGAGGTCGTCGGCAAGAAGTACCATCTTCTCGAGTCGATGGCGGACAGGATCGCGAGAGACATCCTGGACCAGTTCGACGTCACCGAGGTGCTCGTGAGGATACGCAAGCCCAGCGTGCCCATCGCGGGCTCGATCGACCACGTCGAGGTCGAGGTGTGTCACTCGCGATAGGGGACCTCGGGCAGGCGGTCCGATCCGGCCGGGCGCCTCGCGACGACTCCGGGCGGCGCGGGCAGGAGCGGGAGGCGATTCGACGATGACCCGGGCGTGGGTCGGAGTTGGCTCGAACGAGGGCGACAGGCTCCGTTTCGTGAAGCGCGGCCTGGGACTCCTGGCCGCTGATCCGAACGTGGAGCTCGTCGCGCTGTCGTCGCTCTACGACACCGAGCCGTTCGGGGTGGAGGAGCAGTCCCGGTTCCTCAATGTGGTCGCCGGGTTCGACACGGAGCTCGGTCCGGAGGAGTTCCTGGACAGGCTGTTCGAGGTGGAGGACCGCTGCGGGCGGATCCGCCGCGAGCGATGGGGACCGAGGACGCTGGACCTCGACCTTCTGGTCTTCGGCGACCTGCGGCAGTCCGGCGACGTGCTGACGGTGCCGCATCCGGGCATCGCGGAGCGGGCCTTCGTTCTCGTTCCGTTCGCGGAGGTGGCTCCCGAACTCGAGGTACCCGGGACCCGTAGCACCGTTGCGGAGTTGCTGGCCGGCCTCGGGGACGTGACGCGTCTTCTGAAGAGGGTCGGCGCACCGCCGGAACCTGAGACCACGCTCTAGTCGGAGGCAACTTGGCGCGCAAGAACTACGTGGCCATCGAGGGCGTCATCGGCGTCGGCAAGACCACGCTGGCCTCTCTCCTGGCGAAGAAGTGGGGAGCGCATCTCAAGCTCGAAATCGTCGAGGAGAACCCGTTCCTGGCTTCGTTCTACGCGGACATGCGCGGGTACGCGTTCCAGACGCAGCTGTTCTTTCTGCTCTCCCGGCACAAGCAGCAGAGCGAGCTCAAGCAGTACGACCTCTTCATGGAACGGGTAGTATCGGACTACCTGTTCGCCAAGGACCGCATCTTCGCCAATATCACGCTCGACGACAACGAACTCGCTCTCTACAAGCGGCTCGCCGACCTCCTGGAGCGGGACGTGCCCAGGCCCGACATCGTCGTGTACCTGCAGGCGTCGGTCGAGACGTTGATGGACCGCATCAGGAAGCGCGGCCGCGAGTTCGAGAGGGACATGTCGCGCGAGTACATCGACTCGCTGAACGAAGCGTACAACTACTTCTTCTTCCACTACTCGGACACGCCGCTCATCGTCGTGAACACGAACGACCTCAACTTCGTAGAGAACACGGCGGACCTCGAAGAACTCGCGAACGAGATCGAAGAGCACGACAAGGGTACGGCGTACTACGTGCCGCTGGGGACACGAACCTGACGGGCCGGCCGGGCCGGCATGTGAGGGGTCCGGGTTCCGGGCGCCGGTCGGGATCGGCCGGGCGCGTCCGCGCCCTTTCGGAGAACCCATGACAAGGAAGCAGGTCACCGCGCCGTCCGTGACGGCGATGAAGGCCGCGGGCCGGAAGGTCGCGGTCCTGACGGCGTACGACTTCATGACCGCGAAGCTCGTGGACGAGGCGGGCGTCGACATCATTCTGGTCGGCGACTCGGCGGCGATGGTCGTGCTCGGATACGAGAACACGCTGCCGGTCCCCCTGGACGCCATGATCATGCTGACGGCCGCCGTCTCGAGGGCGCGCCCCAGCGCGTTGCTCGTGGGCGACATGCCCTTCATGTCGTACCAGGCGTCCGTGTCCGACGCCGTGCGCAACGCGGGCAGGCTCGTCAAGGAGGGCGGCGCGGCCGCCGTCAAGCTCGAAGGCGGCAGGAAGGTCGTCCCGAAGGTCGAGGCGGTCCTCGAGGCGGGCATTCCGGTGATGGGACACATAGGGCTGACCCCGCAGTCGATCCACGAGCTCGGCGGGTACAGGGTCCAGGGGAAGGACGACACGGCGAGAGCGAGGCTCGTCGACGACGCGCGGGCTCTCTCCGACGCCGGGTGTTTCGCCATGGTCCTCGAGGGGATGCCGGCCGAGGTCGGTCGGCAGATCTCGGAGTCGGTTCCCATCCCTACGATCGGCATCGGCGCGGGTCCACACTGTGACGGCCAGGTGCTCGTCATCAACGACATCATCGGCATGGTCGACGGCCGGCTTCCGAAGTTCGTGCGTTCCTACGGGGACGCCAGAACCGTCATCGCCCAGGCCGCGGCGGGATTCGTGCGCGACGTTCGCGACGGCACGTATCCGGACGAGAGCGAGAGCTACTGAGCGGGTTCCGGCGGCCGGACCGCCGGGGACAGGTCCCGCGTCCGGGGCGGCCGGGTCGCGCGGGCTACGGAGACACGGGTGGAGACGATCCGTTCGGTCGAGGAGATGAGGGCGCGGACCCGGACCCTGCGCGAGGCGGGGTCGGTCGTCGGCCTCGTTCCCACGATGGGGTATCTGCACGAGGGGCACCTGAGCCTCGTGAGACAGGCGCGGGACGTCTCGGACGCCGTCGTCGTGAGCATCTTCGTGAACCCGACGCAGTTCGGTCCGAGCGAGGACCTCGAGAGATACCCACGGGACCTCGAGCGCGACACCGAACTCGCGCGCGGGGCCGGCTGCGACGTTCTCTTCGTTCCGACGGTCGCCGAGATCTACCCCGCGCGGTACGCCACCGTCGTCCACGTGCAGAAGCTCTCGACGAAACTCTGCGGGGCGTTCCGTCCCGGCCACTTCGACGGTGTGTGCACCGTGGTGGCCAAGCTCCTGAACATAGTCGAACCGTCGGTGGCCGTGTTCGGGCAGAAGGACGGCCAGCAGGCGGCCGTCATAGAGCGCATGGTGGCGGACCTCGACATGGACGTCCGCATCGTACTCGGTCCCACGGTGCGAGAGAAGGACGGGCTGGCGCTGAGTTCCCGGAACAGGTACCTGTCGCCCGGGGAGCGGGCCGACGCCGTCTCGCTTCACGAAGCGCTGTCCGGAGCGCGCCTGCGCTACGAGGCGGGGGAGAGGGACGCCCATCTCGTTGTCGAGGGCGTGCGCGAGGCGATAGATGCCAGGCCGACCGCGAGCGTCCAGTACGTCGCGGCGGTCGACCGGGGAACGCTCGACGAGGTGTCCGAGCTTGGGCCCGGCGTCATGATAGCCGTCGCCGCCTTCGTGGGCTCGACGCGGCTCATCGACAACGTCGTCCTGTAGTCGGCGACCCCCGGCGCCAGGCGGGTAGAGCCCGGACCACATCGAGGACCGCATGGACAGACTGTGGGCACCCTGGAGAATGGAGTATCTCATGTCGGAGAGCCCCGGCGGATGCATCTTCTGCGACAAGCCCGCGGACGGCGACGACAGGAAGAACCTCATTCTGTTTCGCTCGGACAGCTCCTTCGTCCTGATGAACGCCTACCCGTACAACAACGGGCACGTGATGGTCGCCCCGCTCCGGCACGCGGCGACACTGTCCGCCCTTGAGCCCGCGGAGCGCTGCGACCTCATCGAGACGGTGGCCCGCGCGGAACGCATGCTCGAGAGCGCATTCTCGCCGCAGGGGATGAACATGGGCGTGAACCTCGGGCACTGCGCCGGCGCGGGCGTTCCCGGGCACGTGCACGTCCACATCGTCCCGCGCTGGGAGGGTGACACGAACTTCATGCCGGTGCTGGGCGAGACGCGCGTGATCCCCGAACTCCTCGTCCAGACGTACGAGCGTCTGCTCGGGCACGTGAGAGAGGACTAGAGTGGCGAAGAGGAAGAAGAGAAGGCGCAGGAAGAAGAAGTCGTCCCGCGCGTCGGTGGGCTACACGATCGCCGCGATCGTTCTGTTCGCGGTCGTCCTGTACTTCGGTGCGAGTCTGCTCTCGGTGTTCTCGCCGCCGCCCTCTCGCTCGGAGGAACTCACGGTCCTCGTTCTGAACGGGTGCGGTGTGGAGGGGATAGGGCAGCGCACTGCCAGCCGGCTGCGCGAGCTGGGGCTCGACGTGGTCGACTTCCGGAACGCCGATAGCTTCGACTATCCGGAGTCGATCGTGATAGACCGGACGGGCGACATGGCAAGCGCCGCCAGCGTGGCGCGTCTCATCGGCACGGCGAACGTGATCCAGCAGATCCCCGAAACGCCTCTCGTCGACATCATCATCGTCGTCGGCGCCGACTACGCGTCCTACCTGGGCGGCTAGAAGTACCGCTCGCGGTAGTCTTCGATCTTGGCCTTCGCGGTCAGCCCCTCGAGCCACGACGTGAACAGGTCGATCTGCTCCCGCCGGAGTATCTGGTCCCGTAGATCAGCCTGCTGTTCCTGGAAGAGCTGCCGGTTCGCGGCGGTCTTCTCGTCCACGCGAAGCACGTAGTAGTGCGGCGGGTCGCCCACGGAGACGACCCCGCTCGTGTCCCCGGTGCGGAGGCCGAAGCTAGCTCCGACAAACTCGTTCGAGCGTCCGACCCTGCGGACGTGGTCCCTTCTCGAGAAGGGCTCCGTCTGTTCGGCGGTGAAGCCCTTCACAGAAGCGGCCTGCTCGAGCGTCGAGCCCGCCCGAACGGCGTCCGCTATCTCCTGCGCCTGCGCGAGCGCGCGGTCGGACCTGCGTTCGGCGAGGAGAGCTATCTTCGCCGGATGCTCGGAGCCCCGCTCCGCCGCCTCTGCGGCGAGCTCCTCGAACGTCGGGAGCCTCGAGGGGAACCGGCCGCCGACCTCGAACACGAAGTACGAGTCCCGTGAGACGAACGGACCGTAGACGAACCCCGGGTCGTTCTCGAACGCGAGCACGACGGCGGGCCGCATCTCGCCGATCCCGGGGATCGTTCGCTCGTTCTCGAACGGCTGGGTGGCCTTCGTCGTGAACCCGAGGGAGTCGGCAGCGGCATCGAGCCCGACGTTGTCGGCGAGGGTCATGAGCTCCGTCGCCCTCTCCTCGATGTCGACCAGCGTCTCCTCGCTCGGGCCGATCTTGACGAGTATGTGACGCGCGTGGATCTCGTCAACGCCGCCCTGCCTCCGCCGCTCCTCGAGCTTGATGATGTGATACCCAAACTGTGTCTTTATGGGATCGCTGATCTCGCCGACGCCCAGCGCGAAGGCCGCGTTCTCGAAGGCCTCGACCATCTGTCCCCGGCCGAACCAGCCGAGGTCACCGCCGTCGGGAGCGCTCGGACCCTGGGAGTACGTCGTGGCGAGCGCGGCGAAGTCCTCTCCGTCCCGGGCGACGTTCGCGAGGTCGGAGAGGAACGTGTAGATGTCCTGCTCGTCTTCGGCCGACGCCGCCTTGGGAAGCTCGACGTAGTTCAGGACCGCGCTCGGCGCCCGCTCGTACTTCGCTCTGTTGGAGTCGAAGTACGCTCGGGTCTCCTCGTCAGTCGGGATGAGCGACGAGGCGTCGACGCGTCTGGCGTCGACGTCAACGAACGTCACGCGGACCTTCTCGCTCGTGGCGACGAATTCGTCCCAGACCTCGTTGTCGGAGACGAACGCGCCCGACTGTATCTCCTGCTGCAGGAGCTGGCGCTGGAGCGACTCCCGGTACATCTGCGCCAGACCCTCCCAGCGCTCCGGATGGAGCTGTATCTCGCGATGATAGAGGTCGAAGCTGAAGGCCCCGCTCTCGTCGCGGAACGAGGACGACTCGTAGATCTGCTGCGGCGGGTTGTTCCAGAGGATGTCGAAGACCGTGTCGTCCGGGATGTCGATGCCCAGCCGCTGGATCTCGCGCGACACCAGGATGTCGGCCACGAGCGAATTCCACGACTCCTCGCGGATCGCGTCGCGGGTCGCGTCCGAGACCTCGGACCCGGAACGCTCGGCGTAGTCGCGGAGTCTGTTCGAGAACTCCTCGCTGAAGCTCGTGTACGAGATCTTGACCCCGTCGACCGAGCCGATGACGCCTCTCTCGGGGGCACCCCCGCGGGAGCCGCTCAGGCCGCGTCCCCAGCCGGCGAATATGAAGCCGATGAAGCCCACCACGACTATCCAGAGGACGACCTTAGTGTTGGTTCGAAGCGCTGCGAGCATGAGACGCTGCCTCCGTGGTCTGTCTGTGTGCCCGGGCGGCCGCGGTCCGGCGCCCGGGGAGTTCCAGTCCGGGAACGGGGTCTCTGGACACGGGCCCCGTTCGTCACATCGCCGCTTTCCAAACCTCGAAAATAGCACGCCGACTGACGCCTGCGCAACCTCAATGTCGGAGTTTCAGGTTGACGGAAGCCCCGACCTGCTGCTATCTTCTAACGTTTGAGGACGCTACGGAGTGGCCGCCAGGCGGTCACGATTCTGTTTGCGCCGACCGAGGCGCGCCTGGAACCTGTTGAAGGGAAGGACCATGAAGTCTCCTACTCCTGACAAGATCAGAAACATCGCGCTTCTCGCGCACGGGGACGCTGGAAAGACCACGCTCGCAGAGGCGATGCTCTTCGCGGGAGGGTCCATCTCGAGGATGGGGAGGGTGGACGACGGGTCCGCGGCTCTCGACTACACGGAGAGCGAGCGGAAGCGCGGCATCACCATCAATCTCGGCGTGGGCTTCTGCGACTGGAAGGGCACCAAGATCAACATCCTGGACTGCCCCGGATACGCCGACTTCTACGGCGACGTGAAGGCCGGCCTCAGGGTCGCCGACTCCGCGGTCGTCCTGCTCGCCGCTCCGTCCGGCGTCGAAGTGGGCACCGAGCTCGTATGGCAGTTCCTCGAGGCGAAGTCGCTCCCCAGGATGATCTGCGTGAACAAGATGGACAAGGAGCACGCCGACTACCGCAAGTGCCTGGACCAGGTGAGCGAGCATCTCGGCGCGCGTCCGGCGCCGGTGATCATCCCGATCGGCGCCGCCGACGGCTTCAGGGGCGTCGTTGACCTCATTGAGCGGAAGGCGTACATCGTCGAGTCGCCGGGCAAGTTCAAGCCCGGGGACGTTCCGGCCGAGATGGCCGACGAGGTCGCCGAGCTGCGCGCTCAGCTCGTCGAGGCCGCGGCCGAGAACGACGAGGAACTGATGGAGAAGTTCTTCGGAGAGGAGACGCTCACGCCCGACGAGATCCGCAGGGGTCTCAAGGCGGGCGTCGCCCAGGCGACCGTCGTGCCCGTCGTGGCCACGGCCGCGGAGTCGGCGGCCGGCGTCCAGCAGCTTCTCGACTTCGTGGTCTCCGTGATGCCCTCCGCCGCGACCGTCCCCGAGGCGGTCGGCACGAAGCCCAGGAGCGAGGACGAGGTCAGGATCCCGGCAGAGATCGGCGCCCCGTTCTCGGCGCTCGTTTTCAAGACGGTGGCCGAGCAGCACGTCGGCGAGCTGTCGCTCTTCAGGGTGTACTCGGGCACCATCGCTTCGGGGACCGAGGTCCTGAACACGAGCGAGGACGAGACCGAGCGGATGGGGACTGTGTACGCCCTCGTGGGGCGCGAGCGCAAGGAGGTCGAGTCGGTCTCGGTGGGCGACATCGGGGCCGTGGTCAAGCTCAAGGTGACGTCGACGGGCGACACGCTGTGCGCGAAGTCGAGCCCGATCGTGTTCCCGCAGATCGACTTCCCGAAGGCGGTGCTCTCTGTCGCCGTGCACGCGAAATCGAAGGGCGACGAGGATAAGATCTCGACCGGCCTCTCGAAGCTGCAGGAAGAGGATCCGACCTTCACGGCCGGGTACGACCCCGTCATCAAGCAGACCATCATGTCCGGACTGGGCGAGCAGCATCTCGACGTCAAGGTCGCCGAGCTCAAGAGCAAGTTCGGCATCGAGGTCGAGACCGAGAAGCCCAGGATCCCCTACCGGGAGACGGTCCGCGGCTCCGCCAAGGCCGAGGGGAAGTACAAGAAGCAGAGCGGCGGCCGCGGGCAGTTCGGTGTCGCGTGGCTCAGGCTCGAGCCGGCGGAGCGCGGCAACGGGTTCGAGTTCCTGAACGAGGTCGTGGGCGGCTCGATTCCCTCGAAGTTCATCCCCGCCGTGGAGAAGGGCGTCGTCGAGCGGATGAACAAGGGCGTCATCGCGGGCTACCCGATGGTCGACGTGCGCGTCGCCGTGTACGACGGGAAGTACCACTCGGTCGACTCGTCCGAGATGGCCTTCAAGATGGCGGGCTCCATAGGCTTCCGCCTGGCGGCCGCCGACGCGAGCCCCATCCTTCTCGAGCCGGTCTACCTGATCTCGGTGGGAGTGCCGGACGAGTACCTCGGGGACGTCATGAGCGACGTGTCGTCCCGCAGGGGCAAGATACGTGAGACCGCGCAGGAGGGCCGCTTCCAGGTCGTGAAGGCCCTCGTTCCTCTGTCGGAGCTCTACAAGTACTCGACGCATCTTCGCTCCATCACGCAGGGGCGAGGTTACTTCGAGATGGAGTTCTCGCATTACGAAGAAGTTCCGGGTGACGTGCAGGCGAAGGTCGTGGCGGAGTCGACGGTCGAGGCCGACGAGGACTAGTGTCCTGACGGCGCGACGCGGCGCCATCACAAGGAGGGTGTCCGATGTCCGGGCATTCAAAGTGGGCGAGCATCAAGCACAAGAAGGCCGCGACCGATGCGAAGCGCGGCAAGATGTTCAACAAGCACGCCAAGCTCATAGAGACAGCGGCGCGTGCGGGCGGCGGCGACGCGAACATGAACCCGAGACTCAGGACGGAGGTCCAGGCTGCGCGCGACGCCAACATGCCGAACGACAAGATCGAGAAGGCCATCGCGAAGGGCTCCGGTCAGATCAAGGGCGTCGTCTACGAGGAGATCATGTACGAGGTGTACGGTTCGGCCGGCGTCGCCATGATCATCTCCGTTCTGACAGACAACAAGAACAGGACGGTGGGCGAGATCCGCAACGCGCTGCAGAAGCACGGTGGACACCTGGGTGAGAGCGGGAGCGTGGCGTGGAACTTCACGCAGAAGGGCATCATCACGATCCCGTCCGACGGTAACGACGAGGACCGCGTCATGGAGGCGGTGCTCGAGGCCGGAGCCGAGGATCTGAGCGCCGAGGGCGAGAGCTTCGAGGTGACGACCGATCCCAGGAACTTCATGGCCGTTCGCGACGCTCTGACGAAGGCGGGCATCGCCGTGACGGGGTCCGAGGTGACGTGGATACCCGGGACTACCGTCGAACTCGACGAGAACGCCGCCCGCAAGATCCTGAAGCTCATGGAGTTGCTCGACGACCACGACGACGTGCAGAACGTCGCCGCCAACTTCGACATACCGGACGACATCCTCGAACGATTGAAGGAAGAGGTCTAGCCGAGTGTCCGAGAAGGTCGTGGTGCTGGGTATCGACCCGGGAACGATCACGACAGGCATCGGCGCCGTCTCGAGCGAGAACGGCCGTCTCCGCGCACTGGGATGGTGGAGCGTCACCACGTCGTCCAAAGCGCCGCTGGCAGAGCGCCTTCGAAAGATCCACGACGAACTGGTCACCCGCATCGAGGCCGAGCGACCCGACGAGGTCGCCGTCGAGGACGTGTTCCAGGCGAGGAACGTCAGATCGGCCTTGAGGCTCGGCCACGCGCGGGGAGTCGCGCTTCTGGCGGCGGCCCAGTGCGACGTTCCGATCTTCGAGTACGCGCCCAGAGAGGTGAAGAAGTCGGTCGTGGGGATTGGGTCGGCCTCCAAGGCGCAGGTCGCTTCGATGGTGGGGAGGTTGCTCGAACTCGACGTCTCGTCGATGAAGGAGGACGAGTCCGACGCGCTTGCCGTGGCTCTCTGCCACCTGCACAAGCGCGACGGGAGGGACCTCTGATGATCTCCGAACTGAGAGGTAATCTCCTCCGAAAGGCCGCCGCCGGCATCGTCGTGGACATCGGCGGCGTCGGCTTCAGGCTTCTCGTCCCGATCTCGACGTTCCGCGGACTGCCCGAGGAGGGGGGAGAGGTCCGCCTCTTCACGCACCTCCACGTGAGGGAGGACGCGCTCGAGCTCTTCGGGTTCCTGACGCCGGCCGAGCGGACGCTCTTCCTCGAACTCATCTCCATATCGGGCATAGGTCCCAAGCTCGGGCTCGCGGTGCTCTCCGGGCTGGCGCCCGACGTCTTCCACGAGGCGGTGGTGGGAGAGGACCTGGCGCTTCTCACGAGCGTCTCCGGCATCGGCAAGAAGACCGCGCAGCGCATCATCGTGGAGCTCAAGGAGAAGCTGTCGGGACTCGACGTCTCCTCGATAGGAGGTGGCGAGGGCGAGGTCGAGGACACGGGCGACGCGGTCCTCGCTCTCGTGTCGCTCGGCATGAACATCGCGACCGCCCGCGAGGCGGTCCTCAGGGTGCAGCGCGAGGCCGACTGCGAGCTCTGCGTCGAAGAGCTCATCATGCGCGCGCTCCGCAAGGGAAGGTAGCCCGCGGGGCGTTCTTGCTGTAGCATCGGTGTCGGGAGCCGGCACCGGCTCGCGAATGCCGGCACTCGAGCATGCCACCTTCCTGCCGCGGCCTCGGTGCCGCACGCCGGCGCGCGAACACGCCGCCTTCGGGAGGATGACCCCGGATGACCGAACGCGTCACGAGACCCAGTCTCTCCAAGGACGACGTGCGGTTCGAGACGAGGCTGCGTCCGAAGCGCTTCGACGAATTCGTCGGCCAGGAGACGCTCAAGGACAATCTGAGCATCTTCATCGAGGCCGCGAAGAAGCGGGGCGAGCCGCTCGATCACTGCCTCTTCTACGGTCCGCCCGGTCTCGGGAAGACGACGCTGGCCCACATCATCGCGGTTGAGATGGGGAGCGACCTCGTCTCGACCTCGGGTCCCGTCATCGAGCGCCCGTACGATCTCACCGGAATGCTCACGAACCTCAAGCGCGGCGACGTTCTCTTCATCGACGAGATCCACCGGCTCCAGCACGTCGTGGAGGAGTACCTCTATCCGGCGATGGAGGAGTTCTCGGTCGACATCGTGCTGGACAAGGGTCCCTCTGCGCGGAACGTGAAGCTGAACCTCGAGCACTTCACGCTCGTGGCGGCTACGACGCGGGCCGGGCTCCTGACCTCGCCGCTTCGCTCCCGCTTCGGAGTGGCGCAGCGACTGAACTACTACGGCCCGGAGGATCTCAGGACCATCGTCCGGCGCTCCGCCGCGATCCTGGGCGTGCCCATCGACGAGGACGGGGCCCTCGAGATCGCGCGCCGCGCGCGCGGAACGCCGAGGATCGCGAACCGGCTTCTCCGCCGCGTTCGGGACTTCGCCGAGGTCGTCGGCGACGGCCGCATCTCCGCGCGGGTCGCGCACGAGTCGCTCCTGAAGCTCGAGGTGGACGAGCGCGGCCTGGACGAGATGGACCGGCGGATCATGGAGGCGGTTCTCCTCAAGTTCGGCGGCGGTCCGGTGGGTGTCAAGAGCCTGGCCGTGGCCGTGGGCGAGGAGTCCGAGACGATCGAGGAGATATACGAGCCCTTCCTGATCCAGGAGGGCCTCTTGAAGCGCACCCAGCGCGGGCGCGAGGCCACTCCGTCCGCCTACGAGTACTTCGGCGTCCCCACCGAGACGGGCGCGCGGGGCAAGCGGGGCGACGCGGGGAATCCGGGCAATCCCGGCAACCCGGGCGAACAGGGCAAGCTGCTCTAGCGCCAGGTGTCCGCCCGGCGGCCCGGCGCGCGCCGAAGGCCTCCACGCACCTGCCAGACGACTGCGAGACCATGCGCGTTCTCCTTCACATCTGCTGCGGCCCGTGCGCCATCGTCCCGATGCGCGAGCTTCTCGCTCTAGGTCACGACCTGGCCGCCGCGCTCGTCAATCCGAACATACACCCGTACCGGGAGTTCGAGCTCAGGAACGAGGCCGCCCGGAAGGTGGCGGAGCGCGTGGGCGTTCCGATCGTGCACGAGGACCCGTACGGGCTCGTCGAGTTCTGCCGCGCGGTCGTCGGCCACGAGAGCGAGCGCTGCGCGATATGCTACCGCCTGCGCCTGGAGCGGGTCGCCGCCCTCGCGGCGGAGCTGGGATACGACGCGTTCACCACGACGATGCTCGTGAGCACGCACCAGGACCACGACACGATCAGGGCCGTCGCCGAGAGCGCGGCGGCGGCGGGCAACGTGGCGTTCGTCTATCGGGACTTCCGGCCCCGCGTCATGGACGGCGTGCGCGAATCGAAGGAGATGGGCGTCTACCGGCAGCAGTACTGCGGGTGCGTCTACAGCGAGTGGGAGCGCTACGGCGGCGGCCCCGCCGGGCGGTGAGGCTGTCGTTGCTGGCGACGCACCCATGACCGCAGGGGACTACGCCGTGAGAACGTCCGACTACGACTACGAGCTTCCGAAGGAACTCATCGCGCAGTATCCCGCGGAGCGCCGTGACGAGTCGCGACTTCTGGTGCTCGGCCGCGAGGACGGACGCATCGAGCACCGGATCTTCCGCGACCTCGTGGAGTACGTTCGCCCGGGCGACGTGCTCGTCGCGAACGAGAGCGCCGTGATACCAGCGCGGTTCATCGGACAGAAACGCCGGAGCGGCGGGCGGGTGGAGATGTTCCTCCTCCGCGAACTCTCGCCGACCCTCTGGGAGGTGCTCCTCAAGCCCGGCGCCCGGATCCGTGAGGGGACGGTCCTCGAGTTCGGGGACGGGGCGCTCACCGCGCGCGTGGGGGCGACGCTCGCTGGGGGGAAACGCGAGGTGGAGCTCGCGGCTCCGGGAGGGCAGACGGCGGGCGCAGGCTCCGGTCGGGACGGAGCGCAGGCGGACGCCGGAACGCTTCGGGAGCTTCTCGACGAACTGGGTCGCGTCCCGCTGCCTCCGTACATCGAGAGGGAGGCTGAGGAACTCGACCGCGACCGCTACCAGACCGTGTACGCGAGGGTGAGAGGCGCCGTGGCCGCCCCGACGGCGGGACTCCACTTCACGAACGAGGTCATCGAGAAGATCGAGGCGCGCGGAGCCGCATTCGCCAAGGTCACGCTTCACGTGGGTCTCGGGACGTTCCGCCCCGTCTCGGGCGACGACCCCTCCGAGCACGAGATGGAGGAGGAGCGCTACGAGCTGGGGCACGCGGCCGCGGAGTCGATCAACCGCGCCCGCTCGGGCGGCGGGAGGATCGTCGCCGTCGGCACGACGTCGGTCCGCGTTCTCGAGACGGTCGCCGACGAGTCGGGCGTCGTCCGGCCCGGATCGGGCGCGACGAGGCTCTTCATCAGGCCGCCGCACGCGTTCCGTGCGGTCGACGCCCTTCTCACGAACTTCCATCTGCCCAGGTCGACGCTCCTCATGCTCGTGTCTGCCCTCGCGGGGAGAGAGAACGTCCTCGCAGCCTACAGAGAGGCGGTCCGCGAGCGGTACCGCTTCTACAGCTATGGCGACGCCATGCTCATCGTGTAGTCTCTGGTGGCGGGCGAGCCGTGGTCGGCGGGCCGGCGGCGCCCGCAGGACGCGCGTTCGGTCGTTCGGAGGGAGAGACAGCGCAGGTGTTCGAATTCAGGGTCGTGGCGACGGACGGAGAGAGCGGGGCGCGAGCCGGGGAGCTCGTGACGCCTCACGGCGTCATCGAGACGCCGGTCTTCATGCCCGTCGGGACACAGGCGACCGTCAAGACGCTGACGCCGTCCGATCTCGGGGAGATCGGGGCGCGCATCATCCTGGCGAACGCCTATCACCTCTATCTTCGCCCGGGCGCCGACCTCGTTCGGGAGGCCGGCGGACTTCACAGGTTCATGGGTTGGGACGGAGCCATCCTTACCGACAGCGGCGGGTTCCAGGTGTGGAGCATCGCCAGGCTGAACCGTGTGACCGAGGACGGACTCGAGTTCCAGTCTCACCTCGACGGCTCACGGCACTTCATGAGTCCCGAAGACAACGTCCGCATCCAGCGCGACATCGGCGCCGACATCATGATGGCTCTCGACGAGTGCGTCTCGTATCCGGCCGACCGGGCGTACGCGACGCGCTCCGCCGAGCTGACGCTCAAGTGGGCGGTCCGGGCGCACGACGCGTGGAACGGCGACCGGGGCGAGCAGGCGCTCTTCGGAATCGTGCAGGGCTCCACGTACGAGGACCTGAGGCGCGCGTCGGCTCGGGCCCTCGCCGGGATGGACTTCCCGGGCTACGCGATCGGCGGTCTGGCGGTCGGGGAGCCCAAGACCGCGATGCGCGAGATGGTCGACGCCGTGGTCTCGGAGCTGCCGGCGGGCAGACCGCGCTACTTCATGGGGCAGGGCTTTCCGGAGGACATCGTCGGTTCGGTCGCGCAGGGCGTCGACATGTTCGACTGCGTCATGCCCACGAGGAACGCGAGGAAGGGTTCGGTCTTCACGTCGAGGGGCAAGGTCGTGGTCAAGAATGCGGCGTACGCGCGCGATTTCGAGCCGTTGGACCCGGCATGTTCCTGCTACACTTGCCGGAACTTCTCGAGGGGCTATCTGCGGCACCTCTTCAACGCGGAGGAGATGCTCGCAGGACGCCTGGCGACGCTTCACAACCTCACGTTCTACGTCTCGATGATGCGCGAGATGCGGAGCGCGATAGTCGAGGGGCGTTTCGGCGAGTGGCGCCGCGGCTTCTTCGAAACGTACGCGGCCGGGGAGGATAGTGGCCCCGGGAGTGCCGGCTAGCCCGACGCCCGGGCGCCGGTGACGCCGGGAGTCCACCGGTTGCGACGGGAGTCCACCGGTGACGGGGGCGAGTCGACCGGTCGCGGCGGCCCGGCGAACCCTGCGATGTCACCTTACTGAGTTCGACTTCTGGAGGCGGGCGCATGCACAGGAACGCAGAGGGAGTGGTTGAAGGTCTGGCGCAGGAGTCCGGCGGCAAGATGGTCCTCCTGGTCGGGGACGGCCTGGGCGGGATGCCCCATCCGGAGACCGGGAAGACGGAGCTCGAGACCGCGCGCACACCGAATCTGGACGCCATCGCCGCCGAGAGCGTCACGGGCCTTCACATCCCCATCGCGCCCGGCATCACGCCCGGCAGCGGCCCGGCTCACCTCGCGCTCTTCGGGTACGACCCCGTGAGGTACGAGATCGGTCGCGGCGTGCTCGAGGCGCTCGGGATCGACTTCGACCTGAGGGACGGGGACGTCGCCGTGCGGATGAACTTCGCGACGGTCGATCCGGAAGGACGCATCGTCGACAGGCGGGCGGGACGCGTCCCCACTGAGAAGTGCGTCGAGCTCGCCCAGAGGCTCAGCTCGATCAGGCTGCCCGGCACGGAGATCTTCGTGCGTCCGGTCAGGGAACACAGGGCCGTCCTCGTGCTCCGCAGAGGCGGACTCGTCGGCGGTCTGAACGACACCGACCCTCAGAGGACGGGCGTTCCGCCGCTCCCCTTTGTACCCGAGGACAAGGCGCAGGAGGAGACCGCAGAGGTGCTGAGCGCGTTCCTGGGCGCTGCCAGGGAGCTTCTCAAGGACGAGCCAGCCGCCAACGCGCTCACGATGCGAGGCATCGCGTCGCTTTCGAAACCTCCGAGCTTCACCGCACGGTTCAAGGTGCGGGCCGCGGTGATCGCGGGCTACCCGATGTACCGAGGAGTGGCGGGACTCGTCGGGATGACCGTCCTGCCGCAGGCCGAGGACACTGCGGACCTCCTGAGGCTTCTTCGCGAGAGCTACGACGACTTCGACTTCCTGTTCGTGCACTTCAAGAAGACCGACTCGACGGGGGAGGACGGCGACTTCGACGCAAAGGTGGCTGCCACGGAGGCGTTCGACGAGGTCGCCGGTGAGGTCGCGGGGATCGGCCCCGACGTTCTCGCAGTGACCGGCGACCACTCGACCCCGTCTGCGATGGCGTCGCACAGCTGGCATCCCGTTCCTCTGGCGATCCGCGCATCGAACGCGCGCAGAGACAAGGTGAAGGCGTTCGGGGAGTCGAGCATGTCCTGCGGGGGACTGGGGTTCGTAAGAGCGACCGACATTCTCCCTCTCATGCTCGCGCACGCCGGCCGCCTGGCCAAGTTCGGAGCGTAGGTCCGGGGGGTACGTTGGGAGCAGCCCGCAGGCGAAGAGGAGAGCGCCGATTGAGCGGCGGGGGAGAGCCCGGCCGCGCGCGGCAGTATCTCCTGCTCGTGGCGGGCGGCGCCACGCTCGCGCTCGCCTTCCCACCGGTCGACTTCGTACCCGCGGCCTTCCTTGCGCTCGTCCCGCTCCTCTACGTGCTGCGGAGACGCAAGGCGTCCGGGCTCTGGAGGGCCTTCGCTCCGGGGTTCATCTACGGGCTCTCGTTCTTCGTTCCGCTGCTCTACTGGCTCGTCTTCCTCTCGTCTCAGGAGATGGACAACCCGGTCGTGATGAGCGGGCCGCTCGTCCTGCTCACCGTCTATCAGGCAGTCTTCTTGGGGCTCTTCTCGGCCACGGCGGTCCGGGTCGGTTCCTCGACGCGCGTCCCGGCCTGGGTCTACGTCCCGGTACTCTGGGTGGCTTTCGAGCAGCTCCGGTCGCTGGGGGTGCTCGGGTTCACGTGGGGCGCGCTCGGGTACGCCGGCGCCGCCACGAACCCCGTTCCCGCGCAGTTCGCCTCGGTGACGGGTGTCTTCGGCGTCTCGTTCTGGATGGCGCTCGTGAACGTCCTGGTCCTGGAGGCCCTCTTCGCGCGAAGGCGGCGCCGGGCTCTCCTGACGGTCGCTTGCGCGGTCGTGTTCGTCCTGCCGTGGGTGCACGGCCTCGCCGTCTTGAGGTCGGCATCGTCCGAGCCGGCGCGCACGCTTCGCGTCGCCGTGGTGCAGCCGAACATCGCGGCCGAGAAGAAGTGGGACGCGGCCTACAAGGACATGAGCTTCGAGGTGCTCGCCGCGCTGACGAGGCTCGCGGCGGTCGAGTCCCCGGACCTCGTCGTGTGGCCTGAGACCGCGGCGCCGAGCTATCTCTTGAGAGAACCGGAGTACCTGGCGAAGGTGGCCGAGGCCGCCGCCCAGGCGGGCGCGCCGGTGCTCACGGGGTGTCCCGACCTCGAGTTCGACACGAACACCGGTGAGCTCCTGACGCGGAACTCCGTTCTGCTCGTCGCGCCCGACGGGACGGTGTCGGATAAGTACGACAAGATCCACCTCGTGCCGTTCGGGGAGGCCATCCCTTTCGAGACAGTGTTCCCCGTCCTCGAGCGCGTCGACTTCGGTGAGGCTGACTTCACGCCCGGGGAGCGCAGGGTCGTGTTCGAGGCGGGCGATGCCCGCTTCTCGGCGCTCATCTGCTTTGAGTCGATATTCCCGAGGCTCGCCCGCGAGTTCGTCGACGGGGGAGCGGAGCTGCTCGTGAACGTGACGAACGACGTGTGGTACGGCAGAACCTCGATGCCATTCCAGCACGCCGCCATGGCGTGCATGCGCTCGATAGAGAACCGGAGAGGTCTGGCGAGGAGCGCCAACAGCGGCGTCTCGCTCGTGACCGATCCGCACGGTCGCATCGTCTCGCGCCTCGGCATATTCGAGAGGGGCGTGATCGTCGAGGACATCCCGCTCGTTCGGGAGACCACCTTCTACGCCCGCCACGGGGACGTCTTCCCGTGGGCGGCCTCCATCCTGGCGCTCGCCCTGCTCGCGCTCGCCGCGGTTCCCCGCCAGCGGTAAGCGGCGCATTCTGCACTAGTTCGCCCACCTGGAGTGATTCCGCGCTCACATTCCTGCCCGTGTACGGCCGGACGGCTCCTCACGCCGCAGGAGACCCGCGACATGAGCCTCACAGGCCCTTCCCACGGTCCTTCCCGTGGCATGGAACTTGCAGAAAGGGGCTGCGAGGCTACTCTCGCGGGCATCCCCCGGCACGCCCGCGCAGGCGGAGGAGACATGCGAGCGAACAAGACAGACGGGCAGCGCGCCGTCGTGCGGAAGCCCGCGGAAGGACGTCCCTTGCTCCGGTCGACGACCGACGAGCGGGGAGCGAGCCTCGTCGCTGTGCTGGCCATCGTCACGGCGGTGCTGCTCATAGGCGCGGCCCTCTTCGTTCTCGGCACCGGGGAGAGCGACGTGGTCGAGTACGGGGTTGACAACGCCCGCGCCTTCTATCTGGCAGAGGGCGGTGTCGAGCGCGCGAGGACCTGGCTCGAGGACCAGGCGCAGCAGATCCCTCCGTACTACCCTGCGAACGGCGAGTTCGCCGATCAGGCGCTCGGCGGCGGGCAGTACGACGTCCAGATAGGGAAGCTCACGACCGCGAACCCCTGGGCCATCTGGTACGACGTCCTGTCGACCGGTGAGGTCGACGGTGTCGTGCGTCAGGTCCACGCCGTTCTCAGGAGCGAGTCGTTCGCGCAGTACATGTACTTCGCGGACCACATGGACGACATCTGGTTCATCACAGGCGACAGTCTGGACGGGCGCGTTCACGCCAACGGTCACATCCGCTTGAGCGGCAGCCCGTGGTTCGGCATGAAGGTCACGTCGGCTCAGAACAACTTCATCATCTGGCAGGACAGCGAGCCCATCTTCGAGGCGGGCTACGAGCTTGGCGTTCCCGAGATACCGCTCCCGATCACGAACGAGCTCGTTGCGGAACTGACGGCCGAGGCGATCGCCGGCGGGTTCCACGCCGGCTCGCTGACGGGGAACCAGGCGAGGTACGAGGTCGAGCTCGGACGGAACGGGAACCTGGGTTACTTGTACTACCGCGCGTACGAGAAACAGGGGAGCCAGTACCACTGGTCGCCCTGGTCCAGCGTGTCGATCGAGTCGACCAACGGGATCGTGTGGTTCGATGAGCGCGTCGATCTCAAGGGCGTGCTGGACGGCGAGCTCACGATCGGAAGCTCCGACGACATCTACATCGTTGACGACATCACGTACGCCGACTCGGTCCCGGGCCAGGGCCCGATCGTCGGCGGGAGCGACATTCTGGGGATCGTCTCGGCGGAGAACATCATCATCGCCGAGAACACTCCGAACTACGACGACGTGGAGATCCACGCGCACATGATGGCGCTGCACCAGTCGTTCACGGTCGAGGACTACACGCACGGTCCTGCGCGCGGCGACCTCATCCTCTACGGAGGCTTCGCGCAGAAGAAGCAGGGAGCCGTGGGCATGTTCCACCACAACGGGACGCTGGTGCACGGGTACCAGAAAAACTACCACTACGACCCGAACCTGCTCGTCAATTCGCCCCCGGGCTACCCGCCCACGGGCAAGTACCTGATCGTGAGCTGGGAGGAAGTCTATCCGCCGGTCATCTAGTCTCGGCGTCCGGCGCTGCGGGGAAGCGAAGATGAACCGACACGCAGACCAGAAGAGCACTCGCGCGCGGATCGCGCTACGAGTTGAGCACGGTTCCGCTCTTACCCGCGGGCAGGGTCACGCACCGGCCGGCGAGCAGGGCTCCGCGCTTGTCATGGTGCTCGCCATCATCACCGCCGTCCTGCTCATCGGCTCGGCGCTCTTCACCCTGGGCACGGGCGAGGCCGACATCGTCGAGTACACGGTCGATTCGGCCAAGGCGTTCTACCTCGCCGAGGCAGGCCAGGAGCGCGCCCAGACCTACATGCAGGAGCTGGCGCAGAAGATTCCGCCTTCTTACCCGACAAGCGCCACGCTCGACGACCAGGTTCTGGGCGGAGGCGAGTACGACGTCACGGTGACCAAGGTCGCAGGGCTCTACCCGTGGCTCGTCGAGTACGAGATCGTGTCGACCGGCGAGGTGGACGGTGTGGCGACCACGGTGACCTCGCGCATCAGGCGCGAGACGTTCGCCCAGTACCTCTACTTCTCGCACGTGGCCTCGGACATATGGTTCACGACCGGGGACTCGCTCCACGGTCGTGTGCACTCGAACGGCAAGGTCAAGATCGACGGCGACCCGTGGTTCGGGGACAAGGTCACTTCCGCGGCTTCCACAATCACGATCACGAACGGGAGCAACCCGGTGTTCGAACAGGGGTACGAGATCGGTGTCGACGAGGTGACGTTCCCCGACGCCGCCGAGATCACGGCGACCATGAAGGCCGATGCCCAGAGCGGGGGGCTTTACGGAGCGACCCTCTCGGGCAACAAGGCCAGGTACCAGGTGGAGCTGGGGCGCAACGGAGCGCTCGGGACGCTGAGCTACCGTGGGTACAGCATGTCGGGGGGTTCGTACCTCTGGTCGAGCTGGACGACCATCGACCTGGCGAGCATCAACGGCGTCGCCTGGTTCGATGAACCGATCCAGGTCGAGGGTACGCTCGACGGGCACGTCACGATAGGCGTGGACGGCGACATCACGATCACCAACGACGTCCTCTACGAGGGCTCGTCGCCGGGAGTGGGGCTCGACCCGGACTGCGACGACATCCTGGGGCTCGTCGCGGGGAACAACATCGTGGTCGCGAACACGACGGCGAATCAGAACGACTGCGAGATCCACGCCCACATGCTGGCGCTCTGGAAGTCTCTCGAGGTCGCGAAGTACAACCAGGGCTCGCCCAGAGGCGACCTCACGATCTGGGGCGGATTCGCGCAGTACAAGGTCGGACCGGTCGGCACGTTCAACAAGTGGGGGGCGGTGAGCGGCTACAGCAAGGACTATCACTTCGACGAGCGACTCGCCGGGATGTCACCCCCCGGGTACCCGCAGACCGACAAGTACATCATGGTCTCCTGGACCGAGACCTACTAGGAGATCCAAGGGAGCACTCGTGGCGGCACAGGACTCGGTTGGAAGTCAGGAGCGTCAGGGCGTGATGGACGGCAAGCTCTCATACGGCGGGAAGAGGTTCGGCGAGCTTCTCATCGAGGCGCACGTCATCAGCGCCGAGGAGCTGACCAGGGCCCTCTCGCACCAGCGCGAGACCGGTGAGCGCCTCGGCGAGGCTCTCGTGAGCCTCGATCTGGCGTCCGAGAGCGACATCGTGGCTGCTCTCGCCGGCCAGCTTGACGTCGACGTATTCGACATGTCGATGAGCGGCACCATCGACGCCGAGATCGTGCTCATGATCCCGGAGCACATGGCCCGTCACCATCACGCTCTCGCGGTCGCCAAGGAGGACGGCGTCCTCACGGTGGCCATGTCGGACCCCCTGGACCTTGTGGCGATAGACGACATCCGGGTAGCGACGAATTGCGAACTGAGCCTGCAGGTCGGGCTTCGCGCCGAGATCGACCAGGCGATAGGGATGGCGTACAGGAGCGCCACGGCCACGGCGCGTCTGGACGAGGTCATTGCCGGCGCCAGGGTCGAGCTCTCCATCGCGAAGGGCGCCGGGCTCGAAGACATGAGCGAGCAGGAGCTTCGGAGCCGGGCGGAGGACGCTCCGATCGTCAAGCTCGTGAACCTCGTGCTGGCGCAGGCCATAGCCGAGCGCGCGACCGACATCCACATCGAGCCGCTCGAGGACCGGGTCGCCGTGCGCTACCGCGTCGACGGCGTGCTGTACGACAGCACGACGGCGCCGCAGCACTTCCACGAGGCCATCGTCGTCCGCATCAAGATCCTCTCGGACATGGACGTGGCCGAGAGGAGGGTGCCTCTGGACGGACGCTTCACGGCGTCCTTCGAGAACAGGAACATCGACGTCCGAGTCTCGACGCTGCCGACCATCTATGGTGAGAAGGTAGCGCTCCGGCTGCTCGACAAGTCCGGATTCACGATCTCGCTCGAGTCGCTCGGATTCGAGTCGGAGATGCTCGAGATCTTCCGCCGGGACATCAGGCGGCCGTACGGGATGGTGCTCATCAGCGGTCCGACGGGCTCGGGCAAGAGCACCACGCTGTACGCCGGAATGAGCGAGCTGGACAGGACCGGCAAGAACATCACGACGCTCGAGGATCCCGTGGAGTACCACCTCGACCGCATCAACCAGGTCAACGTGAACGCGAAGGCCGGACTCACGTTCGCCAGCGGGCTGCGGTCGCTCCTGAGGCAGGACCCGGACATCATACTGATCGGCGAGATCCGCGACACTGAGACCGCCGACCTGGCCATCCGCAGTGCTCTTACGGGACATCTGGTCCTCTCGACGGTGCACGCGAACGACGCGCCCTCGACGGCCACACGTCTCATCGACATCGGCATCGAGCCGTATCTCGTGTCGAGCGCCGTGGCGCTCGTCATGGCGCAGCGACTCGTCCGGGCCATCTGCCCGCACTGCCGGGTGCCGTACGACCCCGACCCGGCGCAGATACGGGCGCTCGGAGCGGAGGAGCTCGAGGGCGTCGAGTTCGTCCACGGAACGGGCTGCAAGCAGTGCCGCGGGCGAGGCTATCTGGGCCGAACGGCCGTCTTCGAACTGCTTCAGATGAACCCGGCGCTCGGTGAACTGATCGTGTCGGGCGCGTCCGCCGACGCAATCAGGCTGAAGGCGGTCGAACAGGGGTTCAAGACGCTCAGGAGCAACGTCATCGACAAGGTCCGAGAGGGCAAGACGACGGTAGAGGAAGCGCTCGGAGTGGTTACGGAGTTCTTCTAGAGGGAGTCTGAGCCGTGGCGAAGTACAAGTACATAGCCAAGGACACGCTGGGCGTCGAGACGACGAGCATGCTTCACGCCGAGTCGGCGGAGGCCGCGGTCGATTTCCTGCACAAGGACGGCCTGGTCGTGCTTTCGCTCCGCGAGGTCAGGGAGAGCGTCGCGGCGAAGCTGGGCGCGAAGTCGCTCTTCGGTGCAAAGGTGCCGACGGCGTCGGTCATGCTCTTCACGAAGCAGCTCGCGTCGATGCTGCACGCCGGTCTGCCGCTCATCAGAGCGCTCTACAGCCTGTCGAGGGAAGAGCAGAACTCGACGTTCGCCAACATCCTTGTTGCCGTGGCGACCGACATCGAGAGCGGCGAGGCCCTGTCCAACGCGATGGGTAAGCACCCCGCCGCGTTCCCCAAGATTTACCACAACATGATCCGGTCGGGCGAGCAGAGCGGGACGCTCGACACGATCATGGACCATCTGGTCCGGTATATGCAGAGGACCGAGTCGATCAAGCGGAAGGTCAAATCCGCGCTGTCGTACCCGATCTTCGTCGTCTCGTTTGCCGTCATCGCCTTCACCGTGCTGCTCATCAAGATCGTGCCGATGATGTCGGGCATATACGAGAAGCTCGGGGCCGAGCTGCCGGGTCCGACGCAGGTGGTCATCAACGTCAGCAAGTTCGTGTCCGGCTACTTCTGGTTGTTCGCGTTCCTGGCAGTGGCCTCTATCGTGGCCTACAAGCTGGCGCGGCGCGCGCCGAGCGGGAAGCTCGCGCTGGACGCGTTCAAGCTGAAGGTACCGATCTTCGGGAACATACTGAAGAAGGTCGTGATAGCGAAGTTCCTGAGAACACTGGGAGTGTTGGTCGTGAGTGGACTGCCGATTCTCGAGGCGTTGGAGCTGTCTGGAGGCGCTTCCGGTAACGACGTCATTGAACGCGCCGCCGGCAAGATCGCCTATCTCGTGTCCAAGGGCGGCAACCTCTCGACCGGATTCCACGCGACGGGGGTCTTCCCCGACACGGTGGTTCAGATGGTATCGACGGGCGAGGAGACAGGGAAGCTCGGAGACATGCTCTCGTCGGTGTCGGACCACTACGATGAGCAGGTTGAGAGTGCGGTGGAGGGGCTGGCCGCGATCATCGAACCGCTGATGATCGTGCTCGTGGGCGGACTCATTGCGATCATGCTGGTCGCGATGTTCCTGCCCGTCTTCTACCTCGGTGGTGCCGTAAGGAAAGCGATGTAGGAGGGGGAAGGAGAAGCACGTGACGAGACCGAGCATTGGCAAGGGCATCAAGAAGACCGCGAAGGGGGGTGAAATAGCTATGCGGCACATGAGGAACCAGAAGGGCTTCACGCTGGTGGAGCTGATGGTGGTTGTCATCATCGTACTGGTGCTCGCGGGTGTTGCTGTCCCGGTGTACATGCACTACATCCAGGAGAGCAAGAAGAGCGAGGCCTACGCGACGATCGACGCCGTCGTCAACGGTGGCCTGGTGTACTTCCAGAAGAACAACACGTACGTCGGTGGCACGATGGCGAGATTCCTGGCGGACGACGACGTTGGCAACGCCACGTACTTCAGCTACGCCCTGAGTGGCCTGGCGGCGACTGGATTCACCGTCACGGCGACGGAGGCCGGCACGTGGGCTCCGAACGGAGCTTACATCCGGTGGACGCACACAGGCGCCAACGCGGCCGGCGGCGACGCGGGCACGGGTACGTTCTCCGAGTCCGGTTGGTAGCGTTGGGTTGAGCCGGGTCGGGGCCCTCGGGCCCCGGCCCGGACACCTTCCTCCGAGCGGGGAAGAGGCGTGAGAGGAACGGACGAGAGCAGCAGGAGGCCAACGGGGGTCGGAACGATGCCCCAGTCACGAGGGAGCGCAGTGAAGCTCGAACTCCACAACGAGAGCGGATACAGCCTCATCGAGATCCTGGTCTCAGTGATCGTGTTCTCGATAGCCATCGTCTTCGTGTTCCAGATGCTCTGGAGCGGGCAGACGACCGTCCACTTCGAGGGCGAGAGACGGGTGGCTTTGCGCATGGCCGAGCTCAAGATGGAGGAGCTCAAGTACGCCGGATACGCGTCGACCGGAAGCGACTCCGACTGGACGAGCGTGCACATGGGAGCTGGAACGCACCCGAACAACACGACGGTCACGCTCGACGCCCGCGGAACGGGCGACACGGTCGACGATCTCGTGGCGGACCTCCAGTGGGCCGTGCGAGAGACGACGTGGACCGGTTCGGGCATAACGACCGAGGCGAAGGTGGTGGTCGTCACCGTCGAGTGGCCGCAGGGCGCGGTCAGAGACAGAGTGAGACTGACGACTCTGGTGGGAGCGTAAGACGTGAGTCACTCGATCAGACAGCCCCTCAAACTGAACTCGAAGGGCATCAGCCTCACGGAAGTGCTCATTGCGAGCATCGCCGCCGGCATCATCGTCGCAGCCGTGATCACGATGTACATCACGTCGCTCGACGCCTGGGACCTGTCCGGGGCGCGTCTCGCAGTGCAGCGCAGCGCCGACTTCTCCATGGAGTGGATCGTGAGGGACATCCGCGCAGGCAGCAAGGTGGAGATAGGCGCGCAGCAGGAGTCGATGACCATCTACCGGACGACGGCGTCCGGAGACAGCACGATGGCGTTCTACGAGCTGGACGGAACGGAACTCAAGAACATCCACGGGACGGTGCTGGCCGGCAACGTGACGGAGTTGACGTTCACATCGGGCAACGGTGTCAAGGTCATGGTCGAGATGACCCTCGAGGACGACCTCGGCACCGACTACACCGACACGGATGACAAGATCATCGAGATGTCTTCGATCGCGGTCTGCAGGAACCAGTCGCTCTACTAGAGCGAGGAGGAAGTCGTGGTCTTCGGTTCGGGCGGGATCGTCACCGGATTGGACGTGGGAGCGACCAGCGTCAAGGCCGCCACCCTGCAGCACCGGAGAGGGGGCGTCAGACTGGTCGGGCTCGCCATGGCCGAGATCGGCGACTCGGATGACCGGGAGGGCGCCGTCGTGAGCGCCATCAGGGCGGCGCTCGAGGGAGGCGGCGCGGGCAAGAACACACCCGTCGTCTCGGTCGTGGGCGGCCCGGGCGTGAGCGTCAAGCACGTGACGTTCCCCGAGATGCCGAGACAGGCGCTGGCCGAGTCGATCAGGTGGGAGGCGCGCAAGCACGTCCCCTTCGGCGGCTCGGACTTCGTGCTCGACTTCCAGACGCTCGAGGGAGGTGAGGGAGACGAGGAAGGGGAGCTTCAGGTGCTCCTGGCGGCCGTTGAGACGAGGCTGCTCGACTCGCACATCGAACTCCTTAAGGCCGCGGGCGTCGAGCCCGACACCGTGGATCTGGCGCCGCTGGCGCTCATGAACGAGGTCGAGGAAGAGGGCCTCCTGAACGGGGAGGCGGTGGCGGTCATCGACCTGGGCGTGAGCGCGATCAGCATGTCCGTCTACCGAAGGAAGGGTCTGCTCTTCGCGAGGTCGATACCTCTCGTGGCCAAGGCGGTCGACGCTACTGCCCCGGGCGACGACACGGTCGCCGGCAGGGACAAGAAGGACGGCAAGAGCGACGCCGAGCCCGGGAAGGCGAAGGCGGACGGCAAGAGCGATGCCGGGTCCGGGAAGGCGAAGGTGGACGGCAAGAGCGATGCCGGGTCCGCCAGGGCGAAGGCGGACGCCGCGGGCGGGTGGAGGAAGACCGTCCTGCGCGAGGTGCGAAGATCGCTCGCCTTCTACAACAACGAGACCGGCAAGCAGGGGATCGACAGGCTCTATCTCACCGGAGGACGCGCTCTGGCGCCCGGGATAGACGAGATGCTTCAGAACGAGCTGGGTGTCGCCACCGAGGTAATGAACCCGCTCGAGAGCCTGACGGACATCGGAGTGGAGATCGGGAAACTCAAGCCGGAGAGCGCGCGCTTCGCGATCGCTCTCGGCCTGGCCAGAAGGAGCTAGCCCGTGCTGTTCAGGGTCAACATGTACAGGCAAGGCCGCGAGAAGCGCCTTGAGACCATCAGGAGGGTGCACCGCCTGGCCCTGTTCGCGGCCGTTCTGTGCGTCAACGCCGTGGTGATAGGACTCTTCGTGTTCGCCATCGCAATGTCCGACAGGGGCGTCGCGGCGGCGCAGACGCGGCTCTCGGCGACGCAGGAGGCCCTCGACAAGGTCATAGAAGAGCAGGGCGGAACGACCTCCGACGAGGAACTCGACCTCGTGAGGGTGCGCGCGGAGCGCGTTCTGTGGAGCCGCGTGATGCGTGCCGTCGGGAGGCTCACTCCTACCGAGATGTGGCTTCCGCGCGTGCGACTCGCCAACAGCGATGCCGTCACGAGCGGACGCGTCGCCGGGCTCAAGCTCAGCGGACGCATGACAGCCAAGAGTGAGGAGCAGGGAATATGCATCCTGATGGAGTTCGTCAACGGCCTGCGGAGCGACTCGTACTTCGGGAAGCACTTCCTGGAGCCGAAGCTCCTCCGCTCCACCTGGGTGTCCGAAGAGGGAGAACGGTATCTGGAGTTCGACGTGTTCACGCCGCTCAACACGCCGGAGGCCGTGGCAGCAGGAGCCGAGGCAATGCCGGAGAGCGGGTGGGACACCGTCAATGAGGCCGACATCGACATCGAGGACGGCATCGAGTCCGGAAACGCGGAGGGTGGCAGTGAGAGGACGAGTTAGGCTTGACCTGATCGTTGCCGTCGCCATCCTGCTCGGGCTCGTGGTGGCGAACGCGACCGTCTACGCGCCGAAGCGTCGGCAGCTCGACGACGTCACCGGGAATCTCAAGCGGGCCGAGCAGGAGCTTCGCTACTTCGCCGGCCACTCGGGAGCTCTCGCAGAGGTCGAGGAATACCTTCCGACCCAGGCGGAATCCGGAGACCATCGGTTCCTGTCCGGGGTGAGCGCGGAGCTGGATCGCCTGGGCATCGCTCTCTTGAGGGTGGAGCCACAGGCGGAGACGCCGTACGGCGCGTACGTGCAGCGCACGTACAAGCTCCAGCTCGAGGGGTCGTACAAGGGTTTCAGCTCGTTCCTCGAGTATCTGGAGCACATGTCCGACGTGGTCATCGTGGAGGATCTCGACTTCAAGTCGAGCGCGCTGAGCACCGGCTCGAAGCACATGGGCAGTCTTACCGTATCGGTCATCGGCTACTGACAGCCTGGGAGTGGGAACGACAGAGCGTGGGGGGGAGAAGGTGAACCGCAGGGCAATCGTGTTCACGGCCATCGCAGTAACCGCCACAGTCGCCTCGGTCGTGATCGGGGCGCGGGCCATCGTCGGGACGGCGGCGACGCTTCGGCACTCGACGCAGGCCAACGCCCAGGACCCTGGAGCGCTGGAGCGCACGGGCGGCGAGGTGGAGCAGCTCCTCATCAGCCTCGAGGACGCCCGCACGTCCGGGGAGACGGCCGAGCCCGGCCGCGACCCGATGGTGCCGTACGTCGCGCCCAGACCTGCCAGCGCGCCGCGGTCCACGGCTCCAGCGAAGCCCACCTACAAGGTCACGGCCGTATTCATTGACGACAACCCGATGGCCATTCTGTCCGTCAACGGGAAGAGCGTTCGCGTGAACGTCGGCGACCTGGTGGCCGGCGGCCGTGTTGTGGCGATAGAGAACGATGGAGTCACGATCGATGAGGACGGTGGCGAGAAGAAGTACACGTACTCGCCCTGACAACACCGAGGAGGCAAGGAAGTGAAGCTCTGCACTCTGGTACTCGTTGTCGCGATCACGCTGGGCGTCATGGCGCCGGCTGCGGTCGCGCAGATGAGCGGCGGACAGGCTCTGGTCACCATCAGGGCGACGGAGACACCGCTCGTCGACGTTCTGGACATACTCTCGGAGAAGAGCGGGCTCAACATCGTGGCGAGCACCGGAGTGGAGGGCACGGTCATCTCGATAAGCCTGACCAACACGCCGGTCGAGGAGGCCCTGAACCTCATCGTCCGCGCAGCCGGTCTTGGCTACGAGAGGGTGGGCAACTCGATACTCGTCGCCGCCGAGGAAGTGCTCGTGAAGGAGACCGGGCTCGGCACGTACGTCATACCGCTCCAGTACGCGGACGCGTACGAACTCGTGCCCGTGCTCGAGAAGATGATCGACAAGGTCGCCGCCGATCCGGGCGGCAACAGGCTGATCATCGTCGCGACACCCGGCATGATCGAGCAGATCCGCGGCGTCGTCGAGACGCTCGACGTTCCGCCGGTGCAGATCCTGCTCGAGACGGAGGTGATCGAGGTCTCGACCAACGACCTTCTGGAGTTCGGCATCGACTGGGGGAAGATCACCAGCCAGACGCTAATCTTCGCCGAGGGCAACCCCGAGGTCTCGGACCTCGACTCGCCGCCGAGCGAGATGCCGTACGGCGGGCGCTCGTTCGACGTGGACGACGTCACGCGCCAGGCGAAGGTGCTCGATGTCGCGCTCGATCTCCTCGAGAGCGAAGGCAAGGCGAAGATACTGACGCGCGCCAAGCTCGCGACGCTCAACAACAGGGCCGCGGAGATCCACATCGGCGACGTCATCCCGTACACAGTCACCGGACTTACGACGGGCGGCGTGTATGAGGTCAAGGTCGAGAAGTCGGAGATCGGCGTCTCCGTGAAGGTCACGCCGCGGGCCGCCGGCGACGGGCACATCACCGTCTACGTAGAGCCGAACGTCAGCACCATCGTCGGCTTCCGCGGTCCGAACGATGAGATCCCCTGGACGAAGGAGCGCCGGGTCACGACGCAGGTGCGCGTGCGGGACGGCGAGACCTTTATGATCGCGGGGCTTCTGTCCGAGGACGAGAGCCAGACCGTGTCGAAGGTCCCGCTCCTGGGCGACATACCGCTCCTGGGCTATCTCTTCCAGCACCAGAAGCTGGAGTCGAAGAACTCTGACCTCATCATCAAGATCACTCCGAGGATCGTGAAGTAGGAAGGACCAGGGCCCACGGGGCGCGACCCGGTGAGCGGGTCGTCCGCGGGGGGCTCGACGGGAACGACCCAGAGGACGTACGTGCGGTTCCTCATGTAGTGAGCCGCATCAAGAGCGGGGCCCCTTGCGGGGCCCCGTTCTGCGTTCCGCAAGCCGCTGGTTTCCCCGGGCCGCGTGCGCTATACTTCCTGGTCACGGAATCTGCCTGACCAGGGGGAACTGTGGAGAGACACGACCTCGTTATCATCGGAGGGGGACCGGCGGGCCTCACCGCGGGTCTCTACGCCGGCAGGTCCCGACTCAAGACGGTCGTGCTCGAATCGATGATGCCGGGCGGGCAGGCCGCCATCACGCACATGCTCGAGAACTACCCCGGAGCGGGCTCGGTCAGCGGGGCCGAGCTCTCCCAGCGCATGCTCGATCAGATGAAGGAGTTCGGAGCCGAGCTCGTCTCTGCGGAGGTCACCGGGCTCACGGTCGACGGGGACGGTGTCTCGGTCGCCGCCGGCTCCGAGACCTACGCGGCGAGGTCCGTGATCGTCGCATCGGGCACGGGCTACCGCAAGCTCGGAGTGCCGGGGGAGAAGGAGCTCGCGGGTCGGGGAGTCTCGTACTGCGCGACGTGCGACGGCCCGTTCTACAAGGGGCAGGAGATAGCGGTCGTGGGCGGCGGGGACAGCGCGCTCCAGGAGGCGCTCTACCTCACGACGTTCGCCAGCAAGATCTTTCTCATCCACCGGCGCGACGAGTTCAGAGCCGTGCCCGTCCTGGACGAGCGCGTCAGAGCGCACGAGGCCATCGAGTGCCTCTGCAGCACCGTCGTGACCGCCATCCGTGGCGAGGACGGCGTCGAGGCGCTGGACCTCCGGGACAAGAAGACCGGCGAAGAGAGGTCTCTCGCGGTCGCCGGCGTCTTTCTGTTCGTCGGGCTCGAGCCGCGGACGGCCTTCCTGGGCGACGTCGTCAAGCTGGACGAGGCCGGATTCGTCGTCACGAACGAAGAGATGAAGACGAGCGTTCGCGGCATTCTGGCGGCCGGCGACTGCCGCGCCAAGCTCCTGCGGCAGGTCTCGACGGCGGTGGGGGACGGCGCGACCGCGGCGTATGCCGCACAACGATATCTGGAGGACGGCGAGTGGTGAGCCCTGGGGAGGGGCGCTGCCGTCCGGCTAGCATTGAAGGGCGCTCCCGGGGCCGACGCTCCCGATGCGGCACCGGGAGCTTCGTCCGGGCAACGGAGGTGACGAGTGAAGGAGATCCTTAAGGAAGCTGTGGGGGACCTGAAGCGCCGGGGCGCCGAGTACGCCGACGCGCGGCGAGTCCGCACGCTCTCCGAGATCCTTGTGATGAAGAACGGCGTTCTGGAGACGGCGTCGCTCAACGAGTCCGAGGGGTTCGGGATCCGTGTTCTGAACGGAGGCGCGTGGGGGTTCTCATCGAGTTCCGACATGACGCCCGAGAAGGTGCGCGAGGTCACCGACTGCGCCCTCGCGATATCGAAGGCGAGCGCGAGGGTGGGGGGCGGCAGCGTCCTCCTGGACGGACAGCGCGCCGTCGTCGACACCTACAGGAACGAGGTCGAGGAGGACCCGTTCGAGGTCCGGCTCAAGGACAAGCTCTCCATACTCGAGGCGTCGTGCGAGGGCATGGCCGGGACCGCGGACGTCAAGTTCGCGACGGCGTCGATGATGAACTGGAAGACCGAGAAGCTCTTCGTGAACACGGAGGGGAGCGAGATCGAGCAGACGATCGTCGAGTCCGGAGGCGGCATCGCCGCCACCGCGATGGACGGCGACGACCGTCAGACGCGCTCGTACCCTGCCAGCTTCAGGGGCGACTACGCGACGAAGGGGTTCGAGTTCACGCGTTCGCTCGATCTCGCGGGGCACGCCGAGCAGACGGGACGCGAGGCGGCCGAGCTTCTTAGGGCCGACGAGTGCCCGTCGAGGAACACGACCCTCATCATCGGCGGCACGCAGCTGGCGCTCCAGGTCCACGAGTCCTGCGGACACCCGATAGAACTCGACCGCGTGTTCGGGACCGAGGCGTCGTACGCGGGGACGAGCTTCCTGACGGTCGACAAGCTCCAGGAACTCCGGTACGGCTCTGAGATCGTGAACATCGTGGCGGACGCTACGGTCCCCGGCGGGCTCGGGTCGTTCGGATACGACGACGAGGGCGTCCCGGCACAGCGAACCGACATCGTGAAGGACGGGATGTTCGTCGGCTACATCATGAGCCGCGAGACCGCCCCGAAGATCGGGCTTCGGAGCAACGGCACGATGAGGGCCGACGGGTGGAACCGCATCCCGCTCGTCCGCATGACCAACATCAACCTGCTGCCGCGCGAGGGCACGCTCGAGGAGATCATCGCCGACACGAAGGACGGCATCTTCGTCGACTCGAACAAGAGCTGGAGCATCGACCAGCGCAGGATCAACTTCCAGTTCGGGTGCGAGATCGGGTGGGAGATCAAGAACGGCAAACGCGTGCGGATGCTGAAGAACCCGGTCTACACCGGCATAACGCCGGAGTTCTGGGGGAGCTGCGACGCGATAGCGGGGCCTTCGGAGTGGCACGTCTGGGGCATCCCGAGCTGCGGCAAGGGTGAGCCGGGTCAGTCCGCGCACGTCGGACACGGAGTCTCACCGTCCAGGTTCAGGAACGTCGAAGTGGGGGTGAGGAAATGATATCGAAGAACGAGCTTCTCTCGCTTCTCTCTGACGCGCTCAAGGGATCGCCCGCGGACGGGACCGAACTCATGGCGTACGGGGTCGACTCGTCGCTGACGCGATTCGCGGACTCGATCATCCATCAGAACGTTCACGAGGACGACCACTCCGTCGTTGCCAGGGTCGCGGTGGGCAAGCGCATCGGCGTCACCGACACGAACAAACTGGATCCCGCGTCGCTCAAGAGGGCCATCGAGAGGGCGGTCGCGATCGCGAAGGAGAGCCCGGAGCAGGACGACTTCCCGGGGTTTCCGCCTTCCGCCCCGGCGTCCGGGGTCTCGGCGTATTCCGAGGCCACGGCCAACGCGTCACCGGACCGGAGGGCCCAGGGTGTGGCGACCGCCGTCGCGGTCGCCAGGGAGCGAGGCCTCAGGGTCTCCGGCGCCTTCCGGACGACCACGGCCTCGGTGGCCGTCGCGTCGACGAGCGGCATGCGCCAGCACTACGACGGGAGCGACGCGTTCCTGTCCATATTCGCCATCGGCGACGGTGGGGAGTCCGGCTCGCAGTCGGGCTACGCCATCTCCGTGGACGACATCGACATCGAGGACGTCGCCCGAGCGGCGGTCGAGAAGTGCGTGGCGGCGAAGGACCCCATCTCGGTCGAGCCGGGCGCGTTCGACGTGATCCTGGAGCCCCGCGCGACGGCCGAGGTCATGTCGTGGCTCAGCTTCACGTCGTTCGGCGCCAAGCAGGTGCAGGAGGGGCAGAGCTTCATGGCCGGCCGCATCGGCGAGAAGATCATGGGCGACGCGATCTCCATCTACGACGACGGGAGCGACCCGGAGGGCGTGCCCATACCCTTCGATTTCGAGGGCGTTCCGAAGAAGCGGGTCGTCCTGATCGAGAACGGCGTGGCTCGAGGCCCCGTCCACGACACGACGACCGCCAAGAAGGACGGCGTCGAGTCGACGGGCCACGCGGGCGTCGCCTCGTTCCGGGGCGGTCCGAGCCCCTCGAACCTGTTCATCGCCGGAGGCGACGACGAGCTTTCGGACCTCATGTCGAGGATCAAGCGCGGGCTTCTGGTGACGCGCTTTCACTATCTGAACGGGCTCCTGGACACGAGGAAGGCGCTCTTCACCGGCATGACGCGAGACGGCACGTTCCTCCTCGAGAACGGCAAGGTGACGAGCGCGGTCAAGAACCTGCGGTTCACCGACAGCATGCTCAGGGCCTATTCGAACGTGGACGGCGTGACGAAGGCCCGGCAGACGGTGGGACAGAACTGGGGCGGGATAGCGTCGACGACGGCGCCCAGCATCCTGGTCCGAGACTTCAAGTTCACAGGCGCTACCGAGTTCTAGGAGGGCGGGCCGGCGAGACGTCCGGTCCCGAGGTGAGCGCCGCTCGGGCGCGGCACGATTCGACGCGCCCCGGCGTCTGCGGACTAAACCGTCGCATGTCCCCGGTGGTCTAAGATGGCGAATACGACCCCGTGGGCTTGCGGTCGTCGGCTCATCCGAACCGGCGATGTGGCGGCGCGGCCCGCGGGGTCTTTTGAACTGGCGTCCGGTACCCCGTGACCCGGCGAGTGGGAGGGAGGAGCGATTGTACGCGGACATCAAGGCTGTAGGCGAGCGCATCGAGAGGGAGAGCGGCTTCGTGACGACGCTCCTCTCGGAGATAGACAAGGTGATCGTCGGGCAGCGGTACATGGTCGAGCGGCTCCTGATCGGGCTTCTGGCCGACGGACACGTCCTCATCGAGGGCGTGCCGGGTCTGGCCAAGACGCTCGCGGTGCGGACGCTCGCGTGCGCCATAGACACGAGCTTCCAGCGCATCCAGTTCACGCCCGACCTCCTGCCGGCCGACCTCGTCGGCACGCTCGTCTACAACCCGGAGACGGGCGGATTCTCGACCAAGAAGGGCCCCATCTTCTCGAACATCATTCTCGCCGACGAGATCAACCGCGCTCCCGCGAAGGTGCAGAGCGCGCTCCTGGAGGCGATGCAGGAGCGGCAGGTGACGATCGGCGAGGAGACTCATAAGCTGGACCGTCCCTTCCTCGTGCTCGCGACGCAGAACCCGATCGAGCAGGAGGGCACGTACCCGCTTCCGGAGGCGCAGGTCGACCGTTTCATGCTCAAGCTCAGGGTGACCTATCCGACGAGGGAAGAGGAGCTGGAGATCATGAACCGCATGGCGGGAGGCAGCGAACCGACCGCGTCGCCCGTCGTCACGCCTGACGTCATCCTGCGGGCCCGAGAGCTCGTGACGGACATCTACGTCGACGAGAAGATCAAGGGGTACATCCTCGACATCGTCTTCGCGACGCGCGAGCCGTCGGAGATCGGACTCGATCTAAAGGACCTGATCGCGTACGGCGCGTCCCCGCGCGCATCGATCTATCTGTCACTTGCAGCGCGGGCGCACGCGTTCCTGCAGCGGCGGGCCTACGTGACGCCTGAGGACATCAAAGCGATCGCCATGGACGTGCTCAGGCATCGCGTGATCGTCACTTACGAGGCGGAGGCCGAGGAACTGACGTCCGAGGACGTCGTTCAGCGGATCCTGGACAACGTAGAGGTCCCGTAGCCCGGTCCACAGGATCATGATTCCCCGAGAGATCATCAGAAAGATCCGCCGGATCGAGATCCGGACGAAGCGCCTTGTGAACGACGTTTTCTCTGGCGAGTACCAGAGTGTCTTCAAGGGGCGCGGCATGGAGTTCTCCGAGGTCAGGGAGTACCTGCCCGGGGACGACGTGCGCTCGATCGACTGGAACGTGACTGCCAGGACCGGTCACCCGTTCGTCAAGAAGTTCGAAGAAGAGCGGGAGCTGACCATCATGTTCCTGGTCGACGCCAGCGCGTCGGGCGCGTTCGGCACGATCTCGCGTACGAAGGCCGAACTCACGGCCGAGCTCGCAGCACTCCTCTCGTTCTCCGCGACGCGCAACAACGACCGCGTCGGACTCATCATCTTCACCGATCGCATCGAGAAGGTCGTGCCGCCCCGCAAGGGCCGGACGCACGTGCTCCGCGTCGTCCGGGAGATACTCTTCTTCAGGCCGGAGGGGCGCGGCACCGACATCCCTCTGGCGCTCGACTACCTGACGGGTGTGGTCAAGCGGCACGCGGTCGTCTTTCTGGTGAGCGATTTCCTCACCAGTGGCTACGAGAGCAGGCTCGCCGTCGCGAACAGGCGCTACGACCTCATCGCCATCGAGGTCTCCGACCCGCGCGAGAGCGAGCTTCCCAGGCTGGGGCTCGTCGAGATGGAGGACCCCGAGACGGGGGAGAGGCTCGCCGTCGACACGGGGAGCCGCGCCTTCGTCGAGCGGTTCGCCGATGTCGCGCGGAAGGCGACGGAGGAACGGGAGCGCATCTTCAGGCGCCTGGGCGTCGACTCGGTCAAGGTGTCGACGGCCCGTCCCTACGTGGAGCCGCTCGAGAAGTTCTTCCGCGCCCGCGCGCGGCGCTCGAGTCCTGCCGTGAGCGCGGGGAGGCGGCGATGATGGGGCTGCGGCGTCCCGCGTTGGCGGCGGTCGTTGTGGCGACGGGGCTGCTTCTCCCCGCCGTCGCGGTCGGGCAGGCACCGACCCTGAGCCCGTCGGTCGACGCTTCCATCGATCCGCCCTCCGCGACCGTGGGCGACAGGCTGACGCTCCGGGTCACCCTGGAGACGCCCGAGGGGACGCGCGTCGAGTTCCCGGACGTGCCTTCCATGATCGCGCCGCTCGTCGTGCTCTCCGGGGCCTCGATGCCGTCGCGCGAGGTGGAAGGCGCGACCGTCGAGGACCGCTACTACGTCGTGGCGGCGTTCGAGACCGGGGCCGTCGGCGTCCCGCAGCTTGCGTTCCCGTACGTGACGGTGGAGGGCGAGTCGGGCGTCGTGTGGACGGACTCGCTCACCGTCGTCGTCGAGAGCGTGATGCCCGATACGCTGGCCGAGGAGGAGACCGGGCCGCGCGACATCAAACCGCCCGTCGAGCTGCCGCGCCGCGTCTGGCCGTTCGTCGTGGCGGCCGCCGCCGTCTTAGCGGCGCTCGTTGGGTTTCACTACCTGCGCAGGTGGTGGGTCGCGCGTCGGTCCGAACCGCGGGAGGAGACGCCCGCAGAGCCCGTCGTCCCGAAGCGCGCCGCGCATCTGGTGGCCCTGGAGCGCCTCGACGCGCTGGAGCGCGACGACCCCGTGGGCAGAGGCGACCTCGTCGGGTTCTACGTGAGGGTCACCGAGGTCGTGCGGCTCTACGTGAGGGACCGGTTCGCGGTCGACGCAATCGACATGACGACGACGGAGCTCGCGCCTGCAATGACCGCGGCGCGCATCGAGGACGCTGAGACCGACTGGGCGGTCCGCTTCCTCGCCCGCGCGGACCTCGCGAAGTTCGCCAGGCTCACGCCCACGCCCGAGCGCGCGGCGGAGGACCTGGGCGAGGCCCGGGCGTTCGTCGAGAGAACGCGGTTCCTTGGAGATGACACCGGGGACGCGGACGAACGCGGGGACGGGGACGAACGCGAGGACGCGCCCGGGGACGACGGGGAACCGGCGAGCGCCCGGGAGAACGAGCCCGTGGACGACGCGCAAGAGGCGCACGAACCCGAACGGGAGGCCGAGCCATGATCCGATTCGCGGCGCCGTATCTCCTCCTCCTGCTCGCGCTGGTTCCGCTCTACGTCTTCGTGGAGCTCAGGTTCGCACGCAGGCGGAAGCCGGCCGTGCTCTTCCCGGCCGTCGGGGCGGCCCGGCTGGCCGCCGGGCGAGGCTTCCCGTGGAAGCGGTTCCTGAAGACGGCCGCGCGCGCGGTGGTCCTGACGCTCGTCGTTGTCGCGGTCGCCCGCCCGCAGGCCGGCAGCGGTTCCGAATCGGTCATCACCGAGGGCATCGACATCGTCCTCGTCATCGACGTGTCGGCCAGCATGAAGGCTGAGGACTTCCGGCCGAAGAACAGGCTCGCCGTCGCGAAGGACGTCGTCGCCGACTTCATCCAGGGCCGAACGACCGACCGGATAGGCATGGTCGTGTTCGCGGCGCAGGGATTCACGCAGTGCCCGCTGACGCTCGACTACAGCGTGCTCCTCGAGCTCCTGGACGCCGTCGAGATAGGGATGATCGACGAGCGGAGCACGGCCGTGGGGACGGCCATCGCGACGGCGACGAACCGGCTTCGGGAGAGCGACGCCGAGAGCAGGGTCATCGTGCTCCTGACCGACGGCCGCAGCAACGCAGGCGAGATAGACCCGCTGACCGCCGCGCAGGCCGCCAGGGCCGTCGGCGTCAAGATCTACACGATCGGCGCGGGGACTCCCGAGGGGGGCCGCGTCCCGATCGACGACCCGGTCTGGGGGAGGCGGTACGCCAACGTCCAGACCGACCTCGACGAGGAGACCCTTCAGGAGATCGCCGACATCACGGGTGGGCGCTACTACAGAGCCAAGAGCGAGGGGATGCTCGCCGACGTCTACACGAAGATCGGTGAGCTCGAGACCACGAAGATAGAGGTCAAGCACTTCACGACGTACACGGAGCTGGCGCCCAGGTTCATCGTGGCGGCCCTGCTCGTGCTCCTGCTGGAGCTCTTCGCTACCGCGCTCTTGATACGCGGGCTGCCGTAGCCCGGCCCCGGACGGACGGAGGAACGACGTGCGCTTCGCGGTGGAGCCACAGGTTCTCATCATCTGGCTGCTGGCAGTGCCTCTCGTCGCGGCGCTCGTCGGCATCGCCGTCCTTCAGCGGAGACGGTCGCTCGCCCGAAGCGCGTTCGCCGAGCCAGAGCTCCTGGACCGGATCGCGCCAGGAGCGTCGCCGGGGCGGCAGCGCCTCAAGCTCACGCTCGTTCTGCTCGCGGTCCTCTTCCTGGGACTCGCCGCGGGGCGGCCTCAGGTGGGCACGAAGCTCGGTCTCGTCCGCCGCGAGGGCGTCGACCTCATGGTCGCGATGGACGTGTCGGCGTCGATGCGCGCGCGCGACCTCAAGCCGGACCGGTTGGAGAAGGCGCGGCGAGAGGCCGCGGCGCTCGTGAATCTCCTGGACGGAGACCGAGTGGGCATCATCACGTTCGCGGGCGCCGCATTCGTTCAGTGCCCGTTGACTCTGGATTACGGCGCCGCCTCGATGCTACTCTCGGCCGTCGAGCCGGGGACGATCCCTACGCCCGGGACGGCCCTCGGCGAGGCGATACGCGCCGCGATACGGTCGATGGCGACCCAGCCCGACAGGGCGAAGGTGCTCGTCATCATGACCGACGGCGAGGACCACGGCTCGGAGGCGCTGGAAGCCGCCCGCGAGGCGGCGGAGGCCGGCATCACGATATACACGATCGGCCTGGGCTCGACCGCGGGGGAACCGATCCCGGACGAATCCGGCTCCGGCGGGTACAAGAAGGACCGCGGCGGCCAGATCGTGATGACGAAGCTCAACGAGACGGTTCTCATCGACGTGGCGGCGGCGACGGGAGGCCGGTACTTCCGGGCGACCGACACGGAGCGGGAGCTCGCTGTCATCGAGGAGGAGATCTCCAAGATGCAGCAGGGCGAACTCGAGAGCCGCATGTACGCGTACTACGAGGAGCGGTTCCAGTTCCCGCTGGCGTTCGCGCTGGCTCTCCTGACGCTGGAGGCGTTCCTTCCGGACAACGTGAGACGCAGGCGCGGGAACGGGAACGGAGGCGAGCGGTGAGCGGGCGGCGAGGTGGGCGCGACAGAGCCCCCGGAGAGGGGGCGGGCGGAGTCGGGACGTTCAGGGTGCGCGCGGTCAGTGCGCGGGCCGTAAGGGCGCGTGAGCTCAGTGCGCGGGCCGTCAGGGCGGGAGCGTTCGTCCTGCTGGTGGCGGCGCTTCCCGCGATGCTGGGGATCGGCGACTCGCCCGAGTCGCGCAACAGGAGAGGCAACAAGCTCTACCGCGACGGCAAGTACGACGAGGCTCTGGCGGAGTACCGGGGCGCCCAGGTGCAGAAGCCGGAGCTCAGAGAGCTCTTCCTGAACTCGGGCGACGCCCTCTACAGGAAGGGAGAGCTGCCGAACGCCCTACGGGAGTTCGAGCTCGCTTCCTCGGCCTCCGACTCCGTTCTGTCCGGGAACGCCTTCTTCAACGCCGGGAACGCGTTCCTCTCGATGGGTGACCTCGAGTCGGCCGTCGAGTCGTACAAGGCCTCGCTCATGCGCCACCCGTCCGATGAGGACGCGAAGTTCAATCTGGAACTCGCGCTCAGGATGCTCGAGCGGCAGCAGAATCAGGACCAGCAGCAGAGCGGCGATCAGGGCCAGGACGAGCAGCGGGAGCAGGAACAGCAGGAGGACCAGGAGCGGCAGCAGAACGGGGAGGGGCAGCAGGACGAGGAGCAGCAGGGAGAGGAGCAGCAGGGAGAGCAGCAGCAGGAACAGGACGGAGAAGAGAGCGAAGAGGACCGGCAGCAGAGTCAGGGCGGTGAAGAGGAGCAGCAGGAACGAGAGCAGCAGAGCCAGCGAGAGAACGAGGCGTCCATGTCCCAGGAGGAGGCCGAGCGGCTGCTCGATGCCATCGAGGAGGCGGAGGAGGAGCTCCAGGCGGAGCTGCGCTCCGCCCGCGCGAAGAAGAGGACCAAGGTTGACAAGGACTGGTAGTCTGCTCAGCGCGGTACTCATGGCGACGGCCTCGCTCGTGGCGGTGACGGCGTTCACCGCGACGGCCGCGGCTGCCGACGACATCACGGTATCGGCGTTCGTGGACAGGACGTCCGTGTCCGTCAACCAGGCCGTCAGGCTGACGGTCCAGGTCGAAGGGGCGATGCAGAGCCTGCCGGCACCCAAGCTCCCCCCGCTCGAGGACGCGTGGAACGTCCAGTCGGGCGGCACGTCGTCGAACATGAGCTGGGTGAACGGCCGCATGAGCGTGTCCAAGAGCTGGACCTACAACCTGCTTCCGAAGAGGACCGGAGCGCTCGCGATAGGCGCGGCCGAGATCGAGTTCGAGGGCTCGGTCTACGCGACGGAGCCCATCACGATAGACGTCGTGGAGGGCGGCGCGCCCGCCGCGGGCGCGGCCTCGCCCGGCGTCATCGAGGAACGTCCGTCGACCGGCATCGACCCCGAGGGGCGCGACATCTTCATCGCGACCTCGGTCGACAGGAAGACCGCGCACGTCGGCGAGCAGATCACGCTGTCGTTCAAGTTCTATCGGAGGGTCTCGCTCTTCGATCAGCCGCGCTACGAGGCGCCCGATCTCACGGGATTCTGGGCGGAGAGCCTGGGCGAGGTGCCCGAGTACTACGAGAGCGTCGGGGGTATCCGGTACCGCGTGATCGAGATACGGACGGCGCTCTTCGGTGCGGCGGCCGGCCCGGCAACGATCGGCCCCGCGCTCCTCACGTACAGGAAGGAGCGGCCCGGGTTCACGTTCTTCTCGACGGGCGGGCAGCCCGTGACGCTCCAAACGAGGCCGATCGACGTGGAGATCCTCCCCTTGCCCTCCGAGGGCCGGCCGGACGACTTCGACGGGACCGTCGGGCGGTACCGCGTGACGACGTCGCTCGACAGCCGCACCGTCTCGGAACTCGAGCCCGTGACGCTGACGCTCAAGATCGAGGGGACGGGGAACGTCCGCACGGTGCCGGAGCCGACGCTTCCCGACCTTCCCGACTTCAAGATCTACGAGTCCGGCTCGTCGACGCAGACGACGAAGAACGGGAGCGTCGGAGGCGTCAAGCGCTACGAGTACGTGCTCGTGCCTCAGTCGTCCGGGCGGAAGACGATACCCGAGTTCGGACTCTCGTTCTTCGACCCGGCCGCGGGGAGCTACGGCAGGAGCGACTCCAGGCCCATCACGCTCGATGTGACTCCGGGAACGGGCGACGGCGGCGACGTCGAGCTGCCCGTGCGGGCCGCGATATCGAGGCTCGGGCGGGACGTCCGCTACATCAGGGAGCCCGCAGGCTCACTCCGGCCCGCCAAGCGTCCGCTCCACACGAGGCCCTCGTTCCTGATGCTCCAGCTCGTTCCTCTGGCGGCGTTCGCCGGAGCCGTCGCGTACAGGCGGCGGCGGGACCGCTTTGCCGGCAACGAGGGGCTGGCGCGGCACGTGCGGGCCCCGGCGGCCGCGAGGAAGGAGCTCAGGGAGGCCAGGACGCTGGCCGCGTCGGGCGACGCGGAGGGCACGTGCTCGTCGATCGCCAGGGCGCTCACGGACCTCATCGGAGACAGGTGGAACGTTCAGGCGCGGGGCATGACCCTCACGGAGATCGAGGGGGTCATCAGGACGGACGGCGCGGAAGAGGAGCTTGTCACGAGGGTGGGTGAGCTTCTGAGGGCGTGCGACCTCGGCAGGTTCGCTGCCGGAGAGGGGAGCGTGGAGGCGGAGCGGCTCATCGGTGAGGCCGACGCGTGTCTAAGGGCGCTCGAGCGCGTCTCCGCGAGGAGGCGACGCCGATGAGAGCCCTGACGCTTGCGTGCGTCGCGTGCCTGCTGTTCGCGTCCTTGCCCGCTCTCGCGGAGGACGGAACATCGCTCGCTCGCGGCGGTCTCGACGCCGGCGACGCCACCCGGGCGTTCGCCCAGGCGAACGCACTCTACTCCGAGGAGCGCTTCGATGAGGCGGCCGCGGTGTACGAGGCCATCCTGGACGGCGGGTTCAGGAACGCCGACGTCGAGTACAACCTGGGCAACGCGCACTACAAGTCGGGACGGCTGGGGCCGGCGGTGCTCGCGTACGAGCGGGCGCTCGGGCTGGACCCGTCGCACGAGGACGCGGCCGCGAACCTCGCGTTCCTGGGCGAGCTACTCGCGGACAGGCGGACTCCGGTCGGGGGCTCCGTGAGCGAGTCACTGGCCGGGCTCTCGGCCCGCTTCACGGTCGGACGTCTCGCGTTTCTCGCCAGCGTCTTCTACTTCACCTTGTTCTTCGCCCTCATCTGGGGTGTCCTTCGAGGCCCCGCCGCCCAGTGGGCCCGGCGCCTCGCGCTCGTGATGGTCGTGCACCTCGCCGTGAGTGGTGGTATCCTCGCCTTCAAGGTGGCGCAGACGAGAGCGAACGTCGAGGCAGTCATCCTCGCCGCCGAGGTGGGAGTGAGGACGGGGCCGGGCGACGATTTCCTGCTCGAGTTCCGCCTGCACGAAGGAACGAAGGTCCGCCTGAGCGAGAGCCGCGCCGACGAAAGCGGCGACGAGTGGGCGCGCGTCGCGGTGGCGGGGACCGACCTCGAAGGCTGGCTGCCCGCGAACGCGATAGAGAGGATCTAGAATGAGAGTGCCTGCGCGTGTAGGCGTTGCGGGCGCCACGGGAGCCGTGGGGCTCGAGATGCTCGCCGTTCTGTCGGAGCGCGCGTTCCCCGTGGAGTCGGTTCGCGCCATGGCCTCGGCGAGGGCCGGAGAGCGGACCGTCCCGTTCGGAGACGCAGAGCTAGAGGTCGTAGAGCTCTCGTCCGAGAGCCTGCGCGAGCTGGACATCGTGTTGTTCGCGACGAGCGCGTCGGTCTCGCGGGAGTTCGTCCCGGTGGCCGTGGAGCACGGGGCAGTGGCCATCGACAACAGCCGCGCCTTCCGCATGGAGCCGGACGTTCCGCTCATCGTGCCCGAGGTCAACGCGCACTGTCTGCCGTCCGAGGCCGGCATCATCGCGAACCCGAACTGCTCCACGATCCAGATCGTCGTCGTCCTTAAGCCCATACTCGACGAGGCCGGGCTGTCGAGGATCGTGGCGAGCACGTATCAGTCGGTCTCCGGCACGGGTCTCGCGGCCATCCGGGAACTCGAGGAGCAGTCGCGGTCGGTGCTCGAACATGAGCCGGTCGTTTCGGAGGTCTACCCGACGCAGATAGGCTTCAACTGCCTTCCGCACATCGACGAGTTCGACGAGGCGGGCGACACGCGCGAAGAGACGAAGATGATCGTGGAGACGCGCAAGATCCTCGAGGTCCCCAAGCTGCCCGTCGCCGTCACGTGCGTACGCGTGCCCGTCTTCCGCTCGCACGCGGTGGCGCTGAACGTGGAGACGGAACGACCGCTCACGCCCGAGCGGGCGCGCGACATCCTGGCGGCGACGCCGGGCGTCGAGATCGTCGACGATCCCGCGACGGACACGTACCCGACGCAGGTCGACGCCGCGGGCACGGACGCCACGTTCGTGGGACGCGTGCGCGCGGACACGTCCGTCCCGAACGGTCTCTGGCTCTGGGTCGTCGCGGACAACCTTCGGAAGGGCGCCGCGCTGAACGCCGTGCAGATCGCGGAACTGCTCGTGCGGTAGTGTGAGGGGGCGCCGGCGCGTTGGCGCCCCGCCGGCGCACCAGCCGACCGAGCTCGACCTGGCTGCGCCCGCCGACGGGCGGCAGGCACCGACTCTGGAGCTACTGACCCATGGGATACCTGAGCGACCTCACGCTGGGCCGGTACTACCCGACCGACTCCGCGATCCACAGGCTGGATCCCAGAGTGAAGCTCCTGGGCGCGCTCGCCATACTCGTCACGGCTCTCCTGACCGAGAGCGCGGCCGCCTACCTCTTTCTCTCGCTCGCATTGGCCGCGCTCGTCGCGGCGTCGCGGCTCAAGCCGTCGTTCCTCCTCAGGAACGCTGCGTCCCTGAGGTGGCTCCTCCTCATCGTGTTCCTGATGCACGCGCTCATCACGCGCGGCACGCCCCTCTTCGAGTGGCTTCCCCGGCTCAGCCGCGAGGGCGTGGTCCTGGGCGCGGTCTTCGCGTGGCGCATAGCCATCATGGTGTCGACCGCGACCGTGCTCACCGCCACCGCCGCGCCCGTCGACATCGGGGACGCGCTAGAGAAGCTGCTCGGGCCGCTCGCGAAGATCGGCGTGCCGGTGCACGAGCTGGCGATGATCTCGGTCATAGCTCTCCGGTTCGTGCCGACGCTTCTGGACGAGGCCGGGCGCATCATCAAGGCGCAGGAGGGGAGAGGCGCGACGTTCGAGGGCGGGCTCATCGCCCGCGCCCGGAGCGCCGTCCCGGTGCTCGTGCCGCTCTTCGCGAGCGCGTTCAAACGAGCCGACGACCTGGCGCTCGCGATGGACGCCAGGTGCTATCGCGGGGCGGTCGGACGCACCAAGTACGTTGAACTGAGACTCGACGGGCACGACTACGCCGCGCTCGCGGCGGTGGCCGGGGTCGTCGCGTGCGCGCTGTGGATGTCGAAGATGTGGTAGGAGGCTCTCGCTGGGCGAAGAGCGGAACATCAAGCTCACCATCGAGTACGACGGGACCGAGTTCGCCGGCTGGCAGGTGCAGCCCGGGCAGAGGACGGTTCAGGGCGCGCTCGATGAGGCGCTGTCGGACCTGGCGGGCGCTCCGCTCTCGGTGACGGGCGCCGGACGCACCGACGCGGGCGTCCACGCGCTCGGACAGGTGGCGAACGTGACGCTCTCGCTCGAACTCGAGCCCGGTACGCTCGCGGCGGCCCTGAACGCCCGGCTCCCGGACGACGTCTTCGTCAGGAGCGCCCACGAGGTCCCGCCGGACTTCCACGCTAGGTTCAGCGCCGTCGGCAGGAAGTACGTCTATCTCATTGGGGCCTCCGAGAGCCCCATCTGGCGCCTCAGGCGGTGGCACGTCAGGGTCCCCCTCGACCGCGATGCGATGAGCGAGGCGGGCGGCATGCTCGAGGGGGAGCGGGATTTTTCGTCGTTCTGCCTCACCGGCAGCGAGCCTGACCATCACCGTTGCCGGGTCACCCGGTTTTCGCTAGAATGGGTCCCTGATTTCGGCGGGATGCTCGTGGTCCGCGTGGACGCGAACCGCTTTCTCCGGGGGATGGTCAGGTCCATCGTCGGGACGCTGGTCGACGTCGGCCGCGGCAGGACGAGCCCGGACGACTTCCGGGCCATCCTGGAGGCCGGGGATCGCGGAGAAGCGGGGGCGACGGCCCCGGCGCACGGGCTCTACCTTTCTGAGGTAATCTACGGCTAGGAGGCCGACTTGAAGATCTTCCTGGACACCGCGAACATCGAGCAGATCCGGACGGCCGCTGCGTGTGGCTGCGTCGACGGCGTCACCACCAACCCCACCCTCGTGTCGAGGGAGAACGGCAAGTTCGAGGACATCATCCGCGAGATATGCGAGATCGTCCAGGGGCCCGTGAGCGCGGAGGTCGTGAGCACCGACGCGAAGGGGATGGTCGAAGAGGGCAAGAAGCTCGCGAAGATCCACAAGTGGGTCGTCATCAAGGTCCCGATGACCATCGAGGGTGTGAAGGCGCTCCGCATGTTCAAGGAGCTGGGCATCAAGACGAACTGCACGCTCGTCTTCTCGGCCAACCAGGCGCTGCTCGCCGCCAAGGCCGGTGCGACGTTCGTGAGCCCGTTCGTGGGACGCCTGGACGACGCCGGGCACGTCGGAATGGACCTCGTTCGCGAGATCCTCGCGATCTACGACAACTACGGGTTCGAGACCGAGGTCATCGTTGCGAGCGCGCGTCACTCGCTGCACGTGGTCGAGTCGGCCGTCGCGGGCGCTCACGTCATCACGATCCCGTACTCCATCTTCGACAAGATGTTCAAGCACTCGCTCACCGATATCGGCATCACGAAGTTCCTCGCCGACTGGGAGAAGGTGAAGGGCCGTTAGAGGAGGTCGCTTGCGCAGCAGGCTCTCCAGATACGTCGTCCTGGCACTCCTGTTCGTTCTCGCGGGCGTGTCGACCGGGCTCTTCGTCACGGTGAAGAAGCTCTCCGACGCGGCCCGGCCCGGCTGGACGTACGAGCCGCCGGCCTTCACGGACGCGGGCGACGAGAGCCTCGACGCCTCGCGCCGCACGGCCATCGTGCGGGCCGCCGAGCGCGTCGGTCCGGCGACCGTCTCCATAAGCGCGACCGGGACGAGACTCGTCAGGACGACTCGAACGCCGCAGGACGCGTACTTCAGGCGGTTCTTCGGCGGCTTCTTCTCGGGCGAGGTCTACGAGCAGGAGACCCACTCGTTCGGGTCGGGCATCGTCATCGACGAGGACGGTTACATCCTAACGAACGAGCACGTCGTGCGCGGGTTCGACGTGGTCCAGGTCGTGCTCACGGACGGGCGGGCGTTCGACGCCCGCGTGCTCGGGGGAGACGCCCGCTTCGACCTCGCCGTGCTCAAGATAGAGGGGAGCGACCTGCCGGTCGCCCCGCTCGGCGACTCCGAGGGCATCATGGTCGGGGAGTGGGCGGTCGCCATCGGGAACCCGTTCGGGAACCTCCTCTCCGACAGACAGCCGACAGTGACGGTCGGAGTCGTGAGCGCCACGCACCGCGACGTCATCGGCGACGAGACGTCGCCCGCCATCTACAAGAACGTCATCCAGACCGACGCGGCCATCAACCCCGGGAACTCCGGGGGGCCGCTCGTGAACAGCGCCGGCGAGGTCATCGGCGTGAACTCGTTCATCTTCACGATGAGCGGAGGTTCCGAGGGAGTCGGATTCGCCATCCCCGTGAACACGGCGCGAAGGGTGATCGACGAGATGATCCAGTACGGCCGCGTGCGCGACGTCTGGGTCGGCGTCGCCGTGCAGGAGATCACGCCGGGCCTGGCGCAGCGGCTTCGCGCCGGCGGCGTGGAGGGCGTGTTCGCCTCGTACGTCGAGGAGGGCAGCCCTGCCTACCGCGCCGGGATCAGAGAGGGCGACATCATCGCGCGCGTGAACGGCGAGGACGTCGGGAACATCCGCGAGGCGAGGCGCGCCATCTTCGGCGCGAGGGTCGGGGACGTCATCACGCTCACGATACAGCGGGGCGGCACGACCCGCATGGACTTCGAGGTCTCCGTCGAGGAGGTCGCCAAGTGAGTGTCTCCTCCGCGCGCTGCGCACCGCGTGACGTGCAGGTCAGAGACAGAGACGACGCGACCTTGGCGAGCGAGATGGAGGCACTGGGTCTGACGCTCACGCCCGACGAGGCGCGACGCGTGGCCGAGCTTCTCGGCCGTGATCCCACCGTTGTCGAAGCCAACATCTTCAACACGATGTGGAGCGAGCACTGCTCCTACAAGAGCTCGCGAGAGGTTCTCAAGCAGTATCTACCCACCGAGGCGTCTAACGTAGTGCTCGGTCCCGGCGAGGACGCCGGCGTCGTGCGCTTCTGCGAGGTCGACGGAAAGAGCTACTGCATCACGCTCGCCCACGAGAGCCACAACCACCCATCACAGGTCGTTCCCAACGAAGGCGCAGCCACCGGCATCGGCGGCATCGTCCGCGACGTCTACTGCATGGGCGCCGACGTCATCGGCGTGCTGGACCCGCTGCGGTTCGGCGACCCGAACGGGCGCAACGCTGCGCGGACGCGCGAGATAGTCCACGGCGTCGTCGAGGGCATCTGGCAGTACGGCAACGCGCTCGGGGTCCCCAATCTCGGGGGAGATGTCTACTTCGACGAGTCGTTCGACGACAACTGCCTGGTCAACGTGGTGGCCGTCGGGCTTGTCGAGGAGGGGGACGTCGTGCGCAGCCGCGCTCCCTCTGAGGCCGCGAGCGTGCCCTACGACCTCGTGCTCGTCGGGAAGCCCACCGACCCGTCCGGGTTCGGCGGCGCGACGTTCGCGTCCCGCATCCTGGATGAGGAGAAGGCATTCGACGACAAGTACGCCGTCCAGGTGCCCGACCCGTTCCTCAAGCGCATGCTGACCGTCGCGACGCAGGAGGTCATGAAGCTCCTCAAGTCGCGCGGCGTGCCCATCGGCTACAAGGACCTGGGCGCCGGCGGCATCGCCTGCGTGACGTCCGAGCTGGGCGCGGCGGCGGGGCTCGGGGTGCGCGTCGACCTCTCGAAGGTCCCGGTGGCCGAGGAGGGGCTTCTGCCGGAGGTCATCGCCTGCTCGGAGACGCAGGAGCGCTACTGCCTCGTGGTGCCGCGTGAGCTGTCGGCCGACGTTGTCCGAATCTTCAACGAGCAGTTCGAGCTTCCGGAGCTCTGTCACGGCGCCGCCGCGGTAGTCGTCGGTGAGGTCATTCCGGAGCCGCGATTCGTTCTGCTGCACGAGGGGGCGGTCGTCTGCGACGCCTCGACCGACCAGATAACGGCCGGGGTCTGCTACGACCGCGCTCGCCGCGAGCGGGTGCGAAAGACGCCGGAGGTGGGCATCCCGGGGAACATCGACGTTGCAGACGCCGTGCTGCGAGTCCTCGCGTCGCCCAATATCGCGTCGAGAGAGCACGTATACAGACACTACGACAGCGAGGTTAGAGGCAACACTGTGGTGCGCCCCGGTGAGGCCGACGCCTGCGTGGTCGCGCCGATCCCGGGCTCGCGCGTCGGCATGGCCATAGCGGCGGACGGCAACCCTTTCCTCGCGGCGCTCAGTCCCTACGAGGCGGGCGCGGCGGCGGTGGCGGAGGCTGTGCGCAACGTCGCCGCGGTCGGGGCGGTCCCGATAGCGCTCACCGACTGCCTGAACTTCGGCAATCCCGAGGTCGCGGAGGTCTTCCAGGATTTCGTCGACGCGGTGCGCGGCATAGGCGACGCGGCGCGCGGCATCGGCATGAAGGACTCGGACGAGCCCATTCCCATCATCTCGGGGAACGTCAGCTTCTACAACCAGTCGTCGGCGGGCAACGCCGTCCTGCCGTCACCCATTGTCTGCGCGGTCGGCCGCGTGCCGGACATCGCGTATCACGCGACATCGGGCATGAAGTCGACCGTGAGCTTGCTCCTGCTCGTGGGGGAGCGCCACGGTGAACTCGGCGCATCCGCGTTCATGCGGACCATTGCGGGTGGGGTCGGAGCGGGGCCGCCGCGCGTGCGGCTTGGCGAGGAGCGCGCGATGATGTCCGCCGTGACCGACCTGATTCAGGCCGGGCGCGTGCGGTCGTGCCACGACGTCTCCGACGGCGGCATGGTAGTGGCGCTGGCTGAGATGCTGCTCGGCTCGTCGCCTGACGTCGCAGTAGGGGCGGAGATCGAACTGGACGCGGTCGCCGGGGAAGGGCGAGGCGGGGGTGTCTCGGGCGCCCGCGGCCGCTTTGTCGGCGACGCGCTCGCCGCGTGTGAGCTCTTGTTCTGCGAGAACGGTGGGTATCTGCTTGAGATCGCACCCGAGGACCTCGAACGGGTCGAGGGCGTGCTCGAGGAGCGCGGCGCCTGGCACGCGGTGATAGGGCGCACTACCGCGGAGCGAGGGCTGGTCGCGCACGCGGGGTCCGCCGGTGATGTCAGGCTGTCCGAGAACGAGATGAGCGCCGCATGGCTGAATGGTGCTACCGAGGTGATGCTGTGAGCGAGGCCAGACCGAACATAGCGGTGCTGCGATTCCCGGGCATGAACTGCGAGGAGGAGACGCGCAGGTCCGTTCTGGCGGCCGGGGCGTCGTGCGACATCTTCATGTGGAACGGTCCGACGTCGAAGCTGGAAGGTTACGACGGCTACGTGTTGCCCGGAGGCTTCTCGTATCAGGACCGCGTTCGTGCCGGCGCCATCGCCGCCAAGGACCGCGTCGTCGATTGCCTCTACGAACAGGCCGAGGCGGGCAAGCCCGTCATCGGCATCTGCAACGGCGCTCAGATCCTCATCGAGGCGGGTATGGTGCCCGGCATCCGGGCAGGTAGAGTAGAGATGGGTCTCGCGCACAACATAATGCCCGACAGGGACGGGTATTACACACGGTGGACGCACCTCGTCGTCGCGCATCGAAGATCCTGCGCGACCGCCGCGCTCGAACCGGCCGCCACGGTCCCGATCCCAGTCGCACACGCCGAAGGCAGGTTTGTCACCACCGACGAGGGCCTGGTCGAGCGGCTCTTCGAGGCAGGACAGGTGGTCCTGACCTACGGCACGTCCGACGGGTCGCCCGCGGCCGGGTTCCCCGACAATCCGAACGGCTCGTCACGGAACATCGCAGGTATCTCGAATCCCTCCGGCAACGTAGTTGCGATGATGCCGCACCCCGAGCGTTCCTCCTGGATGTTCCAGCTGCCCGCGAATCTGCCGGGCGAGTGGGGGAGACGCCGGCGCGAGGCCGCCGGTGACGACGCGTTCTTCGGACCGGGACCGGGGCTGGGCGTTCTGTCCTCGTTGGTGCGCTTCATCGAGAGCAAGGGGAAGGGGGTCTGAGTGGTCGGGACGCACCGTCTCTTTCTGAGCGTGGTTCTCAAGACCACCGGCAACGAGGCGCGCTCCGCCCTCGAGGCGCTACAAGAGAAGATGCACCTCAGGGACCAGGTCGCAGACCTGGCGCGCGAGGAGCTCTGGGAGATAGAGGTGACGGCCGAGACGCCGTCCCACGCGGAGGAGACCGTGACGCGGCTCGTCATGACGACGAACCTCTTCGCGAACCCCAACAAGCACAACTACTCGCTGTCGGCGGCCGACGGGATGGAGCCGGGGCGCGATGACGAGGTTATCTTCCTCGTGACCGACCGCGAGGGCGCCGGGGGAGAGTCAGTTCTCTCCGCCATACGCCGGATAGGCGTAGATGATGTCGTAGGCGTTCGGAAGTGGATCCGCTGGCGCATACGCCTGGTGGAGCCGCCGGTGCGCGGCAACCCCGAGCTCATCGAACTCATCAGAAAGATAGGGGTCGCGTCAGGGCGACGGGACGGGCTTCTGTCCAATCCGCACTCGCAGATCTCTCGTGCGATCCTCCCATGGGGCGAGGAAAAGGTCTTGGCGACCTGACCCGCTCGTGATAGATTATCCAGGGTTTAGGGACTTTTCGAGATTGGTGTCGCCGCGGCGGCGCCCACGGGTCACTGCAGTGCCGGCTCTGGTCAAGGGGGTCAGGAGTGCCGAAGATCGTCGTTGATATCGAGCGGTGCAAGGGCTGCGGCTACTGCGTCGAAGCCTGCCCGCAGAAGATCCTGCGGCTCGCAGAGGTTTTCAACACCATGGGCTACCATCCGGTCGAGACCTTCGATCCCGAGAAGTGCAAGGGTTGCGCTTTCTGTGCGATGATGTGTCCGGACACGGCCATCGAGGTGTTCAAGTAGGCTCGGGCGCCCGCGGGGCGGGTTCCGGGTCGATGAGTTTCGGAAGAGGTCAGGTTTTCAAGCAGCAAGCGGAGGAGCCGCATGAGCGAGAAGATACCCATCGGCGAGAAGGTCCTGATGAAGGGGAACGAGGCCATGGGAGAGGCCGCCATCCAGGCGGGTTGCATGGCCTACTTCGGCTACCCCATCACGCCGCAGAACGAGCTCACCGCATACATGTCGAGGCGGATGGTGGATCTGGGGCGGGTCTTCATTCAGACGGAGAGCGAGATAGCGGCGATCAACATGTGCTACGGCGCCGCATGTGTCGGTGCGCGGTGCATGACCTCTTCCTCCAGCCCGGGCATCAGCCTGAAGCAGGAGGGTATCTCCTACATGGCATGTGCCGAGCTGCCCGTTTTCTACGTCAACGTCAACCGCGGCGGCCCGGGTCTCGGCAACATCTCGCCGGCGCAGTCGGACTACTTCCAATCGACGCGCGGCGGCGGCCACGGCGACTACCGCGTGATCGTATTGGGTCCGACGAACGTGCAGGAGCTATACGACTTCACGATGCTCGGCTTCGACCTGGCCGACAAGTACAGAACGCCGACGATGATCCTGGCCGACGGCATCCTGGGGCAGATGATGGAGCCGCTCGTGCTGCGCGAGTACAAGCCGATGCCGAACCTGCCGTCCAAGGCGGACTGGCGGCTCGGCGACCCGGCGACGCCGGACCCCATCCTCATCACATCGCTCATACTCAATGTCGCCGGGATGGAGAAGCGGAACTTCGACCTCTTTCGCAAATACGAGGAGATCGAGAAGAACGAGACTCGCTACGAGGAGGTCGACACCGAAGACGCGGACATCGTCATCGTGGCGTACGGCACCGCAGCCCGCATCGCACGGTCGGCCATGGTGCAGGCCCGCGAGCAGGGCATCAAGGTCGGTCTGTTCCGCCCCATGACGCTGTGGCCGTTCCCGTCCAAGCCGCTCGGCAAGCTCGCCGACAGGGTGGAGAACATGCTGGTCGTGGAGCTGTCGCTCGGGCAGATGTGGGAGGACGTCAGGCTGGCGACCGGGTGCAAGACGAAGGTTCACCTTCACGGCCGAACGGCCGGTGGCATCCCGGAGCAGGCCGACATCATTGAGCATCTTCAGAAGGCGCTGGCCTCGAAGAGCGACGAGATCGTCCGGAATTTCTAGCGCCCGGGTTCGTCGAGGAACCGTCCCGATCTCTCACGAGCCGGGCACTACAGGCAAGAGAGCGCGCGCACATCAGGAGGACACATCATGAATCAGGTCTTCGCAAGACCAGAGGCGATGAAGGACGCGAAGACGTTCTACTGTCCCGGCTGCGGGCACGGCATCGCGCATCGGATCGTCTCCGAGCTGGTCGACGAGTTCGGGATTCGCGAGAGGACCATCGGGATCGCGCCCGTGGGGTGCTCAGTGTTCGCCGACCTCTACTGGAACTTCGACGTGGTCTCGGCGGCGCACGGACGGGCGGCGGCGGTGGCGACGGGAATGAGCAGGACGAACCCCAACTGCTTCGTCATCAGCTATCAGGGTGATGGTGACCTCGCGGCCATCGGCACGGCAGAGACCGTGCACGCGGCCAACCGTGGCGAGAACTTCGCGACCATCTTCATCAACAACGCCATCTACGGTATGACCGGCGGACAGATGGCGCCGACGACACTGGTCGGGCAGCCGTCGACGACGTGCCAGAACGGTCGCGACCCGGCGATCGCCGGATACCCGATCCGGGTGTGCGAGCTTCTCCAGACGCTGGGCGGAGTCGCCTACCTCGCCCGGACCTCCGTGGACTCGCCCAAGCACGTGATCCAGACGAAGAAGCACATCAAGAAAGCGTTCGAGCTCGCCCTGGACAAGAAGGGCTACACACTCGTTGAGGTTCTGTCGCCGTGTCCGACGAACTGGGGCATGACTCCGCCCGATGCCATAACGTGGCTCAGGGAGAACATGCTGAGCTACTACCCGCTGGGCGTGTTCAAGGACATCACGGCGGAGAGCTAGGCCGCCGGACTTGGTTTCACAGGGAGACAGCAGATGACTCAGCAGATCAGGTGCGCGGGTTTCGGAGGGCAGGGCATCGTCCTGATGGGACGGCTCATCGCCTACTCCGCAATGGTCGAAGACAAGCACACCACGTTCTTTCCTCAGTAC
>JBDRIO010000024.1:0-22674 GCA_043815815.1 Candidatus Eiseniibacteriota bacterium | reverse complement strand
GGCTAGTGGTACAGAGCCTTGATCGTCGTCCACGTCGTCTCCTCGACCGGTGAGTAGCTGGTGCCCTCGACCTCCAGAACGTACTCGGTGCCGCAGGGGCAGTCTCCCCAGTCGGCCGTGGACGCGAAGATCCACCACGTTCCGGCCGTGAGGAAAGCGGTGAGCTCCTCGACGAAGTAGGCCTCGCTCAGCGCGTACGGGTCGATGTAGATGGTGCCCGTGCAGCCCGGGTAGAGCGCCGCCTCGATGAAGCCGAAGACCATCGGGTACGCGGAGCACATGCGGAGCGTGACCTGCCTGTCCTCGGTCAGCACGACCTCGAACCAGTCGGTCTCGCGGTACGTGCTCGCCCCGAACGGGAAGACGCCGGTCTCGCCGCAGATGGCGAGATAGGGGGCCGCCGGGATCGACTGGAAGACCGGGACGGTCGAGTTGCAGCCGCCGTTGTAGGTGTCGTCGTAGTCCGGTCCGCAGAGCGGCTCGCCCTCGATGTACGCGCCGTTCGGGCAGAGCGGCGTGCACGGGATCGGGGGCTCGACCTCGTACATGTGGAACTCGTACGGGCCGCCGTCGCCGCCGTAGCCGTCGACGACGATGTAGTAGTTGTTGCCAGCGGCGAGGTACAGTCCTTCGATCCACGACCTGTAGGACAGGCCGTCGCACGCGGCGTTGTCGTCGTTGCACGCGTAGAACGCGCCGGGGGTATACATGTTCTCGTAGACGTAGAGCTTCGTGTCGTAGAGCGAGTTGCACGTCAGGATGTCGACCGTCATGTTGTACGGGGCCGTGAAGACGTAGACGACGTCGGGCGACGTGGAACCCGTGTAGGGGCAGACCTCGTCGTAGTCATCGATGTTGTCGGAGGTGTCACCTGTGTCGTCGTACGGCAGAGAGGGGATGACCCACGCGGTTCCGATCGTCTCGCCGCCCTCGCGTCCGTCACCGGGCGCCGGGTGCGGAGACAGCTTCTTCTCTTCGTAGACCTGGGTGACAGGATGCCCGGCCGAAGCGACCAGGGCGACTGCGAGCAGCAGAGACGCAACAATGGCAACGTACTTCATCGTGACCTCCACGAATGAGAGATCGCCAGCCAACGAACAGCACGTTCGAGCGTCCGAGAGTTGTGTGTGCGGGACCCCCTTTCCAGGCTGACGGATGCGCGGTGTTGCCTGGCGCAGCCCGATGTGAGAGTCTGTTCGCTTGAGGTTCTCTCTGGTCGGTGTGAGAGCCCTCACGCGAACGGTGAGTGACCAGGATTATAGGGTACTTCCTTGAACGATGTCAATGCAGATGTGCCACGCGACGTCGCGCGCCGAACGCCTTTCGGCAAGGCGGCGCGCGCGTGGTGCATGTACGACTGGGCCAACTCCGCCTTCGCGACCACGATCGCGTCGGCCCTGTTCCCGCCGTTCTTTCGCTCTCTCGCCACCGCTTCCGGGCTCGCTGAGAGCACGGCCACCGCGTACTGGGGATACACGGCGTCCGCCGCGCTCCTGCTGGTCGCCGTCATCGCGCCGCTCCTGGGCGCCACCGCGGACCACACGGGCGGCAAGAAACGCTACATGGCCGCGTTCGCCGCGTTCGGGATGGTCTTCACGGCGTCGTTCTTCCTGATAGGCGACGGGGCCTGGAAGGTGGCCTCGTTCCTCTATGTGGCCGCGGCACTGGGCTTTGCCGGCGCCAACGTGTTCTACGACTCGTTCCTTCCTCACGTCGCCGACCCGCCCGACGTCGACCGTCTCTCGAGCCGGGGATTCGCCCTCGGGTATCTCGGAGGCGGGCTGCTGCTCGTCCTGAACGTCCTGTGGGTGACGTATCCGGAGACGTTCGGGATGCCCGGCCGCGCCTTCGCCATGCGGGCGTCGTTCGCGAGCGTGGCCGTCTGGTGGGCGCTCTTCTCGATACCCTTCTGGCGCCACGTGCCTGAGCCGCCGTTCACGCCGCGCCGCGAACGCGGCGCCCACCCTCTCGTCGAGGGCATCCGTCGGCTGGCGGAGACGGCGAGGGAGGTCGGACACTACCGCCAGCTCACCCTCTTCCTCGTCGCGTTCTGGGTCTACACCGACGGCGTTGGGACGATCGTCAGAATGGCCACCGCCTACGGTCACGAGATCGGCATCGGCGTGACGGACATGATGGTTGCGCTCGTGATCACTCAGGTCGTGGCGATACCCTGCACCCTCATCTTCGCGCGGCTGGCACGCCGGGTCGGCCCGAAGGCCTCGATACTGCTTACCCTGGCCGTCTACGCCGTCGTCGCGGGGTCGGCCTACTACATGCGGACCGCCGCCCACTTCTACGCGCTCTCATTTGCCGTCGGGACCGTTCAGGGAGGGTGCCAGGCATTGAGCAGGTCGCTGTTCGCGCGCATGGTGCCGATAGACAGGTCGGCGGAGTTCTTCGGGTTCTACAGCACGAGTTCGAAGTTCGCGGGCGTCTTCGGCCCGCTCGTGTTCGGCGTACTGAGCCAGGCGACCGGCCAGAGCAGGCTCGGGATCGTCTCGGTCGTCGCGTTCTTCGTGGTCGGAGCCGCCCTGCTTTCGCGCGTGAACGTGCAGGAAGGTGTGATGGCGGCCGCCGGCGCCAATCGTGTATAATGTCGCGCTCGGACCGACCGGGCGTTAAGGAGGGGCGGATGATCCATGACATGCCACGGGCGATCCGCGAGAGGATGAGGTTCCTGGAGGAGTTGAACGCCCGCCAGCGACAGGATGAGCCCGTCGGGTTCGAGCGGCTCCGGCAGATCCCGCCCGTCACCGGCAAGTTCCTGGCGCTCCTCGCCTTCGCCGCGCCGGGGGGCTCCTGGATCGAGATAGGCACGAGCGGCGGGTATTCGGCGCTGTGGCTCAGCCTGGCCGCGCGCGAGCGCGGCGCGAGGCTCACCACCTTCGAGATCTCCGAGAAGAAGGTGGGTGTGGCGCGAGAGACGTTCAGACTCACAGGCGTCGACGACGTGGTCGAACTCGTGCACGGCGACGCGCTCGACCACCTGAAGAACTGCGCGGACGTGGCCTTCTGCTTCCTCGACACCGAGAAGGACCTGTACGGGCCCTGCTACGACGCCGTCGTCCCGCGCATGGCGCCCGGGGGGATACTCGCGGCCGACAACGTCATCAGCCACGAGGAGGTTCTCGGAGCGTGGAGCGGCGCGGTCCTAGGCGACCCCCGCCTCGACGCGCTGATCGTCCCCGTGGGGTCCGGCGTGCTCGTCGCGAGGAAGGTCTGAACTGACCTGCCCCGACCTGAGGAATCCTGAGCCAGGGTGAGGGTCCCCGGATGCGAGTCACCGGTTCGATAACGATAGACGAACGGGAACTCGACGAGGAGTTCGTCAGGGCGTCGGGGCCCGGCGGACAGAACGTGAACAAGGTGTCGACCGCCGTCCAGCTTCGGTTCGACGTGGCCTCGTCGCCCTCGCTTCCCGACGATGTTCGGGAACGTCTCATCCGCATCGCCGGCAAGCGCATGACGAAGGACGGCGTCCTCGTGTTAGACGCGAGACGCTTCAGGACGCAGGAGCGGAACAGGAAGGACGCGCGGGACCGGCTCGCGGCGCTCGTCAAGCGCGCGGCGGAGAGGCCGCGCAAGCGACGCGCCACGAAGCCCAGCGGGGCATCGGTGGAGCGAAGGCTCCTGGAGAAGCGCAAGCAGGGCGACCGCAAGCGACGGCGCACGCGCGTCGGCGACGACGAGTAGGACGTTGGCTCGGGGCGCACCACGCGCCCGCCCGCGAACGTCCCAGGCGACGAGGTACGACCATGTCGCAGGAGTCCGTCAACAGGACGACGTACGAGCGGAGGAAGATAGTCGACCTGTACTGCTCTGGTCCGATCCAGCTGGCCGAACTCAACTTCCTCGTGAAGTACAAGGACGAGTTCTGGGGGAAGCGCGTGCTCGACCTGGGCTGCGGCGCGGGTCGGACGACCGAGTTCATGAGGCCGTTCGACGTCGAGTACACCGGCGTCGATTACTCGGAGAGCATGATAGGGCAGTGCATGGCTCGCTTCCCGGACGCCAGATGCATGCACTGCGACGCCCGGAACATGGATTGTTTCGAGAGCGGTTCGTTCGACTTCGTCCTCTTCTCGAACAACGGGCTCGACAGCCTCACCCACGAGGACCGTATGAGGGCTCTCCGCGAGGTCAATCGCGTGCTCGCGGACGGAGGCGTCTTCGCCTTTTCCACTCACAACAGGGACTACCGTCTCGCCCGCTCGGAGCCTTCGCTCGAGCTGTCGTGGGACCCATCGCTTCAGGCCAGGGCCCTCATCCGCTTCGTCAGGCGGTGGTACAACCGACGCCGGAACCGGAGACTCGAGAGGTTCGAGGACGACTACTGGATCCTCAACGACAGTTCCCATCTCTACTCCCTCGTAACGCACTACGTCCGTGTTCCGACGCAGGTCCGCCAGCTGTCGGAGCTGGGCTTCGAGACCCTCGAGGCGTTCGGGCGGGACGGCATGCCGCTCTCCCTCGACGCGGAGGACCGGGACAGCTCCTGGATCTACTACGTCGCCCGCAAGATCGCCCCGGCCCCGGCTTAGCGATCGCCGACGTTCAACCACACCTCCCGGAGGAGGAGATGGGACCGCTCCAGGACGCCTTCGGACACATGATCCTCGACTACCACAACGGAGACCGCACCGGCCGCGAGATCATCGAGCGCGACGACGGGTACTTCGACGTGGCCGGGGGGCCCGCGGCCTATTTCGCCGAGTACGCCCGGTGGCTCCCTCACGAGAAGAGGGCCATGCAGTACGCCAGAGGCCGCGTTCTCGACGTGGGGTGCGGCGCTGCGCGGCACGCCCTTCATCTTCAGGGCAAGGGGCTCGACGTGACGGGCATCGACGTCTCGCCCCTTGCCCTCAAGGTCTCCAGGGCGCGCGGCCTCAAGAAGGCCAGACTGCTTCCGTTCACGGGCGTGGATCCGTCGCTCGGCACGTTCGACACGATCACGACCCTCGGGAACAACTTCGGGCTCTTCGGAAGCCCTGGACGGGCGCGCTGGCTCCTCCGCAAGCTCAAGCGGATGACGAGCGACGGCGCCAGGATCATCTCCGAGAGCACGCACGTCTACCAGACGACGAACAAGTTCCATCTCGACTACCATCGTCTCAACCGGCGGCGCGGGCGAATGGCGGGGCAGACTCGCCTCAAGGTCCACTACCGCATGTACACGACGCCGTGGTTCGACTATCTGCTCGTGTCGCAGCCTGAGATGGAGAAGATACTGGAGGGGACCGGCTGGAAGGTGAACAGGTTCCTGGAGTCGGGCGCGTCCCCGTACATCGCGGTCATCGAGAAGACCGCGGATTGAGCGGGCGCCCCGTCAGGTCAGAGACGACGACGGTGAACGATCCCATCACCCGGGAGTGAATCGAGGTCCGAATGCGCGGAGGTCTGCCCGCCAGAACGCTGCGGCTCGGGCGCACGATGCGCAACGTGCAGCGGCTGGTGACGGCCGAGGTCGCGTCGCCCATGCGCGTCTCCCTCGGGAAGAGGCTGTGGTCGTGGAGAAGAGGTTTCCTCTCCCGTTCGGCCGTGCGATACGGTCTGACCGACGACAACATCCACCTCTTTGTCAGCGACTGGGCGCGATACGTGAAGACGCCGCGGATCGACGGTGACTTCACGTCGGCGCTCAACAACAAGATCGTCTTCTCGCGCATTCTCGCGAGCTACGGGTGCACGGTCCCGGAGTACTACTGCCTCATCCGGGACGGCGAGATGTTCCAGATAGGCGACCGCTATCAGATGCGGTCTCCCTCGGACGTCGTCGACGCGTGCCTGGCGGGCGGCGAGTTCATCGTCAAGCCGTACACGGGCGGAGGGGGACTGCGCGTCACGGCGCTGTCCGCGAGCGACGGAGAACTCCTCGTCAACTGGCAGAGGCGGGAGAAGGACGAGGTGTCGGCCCTGATCGCGCGACTGTCGGACGGAGTCATCTCCCAGTTCGTGAGGCAGCACGAGTACGCCTCGCGGATCTTTCCGCACTCGACGAACTCGATCCGTGTCCTGACGGTGTGGGACTACGAGCGTGGGGAGCCTTTCATCCCGTTCGCGGGTCACAGGTTCGGCCGTCCGTCATCGATACCCGTCGACAACTGCTCGCGGGGAGGCATGTCCTGTCCCGTAGACGTTGCCACCGGCGTGCTGGGCGTAGCGAGCGCCGGCTACAGCATGGACGCCATGTCGAGGCACGAGACTCATCCCGACACCGGCGAGCGGATCACCGGGCTCAAGATCCCGCACTGGGAGGAAGCGACGGCGCGGCTCGTGGAGATCTGCAGGGAGATGGCGTACATTCCGTACGTCGGTTGGGACGTCGTCATAACGCAGGACGGGTTCGCCGTGACCGAGGGCAACAGCTGCCCCGATCTGGGACATCAGACATTCGGTCCGCTGCTCGAGGACCCGCGCGTGCGCGCGTTCTTCGAGCGATTCCGCGCGCTCTAGCGTGTGCGCGAATGCACGCAGGCGCCCCGGCGTCCAACCGGCAAGGAGAGGACATCCACGATGCACAGACGGCAGCGAAACGGCCTCACGGGCAAGCCATCACGAACGGCCCTCCTCGAGTGCGGACCCGGACGCGCGGTCACGGCGCTCGTGCTCGCCGCCGTTCTTGCGCACCTGTCCGCGCTGCCGCCGTCGGGCGAGGCCGCCGCGGATGAGTCCGGACGTCCCGCGGACGCTGGGTCCGAAGCGGTCTCGACGGAGGTCTCCGGTTATCGTCTGCCGGACCAGACCCTCGTCGACATCATCGACGCCAGGAGGACGCCCTGGACGACCGTGGGCCCCAACAGGGAGTGGGTCCTTCTGCGTGAGCGGCCCGGCTACCCTTCGATAGAGGAACTCGCCGAGCGCGAGCTGAGGCTCGGGGGCTTGAGGATCAAGCCCGATCAGAACGCGAGGAGCCGGACGTGGCACGCCACCGGGCTGACACTCCTGAGGGTGTCGGACGGCGAGTCGCTGCCGGTCGCCGGCCTTCCGGGGGATCCGCGCATCGAGAACGCGGTCTGGTCACCCGACGCGAGCGCGGTAGCGTTCACCAACACGACGGCGTCCGGCATGGAGTTGTGGATCGTCGACGTCGGTCTGGCGACCGCGAGACGGTTGACCGGTCCGTCCGTGTCGCTGACCGCGAACGTCGCGCCCGTCTGGTTGTACGGAAGCGAGTCGCTCGTCTGCTGCGTGGTGCCCTCGGGGCGCGGGCCCGAGCCCGAGCGCCCCGCGGCGCCCGGCGGCCCCGTGATTCAGGAGACGACAGGGGAGGCGGCGCCGGCCAGGACCTATCAGGACCTCCTGGGAGACCCCTTCGACGAGGCGCTGTTCGGGCACTACCTGACGACGCAGCTCTCGCTCGTGTCGCTGGGCGGCGGAGTGACGCCGCTCGGCGAGCCCGGGATGATCTGGGACGTGGATCCGTCGCCGGACGGGAGCGTGTTACTCGTCAGCCGTCTGCACCGCCCGTTCTCGTACCTGGTGACGGCGTCGAGGTTCCCGACGCTCGTGGAGGTGTGGGACCTGGACGGTAACGTCGTCCACGAGGTCGCGGACCTGCCGCTCCGGGAGAGCGTCCCCATCGCAAGGGGCAGCGTAGCCGAGGGACCGCGCGCGGTAGTGTGGCGCGCCGACTCCCCGGCGACGTTGTGCTGGGCGGAAGCGCTGGACGGGGGAGACGCTGCCGTCGAGGCCGACGTGAGGGACCAGGTCTACCTCCTCGAGGCCCCGTTCGCGGGCGACCCGGTGCCGTGGTTCACGACCGAGTTCCGGTTCTCCAGGGTCCACTGGTGCCACGACGACCTCGCGTTCGCGTACGAGTGGTGGTGGCCGAAGAGGACGCACCGCTACTGGAAGATCGAGCCCGGCGATCCCACCGTCGCGCCCGCGCTCCTCGTCGACCACATGTGGGAGGACAGGTACTCGGACCCAGGCGAGCCCGCACAGATACTGAACGGATACGGGCGCGGGGTGCTGCAGACCGCCGATGACGCGCATACCGTCTTCATGATCGGGGAGGGCGCGTCGCCCGAAGGCGACCGCCCGTTCCTGGACGCGTTCGACACGTATCACGGTGAGACGCACCGCCTGTTCCGGTCAGAGGGCCCGTACTACGAGACGCCGGTCGCTCTCTTGAGCAAGGACGCGCGCAGCGTCCTGACCATGAGGGAGTCGGTCTCCGATGTGCCGAACTTCTTCCTCCGAGACCTCGCCGACGGAAGCCTCCGGCAGCTGACGTCCTTCCCGCATCCGACGCCTGGACTCAAGGGCCTCGAGAAGGAGCTCATCCGCTACGAGCGCGCCGACGGCATCGGTCTGACGGGCACGCTCTACCTCCCGCCGGGGTACGAGGTGAGCGACGGACCGCTCCCGATGGTCATGTGGGCATATCCGCGCGAGTTCAAGGACGCCGACGCGGCCGGACAGGTCGTCGACTCGCCGTACCGATTCGACTGGATCGGATGGTGGTCGCCGCTGTTGTGGCTGACCCAGGGCTACTCGGTGCTGGACGGCCCGACCATGCCGATCGTGGGCGAGGACGAGGCGGAGCCAAACGACACGTACCTCGAACAGCTCGTCATGAGCGCCGAGGCGGCGATCGACGAGGTCGTCCGCAGGGGAGTCGCGGACCGCGACAGGATAGCGATAGGCGGGCACTCGTACGGCGCCTTCATGACGGCGAACCTGCTTGCGCACTCCGACCTCTTCGCGGCCGGTCTCGCCAGGACGGGGGCGTACAACAGGACGCTCACGCCGTTCGGGTTCCAGTCGGAGGAGCGGACGCTCTGGGAGTCGCCCGACGTCTACTTCGAGATGTCGCCTTTCATGCACGCCGACAAGATCGACGAGCCGCTTCTCATCGTTCACGGTGACGCGGACAGCAATCCGGGCACCTTTCCAATGCAGAGCGAGCGGCTGTACGGCGCGATGAAGGGCCTGGGCGGCACGGCGAGACTCGTCATGCTGCCGCACGAGAGCCACAGCTACCGCGCGCGCGAGTCGCTCCTTCACCTTCTCTGGGAGACGCAGGAGTGGCTGAACCGCTACGTCAAGAACCGGGAGCTCGGCGATGAGGCGAGCGAGGCGTCGCCCGGCAGGTGACGAGACGTGCATGGCGCGTGGCGGGGACGATGGGAGCTCAATGGAGGAGTGAACATGAGGACGAAGCTCGTGTGCCTTGTCGTTCTTCTCGCGGTCATTGGAGGGTGCTCCAACACCCCGAATCACGACGAGGTCATAGACGGTCTGGTTGACGCGGAGCACGCGTTCGCCCGGGACGTGGCGGAGCTGGGCATGCGCGAGGGGTTCCTCAAGCACCTCGCCGAAGGATCGATAGCCTTCAGTCCGACCCCGACCGACGCGATCGCGTGGCAGGGTGGAATGGCCGACAACCCCGCCCTCCTGGTCTGGGAACCGACGATGGCGGACGCATCGACCGCCGGCGACCTCGGGTTCACCACGGGCCCGTGGGAGATGAGGCCCGACGGACCCGACGGGGAGGCGACCTCGTTCGGGCACTACGCGTCCGTGTGGATCAGGAACGAAGGCGTCTGGAAGCTCGCGCTCGATTGCGGAGTTCTGCACGCGCCGGTCGAGGTCTCGGAGGCCAGGCTGTCGCGGAGAGGCCACGTGAGAACGGATGCCCCGCTCGAGTCCCCGGTAGCCTTCGAGGACGTGCTGGACGCGGAGCGCGACCTCTGGCTCGCGGCGGCTTCGGACGGGTTCGCCCGCGCGCTCGCCGACGCGGCCGCGCCCGACGTCATGGTCTGTCGCATGGGCGAGATGCCGGCGCGCGGGCCCGGGCAGGCGCACGAACTCCTCTGGGACGAGGTGAACGTGGTCTGGGAGCCGGGCGGCGGCTCCGTCGCCGAGTCGGGCGATCTGGGCTACACGTACGGTGTCATGTTCTACAGGGACGAGGACGGCTCGACGCTCGTGGGTCGCAGCGCCTATCTCCGCGTGTGGGAGCGCGTTCCGAGCGGAGCGTGGCACGTCGTCGTCGACATCACGAATCCGATCGCGGAGCCCGACGTCCCTCAAGGTGAGCCCGGGACGGGAGGAGACCTATGAGAACGGCCCGTCTCTGCCTGTCTGTAGCGGCGACGCTCCTGGTCGCCCTGTCGGCGTCGTCCTGCGGGTCCGTGGACGCGGAGGAGGGGCAGGCCTCCGGAGAGACGGACGCCCGGTCGCCGGTCGCCGGTCGGGGCGCGACCGACGACGCCCGAGAACTCGCGTCCGCCAACGCGGACTTCGCCTTCGACCTGTACGGACGGCTCGCAAGCCGTCCCGGCAACATCTTCCTCTCTCCACACAGCATATCGACGGCGCTCGGGATGACGTACGCGGGAGCCCGCGCGAGGACCGCGGACCAGATGGCCTCGGCCCTCAGGCTGCCGTCGCTCGCCGTCGACGCGTCGACGGCGCCCCAGGCGTCCGACGAGTACCGCGCCCTCCTGGCGCAGGCCTTCGGTTCGCTCTCGTCGTCGGTCGGTTCCGAGTCCTCGTCCGGCGGGCACGTTCTCGCCGAGGCCAACGCGCTCTGGGGGCACGAGGGCCATCCGTTCCTCGACACGTTCCTGTCTCTCAACAGGGACGGGTTCGGAGCGGGACTCTCGCGTCTCGACTTCGAGGGCGACGTCGAGGGCGCCAGGCAGACGATCAACGCGTGGGTCGAGGAGAAGACGCAGGGCAAGATCGAGGACCTCATTCGCCGGGGCGACCTCGATCCCCTGGTGCGCATCGTCCTGACGAACGCCGTCTACTTCAAGGGTCGGTGGGCCGAGCAGTTCGACGCCGGCTCGACGCGCGACGCCGCGTTTCACAGGGAGCCCGGGAATCCCGACATGGACGTCACGGTCCCGATGATGGCGCGCAAGGGCGAGTACGGCTACGCGAGAGTTGAGGGGCAGGGCATCGCAGTCGCGGAGCTCCCGTACGAGGGCGGAGGAGCCTCGATGCTCGTGATCCTGCCGGACGAGGGCGCCCCCGGCGGACTCAAGGCTCTCGAGGAGCGGCTCGACCGCGGGAGTCTCGACGAGTGGGTATCGCAGCTGGGCAAGAGGGAGATACTGCTCTCGCTCCCCAGGTTCGACATGACCTGGGGCACCGAGAACATCATCCCCGAACTCGAGGCCCTCGGGATGGTCGACCTGTTCTCGGACGGAGCGGACCTCTCCGGCATCGACGGTACGCAGGAGCTCTACGTCAGCCGCGTGCTCCACAAGGCGTTCGTCGAGGTCAACGAGGAGGGGACTGAGGCGGCCGCCGCGACGGCCGTCATCGGGAGGCTCAAAGCGTCGATGCCGCTCGAGTTCCGCGCGGACCGTCCGTTCCTGTTCCTCATCAGGGACGTGGAGACCGGGTCCATCCTGTTCATGGGGCGCGTCACGGACCCGACCGCATGACGGTTCTCAAGAGATACCGACGCAAGATCACACGGTCGGACGCGTTCATTGCGGCTCTCGCCGCCGTCCTCCGCGCGTTCATACTGGCGTACGCGAAGACGCTGCGCGTGCGCGTCGACTCGCACCCGGAGCACGCCGCGCTCGAACCGTCCCGAGTGTTGTACGGGTTCTGGCACGGACGGCAGTTCCTGCTCGTTCCCGCGTTCCGCGGAAGCGGGATCGCGATCATGACCGACCTGTCCTGGGCCGGCGAGATACAGACCCGCGTCCTGGAGAGTCTGGGGTACGTCGTCGTTCGAGGGTCGAGCAGGCGGAGCCCGGCGCGCGCCCTCGCGGCGATGAAGTCGGCGATCGAACAAGGCCACCCGGCCGCGTTCGCGCTCGACGGACCGGGAGGTCCCGACCGCAGGTCGAAGCCGGGGATCCTGTTCCTGGCGAGGAAGCTGGGCTATCCGGTCGTTCCGGCGGCGACGAGCGCGAGCCGTGCCTGGCGCATACCCGGCACGTGGTGTCGCTACCTGCTCCCGCTGCCTTTCGCCGCCTGCGTCGTCAAGCTGGGTCGGCCGCTCGCCGTCGGCGACGGCGACTTCGGCCCCGGCGACCTCGACAGGGAGGTCGACCGCGTGACCATGGACGCAGACCTGGCCGTGGGCGTGGCGCCCCCGTTGGGTCGGACGCGCGATCTCAAGCGAAGGGGTTCTGCGATGAGCGACGAAGTGAAGAGGACGGACGTGGAGTGGAGGAGGATCCTGACGCCGGAGCAGTTCCGCGTCGCGCGGGAGAAGGGCACGGAACCGCCATTCACAGGCAAGTACGATGACTTCAAGGGCGAGGGCGTCTACAACTGCGTATGCTGCGGCAACCCGGTCTTCCGCTCGACCGAGAAGTACGACTCCGGGTCCGGATGGCCCAGCTTCTGGTCTCCCGTGTCGAAGGACAGCATAACCACGAGGCTGGACGAGTTCGGCGGGATGTCGCGGACAGAGATCAAGTGCGCGCGTTGCGGAGCGCACCTGGGGCACGTCTTCGAGGACGGACCGCAGCCGACCGGGCTTCGCTACTGCACGAACTCCGCGTCTCTCGACTTCGAGGGTGATGGAGACAAGAAGGGCGGGGAGGAGTAGCCGGCGCGGCGCGCGACCGATCCCGGACGCCGCTTCAGTCGCCGTCGCGCGCGGGTCTGTCGCGCTTCGGGAGCCCCGGATCGACGTAGATGACCTTCTCGTTTCTGACGACCGCGAGGCCCGCCTTGGCGCCTCGCGGCTTTCGCACGTGGCGGCGTTCGGTGTAGCAGACGGGCACCGTCTTCGAGCCGCCGGCCTTGCTGTGGTAGGCGGCGATAGCGGCCGCCTCCCTGATGGCCTCCGGTCCCGGGTCCCCGCTTCGTCCTGCCTTCCTGAGCACGACGTGCGAGCCGGGCGACTGCCTCACGTGGAACCAGAGATCGTCAGGACCTGCGATCCTGTGCGTCAGTGCGTCGTTGTCGCGGTTCGACTTCCCGACCAGAACCTTCCACCCGCCCGTCACCTCGTACGTCCGGAACCTGGCGCGCTCCCCGCGCGTTCCGCCCGCGGGCGCAGGTCTGGGCGGACGGACCTTCTCCTCTAGTCTGCTCATGACCTCCGGCGACGCGCCGGCGACGCGCGCCAGGTCGGCCTCGAGCTTCTCGAGCTCGGCCTCTATCTCCCTCATGCGCTCCGGAGTGCGAAGCGCCTTCCTCTCGGCCTTGCGGGCCCTGCCGAACAGTATCTCCGCGTTCCGCGCGGGCGGCAGGAGCGGGTCGACGTCGATCTCGACCTCGGTCGCGTTGTCGTAGTCGAGCACCGTGACCGGCGACCGGCCGCGCTTGACGTCGTTCTTGCGGGTGAGGAGCAGCTGAGCCTTGTGCCTGTGTTCCTCCGCGCGCATCGACTCGGCGAGTTCGCGACGCACCTTCTCGAGCGCCCTTCTCTTCCTCCCCGCCGTCCTTCTGATGGCGCGGGCCAGCGAGGTCCTCCTGCGCTCCGTGACCAGCTCCGGCAGCAGCACGCGGGCGGCGTGCAGCGCCGCGTCGTTCCACGTCTCGAATCGCGCGCGGTCCTCCCACGGTCGGTCGCTGGGAGGGAAGCCCACGTGCAGTCTGCCCGTCTCGTCGCGCCGCCAGGCCAGAACGGGTGCGTGACCCGCGGCCTCGCCGTCCCGGACTCCGCCGCGCGAGGCGCCGGCCAATCCGGGTTCGCCGGTCCGGTCGCAAGGCGCTTCGCCCGCCGGTCGGGGGACGAAGCCCGCGTCGCGGAGGGCGAAGCCGGGCCGCCTTCCGCAATCGAACACGAGCGCGCGCTCGATCGCCCGCCCCGCCCTGTGGGTTCGCTCCACGCGCAGCACGGCGACGGTCGACCCCGGGAGCGCCTCGAGCGAGACCACCGTCGCGCCCTCGAGTTCGCCGAGACGGCCGGGAGCGTCTCCCGGAGCCCCGCCGCACGGCGGGAACCCGTCCCCGGACACGAACATGAGAGGGAGAGCCCTCAACGCGACGACGCCCAGAACGAGCGGCGACCCGTCTCCCACGACGAGTTCCAGACAGTCGCGGGCCGGCGAGCTGACGCCTGCGACGCGTCTGCCCTCTATCCGGGGGGCGATCTCTTCGACGAGCGCTCTGAGAGCCACTGCGTTCAATGCCGTCTCCGTCTTCTCGGTGCAGAGCGTGGCCGCGAGTGCGGCGGACGCGGCGGCGCGTGTGCCGGACCCGGCCGCGCGAGTTCCGGACTCGGCCGCGCGCTCCGAGCGTGGCCGCGAGTATAGCTCCTGCGTCGCCACAGCGCAAACCAGACGGGGTCTGCGCTCACATACGCCCGAAATCTCTGCAAATCGTTGACTCGCGCGCGCAAACGCTGTATGTTCGCAGTTCACGGTCATTCGAACCGAGGAGGGGATCCTTGCTCAGAAGCATGACGGGTTACGGCGGCGCCGAGGGCGCCGACGGTGGGCGCAGCGTCCGCATCGACGTGCGTTCGGTCAACCAGCGGTTCCTCGACATACAGGTCAAGGCGCCGCGCCTCCTGCTTCCGGTGGAGGACAGGATCCGCAAGGCCGTCGAGGCGCGTCTGGCGCGCGGGCGCGTCACCGTCTTCGTCGACTGGCGCGACAGCGGCGGCACCGCGCTCGTCCTGAACGCGTCCGCTGCGAGGGGGCTCGTTCGCGACCTGAGGGCGCTCGGGGACGACCTGTCGCTCAAGGGCGATCTCGACCTGTCCGCGCTGGCGGCGTTCCCCCAGATATTCGAGTCTGCGGAGGAGAGGCCCGGCGCGGACGAGCTGTGGTCCTTCGTGTCGCCCGTCCTCTCTCGGGCGCTCGACGACCTCGTCTCGATGAGGGAGGCCGAGGGCAGCGCTCTCCGGACCGAACTCGAGAGGCTCCTGAACGCCATCTCCGCGATCGTCTCCTCGGTAGAGGAGGCGGCGCCGGTCATCACGAAGGCGCTCAAGGCCAGGGTGCTTGCGAAGATCACAGACCTCCTGGACGGCGTAGTACCCGTCGATGACGCGAGGATCACGCAGGAGGCCGCCATGGCGGCGGAGCGCGCCGACTTCACCGAGGAGGTCGTGAGACTCAAGGCCCACGAGTCGCAGGCTCGCGAGTCCATCGAGAGCGACGCGCCATCCGGCAAGCGTTTGAACTTCCTCGTGCAGGAGATGCACCGCGAGGCCAACACGATCGGCTCCAAAACGGCGGACACCGAAGTGTCGGGCGCGATCATTGCGCTCAAGGAAGAGATAGAGAAGTTCCGGGAGCAGGTTCAGAACGTCGAGTAGTTCTGAACGTAGAGCGCCCCGGGGCGGGAGGTACGGGCTTTGAGCGGCGTCCTTCTCAACATCGGGTTCGGCAACGTGGTCGCGACGGAACGCGTCGTCGCGGTCGTGACGCCGGGCTCGGCGCCAGTCAAGAGACTCAAGGATCACGCCAGGGAGACAGGCAAGCTCGTCGATGCGACGCAGGGTCGCAGGACCCGGGCCGTCATCGTCACGGACAGCGACCACATCGTCCTCTCGGCAGTCGCCGCTGAGACCATCACGCAGCGGCTCGAGGGACGTGACAACGGCGACTCGTGAGGCGCGAGGCGCGGCCGGAGCGTAGCTTGACTCGCAGGGCATTCCCCATAGTGATCTCGGGGCCGTCGGGCGCCGGCAAGACGACCGTCTGCCGGAGGATCCTCGAACAGGATCCCCTGACGTCCTACTCGGTCTCGGTCACGACGCGCCCCGCGCGGCCGGGAGAGACGAATCTCGAGCACTACGAGTTCGTGAGCGAATCGGAGTTCGACGAACTCGTCGCCGCCTCCGCGCTGGCCGAGTGGGCCGTCGTGCACGGTCACAGATACGGCACGCGCAGGAGCGTCATCGACGAGATCTCGCGCTCGGGGCTCGACGTGGTCATGGACCTCGACGTCCAGGGCGGGATGTCGATGCGCGAGTGCTATCCGGAGAGCCTGCTCGTGTTCATTCTGCCTCCCTCGGGAAGATCGCTGGAGGAGAGGCTCAGGGGACGGGCGACGGACGGCGACGACGTCATCGAGACGAGACTCAGGAACGCCGTCGGCGAGCTCGAGTGGGCCGGCTGTTACGACTACAGGATCGTGAACGACGACCTGGACGCCGCCGTCTGCGAGGTGCAGGCAGCGATCGGCGCGGAGAGGGCGAAGCGCGTTTCCTCCACGAAGGGAGCATCGAGTGGCGATGAAGCAGCTTGAGAAGAAGAACCTGTTGAAGTACGCGCAGAACGAGTACCTGGGAGCCATGCTCGCCGCGAAGGTGGCCAGGCGACTGCACACCATTCCCCTGGACGACCGGGCCGACCCGCAGGAGAAGGTCACGTCTCTGGCGCTCAAGCTCATCAACGACGGCGAGGTCGAGTACGAGATCGTCGAGACGGCGGACGAGGTGGATGCGGCGGAAGGCGACGAGGAGGCGAAGAAGGAGTCGGGGAAGTGACCACGCGTTGGTCCAGACCGCTCTCGGGCAAGACCGTCGTTCTGGGAGTGACGGGCAGCATCGCCGCGTTCAAAGCGCCGCACGTCGCGAGCAGGCTCACCGGCCTGGGCGCGAGGGTCGTCGTCGTGATGACCGAGAACGCAACGCGCTTCGTCACACCCCTGACCTTCGAGACGCTCACTGGCATCGAGGCCGTCGTCAGCATGTTCCCCGAGGGAAGGAAGGCCGGCACCGCCACCGCCGCCGAGGCAGTGGCGGGCTCCGACCACCTCGAGCACGTTCACCTCGCACAGGCCGCCGACCTGGCCGTCGTGGCTCCGGCGACCGCCAACATCATAGGGAAGCTGGCCGGAGGCATCGCCGACGACTTCCTCTCGACCGAACTCATGGCCATGACGTGTCCCATCGTCATGGCTCCGGCGATGAACGTCCACATGATGGAATCGAGCGCGGTGGTGGCGAACATCGAAACGCTCCGCGCGCGCGGGGTCGTCTTCGTCGACTCCGAGACGGGCAGGCTCGCGAGCGGCGCGGTCGGCAAGGGGCGCCTCGCGGACCCGGACCGCATCGTCGACGTCGCGGTCGACCTCCTGCTCCCGGCTCAGGACCTCGCCGGGAAGCGCGTGGTCGTGACCGCCGGCCCGACGTGGGAGAGGATCGACCCGGTGAGGCACATCTCGAATCCGTCGACCGGGAAGATGGGGTTCGCACTCGCCGAGCGCGCGCTCCGGCGCGGCGCGGACGTCGTCCTGATATCGGGCCCCACGGCGCTCGAGCCGCCGGTGGGCGTGCGGTTCGAGCGCGTGACGACGACGTCGGACATGCGCGACGCGGTGATGGCGGAGCTACCGGCGCTCGACGTCCTCGTGATGGCGGCGGCGCCGGCCGACTACCGCCCCTCGGCCGTGTCCGACCACAAGGTCAAGAAAGGCAGCTCGAACATCACGCTGGAGCTCGAGCCCACGACCGACATCCTTATGGAAGTGAAGGAGGCCAGGCGTCCGGACCAGTGCGTCGTCGGTTTCGCCCTCGAGACCGAGAGCGAAGCCGAGAACGCACGGGCCAAGCTCGAGCGCAAGGACCTCGATCTCATCGTGGTGAACAACCCGAACGAGGAGGGCGCGGCGTTCGGCACGGACACCAACGTCGCCACCTTGATACGACGGTCGGGAGACGAGGAGTCTCCCGGCATCATGGACAAGACGGCGCTCGCGGACGTAGTGCTCACTGCGGCGCTCGAGGAGATGGGGGCACGTCAGGGTGAGCGGTGACAGAGGCGGCCTCGACGGGGCCCGCGACCTGCTCGTTCGCTACCTCTCGCAGCTCAAGGAGCTGGGGGAGAGCGAGATCTACCTGTCGCCCGAGGCACGCGACGACGTGATGCGGCCCTCGTCGCGCACGGCGCCTGCGCCCTCGCGACCGGCAGCCGCGAAGCGGGCCGCCGCCGCGCCCGAGCCCCCGAAGCCGGCCGCCGCGGGACTCGCAGCCGGTGCTCCGAAGCCCTCCGCGTCCGCGCTCGCCGCCGAGATCCCGGAGCCCGAGGTCGTTCAGGCGAAGCTTGCGGTCACGCGCGGCGCCGGCACGAACGACATGTTCACCGAGTCGACCGAGCTGGACGGGTGCTCGAAGCTCGAGGACGTCGAGGCGATCGCGACAAGCTGCGGCAAGTGCGAGCTCTCGCAGGGACGGACCAAGGTCGTGTTCGGCGTCGGGAACCCCGGCGCCAGGCTCATGTTCATCGGCGAAGCTCCGGGGCGCGACGAGGATCTCTCGGGCGTCCCCTTCGTCGGCAGGGCCGGACAGCTTCTCGACAAGGTCCTGGCGGCGGCGGAGATCGCTCGCGACGACGTCTACATAGGCAACATCATCAAGTGCCGTCCTCCGAACAACAGAACGCCGCTGACGAGTGAGATCGACGCGTGCATGCCGTACCTCGCGAAGCAGATCGCGTACATCAGGCCGAGCATCATCTGTACGCTGGGGCTCCCCGCCACGCACACGCTCCTGGGCGTCCGGGGCTCGATGGGGAGTCTGAGAGGCAAGATCTACAAGGCCGGTGACATCGTGGTCGTTCCGACGTACCATCCGGCAGCCGCCCTCCGCGACCCCAGATACAAGAAGCCGATATGGGAGGACTTCCTCATCGTGAAGCGCGAGTACGACCGCGCCGGAGGAAGCGCTTGAGATTCCTGTACGTGACAGACCTGCACGGCGACGCGACGAAGTACGAGCGCGCGCTCGAGGTGGCCCGCGACGAGGGCGTGGCCGCGGTCGTGAACGGAGGCGACCTGCTCCCGAAGGGTGTCGGGCGGTCCGGGCAGGAGTCGTTCCTGCGCGGCTTCCTGGACCCGCACCTCTCCGCTTACGACGACGCGGGCGTGACCTACATGGCCTGCCTCGGGAACGACGATCTCATCGTTCACGACGACGAGTTCGACGCCATCTGCGAGCGCCACCCCTCCGCGGTCAACCTGGCGCAGCGGAGGCACGCGCTCGACGGTCTGGAGTTCGTGGGGATGAACTGGGTCGTGGACTACCCGTTCCGGCTCAAGGACCGATGCAGGATGGACCACGACGGGTACGAGTTCCAGACCCAGTTCGGGAGCGGGCTCTTGTCGACGAGGGACGGGTTCACGGAGCTGGAGGACTGGTTCGCGTACGCCAGGACGCTTCCGACGATAGAGGACGAGCTCCGGGAGCTCGTGAGGCCCGAGGACATGTCGCGCGCCGTCTACGTGATGCACATGCCGCCCGCCAATCTCGGACTCGACGAGTGCGGGCACGGCGAGAGCGTCGGCTCCGAGTCGGTCTACCGGTTCATCGAGCGGGAGCAGCCGTTCCTGACGATGCACGGCCACATCCACGAGTCGCCCGAGGTGAGCAAGCTATGGCTCTCGGGGGTCGGCGACACGTTCTGCCTGCAGCCGGGGCAGTCCGAAGAGGGCGGCCCTCTGTCGCACGTGGTCGTCGACACGGACGAGGGCTGTTTCGAGAGACGAGCTTCTTGAGACGTAGCGGTACGGATCCCGTGAGGGCCGGCAGCCGCGTGAACGGAGCGCCGGAGGAACGATGGCAACGACGAGAGAGATGACACCCAAGGCTGCACCGGAACTCCCGGCGGGGAGGGTCCCGCCGCAGGCGGTCGAGGTCGAGGTCGCGGTCCTCGGGGCGATGATGCTCGACAAGACGGCCGTCGGCATCGTCACCGAGATCCTCGACGTGCAGGCGTTCTACCGCACGGCGCACCGGAAGATCTTCGCCGCGATCATGCGCCTGTTCGCCCGCGACGAGGCGGTCGACCTCGTGACCGTGACGCAGGAACTCAAGAAGACGAAGGACCTGGACGACGTGGGAGGCGCGGCGTATCTCACCACCGTTCTGGGCAGCGTGGCGACCACCGCCAACATCCGCTATCACGCCAAGATCGTGCTCGAGAAGTCGGTCCTGAGAAAGCTCATCACCGTTGCGTCCGAGATCGCGCAGGAGGCGTTCGACACCGGAGGAGAGGCCGGCGACATCCTGGACAGGGCCGAGCACATGATCTTCGAGATCGCGCAGGCGCGGGTGCGGCGCGACTTCGTTCCGATGCGCGAGATCCTGAAGCACAGCTTCGAGGTCATCGAGGAGCTCTACAAGCGCAAGGAGCACATCACGGGCATTCCGTCGGGGTTCGTGGACCTCGACACGCTGACGTCGGGCTTCCAGCGCTCCGACCTCGTCATCATCGCGGGCAGGCCCTCGATGGGCAAGACGGCCTTCGCGCTGAACGTGGCGGCGCACGCCGCGATCCAGAAGGGCGTCGCCACCGCCGTCTTCAGCCTGGAGATGTCGCGCGCCCAGCTCGTCCAGAGAATGCTCTGCAGCGAGGCCAGAGTCGACGCGCACCAGCTCCGTACCGGGCATCTCGCCGACCGGCACTGGTCGAGCCTGACGACCGCGGCGGGGCTGCTCTCAGAGGCGCCCATCTGGATCGACGACACTCCGGCGATGACCGTGCTCGAGATGCGCTCGAAGGCCAGACGGCTCACGACCGAGGCCGACGTCGGTCTCATCATCGTCGACTACCTGCAGCTCATGCACGGTCTGAGTCGGCAGGAGAACCGGCAGCAGGAGATCTCGGAGATATCGAGGTCCCTGAAGGGCCTCGCGAAGGAGCTCGACGTCCCCGTCGTGGCGCTCTCGCAGTTGTCGAGAGCGGTCGAGACGCGCGGCGGCGACCGCCGCCCGATCCTCTCGGACCTGCGCGAGTCGGGCGCGATCGAGCAGGACGCGGATGTCGTGGCCTTCATCTACCGTCCGGAGGTCTACGACAGGAGCCCGGAGAACATGGGCATAGCCGAGGTCATCGTGGGCAAGCAGAGAAACGGCCCGACCGGCACCGTCCGCCTCGCGTTCTCGTCCGAGTGCACGAGGTTCGAGAATCTGAGCCACAGGCCCGATGGCGACTTCGACGTGGGCGAGCTGTAGGCGCTACGCCGCCCCCGGCGGTCCGGCGCGGCCGCCCCGGGTGCGTCGCGACGGAACCAAGGTCCGACCACTACTTCCGCGAGGGAAGATGTGAACGACGGTACCGCACAGATACGCAATGACGCACGCGCGCGCACGCACACCGGCTTCTTCACCGCTCTGGGCGGAGCGGCGATAGAGTTCGTCGGCGAGGCAGGGGCGGCCGGCATCCTCTTCTGGCGCGGGCTCAAGGCGCTCCGCAAGCTGCCGCGTTCGATGCCGCTCCTCTTCGAGCAGATGCGCCGCATCGGCATCGAGTCGTTGCCGCTCGTCATCATCACGTCGATCTTCACGGGCGCCGTCACCGCCGTGCAGGCGGCGTATCAGCTGCGCGAGTACATCCCCGACGCGTACATCAGCTCGGCGATCTACAAGTCGGTCGTCATCGAACTCGGACCCGTGCTGACCGCGCTCGTCGTCGGCGGCAGGGTCAGCGCGTCGATCGCGGCGGAACTCGGGACGATGCGGGTGACCGAGCAGGTCGACGCCATGGAGGCCATGGCCATCGACCCCGTCCGGTACCTGGCGATGCCCCGCATCCTGGGCGCCCTCATCATGCTGCCCGTCCTCACCGTCTTCGCCGACGCCCTCGCCATCGGAGGCGGGTTCGTCGTGTCGAACGCGTCGCTGGGCATCACGCCCAGCACGTTCGTCGGCGGGATGAAGATGTTCTTCTTCCAGGGCGACGTGTACGGAGGACTCATAAAGGCGTTCGTGTTCGGGGGCATCATCGCACTCATGGGATGTCTCGCAGGGCTGCGCGCCCAGGGCGGCGCGGTGGGCGTCGGTCAGGCCGCCACGCGGGCGGTGGTCGCAAGCTGCGTTCTCATCCTCATCTCCGACTACGTGCTGGCGATACTGCTTTTCAACATCCTGTTCGGATAGGGGCCGCAATGTTCGGGCGAGTCGTCGTCGAGATAGAGGGACTCCGTAAGTCGTTCGGGGACACTCCCGTCCTTCGCGGCGTCGACCTCGTGCTGCACGACGGCGAGACGCTCGTCGTGCTGGGCCCGTCGGGCTGCGGGAAGAGCGTTCTTCTGAAGCACGTCATAGGGCTCCTCCGGCCCGACGCCGGCTCCATCAGGATAGAAGGGCAGGAGCTGACGACGATGCGGCCGGCGGAGCTGGCGGAGGCCCGGAAGGTCTTCGGAATGGTCTTCCAGGGCGCCGCGCTCTTCGACTCGATGACGGTGGGGGGGAACGTTGGCCTTCCGCTCGTGGAGCACAGAGGGATGATGGGAGATGAACTCGAGCGGATCGTCGACGAGAAGCTGTCGCTCGTGGGGCTCGAGGGCATCTCGCACCTCATGCCTTCCGAGATCTCGGGCGGCATGAAGAAGCGCGTCGCGCTCGCGAGAGCCATCGCCCTGGACCCCGACATCATTCTGTACGACGAGCCGACGACCGGGCTCGACCCGGTCATGGCGGAGCAGATCAACGAACTCATTCGCAACACGCAGCGGAAGCTGACCGCTTCGTCCATCGTGGTCACCCACGACCTTCACAGCGCCTGTTTCACCGGTGACAGGGTGGCCCTGATGGACGAGGGCGTCATCGCTTTCGTCGGAACGACGGACGAGCTGACGACGACGGACAACGAGGCGGTGCGAAGCTTCATAGCGCGCGGGCGGCCTGCCGGTACATCCGGCGCGGCGGCGGGCGCGTGCGACGGCGCTGACCCGTTCGCCTGACGGCCGTGGATGAGTCGCGCTGGTGGTTACGGAGACCCACGGGAAGCACGATCCGGAGGACACGCAATGACGGAGCGCGGAAGCGAACTTAGGGTCGGAATCACT
>JBDRIO010000023.1:0-54395 GCA_043815815.1 Candidatus Eiseniibacteriota bacterium | reverse complement strand
GCGGATGATGGCAGCCGACTCCACGTCGCGAGTCTCGAGTTCGTATACGAAGCGGTCGCCTTCGATGTTCGTGATCTGGCCGCCGATGCTGCGGACCTTCTCCGTGACGAGGAGACCCAGGATCTGCTCCGGATACGCGGCTCCCGTCGGGTGGTACTGGATGGTGTCCATGTACATGAGCGGAGCGCCGGCGCGATACCCGAGGACCAAGCCGTCCGCCGTGGCCCCGTAATGGTTAGACGTCGGGAAGCCCGTGACGTGTAATCTCCCTCCGCCGCCGGTCGCCAGAATGACGGTCTTGGCCTTGACGACCATGTACTCCTCGGTCTCCATGTTGTAGAGGACCGCGCCCGTGACCTTGTCGCCGTCGGTCAGAAGCTCGTACGCCGAGGAGAACTCGACGAGCGGGACGTGGCGATTCAGGATCTCGTCCTTCAAGACCTTCATGATCTCGCCGCCCGTGAAGTCGCGCGCAGCGTGCATCCTCTTCCGCGACGTTCCTCCGCCGTGAATCGTGATCATGGTCCCGTCGGGTGTCTTGTCGAACATCACGCCGAGCTTCTCCAGCCAGGCCAAGACCTCTGGCGCGTCCATGACAAGAGCCTTCACGAGCTCGGGGTCGTTCTTGTAGTGCCCTCCGCCCATCACGTCCAGGTAGTGCGTGGCCGGCGAGTCGTTCTCCTTGTCGGCGCCCTGGATGCCGCCCTGCGCCATCACGGTATTGGAATCGCCGAGACGCAGCTTCGTCACGAGCAGGACGTCAGCCCCCTGCTCCTGAGCCACCAGCGCGGCAGCAGCGCCGGCGCCGCCGCCGCCCACTATCAACACGTCGACCTCACGGTCGACCTTCGAGAGGTCGAACGTCTTCGGGTCGATGGCGCTGTACGCCTCGAGCACGTCCGCGTACTCCTTGGGAGTGCGCTGGCCGCTCGACGGCCCCACCTTGAGCGTGCGGAAGACCTCGTCCTTGAAATCGGGGTGGAACGCCTTCAGGAGTTCCTTCTTCGCGTCGGCCGACAGGCGGGGGAACTCCTGATGCAGTCGCTCCTTGCGCGTGGCCTCCACGCGCTTGATCAACTCGAGCATCTCCGGGGTATACAACTGAGTCCTCCTAGTCTACCGGCTCCATGTCTCTGTTGTTGTAGAGCTTCGCGAGCTCCGGCTCCTTCATCGCCATGAACTTCGCGACGTCCTTGTCGAACTTGCCCTTCTCGACCTCTTTCACGCGCTTCTCGAGATGCTTCGACTTCGGGGCAATGTGCCTCGAGTAGAGCCGGCGGCAGAGAAGCGCAACGTTGTACTGCACGATCTCGGCGGGGCAGCGCGAGGCGCAGAGCCCGCAAAGGATGCAATCGAACGACAGGTCCGCGGCCTTCGCGATGTCCCCGCGCAGGGCCGCCTGAATGTACTCCATCACCTCGATGTCCTGGGGGCAGGCCTTCGTGCACGTGTTGCACGCGAGGCAACGGAAGACCTCCGGATAGAGCTTGAGCACCGACTCGGACGTCGGCGGAAGCTCCTCGATGTCGTAGATCGCCTTGTTGCCGGGGAAGAACGGGATCTCGGAGAGATACATGCCGTCCTGCACCACTTCCTGGCAGGCGAGCCCGACCTTGAGGCGGTAGTCGTCCTTCGTTCTGTAGACCGTGCCGCAGGCGCCGCAGAACGCTCCCCTGCAACCGCACCCCCTGACGAAGCGATAGCCGGCGTACTCCATCGCCTTCATGATGGTGAGGTCCTTCGGCACCTCGTACGGCTTGCCCATCACGTAGATGGTCGCCATGTCCTTAGGCATCGTGTGCTCTTCTCCCTTGGCTTCTCGTTAGGCTCCGTTGGAGCGCCGCCTGCGGTCCCCGCACCGCGCACTCGCTACCTGGACTTCTTCTTCGCGGTCTTGCGGCCGGACTTCCTGACGGCTCTCTTCGTGATCTTCCTGGTTGCCTTCCTGGCGGTCTTCTTCCTGGGCTTCGGTTTCGCGGCGACCTTCTTCTTCGGCCTGGCCACGCTCTTCTTCGTCGTCTTCTTCTTCGGCCTGGCCGAGACCTTCCTGATGACCTTCTTCTTCGGTTTCGCCTTGGCCTTCTTGACGGCCTTCTTCCTGGGCTTCGGCTTCGCGGCGACCTTCTTCTTCGGTCTTGCCTTGGCCTTAGCCTTGGCCTTCGTCCCGGGCTTCGCCTTGGCCTTCGCGACGGCCTTCTTCTTCGGACTCGCCGGAGGAGTTGCCTGCGGTTCACCGTCGCCTGCGAGGTCGACCCCCATCGGGCCCATCTCTTTCACCGCGTCGACGAAGTCGTTCATCACGTGGACGAGCTTGTCGCCCTCGGCCGCGGAGATCCACTCGAGGTGCAACCGCTTCGGGTCGACTCCCATGTCCTCGAGCATCCTCTTCAGAAATGCGACGCGACGCATCGTCTTGTAGTTTCCGTCCTGGTAGTGGCAGTCGCCAGGATGGCAACCTCCCACGAGCACGCCGTCGGCGCCCTCGCGGAATGCCCACAGGATGTGCTGAGGGTCGATCCGGCCGCTGCAGTTCACGCGCACGACCACGCCGTTGGGCGAATACTGCTTGCGTGACGTGCCTGCCAGGTCGGCGCCCGCGTACGTGCACCACTTGCAGAAGAAGCAGACGATCCTCGGTTCGAACATCTCAGTCCTCCAGCGCCGCCGAGACCATCCTGTAGATCTGGTCGTCCGTAAGGTTCTTCTGGGACGCCGAGCCCGAGGGACAGGCAGCGATGCAGGCTCCGCACCCTTCACAGATCGCCTCCTGGATCCTGGCGACCCCGTCTTTCTCGTCGAACTCGGCCGCGTCATACGGGCAGACCGAGACGCAGACCTTGCAGCCCGCGCACGTGTCTTCGTTGATGCAGGCGATCACGGGCTCGCGATGGTACTCCCTCTCGGCGAAGAGCGAGCAGACCTTGCTGGCCGCGGCCGACGCCTGGGAGACCGACTCGGGAATGTCCTTCGGCCCCTGGGCCGCCCCGGCAAGATAGAAGCCGGGCGCCAGACTCTCGACGGGCCGGAGCTTCGGATGCGCCTCCGAGAGGAAACCCCACTCGTCCGTGTGGATCTTGAGCTTGTTGGCGAGCTGTGCGGCCGCGGCGTTGGGGACCGTCGCGAGTCCGAGAACGACCAGGTCGGCAGCGATCTCGACCTTCTCCCCCACGAGCGTGTCGACGCCCCAGACCATGACCTTCCCGTCTTCCTCGAAGACCTTCGAGACCTTACCCCGGACGTAGAGGACGTCGTCCTCCTCGGCCGCGCGCGTGTAGAACTCCTCGTAGCCCTTCCCGCCGGTCCTCACATCCATATAGAAGACGTAGGCCTGGCCGTCGTGCACCTTGTGCTTGTAGAGCATCGCGTGCTTCGTCAGGTACATGCAGCAGACCTTCGAGCAGTACGGCATGTGGCTCTCGGGGTCGCGAGACCCGACGCAGGTCAGAAAGACGACCTCCGCGGGCTCCTTCCCGTCCGACGGCCTCCGCACCTCGCCGCCGGTCGGGCCCGAGGCCGACAGCATCCGCTCGAACTGGAGGCTCGTGATGACATCGGGGTACTTGCCGCCGCCGTACTCGCCGATGTTCCCGATGGGATAGAGATCGAACCCCGTCGCCACGACGATGGCTCCGACCTCCTCCTCGACGAACTCGTCCTGCTGTTCGTAGTCGAGACAGTCGAGCGGGCAGACCTTCGCGCAGATGCCGCACTTCCCGTCCTTCAGGAAGTACGTGCAGTGCGCAGCGTCCAGGACCGGCTTGTTCGGCACGGCCTGCGGGAACGGGGTGTAGATGGCCTTGCGCATCGCCAGACCCTCGTCGAACTCGGACGGGGTCTTGGCCGGGCACTTCTCCATGCAGATGCCGCAGCCGGTGCACTTGTCGCGGTCGACGTAGGACGCCTTCCTGCGAATCCTGACCTTGAAGCTACCCACGAAGCCGGACACGTCGTCGACCTCGGAGTAGGTCATGAGCTTGATGTTGGGATGCTGCGCGACCTCGACCATCTTCGGCGTCATGATGCACTGCGAGCAGTCGAGCGTCGGGAACGTCTCGGAGAGCTGTGCCATGTGTCCGCCGATCGACGGGTCCTTCTCGACCAGCACCACCTCGTAACCCGCGTTCGCGATGTCGAGCGCCGCCTGTATCCCCGCGATGCCACCACCCACCACCAGCGCGCGATGCGTCATCGGAACGGCGATGGGCTCCAGGGGCTCGTCGAGCATGGCCTTCTGGACCATCGTCTTGATGATGCGGACGGCCTTCGCGGTCGCCGCGGCCTTGTCGCCTTGGTGAACCCAGCTGCACTGCTCGCGGATGTTCGCGATCTCGACCTCGTAGGGGTTCACGCCCGCCGCGCGTCCGGCGTTCCGGAACGTCGCCTCGTGAAGCGTGGGCGAGCACGCCGCGACGATGACCGAGTCGAGCTTGTGCTTCCTGATCGCATCCTTGACCAGGTTCTGGCCCGGGTCCGAACACATGTAGGTGTAGTCAGTGGAGTAGGCCACGCCGGGGTAGCCGGCCAGCTCCTCCGCCACGCGTTTCACGTCCACCACTCCTGCGATGTTCGTACCGCAGTGGCAGACGAAGACCCCGATACGTTTCTCCATCATCCCCCCTGAATCGGTGTTGCTTCTACGAAAGCGCTGGTCGCGGATCTACGTAGTTGTCCTTGAAGTCGATGTGCTTCTTGTCCAGCCCCAGAGCCAGCCCGAGGAGCTGTGTGAAGTAGATGACCGGGATCTCTCGCCAGTCCTTGACGCGCTCGGAGATCTCTTTCTGCTTCGCGTCGAGGTTGTATCGGCAGAGCGGACACGTCGTCACGACGATGTCGGCTCCGGCCTTGATGGCGGAGGCCGTCACGTTCTGCGAGCAACTGATGGCCGTCTCCTCGTCGCGCACGATCTGGAAGCCGCCGCAACACTCGGTCTTCATCGGGAAGTCGACGACGTCGCAGCCCAGAGCCTCGAGGAACTCCTCGAAGATCGTCGGCTGCTCGTGGTCGTCGAACTTCATCTCCTTCGCCGGACGGAGGAGCATGCACCCGTAGTAGGGAGCGACCTTGAGGCCCTTGAGCGGTTTCTTGACGGCGCTTCTGACCTTGTCGAAACCGACCACGTCGCGGAGCATCTCGATGTAGTGGACGACGGCGACCTGACCCTCGTAGTCCTCCCGCGTGTAGCTCTCTATGCGTGCCCTCGACTCCGTGTCGGCGCGCAGGAAGAGGTTCGCCTTCTCCCGTTTGTCCTTGTCGTCGCGCATGACCCTGTTCGCGCGCTTGAGGACGTTGTAGCAGTACGAGCAGAGGGTCACGACCCTGTCGCCGATCCTCGAGGCGTACTCGAGGTTGCGGACCGGGGCCAGGATGTCCATCACGTTGTCCGTGACGAGCGGGAAGACGGCGCCGCAGCACGTCCAGATGGGAAGCTCCTCGAGCTCGATCCCGAGAGCACGCGCGCACTCGCGCGCGGAAACATCGAAGTCGCGTGCTCTCTCGTGCAGCGTGCAGCCGGGGTAGTACGGGATCTTCATCAATGCCTCCAACACGTGCTAGCCGTTCAGCTTTCGAAGCGCGCCGACGACGCCCATCTGTGGGGCGTCCGATACCATGACGGGCGTGACCTCGTCGGCGTCGACGCTGGGCCTGGACAGCCGGCGACGAAGCACCGTCTGGCGGAGCGCGTCACAGATGCTCGAGAACTCGACGCCCTTCGGACAGCGCGACGAGCACTGGAGGCAGGAGGCGCAGATCCAGATGGTCTTCGACGAGAGCACCTCCTCGACTTGACCGATCTGAAGGCGGCGTATGACCTCGCTCGGAAGCATGTCCATCTCCGCGACCACGGGGCAGCCCGCCGAGCACCGCCCGCACTGGTAGCAGGCGAGAAGGTTCTGTCCGGAGAGGGTCACGACCCTCTCGACGACGTCGTCTCGCAGGAGTTCGCTCTTGAGCCTGTACCGCATCGACACCTCCGACTGCCGATTCGCTAATGAGGGTAGGCGTTTCCACCTACCCTGTGTGAGACGAGAAACGGTCACCGGGGGCTCCCTCGCGGGGCTCCAACGGTGACCTAGTAGGGTACAACGCGGGGGAACGGGTGTCAACCTGTCTCCGGCCCAGCGTCTCCGACCCGGCTGTCTCTGACCCGGCAAGGGTGTCCGTGTGTACGTCGTGAGCCCGACGCTGAGTGAACAGATGGTCTGTTTCGGACCCAGGAACCACCGTCCGGTCGCCGGTCAGCGACTGCAGGGCCTCTCGTGTCCAGGCGGGTTGTACTCTGTGCGTGGATCCACGCCGCCATCCGTTCCGGTCCCGGAGAGTTGACATCTCGATCTCAACTTCCGAACCCGGGCCTAGGCGGAGTACGCGAGGACTTCCCTTGGAAGCCTCCGGAGCGGTGGTACAATGAGGATAGACAGGTGAGTGGCGTACAGTCATGGTCCGCGACTCCTTCCGCACCTCGACCGTCCAAGTGTTTCCTCGAACGAAGGTGGCTCGCGGCGACCCGCACGCGAGGACCGCGTTTCTCAATGGATACAGACGACCACGCTGAACCCGGCAAGCGCGGAAGGACGGCGGTCTCCGGACGCGTCCGTAGCGCGGGGGTGTGAGATGTGGCGGCTCGCAGGACTCGCTCTTCTGTGTGTGTCGTCGGCGCTTGGGCTTGTCACAGCATCCGAGGCCGATGGCGCGCTGACGTGGCAGCAACTCGGGCCCGATACCGAGGTGAACGTCGTCGCTGTCGCTCCTGCGACGGGAGACACGATCCTGGTCTCCGCCTTCGAGGCGTACGACCGGCAGGTGTACCGAACCGACGATGCCGGACAGATCTGGGAGCCGGTGCCCGGACTCGCGGGCATCCACGACATCGTTATCGACCCGCGGCACCCGCTCCGCATGTACGCGGTCGGCGGCCCGGTCTTCCGCTCCCTGGACGGTGGAGTCACCTGGGAGGCCACAACAACTGACATAGATGCAGCGATCATCGCGATCGATCCGGCATGCGGGCGGCGTCTGTTCGCGGGAAGTGAGTGGTGTGACCCGTTCACGGGCAGAGTTTACCGCAGCAGCGACTGGGGAGCGACGTGGGTCGACATCGGACCCGAGCCTCCGCTTGGACACATGGAATGGGTGTCGGATATAGTCGTCGACCCGAGCGACAGCAACGTCATCTACTTCTCCACGTTCGATCACGAATTCGGCGGCACGGGAGTATACAAGACGCCCGATGGCGGAGCTACGTGGGAGTGCCTGGGATGGCCCGGGGAGATCGGTCAGGCGGCCGGTCAGATCCTGTACGTGTCGCGCCTGCACATCTCGGAGGATGATCCGGACCGCCTGATCGCCGGGTCGGGTGTCTTCAACTTCGGAGTGAGCGGCGCGATCTACGAGACGGCCGACGGTGGCACAGACTGGAACACCCTCGCTGTGTCAGGCATCCCGGACATCACATACCTCACGACCCTGGCGTTCGAGCCGCTGGTCCGGAGGCGCGACACCGTCTTCCTCGGGGCCGGTCGCTACGGTGGACCTGATTGGATCTCCTACAGCCTGGACTCCGGGAGAGGCTGGCACACACTCGTCGAGGGTCTGGAGGACATGGACCACGGTTTCGACATCGCCACGGACGACTCCCTGCGTGTCTACTACACAACGGGCTCCGGCGTCGTCCGCTCGAGCGTCCCGCGGGACCCGCGCGTTGCCTACTCCGGCCACGCCGTCGACGACTCCGCGGGAGGCGATGGGGACGGCCACATTGATCCGGGCGAGACCGTGTCGCTCGATGTCGAGCTGCGCAATCTCTTCGGCCTGGCCTCCGGGGTCTCGGCCGTGCTGTCGAGCGACGATGTCTTCATCAATGTGACCCAGCCCTTTTCCGAGTTCCCGGATCTCACGTGGGGCGAGTCGGCGTCGTCCACGACCTCGTACGAGTTCTCGGTGGCCCCAACACGCCCCCCGGGTCCCGTGGAGTTTGCCCTGGAGGTGACGGCGGGCGGTTTCTACGATACGGAGACGTTCTACCTGGATCCGGGGATTCTCCTCGTCGATGACGATGACTTCGATGAGTACGAGGCGGTATACGAGCAGGCGCTCGAGGAGAACCACCTGGCGTATCGGACGTGGAACATCGTGCCGGAAGGGCCCGTGACGGGAGACCTCCTGGCCGAGAGCGATGTGGTCATCTGGTTCTCGTCGGCCATGGCCCCGGGCGTGCGAGGGACCATCTTGAGTCCGGAGGAGGAAGACCTCCTCTCGCAGTATCTCGACGGAGGGGGTCGCCTCTTTCTCTCCTCTCAGGACTATTCGGCTCAGTGGCACGCGGGGTCGAGCCAGTTTGCCATGGACTACCTGCACGTCGACCGGTACTTCGAGGACCGCTCGTACTCCGCCGTAGAGGGGGTCGACGGCGACCCGATCGGGGACGGCCTCATGTTCGATCCCCTGGACTACCCCTTCCCCAATCTCTCTGACTCCGTCTTCCCCGACAGCCTCGCGGCGCGGGTGATGAATGTAACCCCAGGTATCGCAGCGGCTGCCATCCGCTACCCATCGGTGGCCGACAGCGCGCCCTTCCGCACGGTGTTCCTCGCGTTCCCCTTCGAGGCCGTCCCGCTCGGGGGCGAGCCACCTGGCACCCGCGGCACCCTCCTGCGACGAATCGTCGAGTGGCTGGTGCCTGAGGGAGGACTCGTTCCCACCGGCGTTGCCGAAAACTCCGGACCACCGGAGGGCTTCGGGGACCTCAGCCTCGCGTGTCACCCCAATCCGGCGTGCGGACCGGTCTCTCTGAAGATCAACCCGGCAGGGTTCCGGGGCGAGGTTCGTGTGGCGGTATACACCGTCGACGGGGGGCTTGTCTGGAGATCCGGGATTGGGCAGGCCGCGTCTCGAGATCGCGTTGCCGTCACGTGGGACCACTGCGATCAGGATGGGCAGCCAGTGTCCTCAGGGGTCTACTTCGTTCGCGCATCGGTCGGTGCAGAGCGCGTTTGTGCCAAGCTTGTCGTGTTGAGATGAGGCAGTCCTGCTTAGGATGAGGCGATCGTACTCGGCAAGGGCGATTCTCGACGCAGAGGGACCGCGTCCGGATCTTCGCCCTACGTCTCTCGCGCCCAAGCCAGGAGCGTTCTGATCTCCTCGGCGAACTGCTCCTCGAGCCCCTCATCGAAGCCGACATGTTCGAACATCACGCGGCCGGTCTCGTCGATGACGACCGTCGTCGGCACGCTCACCGTGCCGAACGCATCCCGGATCTCCCCGGTGACATCCTCACACACGAGATGAATCACCTCGCAGTCCTTCGCGAACTCAGCGGTCGCTCCCGTCAGCCGCCCCGAGAGAAGAGCGATCACGGTGACGGGTTCCCCCTCGAACGTCTTCTCGAGATCGGCCAGGTGCGGCAACTCCGCACGGCACGGCAGTCACCCGTACGACCATAGGTTCAGGAGGACGATCCTCCCCCGGAGTTCCTCGAGGCTCACGGTGCCGCCTGACGAGTAGGCCGCCGTGAAGTCGGGCGCGCGCCCAACCCCCGCGTACCGATACGACTCGACGAGAGCGTCCAGATCATCGGCCGGCCGCCCCGCCCTGACCAGAAGCGCCGAGAGCCTCCCGCAAGCCTCCTCGTTCGGCAGCACGGACCTCGCGACGATCGTGGCCAGGAGCTCGACCGCTTCTTCGTCCGCGCCCGCATCTTCATACACCTCATACACCTCGAGGAGACGTCGTACGGATGAGTCTTCGAACCTCGGGGCGGATCTCAGGCGCGCGACCGATGCCTCCAGGTGCTCCCGCGCGCGACCCCGGTCTCCCATCACGTGATGCGTCCAGCCGACCGCCTCGTGCGTGAGTGCGCTCTCGCGCCGCGTCGAAGAGAGTGAGAGCGACCACTCCGCCAGAGAGAGCGCCAGGTCGAGGTCCAGCCCCCTGTCCCTCACGTCGCGACCGATCGCAAACGGGATGTACCAGTAGTCGACAGCATCGCCGGATGACGCGAACCGCCGGGCAGCCGCGAGTGCCAGCTCCGGCTCGGAGTCGACCGCGATCCTGTATCTGGCGGCGTCGATGACGGCCGCGAGTGTCGCGTCCTCGCCGTCCCCTACGATCGAGTCCGCCATCGCGAAAGCGGCATCGAGTCCGCGCGACGACGACACGTGACCGAGAAGCACGCCGTAGGCGCTGTCGAGCGAGAACGTGCGCTCGTCCTCGGGATCCTCGGCGATGGCGACGTCCGCCTTCTGAACGAGCTCGACCGTCAGCCAGTGATCGGATACGTCGGGCGAGTCGCGAAGGACCCCCGCCCGAATCGAAGCCATCATGCGGTAGGCCTCCGCACTCACGTCGTCCACGAGCAGAAGCTCGCGGGCTATCTCGTTGGCGCGGGGCACGTCCCCTTCAGTGGGCGACATGATCGTGCGGATCACGAGTGCGTCGTGCAGCTCGGTGCTCAGGCGGTTGATGACGGGGCGAGGCAGCTGCGAGGCGCGGAGCGAATCGAGAACCGCGACGAGGCCGTCGATCTCGCCCGCCTCGAATGCGGCGTTCGAGAGGACGAGCACGACCTCGCCGGCCCTGCTCTCGTCCAGGTTGTCGTGGCGGTTCAGGAAATCGACCGCGGCGGCGAAGGCGGTGTCGGGAGACGCTATCTCCCAGAGCCCGGCCAGCTCCCGATCGAGAGCCGCCGTCTCGCGCGCGTTCCACGCCCAGATGCCCGCGGCCACCACGACGACGACCACTACGAGCCAGATGCCCAGCCTCATGTGTGGGCCCTCCAATGGGAATGCGGAACCCTGCTGGGGAAAGGGGAAAGACAATGAGGGATCATCCCACGCCGGCTCACGCGGGTCAAGGGGTGCCGCGGGCGCGCCGCCGTGGTAGAGTCGTCGTGGAGACCGGACTGACACCGAATGCTCCCTACACGACGGAGGCGTGAACCCATGGACACGAACGCGCTGGAGAGAACGGCGCAGGACCTCGTCGCGCCGGGCAAGGGCATACTGGCGGCCGACGAGAGCACGGGCACCATCAAGAAGAGGTTCGACGGGATCGGGGTCGAGTCGACCGAGGAGACCAGACGGGACTACCGCGAGATCCTCTTCACGACGGCCGGGGCGGAGAAACACATATCGGGCGTCATTCTCTTTGATGAGACGCTCCGCCAGTCCTCGTCGGACGGGACGCCGTTCCCCGAGCTTCTGGCAGGGAAGGGTATCGTCCCCGGGATCAAGGTCGACAAGGGTGCTAAAGACCTCGCCCTCTTCCCGGGCGAGAAGGTGACGGAGGGGCTGGACGGTCTGCGCGAGAGGCTCGCGGAGTACGCCGGGCTCGGAGCGCGCTTCGCGAAGTGGCGCGCCGTCATCACGATCGGCGAAGGCATTCCGACTGTGGCGTGCCTTCGCGCCAACGCGCGTGCGCTCGCCAGGTACGCGGCGCTCTGCCAGGAGGCCGGCCTCGTTCCGATCGTCGAGCCGGAGGTGCTCATGGACGGCGGGCACACGATCGAGCGCTGCGAAGAGGTGACGTTCGCGGCGCTCCGGAGCGTGTATCACGAACTCCGCGAGCATCGCGTGCACCTCGAGGGCACGCTCCTCAAGCCGAACATGGTCGTCCCGGGGAAGAAGTGCCCCACGCAGGCGACGCGGGAGCAGATCGCTCTTGCCACCACACGCTGCTTCTCGCGCGTCGTGCCGGCGGCCGTGCCGGGCATCGTCTTCCTCTCCGGAGGGATGACGGCCGAGGAGGCAACCGACCGACTGAGCGCGATGAACGAGCAGGGACCACATCCGTGGGAACTTAGTTTCTCGTACGGCCGCGCGCTGCAGGCGCCGGTGCTCGCCGCGTGGCGCGGCGACGTCTCCAGGGCCGACGCGGCGCGGGCCGCGTTCCTGCATCGCGCGAAGCTGAACGGCGCGGCGCGGTACGGGAAGTACACATCGAACATGGAGTGAGCGGTGAGTCTCCGATTCGTCGTACAGGAACACCACGCGTCGCGTCTTCACTACGACTTCCGCCTGGAGCACGACGGCGTGCTCGCGTCGTGGGCCGTCCCCAAGGGCCCTTCGATGGACCCCGCCGACAGAAGACTGGCCATCCGGGTGGAGGACCACGAGCTCGACTACGGCGGCTACGAGGGGATCATCCCCGAGGGCGAGTGCGGCGCGGGCGCGGTGGTCATCTGGGATTCGGGGACCTACGAACTCCTCTCGTGGGAGGAACGCGAGATCCGGTTCGAGCTCCGGGGCCGGACGCTCAAGGGCGGGTTCGCGCTTGTCAGGTTCAAGGGCGACAAGGGCAACGAGTGGCTTCTCGTCAAGAAGAAGGACGACCACGCCGAGCCCGGGTGGAAACTCGAGCGCGCCCTCACGGACGAGAAGCAGCTCTCGCTCAAGGTGCTCGACGCGAGTCAGTCGGGGAACGCCGATGACGGATAGGCCTCGGGTCGGTATCAGCACGTGCCTGCTTGGCGAGAGCGTGCGCTACGACGGCGGGCACGCGCGCGACGCATTCCTCACGGACACGTTCGGGGAGTTCGTCGAGTGGGTCCCGGTCTGCCCGGAGGTCGAGACGGGGTTCGGGATCCCGCGCGAGGCCGTTCACCTCGTAGGTGATCCGGCGAGCCCGCGACTCGTCACAGTCAGGACGGGCGTCGACGTCACCGGCAGGATGCGCGTGTGGGCGCGGCGAAGATTGAAGGAGCTGGAACGCGAGGATCTCGTGGGGTTCATCTTCAAGTCCCGCTCCCCCAGTTCCGGCATGGAACGCGTGAAGGTGTTCGACGAGCGGGGAATGCCGCAGAAGGTCGGGACCGGCATCTGGGCGCGGGCCTTCATGGACCACTTCCCGCTCATGCCCGTCGAGGACGAGGGACGGCTGCACGACCCGGGGATCAGGGAGAACTTCATCGAGCGCGTGTTCTGCCTCAGGAGATACCGCGACGCCATGCGCCCGCGACGCTCCAGGGGCGCGCTCGTCAGGTTCCAGTCCGAACACAAGCTCCAGCTCATGGCGCACAGCCCGTCGCTCCAGAAGGAGATGGGGCGCCTCGTGGCGCGCGCGAAGGAACTCGACCTGGCCGAGCTGTGCTCCGGGTACGAGGACCGGCTCATGCGGGCGCTCCGGCTCGCCGCCACGACGGGCAAGAACGTGAACGTCCTGGAGCACGCTCTGGGCTACTTCAAGAAGGTCCTCACGGCGGACGAGAAGCGTGAGATGCTGGACGTCGTCGTCGACTACGGGCGCGGTCTCACCCCGCTCGTCGTCCCGGTCACGCTCCTCTCCCATTACGTCAGGAAGTACGAGGAACCCTACCTGGCCTCCCAGACCTATCTCTCTCCGCACCCCGCCGAGCTCAAGCTGCGCAACCACGCGTAGGCCGGCCGGCGCATCCGGGAACGCACGACAGGCGGGCCGCGGGGCCGTCTGCCGGCGCCTGCGACGATGTTCACGCTCGGGCATCTGAACCTCTATATAGAGAGAAGGAGGTTCGATGGACACCCTGCTCAGGCATCTCGTCGCGCAGGGCGCCGCGGCGCTGCTGCTAACAGCGGCGGCTCTCACCCTGGCCGGGGCCGCGTTCGGCGGAGTCTCGTCCGAAGGCCAGGCCAACAGGCTCGCGGACGAGAAGAGCCCGTATCTCCTCCAGCACGCCCGAAACCCCGTCGACTGGTATCCGTGGGGACCCGAGGCGCTCGATCGAGCGCGGGCAGACGACAAGCCAGTGTTCCTCTCGATCGGCTATTCGACGTGCCACTGGTGTCACGTCATGGAGCGCGAGTCGTTCGAGGACGGGGAGGTCGCCGCGCTCATGAACGAGCACTTCGTCTGCATCAAGGTCGACCGCGAGGAGCGGCCGGACATAGACGGCGTCTACATGGACGCAGCGATCCTCATGTCGGGCAGGGGCGGGTGGCCGCTTACGATCCTCATGACGCCGGACGGGAAGCCGTTCTACGCGGCCACCTACCTTCCGAAGGAGAGCCGCTTCGGCATGCCGGGGATGATGGAACTGCTCCCCCGCGTCGCCGAGCTGTGGCGCGACGAGCGCGGAGAACTCCTCCGCACGGCCGGACGCGTGGAGGCCGCGCTGGCCGACGGGCGCCGCGGCGCGTCCGCCGGCGGCGCGGGCGACGCTGGGTCGGCGTCCCCGGGCGAGCGCGACATCGCCGCCGCCGAGCGCGAGCTCGCGGCGCGCTTCGACCCACGGCACGGCGGGTTCGGGACGGCGCCCAAGTTCCCCTCGCCTCACAACGTCCTCTTCCTCCTTCGACGCTGGCACGGACACGGCGACGCCCGGACGCTCGCGATGGCTGAGAGTACACTCAAGGCCATGCGACGCGGCGGCGTGTTCGACCACGTAGGTTTCGGGTTCCACCGCTACTCGACCGACGAGCGGTGGCTCCTCCCGCACTTCGAGAAGATGCTCTACGACCAGGCGATGCTGACGCTCGCGTACACCGAGTGCGCTCTCGCCACGGGCGACGACGAGTACGAGCGTACGGCGAGAGAGATCCTCGAATACGTGCTCCGCGACATGACGGCGCCTTCGGGGGCGTTCTGCTCGGCCGAGGACGCCGACAGCGAGGGGGTCGAGGGGAAGTTCTACGTCTGGACCGCGGACGAGCTGCGTGAGGTGCTCGGAGCGGACGACGCGAGGCTCGCCGCCGCCGCGTTCGGAGTGAGCGACGAGGGGAACGTCGAGGACGAGGCCACGCGGACCCGGACCGGGGTCAACGTCCTCCACCTCCCCCGCCCGGTCGACGAGGTCGCGCGCGAAGAGGGGATCCCGGAGGACGAACTGCGCTCGAGGCTCGATTCGGCGAGACGCAGGCTTTTCGCCGAGCGGGAGAAGCGCGTTCGCCCGCACCTGGACGACAAGGTGCTCACCGACTGGAACGGACTCATGGTGTCGGCGCTCGCGACGGCGGGCCGCGCGTTCGACGATCCGTCGTTCGTCGACGCGGCGCGCGCGGCGGCGGACTTCCTCCTCGTGACGATGCGCGACGGGCGGGGCCGCTTGCTGCACAGGTTCCGCGACGGCGATGCGGCGATCGCGGCGATTGCGGACGACTACGCGTTCCTCGTCGCCGGGCTCCTCGACCTCTACGAGGCCACGTTTGAGGCCAGGTACCTCGCGGAGGCAGCAAAGCTCAACGATGAGTTCGTCGACCGCTACTGGGACGACGAGGCAGGGGGATTCTACTTCACCGCGGACGACGCGGAACGGCTCCTGGTCCGCCGCAAGGAGGTCTACGACGGCGCGATACCGTCCGGGAACTCGATAGCGATGCGGAACCTCGTGAGGCTCTCGCGCATGACCGGAGACGCCGCGCACGAGTCGAGGGCCGAGAGACTCGCGCGGGCGTTCGCCGCCGACGTGGTCGAGAGCCCTTCGGCATACACGATGCTCCTCTCGTCGCTCGACCACGCCCTGGCCCCGACGCGCGAGGTCGTGGTGGCGGGCTCCCGCGACGCGGCGGACACGCGCGAGATGCTGCGGTCCCTCGCGGGCGCGTACGACCCGGGCCGTTCCGTACTACTGCGCACGGACGACGGAGGCGAACTGGCTCGAGTCGCTCCCTGGACGACTGACCTCGCGCCCGTCGACGGGCGGGCCACCGCGTACGTCTGTCGCTCCCGCCACTGCGACCTGCCGACCACGAGCGTCGACGAGATGCTTGACCAGCTAGCGAGACGGTGAATTGCGTCCCGCCCCTGAGGTGCTAGACTCTCCGCCATGAGCCAACTCGTGACCCGAACCCTGAAGCGCGGCGAGGAGCCGCTGTGGATGAGCCTCAAGCCCTCCGTGGCTTCCGGCAGGCTCGACTCCGACGACGTGGGCGTGGCGCTCGGGCGCGACGAGGCGCGGGCGTTCCTCATCGCGCTCGAGGGAGCGCGCTGCGTCGGGCGGCTCAGGGGCAAGTTCCTGAACCCCAGGCTCTACCTGATCCGCGAACTCCTCGTGTCGGACGACGGTGACTTCGACGAGGTTGCCGTCTCCCTCTGCGCGTTCCTGGCGGACTCGTTCGCTGACGACGGGACGGAGGTCTTCGCGTGGGACCGGGAGTCCGACCGCGCGAAGAACGCGGCGCTCGAGGCGGCGGGGTTCGTCGTCGCCAAGCGCAAGGTGTTCGTCGAGCGCGACCTTCGGGACTACGAGTCACCGCACGAGGACGTTCTCGAGTACAGGACGCTCGCGGAGCTCGGAGAGGAGCGGTTCATGGAGATCATGACCGAGGCCGCGAAGGGCGACCCCTTCGAGGACGTCACCGAGCGCGACCCGAGGAGCGACTTCAGAGAACTCGTCGACCACGCCGGCGACAGGTTCGACCCGACCTGGTGGCGCGTCGCCTTCCTGGGCGGCAAGCCGCTCGGAGTGGTGCTCCCTCAGGCGTTCCCGGACAGGGAGTCCGAGGGAAGTCTCTTCTACGTGGGAGTGCTTCCGGACAGAAGGGGCCACGGATTCGGGAAGGTGCTGCACGGGGCGGGACTCGAGTTCATGGCGCGAAACGGCCTCGAGCGCTACGTCGGCTCGACGGACAGCCGCAACCTGCCCATGTTGGCGGTCTTCGCCGCGAACGGATGCAGTCCGACGGGAACGCAGCTCTTCTACAAGGCGCTCCGTGTGAACGACAGGCGCCGCTGACCGCCGCGACCGCGACGGTCCGCCCCCGGCACTACGACCCGGCGTCCGTTCGAACGCCGGCCCGCTCTGAGTTGTGCCGCCTCTTGTCCTCATACATCCGCGCGTCAGCGGAATCGATGACGTCGTCGATCGAGCGCCGGTCGGCGGGCTCCCAGTAGTCGAATCCCATCGACAACCGAAGGGGGATGTCCGCCGTATCGAGTTCCTCGCTCCACGGCCCGAACGCGCGTTCGAGCCTGGAGATGATGGAGTCGCCGTCGGTCCCGCTCTCGGGCATCACGACGAGGAATTCGTCCCCTCCGTAACGGATCACGAGCTCGACAGTGCGGACCATCGCTCTCAGGAATCTCGCCACCTGACGCAGCACCAGGTCGCCCGTCTGGTGGCCGAGCGTGTCGTTGATCTCCTTGAAGTTGTCCACGTCGATCATGAGGAGCCCGATGCGGTGACCGTACCGCCGCGCGCGCTCGGTCTCCTGCCCGACGATGTTGGCCAGATGGCGGCGGTTGTACATGCCCGTCAGCGGGTCGCGTATCACCTGTTCCTCGAGCTCCTCGCGCATCGCTATGCTGCGGATGGCCTCGGTCGTGTGGCCCAGCAGGAGTTCCAGAAGATGAACGTCCTCCTCGTCGAACGCGTCCTTCTCCGTCGAAAGCACCTCGAACACGCCGGCGCCCTCGACGGGAACGCAGAGACCCGACTTGAAGAGCTCCAGGTCGTCCGCGCACGCGCCGCCCCCTGCGGAGTCGTACACGAGGGTCTTCCCGGTCCGGTGTGACCTGACGACGCTGCTCGTCTCCGGAGCGCTATCGGCGACGTCGACGCCGGGGGGAATGTCGGAGCACGCCGTACGCACGACGAGGCTCGTACCGACGGCCATGTGCACGACGCAGACCTGGAACCCCAGAACCCTCTTCGCGGCGTCGACGGTCGCGCGGCAGACGTCGTCGCTCGTGCGGCACGCTTCGAGCTTCCGCGCGGCGTCGTGGAGGCCCTCGATCTTGACCCTCGACTCCTCGAGCGCGTGCTCCGCCCGCTTGAGTTCCGTGACGTCGGAGATCATCACGAGATCGTGCTGCGCGCGCCCGTTCTCGTCCTTGATGCTCGTGGCGTGAATGCGACCGTACTTCACCGCCCCCGACTTCGACACGAACCTGAGTTCGTACGGCGGCACGTTCAGGCCGGCCATGCGCTTCACGAAGTTCTTGACGACCACGACTCTGCTCGTGGGGGGCATGAAGGGGGCCTGAAGGAGACTCTTGCCCATCAGCTCATCGTTGGAATAGCCGAGCCAATCGAAGATGCGCCCGTTCGCGGCGACGAACCTGCCCTTGGCGTCGATGAGCACGATGGCCTCCGGAGAGAGCTCGAAGATCGTGCGGTACATCTCGTCGCTGAGGCCGCCGGCGGCGTTCTGCGGGGGGCCCACCTCGCTCTCGACCGACGCTTCGGTATCGTTCTCGTTCGGCCTGCCGTGTTCCATCCGGTTCTCTCCATGAAGGGAGGACGTCCCGCACGGGCCCTTCCGCCGACGCTGGGATCGAGGACGCACCTGCTCGGGGCTTCAGTTGCATGTAGCGTGCCGGAATAGACTCGCCTGCGTGTCGAGGGACTCGCCTGTGTGCCGGAATGGACTCGCCTGTGTGTCGAGGGACTCGCCTGTACGCCGAGGGGCATTCGCCTTTGACTGCCCGCGCGGCGTTCGGTAGAGTCAGTCGCGTCGGTCACTCCTGCTCGCGAACGGACGCACGGGAAGCGTGATGAGCGAAGACAAGAGGCTGTCGGGACACGATGGGGGGCAAACGGGCCGGTCCGTAGGGTCCCCAGTGACGCGCGTCGACGCGGCGGACAAGGTCACTGGGCGCGCCGCATACGTGGACGACCTCTCGGTGCCGGGCATGCTGCACGCGGCGCTCGTCTTCCCCGGTTGCGCGCACGCCGAACTCAAGGGCGTCGACGCGGGTCGGGCGCTCTCCATGCGGGGCGTGCACGCGGTCCTGACCGCCTCAGACATCCCGGGCGAGAACCAGGTGGGAGTGATAGACGCGGACCAGCCGCTTCTCCCCCACTCGCGGATACGATACACGGGAGACGCCGTCGCGATCGTGGTAGCCGACTCCCCGTCGCTCGCGCGCGACGCCGCCGGGGCGGTGCGACTCGACCTTGCCGAGCTTCCCGCCGTCTTCGACGCGGAGGAGGCCCTCTCGCCCGACGCACCGAGCGTGCACGACGACGGGAACCTGCTTCTGCACTACAAGGTGCGGAAGGGCGACGTTCAAGCGGGCTTCGAAGAGGCCGACGTCATCGTCGAGCGCACGTTCCGCACGCACCATCAGGAGCACGCGTACCTTGAGCCCCTGGGCGCGGTCGCGGTCCCCGAGGACGGCGGCACGATCACCGTCTACGGAACGTTGCAGTGTCCCTTCTACGTTCAGAAGGCGGTAGCGACGACGCTTGGGCTGCCGCTCTCCGCGGTACGCGTCGTCCAGACGGTGACCGGCGGAGGGTTCGGCGGCAAGGAGGACGTTCCGTCGGAGATATGCGCGTGCGCGGCCGTCGCGGCGTGGAGAGTACGCAGGCCGGTGAAGCTCGTCTACACGCGTGAGGAGGACTTCTACCGCTCGAGCAAGCGCCACCCGATGACGGTCGAGTTCAAGCTTGGCGCGAGGCGCGACGGGACGTTCACGGCGGCGCAGGTCAGGGTCGTCGCCGACGCCGGAGCCTACTCGACGCTGACGCAGGTCGTCGCCTTCCGGGCGGCGGCCCACGCGACCGGCCCCTACGAGATCCCCAACGTCCGCACCGACGTCCTGGGCGTCTATACGAACCGGCAGACGACGGGCGCGTTCAGGGGGTTCGGACAGCCGCAGGTCATCTTCGCGAACGAGTCGGTGGTCGACGAGGTCGCCGGCGCGCTCGGGCTGGACCCGATCGACATACGCCTGAAGAACGGCCTCGACGTCGGCAGGCTCACCGCCACGGGGCAGCTCCTCACCGAGAGCGTCGGACTTCGCGACACGCTGACGGCCGCCAGAGACGCATCGGGCTGGACCGAGAAGAGACGACGCGCGGAGGCGAGCCGTTCCGGAGCGAACGAGGGTGACAGCGACGGGAGTTCGGCGGGCGTCGCGCCCCTGCGCGGAGGTGTCGCCGAACCGCGCGGTGGGACCGTCAGAAGAGGGATCGGGGTCGCGTCGATATACTACGGCGTGAGCCTGGGCGCCAAGGGACTCGCTCTCGACGCGTCCGGCGCGCACCTGAACGTGTACAGGGACGGCTCGGTGCGCGTCTCGGTCGGCGGCACCGAGATGGGTCAGGGACTCCTCACCGTCCTCTCCCAGATTGCGTCGGACAGCCTCGGGATCCCGATGGACCGCATACACGTGGGCAACGCCGACACGAGCGTCGTGCCCGACAGCGGTCCGAGCGTGGCCTCGCGCACGACGCTCATGACGGGGAACGCCGTCATCGACGCCGCCGCCAGGCTCCGGCTGACGATGGGAGCGGTGGCGGCCGACGTCCTTGGCGTGACGGCGTCCGACGTCACGTTCGAGGGCGACACGGTCGGCGCCGGCGAGACGCGCATGCCGTTCCCGGAACTCGCCAACGAGTGCTGGCGCAGGAACGTCAGCACCTCCGCCGACGGGTGGTACGCGGCGCCGGAGACGCACTTCGACGAGAACGGCCAGGGCGACGCCTACGCCGTCTACTCGTTCGCGACTCACGTTGCCGAGGTCGCGGTCGACGTCGAGACCGGCAGGGTGACGCTCGAGCGGATAACGGCGGCGCACGACGTGGGACGCGTGCTGAACCCGGTCACGCTCGAGGGACAGATAGAGGGAGGCGCGCTGCAGGGCGCGAGCATGGCCCTCTACGAACGCATGGTCACGTCGGGTGGAGACATACTGACGCCCGACTTCTCCACGTACATACTGCCCACGTCGATGGACGTCCCCGAGATCGTCCCGCTGACCGTCGAGGCCCCGTACTCGCTCGGCCCGTTCGGCGCGAAGGGCATGGGCGAGACGCCGGCCATGCCGGGCGCCGCCGCCGTCGCAAACGCCGTCGCCGACGCGACCGGAGTTCGCGTGACGGAGCTTCCCATCGACGCTGCGACCATCGCTCGAGCGTTCGAGAACGCCGGTCCGGACAAGGAGAACAGATGAGAGCCGTCACCTCGGCGGTCGTCGTTCTGGCGGCCGCGGCGCTTCTCGCGGCCGCGCCGGTCACCGCTCCCGCGGCGGACGGAACCGCGCCGGTTCCCGCTCCCGCGGCGGAAGAACCCGCGCCTGGCGGCGGGCTCGCGCTTCTCGACGACGCGCTCAGCGCCATCGCCATGACGCGCGACGACCTCTCGTTCCGCACCGACTACGCGGACCACCCCGACTCGTTCAGGATCGCCGTCGTCGACTCGCTGCTCCAGAACCCCCTCGACACCGAGCACTACGTGCGCGGCCTGGCCGAAGAGCTGGCGGTCTGCCGGCGCCTCTCCGAACTCGTCGGTGGCTGCGCCCGCGAACTCGACGTCGACTCCCGTGCCTCCGCCGCAGGCGGAACCGACGTCGGCGACCCGGCGGCCGGAGAGACAGCGGCCGGGGCCTCGGACGGCGGCCGCGTGGAATACAGCCCGGTCGAGGTCCTCCTGACGGGGATCCGCGAGGCGTCAGTCCTCATAGACAGGGCGTTCGCCGGCCTCACGGACGAGGAGCGCGCGTTCATCGCCGAACACGCGGCGGTCCTGCTAGAGGAAGAGGAGTTCGACCCCGAGAAGCCGATCGACGTCCGCGACCGCGAGGCGGAAGAGGACGAGGAGCTGGGAGACGAGCTTCTCCGTGTCGCGGGGCTCGTGGACTACGTGAGCCTGGCCTCCGCGGGGACCGTGCTCGCAGCGGCCGTCGACGACGCGGTGCCGCTTCTGGACTTGTGGGACGGGCCGTTCGAGGGTCGGGCCCGGAGAGACGCCCCGGGGGACCCGGGGTCGGACGGGGGGCCGTGGAGCGGAGACGTGGCGCTCGTGCTCGAGACGGACGCGGGCACCGTCGTGCTCGGCGGACCCGGTCGCACCGTCTACGAGGGCACATGCGCCGTGATCATCGACCGCGGAGGGGACGACGTGTATCTCGCGGGCGTCGGCGGAGCCGTCCCGGGCCTCCCAGCCTGCGTCGTCATAGACATGGGCGGCGACGACACGTACCTCGCGGGCGACCACGCTCTGGGCGCGGGCTTCATGGGAGCCGGCGTGCTCGTCGACCTCGAAGGCGACGACGCTTACCGTGCGGGCAACTTCTCGCAGGGGTCGGGACTCTTCGGCGTCGGCGTGCTCCGCGACGCGGGCGGCAACGACAGATACACAGGTGACACGTGCACGCAGGGCTCCGGCGCGTTCGGGATCGGCGTCCTCCTCGACGAGGACGGAAACGACGAGTACACGGCCGCCGTCTTCTCCCAGGCGTTCGGGTTCGTGAAGGGCCTGGGCACTCTGCTCGATTCGGCCGGCAACGACGTCTACTTCGCGGGAGGCAAGTACACAGACGAGATCCGCTACTTCGACCACTACATCAGCCTTTCGCAGGGCTTCGGCTTCGGCTGGCGTCCGGACGCCTCGGGCGGCATCGGACTCCTCGCCGACGCGGGCGGCAACGACGTCTACGTGTCAGACATCTTCGGACAGGGATCGAGCTACTGGTTCTCGGTGGGCGGACTCGTCGACGCGTCCGGGAACGACCAATACGTCTCCTACCAGTATGCCCAGGGGGCCGGGACTCACATCACCGTGGCGGCGCTCGTCGACCTCGAGGGCGACGACAACTACGTCTCGAAGGGCGTCTCCCAGGGCTGCGGCCACGACCTCGCCATCGGCATCCTCCACGACCTCGCGGGAGACGACAACTACACGTGCCACGACCTCTCGCAGGGAGCCGGCAACGCCAACGGGATCGGGATCCTCCTGGACGACTCAGGAGACGACGCCTACTCGGTGCGGGGCCCTCTGAACACCCACGGCTACGGCAACTACAGACGCGACTACGGGAGCGTCGGCATCTTCATAGACGCAGCGGGGTCCGACTCGTACTCGGGCCCCGGGGCGGACGGCACGTGGTGGGTCGGGAGCGACCACGGCGTCGGCATCGACGCCGGCCCGGAAGGGGGAGCGCAGGAATGACGACGACCCGCAACACAGCGTTCCTCGCCGCGCTCGCGTTCGCCGTCGTGTTGGCGGCAGTGACTCCCCACGCGCTCGCGCAGAAGGAAGACCCGACCGATCAGGACGCGGGGGCCCACGCCGACACGACAGGGCTCGCGCTCCTTTCATCAGAGGAGCTCTTTCTGAGAGCGTCGTCGTCCGCGCTCCAGTTCCAGCATCTCATCGCTCCGTCCCGACGACTGCTCGTACGCAACCACGCGGAGTCGGTTCCCGTTCTCGTGACGAAGCTCGACACCGACAGCCCGCGGGAGCGGCTGGCGCTCGAGGACGTGCTGCTCAAGGTCGGCGACGCCGCCGTTCAGCCTCTCATCGACGCCCTCGGCGCGGAGCTTGTGAGAGACGACACGTCACGAGGGGTCCGCCTCGCGGCGTCGATACTGGGAAGGCTCGGAGACGAACGCGGCGGCGACGCGCTCGTGGCGGCGGCGCGACACCATGACTGGAAGGTCAGGAGCGCGGCGGCGGAGGCCCTCGGCCGCATCGCCGCTCCCGGACCGGTGCCGACGCTTACCTTGCTGCTCGGCGACGCGAACGAGGTCGTCCGGAAGAGCGCCGCCGCAGCGCTCGCCCGCGTTGCCGAGAGGGGCGGCCACGGACTTGATGAGAGCGCCGTCGCCGGCCTCACGGCCGCACTCAGCGACCCCAACTACTCGGTACGATACGGCGCCGCCCGCGCCCTCGCCCAGTGCGGCGACCGTGCCTGGGACCGACTCGAGCGCCTCGCCCTCGACGGGGAAGGACCGGCGCGCCTCATGGCTCTCCGGGCGCTCGGAGAGATCGGCTCACCGCGGGCCCGGGGCGTCCTCCGCGAGCTCCTGGAGTCCGAATCCTGGGTCGTGAGGGCCCATGCCGCGACGGCGCTGGGCTCCGCCGGTCCTGACCGCGCCGCCCGCCGGAAGCTCGAGTCGATGCTCGGGGACCGTCATCCTCTGCCGGCGTTCGCCGCCGCCCGGGCTCTCCGGGAGAGCCCCTGACCCCACGCAGGCCCCGCGGCCGCCCGGCCGCGACGAACCGCTCCCCTCGCGCGCGACGCATCGACCTCCTCTGCATCTATCTACTTGAAGGTAGTGCCCTTGGCGATGCTGTTGAGCCGCGAGTCAACTATGGGCCGACACCTCCCGTTCTGCTCAACTTTGCAAAGCCTGTGCCGGTTTGACGAATAGCCGGTTGACTGCGGCCCACGCATGTAATACAATAGGGGCTGAAAGTGTGACCACCCACCACCAAGCGCTGGCTGACAGGAAAGGGGAAACAACGTCTCCATCCGGACGCGGCCGGAGTCGTGCGGCGTGCCACGCCATGCCCCCGATGTTCGATGCGCTGCCGACCGACGCCTCCGCGAAGAGACTTGAAGATAGAGTTCACGCGCGAACGACAATGGTGTGGAAAGGAGAGGTGCGAGATGAAGAAGCTGGCAATGTCGGGTGTTATCCTCGCCTGCGTGCTTTTCGTCGCGCAGCCCGCTGCTGCTACGGATTACAGCATCGGGCTCATGGGGAACGGCAGTCTCATGATGAACGGCGCCACGTACAGCGGCACGTTCATGTTCGGGATGACCGGGACCTGGACGATAGACGTCGACGACTCGCTCTGGCCGGATCAGTCGGACAGCACCGCGAGATGGAACTACCTGTTTTCGAACTTCTTCACGTACGACGCCACGCCGGGCGCGAAGGCCTGGTGGGGCACCTTCGACGGATCGACCCTCGGAAGCGTCCCGACGTTCGAGTTCGTGACGAGTTCCCCGGGCGGCACGGTCGCCGGCGTCTGCACGTTCCGAGTCATGCTCCGCGACTGGAACGGAGACGGCCTGCTCTCTCAGTCCGAGAAGCACCGCGATTCACAGATCGTCTACACACTGTCGGTCAACCCGAACCTTGGAACCGGCTCGTTCGCCACTCTCTGCGGCGACGGTTCGATCAGCTCCGGCAACTTCAAGTTCGTGAACCCGCCGACGATTAACGTGATGCAGCTCGTCGGGCATATCGATGTCCATGAGTGCCCGAGCCCGGTTGAGGACACGACCTGGAGCACGATAAAGGCGCTCTATCAGTAAGCCGCCGGCCTCATGGCCGGATTGCGATAGAGAGAGTGACTGAGGTTTCAAGCCCTGAGGGGCAGATGCAAAGGAGAAGAAGATGCGCGCACTGACTATCGTGCTTGCCCTCGCGCTGGTCGCCATGGCCTCGGTGGCCTCGGCCGACTTCATTTGGTTCACGGGCGTCGGCAACGGCGACTTCATGGACAGCCCTCCGACCTTCATCGGTGGAATGGAAGCACCCGGCGACATCCTGGACGGCTCGTGGACGATCACGGTGCCGGACGCGGGTTGGCCCACCGACCCGGTCGCCCGTCAGTCCTACATCTGGAACACGTTCTACGCGCCCAACTATGAGCCCGGCACGCCCGGATTCTGGAAGGGCTATTTCGACGCCACGACGAACGGCGAGCAGAATGCTCTGGCCATCGTCGACAACACGAACGTCGGCACGATGGGCGGAGTGACGACGCTCGAGATCCAGGTTCAGGATCTCAACAGCAACGGCGTGCTGGACGAAGGCGAGTTCTGCGACGGCAGCCACACGGGCATCATCATCATCATCCGTGACGGCACGGGCGTCTACGACGGCTGGTGCGGCACAGGCAACTTCTACGGCAGCTACGTCGTGAATTGCCCTGACACGTACGAGACGTGGAACTTCGGCATGTACCTCTGGATCAGCGACTGCTCCACGCCCGTCGAGTCGACGACCTGGGGTTCGATCAAGGCTCTGTACCAGTAGACAGACCACCGGAAACTGGTACGGGCGAAGAGCCGCGGCACCCTGCATCCTGCTTCGGGCGCCCCCCCGCCCGAGGCGTGCGTCGAAGGTGACCCAGCGTTGCCCTGCTAGTATGTAAGGGGCGACCGGACATGGTGACACCCAGCGCGAGGAGCGCGGTGCGCGCGTGGAACATGCACGCGCTCCGTGCGGTCCTCGGAACTCTGCTCTGCGCCGGGCTGCTCTCCGGGCTCGCGCGCGCGACAGAGGGAGGGGCGCTCGATCGGGACGACGGACCTGGATTGTCTGAGTTCACAGGGTCCGCGTCCGACGAGCAGCTCGCCTCGTCGCCGAGTTCCGGCAACTTCGCCGCTACGATAAAGCTGTTCTCTGAAGAGATGGCCGGAACCGGTGCAGCTCCCGAGCTGCACCGGTTCCTCTATTCCCTCCCCTCTCTCTCCGAGAGCGACGGATGCGTGCGTCGCCTCGTCGCCGTCCCAGACGGCTCCGATCCCAGCGTCGGCTCGCTGACACTTCGCTCGAAGGCGGGCGACCTCCATCTCGGCGGTTCGCAGCTTGCGGACATCGCCTGGGTTGAGAACGTCGGCAGGGTCCGGGACCAGGCCGTCGCAACGGTAGCGTTTGACCTCGCGGCGCTCGAACGGGCGCACGACGCGACCTCGATCGAGGGCGTCGAACTGCTAGTAACGTTCGACGGAGCCGCGGGGCCCGTCTCGCGAAGCGCGGGCCCGCTGAGCCGAGCCTGCGAGAGCGCCATCCAGAACTACGAGGCGCCGGCGAACATCGCTGCCTGGCGGCCCCCCGCGCCTGGAGGCGCCCCCGTGAGGGCGGGAACGGTCGCGTACTGCGCGTCCGTCGCCGACTGCGCGATATACGGAGTGGACGTGCTGTTCGTCGCGGCCGAACAGCTCGCCTCGACGCCCGCGCTCTACGGCTACGCGACGCACCACGCGTCCTACCTCGGACTGAACGTGGGGCTCGTGAGCATGGCCGACATCGGTGGCGCCACGCCCGAGGCCGTGAGGCAGTTCATCCAGGACGTGTACGACACACAGTCGGCAGAGCACTTCGGCGACGGGCGCCTGGGGTTCGTGGTGCTCGTGGGCGACGCCTACGCGGACGACAACCAGACGGTGATGATCCCCGTCTACAACGGGTACGGCGGAAGCGAGTCCGCCTCCGACCACTACTACGCCTGCGTGAGCGGCGACGACGACCTGGAAGACGTCATGCTGGGCAGGCTCTCGGTGGGAAACCTGGAGGAACTGGCGGCCGTGCTCAGCAAGTCCGTCTCGTACATGCCCCTGACGGCCGGCGAGGCGTGGCACGAGAGGATCCTCCTGATCGGCGGTCTCTTCTACACGATCAAGGAAGACTACGTCGCGCTGTTCGACCAGTACGACGACCTCATTCCGGACGACCTGACGGTCGACCGCATCTATCGCCACGACTACGGGACCACCCAGAGCTGCGCCCTGGACGTCGTCGACGCGTTCAACGACGGCTACCTCTTCGTCAACTTCAACGGCGACGGCTGGATCTCGACGTGGGACCACACGCTGAGCACGTCGCACATCGACCTCATGCAGAATTCCCAGCGTCTGCCGATCGTGCTGTCGATGGCCTGCTCGACCGGATGGCTCGACAACATCACCCAGCCTGACGCGTCCGGTTCATACGACTGTCTGGCCGAGCAGCTAGTCTACGCCCAGAACGGCGGCGCCGTTGCGTGTCTGGCCGCTCCGCGAACCAGTGACGGCGGCATCTTCCGGTCGTTCACGAAGCAGATCTGGAACGCCGCGTACGAAGAGCACTGCATCTTCACCGGAGAGCTGGTGGCCACGGCGAAGCTCCTGCACCTGCAGGCGGGCGGGAACGCCTCCTACACGAGGCAGTTCGCTCTGTTCGGAGACCCCTCGCTGGTCTTCGGCCTGGAGTTTCAGCCCACCGGACTTCCCGACGTCACGGCAAAGCCCCATCAGACGGTCTGGACGCCGTCCGAACTGACGGTCGGCGACGACCTCGCGGTCTCGGTGGGCGTCTCCAATCAGAGCGACGTCGCGGCGACGAACGTGCTCGTGAGGCTCAGCGGTCAGTCGGACGCCGGGTCGTACGAGCTCGAAACCACCGTCCCGTCCGTCGGGCCCTGGGCGACCGAGTTCGCTGAGCTCGTGGTGCAGACGCCCCTCATCGGAAGCCACTTGATCGACATCTCGGTCGACCCGGACGACTCGATACAGGAGCTTCTGGAGGACAACAACGCGTTCTCGCACGCCACCTACGTCTATCCCAACGTCCCTGGGTTCCCCGTCGACATCGGCTTCGAGATTCACAGTCCCTGCGTCGTGCAGCTTGAAGGCACGAGCAGGCACATCCTCATCCCGGATGAGGACGCGAGGCTCTGGTCGATCGACTCAGCGGGAGCCGCCGAGTGGACACTCCCCGCCACGTGGGGAGCGTCCTCCTACGGCCCCGAGATAGCGGCGGCGGCGGGAGACCTGGACGGGGACGGAACGAACGAGGTCGTGACCACGAAGTTCCTGGGCGTCGTGGCGCTCGACGCCGCCGGCCAGGAGTTGTGGACCGCGAACACGTCCGACCCGGTCGGACATCCCGTTCTGGCCGACGCCGACTCGGACGGCGACCTGGACGTGATCGTGACCGCGAGAGCCTACTTCGGCGGCTCGTCGAGCGTGCTGGCGATCGACGAGCACGGCTTTGTGATATGGACGCATCCTCTCCCGCAGGACGTCGACGTGACGACGGCGCCGGTCGCGGGCGACTTCGACCTCGACGGCCGCATCGACATCGCCTACGGGACGTCCGAGGGCACGGTCGAGGCGATCTCGTGCGCAACGATCCCTCCGTCGCTCCGCTGGGGCCCCTTCGACACCGGCGGCTCGCCGGTCGCCGCGCTCGCGCTTGCCGACGTGGACTCGGACGGACTGCTCGAGGTCATCGCTGCCGGAGAGTCGGTGCGCTGCATCGGCGCCGAGAGCGGATTCGACGCCGGCTGGGACGTCGATCTCGGAACGAACGTGGTCTCGCTCGCCGTCTCGGACACCGACGGCGACGGCGTCCCGGAGGTCCTGGTAGGATCCTCCGGTGGGACCGTCGGGCTCGTCGCCGCGGGCTCACTCGTGTGGAGCCGCGCCGTCTCCGGCACGCCCGGCTCCTCGTCCTCCATCGCCGACATCGACGGTGACGGCGCCCCGGAGATCCTGCTGGGCACCGACGGCGGCTACCTGTACGTCCTGACGCCCGAAGGCCTGGACTACGTCTCTCCGATCCCGGTCGGGGGCGCGTGCCTCACCCCCTTCGTCGCGGACCTGACGGGCGACGGCGCGCTCGAAGTTGCCGTCTGCTCCTCGGAGGGCCTGGTCTACGCCTTCAGCTTCGGAGGCGCTCCCGAGCAGCACCACGCGCCCGAGTGGCTCGGGATCGGCCGCGCCGCCACGAGGACCGCGGTTCTCGAACAGCCCTTCTGGGGCACCGTCGACGGGAACCTCGTTCTCTCGGGCAACTTCCACATCGTCGACGACCTCGTGGTCCCGTCGGGCTCCACGCTGACCGTTGCTCCCGAGGTCAGGCTCGCGTTCAGTCTCTCCAGTCTGAAGATCGAGGGCACGCTGCACGCCCCCGGTGTGCCGGGCGGTGAGATCATCATGACGTCGTCGCCGCTCTCCAGGGAGAGGTGGGGCGGGATCGAAGTGAAGCCCGGCGGAAGCGCCACGATGACGTCCTGCGTCGTCACCGACGCGACCCTGGGCATCGAGGCCAACGGGGCGGCGCTGACCCTCGTCGACTGCGAGTTCACAGGCAACGGGGATGGAGCCAAGCTCGAGAACTGCTCGCTCTACGCGGACGGTTCGAGCTTCTCGCAGTCGGACGGGATCGGGCTCGACGTGAACGGCGGCTCCGGAACCGTCGCCGACTGCCTGATGAGCGGCAACGGCACCGGAGGCGTGAAGTGCCAGTACGCCAACGCGTACACGTTCGCCCGCAGCACGTTCAGCGGCACGACGAACGGACACGGAGCCCAGTTCCTACGGTCGTCGCACGCACGCGTAGACTCGTGCTCCTTCGGATACAACTCTGAGAACGGCGTTCTGGCGAAGCAGTCCTCTCCGACCTTCGAGTCGTGCTTCTTCACCGGGAACGGCCTCTACGGCCTCGAGTGCGAGCGCCTCTCGTTCCCGGCCGTGAACTGGTGCACGATAGTCGGCAACAGGATCGGCGTGGTGTGCCGCGCCAGTTCGTTCCCGAATCTCGGGAGCGCCGTCGATGTCTCGACCGGATTCAACGCCATCTACGGGAACCAGCAGGCGGCGATTGCCAACCAGAACACCGAACCCGCGCCCGTCTACGCCAAGCGGAACTGGTGGGGCTCGGCGCCCCCGGCCGGCAGGATCTTCATGGGGTACGTGATCTACACGCCCTGGCTGGACGCGATCCCGGACCCGAACACATACGCGACGGGCATAGAGGACGCCCCGTCTGCGTACGGGTTGTCGCCCAACTGGCCCAACCCGTTCAACCCCGTGACCTCTCTCGCCATGACCGCCCCACCCTACGCGGGCCCCGTCCTCGTGACCGTACACGACGCGTCCGGCCGCCTGGTCAGGACGCTTCACGCGGGCCCCGCCGCGCCCGGCACACACGAACTCGTGTGGGACGGACGGGACGATGTCGGCAACAGGGTTGCAAGCGGCGTCTACTTCGCTAGAATGGCAGCTTCGGACTTCGGAGCCGTCAGGAAGATGCTCCTCCTCAAGTAGCCCTCGGTAAGCGTTGCGCGACACGTAGAGCCGGGACGCGTCCCGGCGGAGGGACTTTCGTATGTCGAAGTTGAGCCACGTGGGCGTGCTGACCAGCGGCGGAGACGCGCCGGGGATGAACGCCGCAACAAGGTCCGTCGTGAGAACCGCCATCGTCAACGGACTCCGAGTGACGGGCATCGTTCGAGGATTCACGGGACTCGTCTCCGGCCACTTCGAGCAGCTCCAGGCGCGCTCCGTGTCGAACATCGTTCAGCTGGGCGGCACGATGCTCAGGACGAGCAGGTGCGACGCGTTCTACACGCCCGAGGGCCGCGTGGAGGCGGCGCGACACATGAAGGAATCGGGCGTCGACGGGCTCGTCGCGATCGGCGGGGACGGGACGTTCAGAGGCCTGCACGCGCTCGCGGTCGAACACGGCGTCGTCTGCGCGGGCGTGCCCGGCACGATAGACAACGACATCTACGGCACCGACTTCACGATCGGGTTCGACACCGCCGTCAACACGGCCCTTGAGTCGATAGACAAGATCAGAGACACGGCGGCATCTCACGAGCGCGTGTTCTTCATCGAGGTCATGGGAAGGAACTGCGGAGCCATAGCTCTCGAGGTCGGGCTGGCGGGCGGAGCGGAGGACGTACTCATCCCTGAAGTCCCGGCCGACATGGACCGCCTCTGCAGGATCATCACGGACGGAAGGAACGGCGGCAAGACGAGCTTCATCATCGTCGTCGCCGAGGGAGCTTACCCGGGAGGAGCCCAGGCCGTCAGCGACGCGGTGTCCGGCAGACTGGGCACCGAGGGGCGCGTCAGCGTCCTCGGTCACGTGCAGCGGGGCGGCTCTCCGACCTCGTCGGATCGTGGACTCGGAAGCCGAATGGGCCGGGCCGCCGTCGAAGCGCTCGTGGCCGGCGAGTCCGACGTGATGGTCGGCATCAGCTGCGGCAAGATCGTGCTCGTCCCTCTCGAGGAAGTCGTCGGGAGGAGGAAGGACGTGGACCTCGACCTCCGGAAGGTCACAGAGATAACTGCGACCTGAGAAGGGCTCCCCCGCCTATCTCGTGGTGAAGACCATTGCGCCGTCCCTGGCGTCGACCACCACCGTGTCGCCGTCCTTGTACTCTCCCTCGAGGATCCGCACGGCGAGAGGATTCTGGACCTCTCTCTGGAGCGCGCGCTTGAGCGGCCTCGCTCCGTAGACGGGGTCGAACCCCTCCCTGGCGATCGCCTCCCTGGCGGCGTCGGTCAGCTCCAGGTTCATCTTCCGCTCCGCGAGCAGGTTCCTGATTCGCTCGACCTGGATGTCGACGATCAGCTTGATGTGATCGAGAGACAGCGAGTTGAAGACGACCACCTCGTCGATGCGGTTCAGGAACTCGGGTCGGAACTGGGAGCGCAGCGCGTCCATGACGCGCCCTCGTACCTCGTCGGTCTTCCCGTCCTTCACCTCCTGAAGCCACTGGCTGCCCACGTTCGACGTCATGATGATGATCGTGTTCGCGAAGTCGACCGTCCTCCCCTGCCCGTCGGTCAGTCTGCCGTCGTCCAGGATCTGGAGGAGAACGTTGAAGACCTCAGGATGCGCCTTCTCTATCTCGTCCAGGAGCACCACCGAGTAGGGGCGTCTGCGGACGGCCTCGGTCAGGTAGCCTCCCTCCTCGTACCCGACGTATCCGGGAGGCGCGCCTATGAGGCGGGACACCGAGTGCTTCTCCATGAACTCGGACATGTCGACGCGGACCATCGCGTCCTCGTCGTCGAACAGGAACTCCGCGAGGGCCCGACCCAGCTCCGTCTTGCCGACGCCGGTCGGCCCCATGAAGATGAACGAGCCTATCGGACGTCGCGGATCCTGGAGGCCCGCCCTGGCCCGCCGCACAGAGTCCGACACGACGCCTACGGCCTCGTCCTGCCCGACGACGCGCTCCTTGATCCTGTCCTCCATGGTGAGGAGCTTCTCACGCTCGCCCTCGAGCATGCGCGCCACAGGTATGCCCGTCCAGCTCGACACGACCTCCGCCACGTCGTCCTCGTCGACCTCTTCCTTCAGCATGCGGCGGTCGGTCTGAAGCTCCGCGAGCCGCTCGTTCTGCTCCTTCAGCCGACCCTCCAGCTCCGTGAGCCTGCCGTAGCGCAGCTCGGCGGCCTTGTTCAGATCTCCCTGGCGCTCCGCGCGCTCGTACTCCGTCTTCGTGTTCTCGATCGCCGCCTTCGTCTCGCTCATCGCCGCGATGGCCGTCTTCTCGTTCTCCCAGTGGACCTTCATCTCGCCTGACTGCTCCTTGAGGTCGGCGAGCTCCTGCTCCAGCTTCTCGAGCCTCTCCCTCGAGGCCTCGTCCTTCTCCTTCTTGAGCGCCTCCCGCTCGATCTCGAGCTGGATCTTCCGGCGCTCGATCTGATCGAGCTCCTGCGGCATCGAGTCGATCTCTATCCTGAGCCGGGACCCCGCCTCGTCGATCAGGTCGACGGCCTTGTCCGGCAGGAACCTGTCGGAGATGTAGCGATGCGAGAGGGTCGCCGCTGCCACCAGGGCCGTGTCCTTGATCCGGACGCCGTGGTGGACCTCGTACCTCTCCTTGAGCCCGCGCAGTATTGCAATCGTATCCTCGACGGACGGTTCTCCCACGTAGACCGGCTGGAAGCGTCGCTCGAGGGCCGCGTCCTTCTCGATGTGCTTCCTGTACTCGTCGAGCGTCGTAGCGCCGACGGCGTGGAGCTGGCCCCTCGCGAGCGCCGGCTTCAGCATGTTCGAAGCATCGACCGAGCCCTCGGCGGCGCCCGCGCCCACGAGCGTGTGCATCTCGTCGACGAAGAGGATGATCTCTCCCTCGGACTCCTCGATCTCGCGCAGGACCGCCTTCAGTCGATCCTCGAATTCGCCCCTGTACTTCGAGCCGGCCACGAGAGCGCCGACGTCGAGCGCCGCTATCCTCTTGTTCTTGAGGCCCTCGGGCACGTCGCCGGTCACCACGCGTTGGGCGAGCCCCTCGACGATGGCGGTCTTGCCGACACCGGGGTCGCCGATGAGTACAGGGTTGTTCTTCGTGCGCCTGGACAACACCTGGATGACGCGGCGTATCTCGTCGTCGCGTCCGATGACCGGGTCGAGCTTCCCGGCCCGGGCCAGATCGGTCAGGTCACGGCTGTATTTCGTGAGCGCCTGGTACTTCTCCTCGGGATTCTGGTCGGTGACGCGCTGGCTTCCGCGGATGTCGACCAGGACCTTGAAGATGTTCTCGCGCGTCGCCCCGGCCTCGCGCAGGAGCGCCCCGGCGGGCGACTCCTTCTCGTCGGCGATGGCGATCAGGACGTGCTCCGTGCTCGTGTACTCGTCCTTGAGTTGCTGCGCCTCGTTCCACGCGGCCCCCAGGACGGACTGAAGGGTCGGCGAGGCGTACGCCTGGCTCGCGGCCCCGTGAACCTCGGGGACCTTCTCGAGTTCGCGCTCGAGCCCGTTGCGGACGGCCGACACGTCGGCGCCCAAACGCTGGAGTATGGGGATGACCACGCCCTCGCGCTGCTCGAGAAGCGCGGCCAGAAGATGCTCGGGCGTGATCTCCTGGTGGTTCCTGTCGAGCGCGAGGTTCTGGGCGGCCTGAACCGCCTCCTGCGCCTTGAGTGTGAATCTGTCCAGCCTCATCGTCGTTCATCACCTCCTGGCGAACCGGGGTCCGGTCTCCGCGGCGCGCCGCTCTGAGCCGCGTCCGTCCCGTACGACCTATCGGTTTTGATGCGGAAAAGGCCGTTCCGTTGCGGGGTGGAGAGCGCCCCGCACCCTCGGCGGTTGACTGCTATCCGCCTTTGGACTATCATCTTAGCAGAAAGCTGGGCCCGGCGGCACGTTTGCCGGGCAGGGAGCGTAGGCGGTGTAGCTCAGTTGGTTAGAGCAGCGGAATCATAATCCGCGTGTCCGGGGTTCGAATCCCTGCACCGCTACCAACTCGGCCCTCCTGTGGCTTGCGGGAGGGCCGTTCCTTTGTACCAGACGCACCTCAGGCGGGGTGAACGATGTCGGTCGTTCGGGACAAGGTCAGAGCGACGATCCGCCGCTACGGGATGATCTCCGTCCGCGACACCGTGCTCGCCGCCGTCTCAGGCGGACCCGATTCCGTCTGCCTTCTGCATGTTCTGGCGGGCCTGCGTGACGAACTCGAGTTCGAGCTCCGCGTGGCCCACCTCGATCACAGGTTCCGGGGAGAGGAGTCGCGGCGCGACGCCGAGTTCGTGAGCGACCTGGCAGGGCGCCTGGGCCTCCCCTGCAGGTGTGAGGAGGAGAACGTGCCCGCGTTCCTGCTCTCAAATTCCATGTCGAAGCAGGACGCCGCCCGAATGCTCCGCTACAAGTTCCTCGTCACGGTGTCGAAGCAGGAGTACTGCCAGCGCATCGCCACGGGACACAACGCCGACGACCAGGCGGAGACCGTTCTCATGCGCGTCATCCGTGGCTCCGGCCCGGACGGGCTCGCCGGCATCCCTCCGAAGCGCGACGGCACGATCATCCGGCCCCTGATCGACGTCTGGAGGTCGGAGATAGAGAGCTACCTCGAGGAGCACGACCTTCCCCACAGGACCGACGAGAGCAACCTCGAGTCCGCCTACGCGAGGAACCGGGTCAGGAACGAGCTCCTGCCCGTGCTCGCCGAGTATAACCCCAGGATCAGCCAGTCGCTCGTCACGCTCGGGAGAATCATGACGGGGGTGCGGGAGCACTTCGACAGGCTGACCGACGAGGCGCTCCCCAGGGTCGTGAAGAGCACGCGCCTAGGGCAGTTTGCCCTTGATTCGACAGTTCTCTCTGGCTACGATGAAGCTCTCCAAAGGAGCGTTTTCCGGAGAGTCCTGGAGACCCTCCGCCCCGACCTTCCCCCTCCGTCGTTCCGCCACGTCGAAAGCATAGCGGAACTCCTGAGGAGGAACGAGGTCGGTGTGGCGGCCGAACTCCCGGACGGCGCGAAGGCGCGCCTCGAGCACGGCTGCCTGACTCTGTCGACAGGTGAGGGACCACCGGGCCTGCCGGAGCTGGAACTCCCGGCCCCCGGCGTCGCCTGTTTCGAGGACGCGGGACTCTCGATCACCGCGGAACTCGTGGACAGGCAGGAGCTGCGCGGGGCCCCCGAAGAGACGATGGACGACGACGCCGTCTTCGACTGGGATCGGCTCTCCCCTCCGCTCAGGATCAGGGGGCGAAGGCAGGGCGACCGCTTCTGTCCGTTCGGGATGGAAGGAACGAAGACGGTCAAGCAGTTCCTCATCGACTCCAAGGTCGCCGCGAGTCTCAGGGACGCCGTGCCGCTCGTGCTCGACCTCGAAGGCATCCTGTGGCTCGCCGGAATGAGAAGGTCGGCAAGGGCGCCTGTTGGCGAAGACACGAAGACCGTGCTGGTCCTCAAGGCCCGCAGATCGGACTGACGTCGGGACGAGGGGGGGGGCCGACGCGGCCCCGCCGGGACCGGCCGCAGACCGGAGGAGCTGGACGTGCAGTTGGGCAAGGTCCTTCTGACCGAGGAACAGATCCGGAAGCGCGTAGCGGAGCTGGGCGCGCGGATATCGGAAGACTATCGAGACGAACCGCCGATCCTCGTGAACGTCCTGAAGGGCGGCATCATCTTCATGGCGGACCTCATCAGGGCGACGAGCATTCACGTCGAGATCGACTTCATGGAGATCTCGAGCTACGGGGACGGAACCGAGAGCTCCGGGGTCGTGCGCATTCTCGAGGACCTGTCCCTCTCCATCACAGACCGCCACGTCCTCATCGTCGAGGACATCGTCGACACGGGGCTCACGCTCCGCTACATACTCGAGAACCTGGAGACCCGTCACCCTAAGAGCATAAAGATCTGCACGCTGCTCGACCGCAGGGGACGGAGAGAGGTCGACCTCGACCTCGACTACGTCGGCTTCGTGGTGCCGGACAAGTTCGTCATCGGCTACGGGCTCGACCTGGCGCAGAAGTACAGGAACCTCCCCCACATCGCCGTCCTCGAGGACGAGGAGATACCGTAGCGGCCGGAGGGTGAGCGGATCCAGTAACGGTCCGACCGCCCGCCGCGGACGGTCCGGACCGCCGGAGGAGCATTCTCCGTCGGGGTCACGAGACAGGCCCACAGGAGAGACCGGATGTCGAAAGACCAGAACCCGAGCCCCGAGAAGCGGGGAGCGGGACGTGAAGACGAGAGCAAGAAGAAGCGCGAGGAGCTGTCGCGCAAGCTGATGCCTCCCGCCAGATCGAGGAACCCGTTCATAGCGTGGATCCTCTTCATCTTTCTCGCGTTCGTAGCGTATCAGCTCTTCGTCCAGAGCAGGACGACCGAGACGCGAATCTCGTTCTCGCAGCTCCGCCAGGAGATCCTCGCTGGAAACCTCAAGTCCGCCGAATTCGTCGAGAGAGAGATCCACGGCGAACTCGTGATGCCCGGCACCGTGTTCCAGAACGGACAGCAGATCTCGTACTACGAGTTCTACGCCTGGATGCTCGTCGAAGACCCGGGGTTCATCGACTTCATCGAGGAGCACAGCCCCGACGCGATACTCGACGGTCAGCCCCCTCCAACGAACTGGGGCGGCGTCCTCTTCTCGGTGCTCCCGCTGGCGGTCATCATCGCGTTCTGGATCTTCATCATGAGGTCGATGCGCGGCGGAGCCGGACCGGGCAAGGCCTTCAGTTTCGGCAAGAGCGGCGCGAAGCTCCTGACAGAGGACCGCCCGAAGGTCACCTTCGACGACGTGGCCGGACTCCCCGAGGCCAAGCAGGAGCTCCAGGAGATCGTCGAGTTCCTCCGGGAGCCCAGACGGTTCCAGCGGCTCGGCGGGAAGATACCCAAGGGCGCGCTCCTGGTCGGCGCTCCGGGGACGGGCAAGACCCTGCTGGCGCGCGCTGTGGCCGGCGAGGCCGACGTGCCGTTCCTCTCGATAAGCGGCTCCGGGTTTGTCGAAATGTTCGTCGGCGTGGGCGCCGCGCGCGTCCGCGACCTCTTCGAGCAGGGCAAGCAGAATGCGCCCTGCATCATCTTCATCGATGAGCTCGACGCCGTCGGGCGCATGCGTGGCGCCGGACTTGGCGGCGGGCACGACGAGCGGGAGCAGACGCTGAACCAGCTCCTCGTTGAGATGGACGGCTTCGAGTCTAACGACGGCGTCATCCTGCTGGCCGCGACCAACCGGCCCGACGTGCTCGACCCGGCGCTCCTTCGCCCCGGACGCTTCGACCGGCAGATCGTCGTGGACCGGCCGGACCTCAACGGACGTAAGGGCATCCTGAACGTGAGCGCCCAGGGCGTCACGCTGGGCCCGGACGTCGATTTCGAGGTCGTGGCGCGAGGCACGCCCGGTCTCTCCGGGGCCGACCTCGCCAATCTCGTGAACGAGGCGGCGCTTCTCGCTGCGCGGAGGGACCGCGACGCCGTCACGGCCGAGGACTTCGAGGACGCCAAGGACAAGATCATGCTCGGCATGGAGAGGAGGAGCGTCATCCTCTCTGACGAAGAGGTCCGCAACACGGCGTACCACGAATCGGGACACGCGCTCGTGGCGTGGCTCTCCCCCGGCTCGGACCCGATCCACAAGGTGACGATCATCCCGCGCGGGGGGGCGCTAGGGCTGACGTATCTGCTTCCCGAGGACGACCGGCACAACTACTCGAAGAGCTATCTCCTGAGCACCCTCACGCATCTCATGGGCGGCAGAGCGGCGGAGGAGATCGCTCTCAAGCAGACGACCATCGGCGCCAGGAGCGACATCGACAACGCCACGGAGCTCGCGCGACGCATGGTCTGCGAGTGGGGCATGAGCGACGTGCTGGGCCCGGTGTCGTTCGGCAAGGAGAACAGCCACGTCTTCCTCGGCCGCGAGATGGGCAGAGCCAAGGACCACAGCGAGGCTACGGCCGTGGTGATCGACCAGGAGATACGGGCGCTCGTCGACGCCGCGGCCTTGCGCGCGCGCGACCTCATCACCGGGAACATCGACAAGCTGCATCTGCTCGCAGCCGCCCTGTTGAAACGGGAGACCCTCACCGGCGCTGAGCTCGATGAGCTCTTCGGCGAGGCCCGGCGGACGAAATCTCACGATGGCGAAGCGACGGTCCGTTCCGACGACGATGTCACCTCCTCCACCGAGTAGCGGATGAAGAGAGTTCTCTCCCCAAGAGTCATCCTCGTCCCGTCGCTGGACGACGCCGCGCGCGAGATGGAGAAGATCCACGTCTCGCCGGGCGGCGTCCGCGCGATGGCCGGCAAGGCTCGTAGCCTCGTCATCAAAATAGCAGACGCCGACATACCGACGGCTCACGTCATCAAGCAGCAGATGCTGTCCCTGGGCGGAGACGCCGCCGTCGCGAAGGACGTCCTCACGCACGGCGTGGAGACGACCGACGTGCTCCTCCTCGGGACGCACGCGCAGCTCCGCGAACTCACCTCCAAGCTCGCCTGGCAGCCGTTCGACATCCCGGCCCTGGGAGAGCGCATCGCAGAACTCCTGGACACCGTGGAGTCCGGCGGGCCGACCGTGCTGCGAGCGAAGACCCACGAACTGGCCGTCGGCGAGCGCGTGCACGTCATGGGCATTCTGAACGTCACCCCGGACTCGTTCTCGGACGGCGGCAGGTACATGCAACCGAGCGAGGCGGTCGAGGCGGCTCTCGGCATGATCTCCGACGGGGCCGACATCATAGACGTCGGAGGCGAATCGTCCAGACCCGGCTCGGAGCCTGTGAGCGAGGAGACAGAGCTCGGGCGCGTCATCCCCATCATCGAGGCGATCGCCGGGGAGTGGGACGGCCCGATCTCGATAGACACGTACCGCGCATCGGTCGCGGACCGCGCGCTCGGTGCCGGCGCGGCGATCGTCAACGACATCACGGCGCTCCGGGGGGACGCCGCGATGGCGTCGACCGTGGCCAGGCACGGAGCCGGTTGCGTCCTCATGCACATGCTGGGCAGGCCGTCCGACATGCAGAGAGACCCTTCCTACGACGACGTGATGGGTGAGATAGCCCTCTTCCTCGAGCAGGCGATCTTGTCTGCCGAGTCCGCCGGGGTCGAAGGCGACCGGATCGCCATCGATCCGGGCATTGGATTCGGGAAGACCTCGGGACACAATCTCGCGATACTGAGACACCTCCCCGAGCTTGCGGTTCTCGGGAAGCCGGTGCTCGTCGGCCCCTCGCGGAAGGCCTTCATCGGCAAGGTGCTGGACCTGCCCGTCGAGGACAGGCTCGAGGGAACGCTGGCGACCGCCGCGTACGCCGTGGCGCAGGGCGCTCGGATCCTGCGTGTCCACGACGTGGCGCCCGTCCTGCGCGCCGCGAGGATGGTGGAAGCCTGCATCAACACGCCGGCCTGATGGGTGACGCCGGTGAGACGGTGAGCGGGCGCGTGCTCGCCGATGGAGCGTGACGCGATGGAAGGCTGGAGGATACTGGTCGACCTCATCGACGTGGCCATCGTGGCGTTCGTCGTCTACCAGCTCCTGCTCATACTCCGCGGCCGGCGCTCCATGCAGATGCTGGTCGCGCTCTTCATCATCGTTGTGATCGGGTTCCTGGCCCGCTGGCTGCAGTTCGACGCCCTGAACTGGCTCATGTCGGGCCTCAAGGGCGTGTGGGCCATCATCTTCGTCGTGCTGTTCCAGGACGAGCTCAAGAGGCTCCTGGGCCAGCTCGGCCACAGCCGCTACCTTCGTACGTTCTTCCGCATCGAGGAACACGAGGTCATCGACGCTCTCATCGCCGCGGTCCAGGCGATGGCAGCGAAGAAGACCGGGGCCCTCATCGTCATGGAGCGGTCGGCCAAGCTCACGAACTACTACCAGACCGGGGTGATGCTGAACGCTCCGGTCGTGTCCTCTCTGATCGTCTCGATCTTCACTCCGCTCACGCCCCTCCACGACGGAGCGGTCATTCTGAAAGGCAACCAGCTCGTGGCGGCCCGCTGCACGCTGCCACTGTCGCAGAACCCCTATTTCGTTCACACGCTGGGCACGAGACATCGCGCCGCGGTGGGCCTCACAGAGGAGACCGACGCGGTCGCCGTCGTGGTCTCGGAGGAATCGGGTGAACTGTCCCTTGCCCTGGCGGGTCAGATATCGAGAGGGCTGTCTGCAGCGGCGCTCAGGGACAAACTGACCCAGCTTCTCAAGCCGCCGTCACCGGAGGGCGCGGGAGCCTAGAGGAGAGTCGATGTATCAGCACCGGAGAGTCAACAGGATCATCGCGTGGTCGATGGGAGCGCTGTCGCTCATCGTGTACCTTCTGACGACGGCGCCTGTCGTCGCCTTCTGGGACAACGGCGAGTTCGTGGCGGTCGGCGCCATTCTCGGCGTGGGCCATCCACCGGGATCACCTGTCTTCACGCTGATCTCCCGTCTCTTCGCTCTCATCCCCTTCGGGAACACCATCCAGACGGTCAACTTCCTGTCGGTCGTCGCGGCCGCTCTCGCGCTCGTGTTCCTCTATCTGGCGCTCGCCAAGATGGCCAGGCGATGGGAAGGCAGGGTCGAGTCGTTCCGGGACGGACTCCCGACCTACGTGATGGGTGTGACCGCGTGTCTGTTCACGGCATTCTCGTTCAGCTTCTGGGAGAACGCGCTCGAGGCCGAGGTCTACGCCACCAACATACTCATCATGACCGCCACGCTCTGGATGACGCTCCGGTGGGCTGAGCTCAAGGACGTGCCGCGCGACCGCAGATGGCTCTACCTCATCATCTATCTTCTCTCACTCGGGATCGGCGTTCACATGGGCTGCCTCTTGTGGGCGCCCGCCTTCCTGGTCTTCATCATATTCTTCGAGCACAACTTCGCGGGTACCGTGCTCCTGGGCCTGCCTCTCGTGCTGGCACTCGTGATGCTGTCGAAGGGCTCGTCTGCGGGGGCAGTTGCCCTCACGGTGATGTGGCTTGCGACGGCCGCCTATTTCGCCGTGCCCGCGCTCTGGCCCGAGCAGAAGCAGCTGCCGCGCCAGCAGAGGAAGAGGGGAAGCGGAGGGAAGCCGACGCTCATCCCGACGTGGCTCGTCGTGGCGCTGTCCCTCTGGGGCGTCGGTGGCGCCGTCGTCGTGCACAGCCTGGACGGGGGAGACGCCTCCGGCGCGTACGTCGGGCTCCTGGTCGGCGTGGCCCTCTGCCTGTGTCTCTTCACGTACCTCGTACGGAGGAAGATCATAGAGAACCCCGAGGTACCGGCTCGCATGGTACTTGCCATCGCGGCCCTCGGGGTTCTTGCGCTCTCAGTGCACGCGTACCTTCTCATTAGAGCCAGACTCAAGCCGGCCATCAACGAGTCCAATCCTCACACGTGGAGATTGGTGCTCGACGTGATGCAGCGCAAGCAGTACGAGCCGATGCGCTTCTTCCCCAGGCGCACGCCGTTCGGCAACCAGTTCAGCATCCTCTGGAGCTACTTCAAGCCCCAGTTCACCGTCTGGCCGCTCCTGCTGTCCGCGTGGGGCGCGATAGCCCACGCGAGGAGGGACCGCCGCACGTTCGTCATGCTCCTCATCGCGTTCGCGATGTCGTCCGTCGTGCTCCTGTTCTACATGAACATCTCCGACCACGAGGTGCGCTCGAGGGAGTACTTCTGGGTCCCTGCCTACATCGGGCTGGCGCTCTGGATGGGCATCGGCGCGGGCTCGATCGTGCAGTGGGGCCGCAAGGTCGGAAGGCACTACCAGTGGATCCTCGCGGGCGCGGTCGTGGCGTTCTCCCTCCTCCCGATGATCAAGCACTATCACGTCATGGACAGGAGCGAGAACTACGTGGCGCACTACTACGGCTGGAACATGATCAACTTCCTGGATGAGAACGCTATCCTCGTCACGAACGGCGACAACGACACGTTCCCGCTGTGGTACCTGCAGCAGGTCGAGGGTCTCCGGCCTGACGTCGACCTCGTCAATCTGTCGCTCATACAGATCAACTGGTACGTGACGCAGCTCAAGGAGCGCGACGTCCCGATGAGCTTCACGTTCGACGAGATAGACCGGATGCATCCGTACTGGACGCGCGACCCGCAGACGGGGGAACCGAGGCTCATCTCCCTCAAGGACATCGTTCTCCACGACATCATCAGGGAAGTCGGGGACTCCCGGCCCATCTACTTCGCCGTCACCGTCGATGACTTTCTAGGCTACTACGACAACCTCAGCCTCGAGGGCATGGTCTTCCGTCTGGTGCCGACGACGGCCAGATACCAGATCGACGTCGACAAGACGTATCAGAACATGTTCGAGAACTACCGGTACGACAGCATCGTGGACGTCGACGACGGCTGGAGGGTCATGGACGAGGTATACAAGCCGCCCACGACGGCCCGTCTGGTGACGAACTACGCGGCCGGATTCTCGCGGCTCGGCTACGCGGAGATGCAGAAGACGCCTCCGAACGTAGAGGAGGCCATAAGGCTCTACGACATCGCTCTCAAGTTCGCGCCGGAGTACGGACCGGCCCTGAACGGCCTCATCGCCATATACGCGGCGAGGCTCTACCAGCCAATGAGAGCGCTCCCGTACGCGGAGAGGGTCATCGCCAACGATCCCGACAACATGGACGCGTGGATACGGTACGGTGGGGTCAATCTCATGGTCGCGGAGAAGCTCGAGATGCGCGGAGAGGTCGACCAGGCGATGCCGCACTACGAGACCGCGCTCGATGCCTACGAGCGGGCCTTGAGAAGGACGCCGGAGCGCGCCGACATCTACCCCGCGCTCCTCTCCATATACCAGCGACTCGGCGACGAGGACAGGCTGGAGCGTCTCATCGAGCTCTGGCAGAGGTACGCGCCGGAGAACTTCCGCGAGTCGGTCGAAGAGGGCATGGCCCGCGAGGCCGCCGGAAGGGCGACCCCCTGACGCGCTCTCCCGGCGGCGCGGACGGTCAGGTGCGCGGGGACTCCCCGCGCACGACGGCCTCCGCGAAGCCGTCCGCCGGGTTCATGTAGGTCCGCGCCACCCTCACGACGTCGTCGTTCGTAACACGCCTGACCTCGCCGGCCAGGTCTCTCACGTATTCGTACCCCGCGCCCATGACCTCTGACATCGCGTAGCTCGCTGACCGCGCGGCCGCGCGCATGAGGGATATCTCAAGCGTCCCCGCGAGATGCTGTCTCGTTCTCGCCAGCTCGTCGGCCTCGAGCCCGCCGTCCCCCAGTCTTGCGAACTCCGCCAAGAGCCCGTCGCCGACCGCCCGCTCCTGCCCCGGAGCCGCGGTCGCGTAACCGACGGTGGCGCCGGCGCGCGCGTACGCGAGCAAGGCCCCCCCGACGTGGTAGGCGTACGGCGGCCTCTCCCTGAGAGAGGTCCAGAGCCTCCCTCCCATCATCGAGAGAGCGCGCACGATCACACGGGCCGCCACCGCGTCCCCGGTCCCACCCGGCGGCCCGGCGAGGGCGACCGTCACCACGGACTGCGGCGACGCCGGCAGCTCGCCTACGGAACTCCCGGTCGGGCGGACGACGTGCGTCGACGTGGCCGACACGTCGTCCTCCGCCACGGGTGTTCCAGAAAGACCCGCGAGGGCCGACTCGACGACGTCCCTCGCGCGCTCAGGCGACACGTCACCGATGACGCAGACCCTGAGCCGGTCGGCGGCACACCTGCTTCTGTACCACGCGGCCAGCTCCGGGGCCGTAGCGCGCCCGACCGACTCGAGCGTCCCCCTGATCGGCCTGCCGTGAGGGAGGCCGGGGAACGCGAGAGGAAGCAGCGCCACCATCGCCCGTCTCAGCGGCTGGTCGTCCGCTGCGATGATCTCGGACGCGACGAGCCTGCGCACGTGGTCGAGTCGGGACTCCGGGAACGACGCGTTCGACAGGACGTCGCCCACGACGTCCGCAGCCTCCTCCAGGTGCTTCGAGACCACGGTGAAACCCAGACCGAACCCGTCGCGCTCGACCGCCGTGGCGAGCGCGCTCCCCAACCCCTCGATGTGTTCGGAGATCTCCTCGGCGCTGCGCGTGCTGGTTCCCTGAAGAGCCATCTTGAGGGAGAGGTACGTGAGGCCGTCCTTCGAGGGTCGCTCTTCGGTGAATCCGCCCCGAAGGCCCGCCGTCACTGCGACGATCGGGAGCACCTTGGACTCGCAGGCGATCATCGAACCGCCGTTCGACAGCTCGAGGCGTGTGCAGGGGGTGACTGGCGATTCGCGGAGGACCTGAGGCCTCGAGAACGCCTGAGGGGCCGACCACACCGCCGGCCGTTCGCGGACCACCCCTTGGGCGTGTCCCGCGGACTCCGCGCCGCGGAGCGCGCACGCGCGGACGTCGGGCGCGCGGTCGACGGCCGGCGCGCCGGGAGGTCCGGGCGCGTACGAGATGAAGGTGGCCGCGTCCGCGTCGAGGTAGTTGCGCGCCACGCGGAGGATGTCGTCGGTGCCAACGCTCGCGAGACGGTCGATGTACTCCTCGGCCCAGGTGTAGTCTCCCAACGTCTCGAAGAAGCCGAGCGTGTTCGCGATCGAGTCGGGAGTCTCGTGCTCGAGCACGTAGGCCGCCTCCAGTCGTCGGAGGTTCTTCTCCATCTCCGATCCGTCGGGCGGCTCCCGACGCAGGCGTTCGGTCTCGCGGAAGACGCTCTCGCAGACGCGATCGAGGTCGTCGGTCGACGCGACCGCTCGAACGGCAAGAAGCCCCGTGTCCCGGTAGGCCACGACCCCGCATCCCACTGCGCTCACAATGCCCTCTCCGTCGCGAAGCGACCTCGCCAGGCGGGAGCTGTGACCGACTCCCAGAAGACCGCAGAGCGCGTCCAGCGCCGGGACGTCAGGGTGCAGCGCGTGAGGCCCGTCGAAGGCGAGGGCCAGATACGGCTGGTCGACGCTGCCCTCGTACGCCGCCGCCCTGAGCCCGCGGGCCTCTCGCTCCGCAGGGCGCCTCGTCGTGCGCGGCAGCCCGGACGGCATCCCCGCGAGCGCGCCCGCCGCCACATCGAGCGCCTCCTCCGCGTCTACGTCCCCGACGATGACCTGAACGAGGTTCCTGGCGCCGTAGTGAGCCGCGTGGTGTTCCCTCAGGGCCTCCGACGTGACGCGCGACACGCTCTTTGGTGTCCCGACGATCGGCCGCCTGCACGGATGCTTCGGGAAGACCGCCTCCATCAGCCGGTGCCACACGAAGGTCCCCGGATCGGACTCCCCGCTCCGGGCCTCCTCAACGATGACGCCCCGCTCTCCGTCGACGTCAGCCGCGCGGAACGCGGGCGACGAAGCGGCTTCCACGACGGCCCTGAGGACACCCTTCCACCTGACGCTCGGTACTACCTGGTAGTACATCGTGTGGTCGCAGCCGGTCTCGGCGTTCAGGTAGCCGCCGGCGTCGTGAACCTCGCGCGCCAGGTCGATGCCGCCTTCGGCGTCCGTCCCGCGGAAGAGCATGTGTTCCATGAAGTGCGAGATCCCGGACAACTCCTCCGGGTCATCGGAGGAACCCGAGCCCACCCACAGGTTCATGGCCACGACGGGCGCAGTTCGCATCTCGCGAACTATGAGTCTGAGCCCGTTCGGCAGTTCGGCGCGCCTGATCATGTCGCGGCCCCCGCAGCTCCCTCTCGCCCGCCGCCCGACGGTTCCGCGGCCGACGTCGTTCCGTCTCCGAGACCCAGGGCCTGCTCCGCTAGAGCCGGAGGGATGCTCCCGACGTCGAGCAGCCTGTCGTGGAACTCCAGGAGGTTGAACGACGCTCCCATCGTCCGCTCGTAGCTGTCGCGGATGCCCAGGATCGCCCGCTTGCCGATAAGGTAGCTGGACGGCTGCGTTGGGTACTTCGCGTACCTCTTGACCTCGGCCTCGGCCTTGTCCCTCACGAGGGCCGCCTCCGACACCATGAAGTCCGCGGCGTCGGTGAGCGACATCTCGCCACGCTGCAGCCCGACATCAACGACGATGCGCGCCGCCCTCCACATCGTGGCTTTGAGCTGGCAGAGCCTCGTTCCTGCGTCCGGGAAGAAGCCCGCCTCGCGCATCATCTCCTCGCAGTAGAGCGCCCATCCCTCTATGAAGACGTTGTTGCCGGCGAGCTTCCGCGTTCTGCTGGGGACCTGGTTCGAGCGAACGAGCTGAACGTGGTGGCCGGGGTAGCCTTCGTGGAGCGCTATGACCCTGATGTTGTCGACCCAGTGACCCCTGAGCTGCCGCTCCTGGTCCTCGGGCGAGGCCTGAGCGTCGACCGGTGTCACGTAGAAGAACCCCTTCTGCTCGGTCTCGAACGGGCCGGGTGGTCCGTAGGCCGCATACGGGAGAAGCGTGCGCAGGAAGGTCGGCGTGTCCACGACGTCGAGCGACTCGCCTGGCGGTATCGTGACGAGGTTCTTCTCCCTGACGAAGTCCCTCGCCTCGGCCATCTCGCTCGCGTAGAACTCCCTGAGCGTCCCGGGCTCCGGGTGGTGGGTCTGCAGACGTTCCACCGTCTCCCGCCACGTCGCCGACGGGTCGATCTCCCGAGCGAGTTCGTCCATCGCGCGGGACGTCTCGGCGATGGAGTCGCGTCCGAACTCCAGAAGTTCGTCGCTGTCCATCTTGAGCATGTGAGTCTCACGGAGGAGCCACTCGTACGCCTCGCGGCCGACATGAAACGGCACGTCCGACGAGGACGCCGCCTCCTCGCAGTGCGCGGCGATCTCGAGAAGCGCATCCGAGGCCCCGGCCGATGCCCTCTCGAGGTCCGCCCCAAGCTCCGGAAGTTCCGCCGACAGCCGCGGAACGACCTCGGTAAGGAAAGCGAGGCCGCCTCGCGCCATCTCAGCCCCGACGGACGCGAAGGTCGAAGGCGGGCTCTTGACGTTCTCCAAGCACTCGGCCAGCACATCCGGGACATCGCGCAGCCTCGACGCGAAGCACCTCGCCCGCTCCTCCAGCGGCGCGAAGTCACGCATCAGGAGCTGGTTGCATCCCGTGAGCGCCGTTCCGATGTAGTACCCGGGGTCGAGTTCGTGCCTCTTGAGATGGTCGTGGTCGAACACCGCCCGTCTGAGCATGGCGCGCAGGACCGCGGCGTCCACGCGCTCGTCGGCGTCGAGATCGTCCGTCTTGAGCTTCTCGAGGTCGAGGAGGATCTCGGAGAGCTTGCCGCGCTGCGATGCCAGGGCGTCGGCCGAGAAGAGGCCGAGGGAGTCGTCGCGCGAGTGGAGTCCCAGATAGGTGGCCGCCACTGGTTGCTCGGCGGCGATGAACCCCAGGTATCGCTCGGTCAGTGCCTCCAGCGATGCCGACATGCCAAACCCCTTGAGGGAGCGCGCTGCGGCGGCGCGGTGGGTGGGGGACGTGGGTCCCGCCACTCCCGCGTGGTGGGTTTCGCATTGTCACACGCACCGGACGTCCGCTCAAGGCGATTCGCCCGTTCCTCTCCGGCACACCGATGCCCCGAGTCCCAACTCCATCGCGCACTCGGCGAGGCATCCGGACAACGCGAGCCGCCTGGGACGGCGCTCCCGCGCCAACCGCACGCGTCGGAACACCCGGCGCGGTGTTCCGCCTGCGTCCGCTAGCTCGAGCACCGCCGTCGCGGTCCTCTCCTCCGCGGCGGCGCTCCCCCTCTTGACGGCGAACGAGAGCCCTTCCCTCAGGATCCCGTTCAGCCTGGCGACGTCGACGAGGAGCCCCTCGTCGGATCCCGCTCCCGTCCTCCGCAACGCCGTCCTCCAGAGGAATCCCCGGCGAGGACCGGCCGGCCTCACCGCACCACCCTCACACGACACCCCCGGCGCCTCCGCAAACGCCGCGCGCCCGCCGGCCCTCTAACGTCCATCTCGAGGAAGAGCTTCGATACGATGCGAGCAACCGGCATGCCACCGGCCCGACGCGGGACGAGCCGCGTGGAAGGCAACGGCTCAACTCGCGCTCCGGCACCAGCTTGCATGCTCTCGCGTCGGCAACGAGACGAGGGCGGGCCCGTCCGGGACCCGCCCTCCTGTGAACTTCGTTGACGCCTGTCGGATGCTCCGGCGCTCCACCCTACCGCATGAGCTTCCTGCGCTGGTCGTATGCCTCGAGGGCAAGCCCCAGCTTCCGGAGGCCGGCTGCCAGTCTCGCCGCCTCGTTGAAGCCCCTGGCGGCGCTGCTGTCCATGAGTTCGGCGACCCTCGATGCATCGGATCTGGCGACGTCCGCCTCTCCTATCCGCTCGAGAGCGATCCCTGCGGCCCTGGCGTCCGCCGTCCGCTGGTCCAGCAGGCGCGCGGCCTCACCGGCGACGTCCGCCATCGTCCTGACCGTCTCCCTGAGCCCGTTCACCGAACGGGCCAGCGACGCCTCGTCTATCTCAGCCCGCGCAGCTTCGTCGACGACCGAGTCGGACAGGAGCTCCACCTCGCGGGCGCCGGCCTTGAGCGCGTTCAGCCGGGCGGCCATGTCGTCGGCCTTGAGGCCGCCCTCGACACGTCCCGCGACCTGGCCGAGCAGTGTCCTCGCTTCTCCGAGCGAGCCGGCCACGCGGCGAAGGATGGCGCCCTCCGCCGACGCGCCCTCCTTGAGCTCCTTTATCGATACGAGAACCTCGTGGGCCGAGTGAAGGGCGTCCGGCGCGGCGTCAGACGCCGTGTCGGTGACGCCGGAGGCGATCGACAGTTCAGCTTCGACCCCGGACAGAGCCCTCAGGGAGAGGACCAGCCTGTTGATCTCGTCGTTCAGCTCGCCGATCTCGTCGGTCCGGTCGGGCTCCGTGAGAACGCGGACGTCGCCTTCCTGGGCGACGAAGCAGGCCCGCGTCAGTCTCCGGAGCGCCCGTGCGATGGCGTTGCCCCAGACCGCGGCCAGTGTGACCGCGAGGACGAGGAGCCCGCCGAGCGTCGCCTGTATGGCGACCGGGGCCGCCCCGGACAGGAACATGGCCAGCAGCACGAGGTCCTGTATCACCACGACCGCGGCAACCAGGATGACGATCTTGACCTCTATGCTCGGACCCGAGCGCTGCACCTCTTGTTCCTCTCGAAGTGGGACGGAACAGGCACGCCCCGCCTGACAGCAGGCACACCCTGCGTAAACCGCGGGCGCACCCCTCCGTGTACCGCAAGCTGCAAGGAGCATGCCAGCGGGGGACCCCGGGACGGCAGGAAACCCGCTCAGCACGGGCCCTTCTCGCGGGCTCAGAGCCGATAGAGCTCGGTCCGGCGGTCGCCCAGAATATCGTTCTCAGGCGTTACCGCCTTGTCATCGGCCAGCGTCGGGTCGACCTCGGCCACCAGGACATCTTCCCCGTCGACGGAGCCCCGCGCGAGGATCTCGCCGTTCGGCGCGACGATCTCGGACATCCCTGTGAACGTGAGCGTCTTCCCCGCTCTCGTTTCCGTTCCGACCCTGTTGGCGCACGCCGCGAAGACCCTGTTCTCGATGCATCGCGTGACGAGGGCGGCCTGGCAGTAGGGAAGCACCAGGTTCGCGGAATGGCACAGTATCTGGGCGCCCCCGAGTGCCAGCGACCTCGCGACCTCGGGGAAGATCCAGTCGAAGCAGATCATCATCCCGAGCCGCGCCCCCGCCGCCTCGACGACGGCAGGCGGTCTGTCCCCGGGCTCGAAGATGAGCTTCTCCCCCCAGAAGAGCTGGATCTTCCTGTAGACGGCCCGCGATCCGTCAGGCGCCAGGAGAACCGACGAGTTGAAGAGCGACGCGCCCGCGATCTCTGCGAACCCCACGACGATCGCGGCCCCTGCGGAGCGAGAGAGCGCCGCGAGTCCGTCGAAGACCCCGTCGTCCGGCGCGTGCGCCAGAGCCACGGCCTCCTCCCGCGACTCGAACAGGTAGCCCGAGAGACAGAGCTCCGGAAGCACGTAGAGGTCGGCCTTCTCCGACGCGACCATCGACTCGGCACGCTCCCTGTTACGCGCGACGTCCCCGAACTCGGGACGCATCTGCACAACGGCAACTCTCATCGGATTCTCCTGTCGTTCCGCACGCCACAGGCATTCGGACTTGGCATGAAGTAACGGGCGGCGCCGGCCTCCGCGCTCCGGGCGGCTTCCCGGCCGGAGAGCGTCCGGCCCGGAATCTGCACTTCCGACCGAGCCCGCTGGGTCGTTCTCGCTTGAGCGCCCCCTGAGGCCGCTGACGGGAACCGGTGTGACTGAGGAATCGTTCAAGCGGCCCGTCGTGGCACAGGACTTGCTTTTCCGGGACCTACCAGCACCTGAGACGACTCGGGCAAGAGGTCGTGCATGGTCAAGCGACGCGTGAAGGACAACACGAGGGAGCCGGCCCCCAGGAGGGCCGGCCGCAGGGCAGCACTGCGGAAGCTCGAGACCGGCACCGACGTCCAGACGTCGTACTTCTTCATGCTGAACTGCCTCCTGCACTCACGCGTTCAGACGGGCCTCGAATCCAACTCGGAGTTCTACGACGAGGACGTCAACGTCTACCTCGCTCATCTCCTGAACTCCCACATGGACCCGAAGCACATCGCGCGGACATCCGGGCTCGTCGCCCTCGACGACTCGGACCTTTACCGAATGATAGCCGACGCGGCCTCCGATCGCCAGAGATACGAGATCTACCGGGCGAACGCCGACCGCCTCCTCATGTCGGTCGCCGTCTTCGACGTCTTCGACGAGCGGCACTGTCATCACCGCTCGGTCTTCCACATATCCAAGACGACCTACGTAGCCCGGGCCGCCGCCTACTACGGACTGGCGTCATCGTACGCCGTCAGGATCGGACGAGGGACCACCCCCATCTCCGAGACGCTCGACAAGGTATCCGAGGGCATCGAGAGCTACGTCCGCATCCTCATGTACATGCGGGGTCAGTACCTCAACTTCATCAGGCGCTACTCCGACGGCGAGCTTTTCCATCTCGAGCGTTCGATGGAGGACATAAAGAGAGACGAGGTGATCGAGGAGCGGCGCAACGAGTTCCTCGACGTGTATCACGCATGGATGAGCACCCACGCGGACGACCTCCTGGAGCGGCTGCGCGAGAGCGCGCGTCTCCTGAAGGAGGTCGACCCGAAGTTCGAGTTCAAACCGCCGAGGAACACCGCGGCGAGATAGCACTGTCGGAGGGGCCCAAGTTTCACTCTGAGCGATGCGCGCACAACGAACGGCCCTCCCCTGTAAAGAGGAGGGCCGCGTTGCGTTCCGGGTCGATCCGCCCGCTACCGCTGCGGGACGAAGAGCTCCTGCCCGACGGAGATGAGGTTCGGATTAGAGATGTTGTTGGCCGTCGCGAGCTCCTGAACCGTCACGCCGTACTTCGACGCAATGCTCGCAAGCGTCTCGCCCCGCTGCACCGTGTGTGCGAAGCCCACCGAGACCGCGGCCTTGATGGCGTCCACCTCCTCGCGGAGGCGCCGATTCTCAGCGGTGACCTCTTCGAGGATGATCTCGAACCGCTCCAGGGCGTCGTCGCGATCGTTCTGCCGGTCCTTGTCGACCGTCCGGATCTGTCCCTCCAGCTCGATCCCGAGCTGCTGCTGGCCGTCCCGGACCGCCTCCAGACCGCGAGACAGCTCGCTGTCGACGTTCGAGAGCTGCCCGCCCACGTCGTCGATCGCCCGCCGGATGGCGGACATCTCGTCCTCGAGCGCGATGATCCGGCCCTCCATCTGCAGGACCTTCTCCGACAGGCCGGCCTGCCTCCGCTCGAAGTCGTTCTGCGCGTCCCACACGTCCTTCTTGACCGCCAGACCGCCGGTCCCGCATCCGCCCGCAAGAAGCGTAATCCCCGCGAGCGACAGAGCGAGCAGCGCGACCGCTGCCCTGCGGCGATGCGCCCGGCCTGACCGGCCGGCGCAGGTTCCTCGTCTCATGGTCATCCCTCCGTCACATGCATGCACGCGCGGCCCGGCCACCAAGGGCGGCGGCGGAGCCACGCGTGCATGACGGTAGAAGGCGTCTTACTCGGAGATCGAGAAATGCGCCCTGCGATTTGCGGCCCAGGCGTCCTCGGTGCTCCTGCGGTCCTGCGGGCGCTCCTCGCCGTAGCTGATCGTCGTCATCCTATCGGAGGCGACGCCCAGCCCGACCAGGTACCGGCGGGCAGCCAGTGCGCGCTGCTCGCCGAGCGCCATGTTGTACTCGTTCGTCCCACGCTCGTCGCAGTGTCCTTCGATGAGCACGGTCACGCGCTCGTTGTCCTCGAGCCACGCGGCGATGATCTGAAGGGTGCCTTCGTCGCGCCCGCGGATCTCGTACCTGTCGTAGTCGAAGTGGATGTCTTCGAACGCGGAAGCGATCGGCTCAACGTAGATCGTATCGTCCACGTCCGGAAGCGGAAGGTCCTCACCCGTCAGCGCGGTGGCGTCTTCCGACATGTCCGACCCGGCAATCGGCTCCTCGACCGGGGGCTCGCTAGAGCATCCAGAGAACGCGAACATCGCGCCGACCACCAGTACCGCTGCAAGAAGTGTCACCAGACCCCTCTGCATCTCGAACCTCCCCGGCAGAAGTCTCTGCCTCAGTTGGACCAGGCGGGGCTCAGGTAGTCCCCGGCTCCGCTCGTCAATTTCACAGGTTCCTGCTCGTATATGTCAAGCATGTAAAGGTCGGATTTGCCTCCCGACTTCACGCTGTAGACGATGTGCCTCCCGTCCGGTGCCCAGGACGGGTCCTCCTTGTGCTGCAGGCCCGTCGTGAGCCTGACGACCTCCTTGGTGTCGACGTCAACGGTGCAGATCTGGAACACACCTTCGAGCTGGGACGTGTAGACGATGAGATCCCCCCTCGGGGACCAGTCCGGAGACGTGTTGTACGAGCCCTGGAACGTGGCGCGCTCCGCCGTGCCCCCTGTCGAGCTGACCACGTACACCTGGGGGCCTCCGGAACGGTCCGAGACGAACGCGACCTGCCGGCCGTCAGGCGACCAGCACGGCGAGGATTCGGTGCTCCGGCCGTACGTGAGCCTCCGCGGACTCGAGCCGTCCGCCCTCAGTCTGTATATCTCGGGGTTCCCGTCGTGGGACAGGGCCATGAGGATGTCGCGGCCGTCCGGCGACACCGCCGCGAACGCGTTCAGACCCGGGAAGGACGTCAGGCGGCTCGCGGAACCCGCGAGCACGCTCGAGACGCTCAGCTCCTGTCTCGACCCGCGATAGCTCGTGTAGACGAGACGCTCGCGCCCCGGGAACCACGCGGGATAGATGGCCATCTGGCTATCCCTGGTGACCCGCTTGCGGTTCCCACCGTCGTAGTCCATCACGTAGATCTCCTTCGTGCCCGTCGCGTTCGACACGAAGGCGATCCTCGTCTGCGCGATGCCGTCTTCTCCGGTCAGCCGCTTCACGATGTCGTCGGAGAGCCTGTGAACCGCCTGTCTCCAGTCGCCCGGAGCACCGGTGTATCTCCGCGAGAAGATGCCTCTTCCCTGCGCCAGGTCGTAGACCGTCGCCTCCAGCGCGAACTCGGAGAGCCCCGCCTGGAACGTTCCCTTCACGAGGATCTCCGACCCGAGCGCGAGCCACTCCGCGAAGTCGATCCTCCCGGTGATCCGGTCGTCGTTCTCCGCGTCGTCCACGAACTCGGTGTTCTGCACCACGTCGAAGTAGCCGGAGTTCTTGAGGTCGAACGTCAGGACACTGCGTATCCCCCCGGCCTCCGCTCCGCCGGTCCCACTACCCTCGAAGAGAGGCACGGCGATGATCACCTTCTCGCCGAACCCCTTCTCGATGTGGAGCCTGACACCCTGTCCGCATGCCGCACACGGCAAGAGAACGACCAGGATGGCCGCGACCGCCAGCAGCGTCAGTGGGTTCCTTCGTAGCTTCCGCAGCACATTCCGCCTTCCGGATAGCCCATGAGAAGCGGGAGCAATCTACTCACGGACTATGGTGAAGTCAATCGTGACATCGAGCCGCTCCTGGAGGTAGTCGTCGGGCAAAGGAGGGAACGGGATCGACTCCCGCACTGCCTTGGCGGCCGACTGGTCGACCGTGGAGCGCCCGGACGACCTGGCTATCCTCACGTCCCCGACCGAGCCGTCCCGTCTTATCACGAAGGACACCGAGACGGTGAGGGAGTCCTCGACGATCAGCCTGGCGCTCGGCTGGGACCAATTGGAGCTTACCTTACCCTGAAC
>JBDRIO010000022.1:0-25155 GCA_043815815.1 Candidatus Eiseniibacteriota bacterium | reverse complement strand
TTAAACATCGAGGCCTCGGGCCTGCCCATGTTCTACACCCGCTATCGCTCAACCACAAACAGAGAGGCGGACCGTGCACCAACCCAACCCGGGTTGTGCCCGATCCGCCTCTTCAAACAGCAATGTGATGATACTACTTGAGGAGGAGCATCTTCCTCTCGGTGCTGTACTCCCCGATCCGCACCCTGTAGAAGTAGACGCCCGACGCCAGCTCGCTGCCCCCGTCGTCGCGGCCGAGCCAGACGGCCGCGTGCTCGCCGGCCGGCTTCTCGCCATCGACCAGGGTCCGAACGACGCGCCCGCTCAGGTCGTAGACGACGATCGTGACCCGCGCTCCCGAAGCCGGGACCACGTAGCTGATGGACGTCGACGGATTGAACGGGTTCGGGTAGTTGACGCTCGCGTACGGCCTGTCGGCATGAGCGGAGGGGACCCCGGTGCAAACGGTCAGGACCTCGGTGTGCGCCGAGTCGGTCCACGGCGAGTAGTCCACCGGCCCGTAGAACCACGCGGGGTCGACGCAGGCGTCGTCCCAGAAGTTGTAGTCGGCGTTCAGGGTCGCCGCGCCCGTGTTGAAGAGGTAGAAGAGCCCCTTGTTGAGGAAGTCGTTGGCGTCGGACAGCGTGCGCCCGATCTCCGGACCGGGGACCCCGCCCGAGGATACGGCGGCGAAGCTGTTCCCGTCGAAGGTGCTGGCCGAGAGGAACGGCGCCGCCGAGTCCGCGACGACCACGCCGTTCTGGTTGCCGTCAAAGACGCACCCCTCCATCGCGGCAGCGCCGCCGGACTTGAAGTCCGCGCCCGTCGTGCAGTTCCGGAACGCGCAGTCCTCCACGCGCGCGTACGACCCCCAGCACTCGAGGCCGGTGGCCGCGACGCTCTGGCCATCCACTTCGAATCCCCTGAGGAGCGTCAGGTCGCACATCCCGGTGACGTTGACGACGGGGGCCGCGGAGGAGGAGATGGCGGTCTCGGCCCGTCCGCCGGTGCTGACGACGGAGACGCCGTCCTTCATGAGAACGTTCTCGTAATAGGTTCCGGGCGCCACGAAGACCGTGTCGGGAGGAGACGATGCATCGATCGCGGCCTGTATCGTGGCGTACTGGGCCGGCACGTGACGCGCCTGGGGATCGGCGACGTAGGCCATCTCCGAGTACCCGCTCTTGTAGGACGAGGCGTCGCTCGAAACGAGCCTGTAGAAGTAGTTCCAGTTGGTGTTGAGGCCGACGTCGACGTACGTCGTGTCCGTCGTCTGGCCGATCCAGAAGTCGTGACGAGGCGGTGGCGAGAGCGGCATGGTGTCCCTGTAGACCCAGTACCGCCTGAAGTCACTCTCGCAGTTCGGGCTCCACGTGAGCACGCAGTCGGACCCCGACCACTCTGCCGAGAGAGCGGCTGGGGCCGCGGGCGCCGGGTCGACCGTGACCGACTCCGACGACTGCCCGTGCCAGCCCGTGTCGTACACCGGCACGACCTCGTACGTGTAGTTCTCCCTGGGACAGTCGTAGATGCTCGCGTCGACGTAGTCGGTCGCGGGCGCGTAGACCGAACCGACCGAGTCGGCGGGGTCGACCACGGTGTATCGCATGATCGTGTAGCTGTCGATGCTGCCGGTCCCGCCGCTCCACGAGAGCTCGTTGCCGCCCGCATCGAACGCGACCGCAAGCCCCGTGGGCCCGCCGTAGCAGAGCTGCGAGTAACCGCGGTTCGACACCGCGCCCTCGAGCCCGGCAGTGTCGACCGACGACACCCAGTAGTTGTGCGTCACGCAGGGCGGTATCGTGATGTCGGTGAAGGTCGTCGCGGGCGCCGCCACGGTGGCTATCTGGGTTGCGTGATACTGCGTCGTGTCCCTGTAGACGACGTAGTGGCCGACCGGCGCACGTGACGCCGGAGGAGGGTCCCACGACAGGTCGAGTCTGGCACCGTTCTGAGCGACCGAAAGCCCAGACGGTCCGGCGGGGCAGCCGATCCCGAGCGCTCCCATGTCCTCGGCCGCCTGCCCGGCGCCCAGGGTCGGCGAGGTGGCGTGCACGCGCACGTCCCCGCCCGGCGCGTCGCAGAAGATGGGGTCGCTGGAGAACGAGCCCGCTCCCGGAGACGGCCCGTTGTAGTCGCCCGACGCGTTCCCCCACACGCAGTTGTAGGCGTTGTCGGGGGTCGCCACGACGGTCGTCAGTCCGTAACCGCCGTTCTCACAGATGATGGAGCTCTTGACCTCGTTCCCGTTCGTCCATCTGAGGTCGAACCCGTCGCCGTCGTTCGCTGAGAGGGTGCAGTTCAGGATGTTGACCGGAGACGTGGAGGAGTACACGCCGTCCCCGCCGTTCCCGTAGCAGGCCGTCAGGAGAACGTTCACGGCCGTGTTGACCTCGCCGGAGAGATGGATCCCGTGCGCTTCGTTGTCCCGTATGATGCAACGCTCCACCCCCGCGTCCCGGTCGATCGACGACCCGCCGACGTAGATGCCGGTGTAGCAGTCGTGTATCTCGCAGTTCCTTATGTCGACCTCGCTCGAGGTCACGTAGACGCCGTAGCGGGTACCTCCGGTGGCGTTCCGGATCTCGAATCCGTCGAGGACGACGTTCCGCTCGCCGGAGACGACGACGCCGTGTCCTGCGCCGCCCGCGTCGATGACGGTCGGATAGAGGTCGAGGTCGCGCACCTGGAACGTGGGGTCGTAGCCGCCGTACAGGATGCAGTAGTCGTCCACCACGACGTTCTCGTAGTACGTGCCTCCGGCGATGCGGATGATGTCGCCTCGGTTGGAGTTGTCGATGGCGCTCTGGATGCTCGCGAATTCGTCCGGAACGAGCCTCTCCCGGCGGATGTGCGCGTTCAGAGGACGCTCGGCCCCGTACCCGATACCGCTGTCGCCGTACTTGATGTAGAAGTAGCCGCCCACACCCCAGCCGCCTCCCCAGCTGTTCTTGCAGATCCACGCGCCGTTCCCGCCGCACATCGAGTCGTCCCAGCCCACGATGACGATGCAGTGTCCCGCGTCGTACCCTCCCCAGACGTGCTGATAGCAGCCGCCGTTGTACTCGTTGAAATCCTCGTACACGGTGTAGCACGCTGAGATCGGACCCACCATGAGGGCGGCCTTGTATGAGTTGACGTTGCCGGCGACGTACTGGTAGCCGTCCATGATGGCCACCTTCTCGCACGTCCTCTGCCGACACGTGCTCTCGTGCGCGAGGTAGGGCATGCACTCCTCGGTGACGGCGCCCGGGTCGGTGAAGACCTCGTAGGTGTCGCCCTGCCATCCCCCGTCGCAACTGCTCCCGCCGTCGTTGCAGTCCAGGCCCTGCTGCTCGGAGAGGTCGTAGACGACGCCCTCCATGACGCGGAGATTTCCCTCCAGCGCGCCCGTCGCGGCGAAGTCCCAGCAACTCCCGCAACTGCCCTGGTCCTTGACCGGCGTCGTCCCGCCCACCTCGCGCCAGTCCCAGTAGGCAGGGTAGTCCCGCTCGAGGTCCTCATCCCTGGGGCGAAGCGTGTCGAAGATCGCCTGGACCTCCGTGGGCCAGCCGCCTCCGAGCATCTTCCGGAACTCGTCCTTCGGAAGGAGAGAGATGTAGTTGGGCTCGGCCACCCAGTGGGCGCCCTCCCGCTCGATCGCCTCCCGGATCGCCGCGAGTTCCTCCGCCTGTTCGGCTGACATCGGAACGTCGAGGTCGCCGGGGGCGGCGCCATCGTCCGCGAACGCCGCGGCCCACATGAGGACCAGGGCCGTGAGCGCCAGAGCGACCACCGGTGCGGTCGCGCGGTTCGTGAGATGGTGCATCGATTCCTCCTGTGCGCCGGTCTCCCCGTGGCGTGACGACACACGTGTGCGTCCCCGCCCGGGGGCGGCGGTCGGCTGGATTATGCTTGACAAACTGCTATTATAGCATAACGCGTGCCGCATTTCAAGGGCCGTGCGCGCCCGGCCGCCACGAAGTGCTGGGACGTGTTCCGCCGGTCGACCGTGCCGTCCGACGCTCCCCGCCCACACTCCCCCGATTGACCGTGCCGCCGGGCGCTGCTACCCTCGTCGGTCATGTTCAACCTGATCCCCAACACCGTCGACGTGCTCGTCGCAGGCGCCGGAGTAGCGGGAGCCGTCGCCGCCAGAAGGGTGGCGGAGGCCGGTCACTCCGTTCTCCTCGTCGACCGTCTCCCCGCAGACGACGTGGGCAGGAAGATCTGCGGCAACGGCGTCGCCGACGACGGGATCGAATCGATCTCCCACTACACGGAGCCTCCGGCCGGCGCGGAGGTCGCCTGGCGCGTCGACGGCGGCGTCCTCGTGCTTCAGGATGGCGTGACACGCCTCCCGGTCCCCAAGTCGGGCGCGGTGCTCAATCGCCTTCTGCTCGGACAGAGGCTCCTGGGCGACGCGGTCGACGCCGGAGCGCTCTTCGTGGAGCGGTGCTCGTGCGCGGGGTGGAACGACCGCGCAGCCGGGAGCGTGCGGCTCGACGTCGAGGACGGCGGAAGCCGTACGGTCACGGCGCGGGTCGTCATCGACGCGTCCGGATACAGGGCCGTACTGGCGAAGACCGGCGGACCGCTCCGCCAGGAGACCGTCGGGCGCGACGAGGTGGGGATAGGGTATCGCGAGATCGTTCCTCTGACCGCCCCCCTCCCCGAACCGCGCACGGTCATCGTCGACCTGGGTCCCAAGGAGGCGCGAGGCGGATACGCGTGGATATTCCCAATGGGCGAGCACCTCGCCAACATAGGCATAGGCGCACCGCTGCACTCTGCGGGACGGGACTTGAGGGCGGCATACAGATCGTTCCTCGACGGGTATCCCGACGTACACGCCTCCGAGCCGGTCGACGCGGGGGCGGGCATGCTCCCGCTCAGGAGGCCGCTCGCGACGATGGTCGGCGACGGGTTCATCGCGGTCGGCGACGCCGGCTGCCAGACGAACCCGCTCCACGGAGGCGGGATCGCTCCTGGCATGGTCGGCGGAGGCATGGCGGGGGACGTCGTGGCGGAGGCGCTCGCGAACGGCGGGGCGTCCGCCGAGGCGCTCTGGCCGTACAACGGGCGGTTCATGCGTGAGATAGGCGCCAGGCACGCGGGCCACGACTTCCTGCGCAAGACGCTCTTCTCGCTGACGGAGGAGGAGTTCGACTTCCTGACGCTCGAACTCACAGGTGCCGGGGTGCTCATGGAGGCACTCGCCGAGGGCGGTGCGCGACTCCCTCTGAAGCACGCGTTCCGCGTGCTCGCCAAGGCCGCGAGACGTCCGGGTCTCGTGTCCCTCTTCGTCCGGGCCGGACATCTCATCGAGAACATCCAGGAGCTTTTCAACGACTACCCAGACTCGCCGGCCAGGCTCGACTCGTGGCTGGGGCGAGTCGAATACACGACCAGGGCGCTCGACCGGCTCATGTCGAGGAGGTGACCGTCACGCGCGCGCTGACTCTCGTGGTCGCACTGGCGTTCGCCGCGCTCACCGCCGCCACCTGCTCGCACGCGGCCACACTCCGCGTGGACGACCTGGGGGACGGCTCGACGGGCACTGGGGCGCCCGACGATCCCTACCGTGACCTTCAGCACGCCATCGCCGCCGCCGGCGACGGCGACACGCTCGCTATCATGCCCGGGACCTTCGAGGCCGTTCCCGAGAGCTTCACCGACCAGCTCTGCGGCAACTGCGAGAGGCACGAGACCCCGGTCACCGCGACGCGCGGCTTCCACGTGTCGGGGAAGTCGCTCTGCCTGATCGGAAGCGGTCCCGCCGAGACGACCCTCGTCACCAACGCGGGCTACGGCGTCTTCTTCGAGGACAGCCCGCGCTCGACCATCGCGCGACTCACGGTGACCGGCGGAGTGCGGGACGCCGACGGCATGGCGACTGACGCGGGTATCGTGGCTCGCCTGAGCCGGGTCGCCGTCAACGATGTGCGCATCGCGGACAACGACGACAGGCACGACGACGTCGTGGTGGGGATCGGCGGGGTCATGGGTCGCGAAGGCGCCGAGCTCCTCGTGGCCGGCTGTGTCATCGACAACAACGGTTGGGACGGCGTGGCGCTCTACAGAGGGGCGACTGCGTACCTGGCTGACAACACCATCTCGCGCGGACGCGGCGCCGGCGTCGGCATCACGTGGGACGCGTCCGCGGTCGTACTTCGGAACAGGATCTCCGGCTACTGGAAGGGCATCGGGAGCTTCGGAGGTTCCACCGTCGTCGTCCGCAACAACGAGGTCTTCGATAACCTCGGATGGGGACTCGTGGCGACGGGCACGTCGTCGATGGAGGCGTCGAACAACGTCGTCGCGCGCAACGGGAACTGCGGCGTCGCGTTGTGGAGCGACGAGGCCACGCTCGCTCTCTCGGGGAACATCATCACGGGGAACGGATGGCGGGACGAGTGGGTCTGCCCGCGCGTCGGCGTCTGGCTGAACGGGGACGAGCGCAATCTGGACGCGCGATTCAACAACGTGTGGGGGAACGTCGAGGGAGACTACCGGGACGTCGACGATCTCACGGGATCGAACGGCAACGTTTCGCTCGACCCGCAGTTCGCCGACAGCCTCGACTTCAGTCTGCTGCCGGGATCACCGTGCCTGGGTGCTGCGGACCCCGCTGGACTCGATTCTGACGGAGGCCCAGCCGACATGGGATCCGGCGGCGGACCGGACGCCCTCAGGGGCGCCGAGATACCCTGAGAAGGCCCATAGACAGGGCGCTTCCAGCTTAGTGGGTTGCCCGGAGCATCGGCTGCAAGTTTCTCTTGACTGCGAAAGCAAAGAGTGGCACTATTGTACTTGTACTGACTGGTGGCTTGGGCACGTCTTCAGTGTGCGCCGGTGGGCTGTCATACTGTCTCTTGTCATGACAAAACAAGTGGGGTATTGAACAGGAGTCACAGCGCAGGGAGGTGGACGATGAAACACCTGTTCGTGTTTGTGCTCGCATTCGCGATGCTGTTCGGCGCCGTCACGGCGAACGGTAGCATCCTGCTGCAGGAGGACTTCGAGGGTGACCTGCCCGACTGGTGGCACGTCACGGGCGACCTGTGGCACGTCGAGGACTACAGGTCCTACAGCGGCGACAAGAGTCTCGCGTACAACTGGGGCGCCATCGGTTTCTACGACTACTGGACCGGTGACTCAGCGAACTACGGCATCACGTGGACGCCGACGATCGACGTGTCCGGCTCGGGTGAGGTCTACTTCGAACTCTACTCGTGGCTCGATACCGAGAACGTCTCCGGCCAGGATTCCTACGCTTGGGACACGGCGCAGATCGAGATCTACGATGAGTTCTTCAACTACTACTACACGTTCACTCCTGACATGAACTTCTTCGATCACCAGCAGTGGAACCAGCTCGGCGTCTACGGCGGCTTCAAGTCGGTCCTGGACGGGTTCGGCCTGTCCGAGTTCAGGCTCGGCTTCTACTTCGACACCGTCGACGGCATCGACAACTTCCACGAAGGCTGGTACATCGACGACGTCACGGTGTGGGACGACACCCAGACGCCGCCGATCCCCGAGCCCTCGACCTGGCTGCTCCTGAGCACGGGTCTCCTGGGCGCGGTGCCGATCGCGAGAAGGAAGTTCCGCCGCTAGTCGAGAGGCGCGCACATCGAGACACGAAGGCGGGGGCCAGAGGGCCCCCGCCTTTTCTTATGCTCTCCACCTCCGGAAGGCGCGGCCGTTGGTAGGGGGGAGCTACGATTCCGTCCGGGGAGGCATCCATGAGAGGGAGGCGGGATATGAAGCTCGTGTCCGGTCCGCGGCGGAGAGTTCCGAACCGCACCCTCACACCCTCTACTGCGCGTACTGGAGCTGGTAGAGCGTGTAGTAGTAGCCTCGCTTGGCGAGAAGCTCCTGGTGGGTGCCCTCTTCGCGGATCTTGCCCTTGTGCATCACGAGGATCTTGTCGGCGTGCTGGATCGTGGAGAGCCGGTGCGCGATGACGATCGACGTCCTGCCCTCCATCAGGCGGAGGAGCGCGTCCTGGATGAGGTGCTCCGTCTCCGTATCGATGTTCGACGTCGCCTCGTCCAGGATGAGGATCCTGGGATCGAACGCGAGAGCCCGCGCGAACGCCAGAAGCTGGCGCTGCCCCGTCGAGAGGGTCGAACCCCGCTCGTGAACCTCTTCGTCGTATGCGCCGGGGAGTCTCTCAATGAACGCGTCCGCGTGGACGAACTGAGCCACCTCGCGCAGGCGCTCGTCCGAGACGCCTGTGTTCCCAAGCCTGATGTTCCCCTTGATGTCGCCCGCGAACACGAAGACGTCCTGCATGACCAGTCCGAGGTTCGACCGCAGGAAGGCCTTCTCCATGTCGCGGAGGTCGACGCCGTCCAGTGTGATGCTCCCCTTCTGGATGTCGTAGAACCGCTCGATGAGACTGATGATGGAGGTCTTGCCCGCGCCCGTGGCGCCGACGATGGCCACCGTCTCCCCCGGCTCGACCGTGAACGAGACGTCCCTGAGGACGTCTTCACTCCCGTCGTACGAGAACGTCACGCCCTCAAAGGCGATCCGGCCCTCGACCCGCTCCGGCCGCCTCGGAGAATCTGTCTCGGGGATGACCTGGTCGTTGTCCAGCAGCAGGAAGATGCGCTCCGACGAGGCCATGGCCTGCTGCATCGTCCCGTACTGCTCGGCCAGGTTCCGAATGGGTCGGAAGAACATCTGGACGTACGAGAGGAACGCGACCAGCGTCCCGAGAGACAGCGTCGACCTGACGACCTTCCCGCCTCCGTACCAGATGACGAGCGCGATGGCGATGGCGCTGGCGAGTTCCATGAGAGGCATGAAGGACGCGAACACCTTGATCTGACGCATCGCCGCCAAGAAGTTGTCGTGGTTGATCCCGGCGAACCGCCTGTAGCTCTCGGGCTCCCGCCGGAAGATCTGCGTCACCCTCATGCCGCTGATGTTCTCCTGCAGCGACGCGTTGATCTTGGCCACCCTGATGCGGACCTCGCGGAATGCGTCCCGTATCCTCACACTGAATGCGGCTGTGGCCCAGGCCATGAACGGCAGTATCGCGAAGCTCACGAGCGCCAGCCGCCAGTTGAGCCTCAGGAGGAGGATGATCACACCCACGAGTATGAACGCGTCCCTGAGGAGCATGATCACGATCGACGTGAACATCTCGTGCAGGACCTCGACGTCGTTCGTGGCGCGCGTGACGAGTCGGCCCACCGGGTTCTTGTCGAAGAACGAGAGGGACAGGCCCTGGACGTGCTTCAGGACCTTCATCCGGATGTCGTACATGACCTTCTGGGACGTCAGCTCCATCATGTTGATCTGAAGCACGGTGAGCCCGAACGACACGGCCATGATGATGACCATGAGGATCGATACGCGCGCGACCCCGCCGAAGTCGTCCTCTCTGAGCATCCAGCGCTGCTCGGACGAGAGTTCAGAGAGCCGCTCTACGGGGATCACGAGCCGGTCGCCGGCGCTAGGGAATGCGTCCGGGTCCAGTCCCGCGCGAGACGCGGCCCCGACACCCGCCAGGTAGTAGTACGCGCCTCCGATGAGACCTTCGTCCGTGGCTCTCAAGACCTCACGGGGGTCGTACCCGGAGAGGGTCTTGGACGAGACGGCATATCGAGTCGGAGACTCGTCCAAAACGCCTCGTACCGGCTCGGCGGGAGCGCCGGGCTCTGATTCCCCGGAGACGTTCCGCGCCGCCGCGCCGGGAACACTCTGGGATGACATCTGGGGCAGAGGGGCCGAGACGGGAACCATGTCGGCCGCGTGGTCTCGCACGAACTCGGTGGCGAACGCGGAGGGGGCGACCCCCAACTCCACGACACGACTCGTCGCGACGATGTAGTCGTCGATCGCGAGTCTCGTGATGTACGGAAGCGTGAGCTCGGCGCCGGCGACGAACACCAGGATGACGACGGCCACAGCAACGTATCTCCGGTACGGCCGAACGTACCCGAGCAACCTGCGCACGAGGCGTGAGTCGTACGGCTTCCCCAGTGTCTCTTCGTCGTGGTAGTCGTGTTCCATTGCCGCTCCGCTAGTCGACGCGGTCCGTCCTGTCCATCTCGGCTTCAAGAAGCTGGCGCTCGTATATCGTCTGGTACAGACCCGCGAGCGCCACTAGTTCGTCGTGGGTCCCGCGCTCTATGATCCGCCCGTCGTCGAGCACGATGATCTCGTCCGCGTGCCGGATCGACGAGATCCTGTGCGACACGATGACGCTCGTTCTCTCCTTCAGGGCGCTCTTGAGCTCCTGCTGGATGCGCTCTTCCGTGGCCGTGTCCACGGAGGAGAGCGCGTCGTCGAGCACTACCACCGCCGGATCGACCAGAAGCGCGCGCGCTATGGCTATGCGCTGCTTCTGGCCTCCGGAGAGCGTGACGCCCCGCTCTCCCACGAGCGTGTCCATGCCCCCGGGGAACGACTCTATCTCCTCGAGCATCCCGGCGACGCGGGCCGCCTCTGCCACTCGCTCGTCCGTCGCTTCCGGAGCTCCGAATCGGATGTTCTCGCGAACCGTGTCTGAGAACAGGAACGTGTCCTGCGGAACGTAGCCGATGTTGCCTCGAAGGGACGAGAGCGTGAGCCCGCACACGTCGTGTCCGTCAAGGAGCACGACCCCATCCGTCGGCTCGTATATCCGGAGGAGAAGGTTGACGAGGGTGCTCTTGCCGGAGCCGGTCCGGCCGAGCACGCCCAGAGTGGCGCCCGACGGAACTGTCACGTCGACGTCGCGAAGCGCGGGCTCTATGGCGCCTTCGTAGCTGAAGGTGACGCCCCTGAACTCTATGTCGCCGCGAACGTCGGCGAGATCGGTTGCTCCCGCTCTGTCCGCAATCTCCGGGTCCGTCTCGAGGATCTTGTTGATGCGTCCCATCGACGCGGCGCCCCGCTGCATCACGTTGACGACCCATCCCATCGCGATCATCGGCCACGTCAGGATGCCGAGATAGCTCGTGAACGCGACCAGGTCGCCGGTCGTTATGGCCCCGATCATCACCTGCCGTCCGCCGAAATAGATGATGATGATGACGCTCATGCTGGACAGGAGCATGATGAACGGGAAGAAGGCTCCCCATATCCGGACGAGATGCACGTTCTTTGCGACGTACTCCCGCCCGACGGCGGCGAGACGCTCGCGCTCGTGTTCCTCCTGGGCGTACGCCTTGATGACGCGGATCCCGGCTATGCTCTCGCGGACACGCTCCGTGAGGTCCGAGAACGTCTCCTGAACGCGCTCGAATCGCTGATGAAGAAGCCTGCCCGCCCGGAGGGTGAAGAGCGCGATGATGGGCATGGGAACGAGCGCCAGCAACGTCAGCCGGGCGTTCAGGACCAGCATGAACCCGATGGTCGCGAGTCCCAGAATGAGAGCGTCGGTCGCAGCGACGATGCCTATCCCGGAGGCCATCCGCACGGCGTTGAGGTCGTTCGTCGCGTGCGCCATTAGGTCACCGGTCTTCGTGACGGCGTAGTATCCGGCTGACAGTTTCTGAAGATGCCGGAACAGCCTGTTGCGGAGATCCTCCTCGATGTGCCGCGAGGTCCCTATGATGAGGAACCGCCAGAGGAACCGCAGCACCGAGATGCCGACCGCCAGCCCGGAGATGAAGAGCGCGTACCGGCCGAGCGTGCCCGCCCCGATCGCGCCCGTCGTCAGGCCGTCGACGGCGCGCTTGATGATCCGGGGGATCACGAGCTGCATCCCGTCGACCGTCAGCAGGCACGCCAGTCCCAGGGCCACGGGCGCCCTGTAGCTCGCGAAGTGGCCCACGAGGGTCTTCAGATTCCCGAGGCCTCCGGAGGACCTCTCTGCCGTATCTGGTCCGGGCATCGCAGGAGCCTGTGCTGGACGAAAAAGCGCCCGCGCCGCGAACTGGCGCGGACGGCAGGAGTGACGCGACGCGTCGACCTGTCGTGTGTCCGGCGATTCTAGCCGGGCGGGTGCGGGTCGTCAAGAATCCGCCGGGCGCGGGGCGGCCGTGCGGTGCAGAAACCGAGCGGGAGTCGGACCGGCGCCCGGTCAGTGGACCGGCGGACGCGCGCGGGCGGGAGGCGCGCTCCCCGGATACAGAGAGAGGGAGCCCCCGGTCCCGCTCGCGCGGAGCCGCCAAGCTCCCCCTCCACCGCCGATGGGGACCGCCGAAGTGGACAGCCCCCAGGCCCCTTGCGAGGCCCTCTCGAGGAACCGCCAGCCGCAGTGCCAACTCTACCCTGTTTGTCAGGGTAACAATAGGTTCATCAATACAACAAAGCGCGGGATTCTGTCAATGAGAAAGACGGCTCGGGGTCAGGAACCGGAACGAGAGGGTGCGGGCCCGCCGCGCACGGCCGCATCATCGCCGAGCGTGACCTCGTAACCGTCGTAGAAGATGTGGCGCGTCCCCTGCCGCGTCACGAGGAGCTTGACGACGGCCTCCCCCGTGTGGCGCCGCACGAAGCAGATGCCACCCGGGCCGGGCAGGAAGGCCTTGTCTAGCGTCACCCTGACCGCGGGGAACGGCGGGTCGGCGACGGTCCCGACGATGCGAACGGGACCCGGCGCCTCGACCGACACCCAGACGGTCCCGTCGAAGTGGTCCGCGTCCCGAACGATGGCCGTGAGCCCCAGCCTGTGGCAGACGCGGTCTTCCTTGCTCTCGAGGCCCAGGTACTCCACCTCGTACTCGGCCGTGTCTATCACCGGCCCGACCAGGCTCATGAGCGTGTAGCGTCCGACGAGATGCGAGATCTCCGACAGGCCGACCTCCCGTTCCATGCCTCCGTCCCGGGAGTACGAGAGGACCGCCTCCGCCCGCTTCGTGGAGCCATCCGATTGAGGCTCGAAGATGACCTGCTCGACTCGCAGGCTCTCGACACAGGCGAGCGCTCTCTCGACACCGTCGTTGTACGCGCGGAGGAGCGCGGCAAGATCGAAGGACTGACCGTCCCCGCTGCCCGGGACGACCGCCGGGCCGGCGCGCGGCGCGGCCGCATGCCCGGCGGCACGTGCCCCGTCTCCCGCGCCGACCGACGGCGCAGAGCAGATCAGAAGCAGCGAGACCGCGAGAATCCTGAACAAGGTCCCTCCCTCCCCGTCGAACCTGACGTACTCTATCGGCGGCGGACGCATGCTGTCAAGGCGGTCGAGTTGCCGTCGCGGCTGCTTCCCGGCTTGACGTCCCGGGACCCGCCACCCCATACTCGACCGCTGGCGCCTTGAACGGAGAGTGCTCATGATGAAGACGGGGTCGGTGCAGGCAGCGTTCGCAACGTACGCGCTCTTCTCGGCGGTCCTGCTCGGGGGGGCGGCGTCCCCGGCCTCGGCCGGCGCCTCGGTCGATCTGGCCGACACGCCGGTCCCGACGCTCCTGGGCACATCTCCGGGAGACCGGCTCGGCTACTGCGTGGCGACCGGAGACATCGACGGTGACGGTCTGCCGGAACTCATCGTCTCGGCGCCGGGCCGCGACTCCGGGGACGGCGTTCCCGGTGCCGGAGCCGTGTACGTCATCGACGACCAGGAGCTCGCGCTGCGTGACGCGCCCGCTATGGCAGAGGCCGTGGCCGCCCTCACCATCGAGGGCAGCCACGCACACGAGCGCATCGGTGAGACACTTCTCGTCGCGGACCTGAACGGCGACGGTTCTCAGGACCTCGTCGTGGGGTCGCCGGGATGGGGCCTGGGGTCCGACATGCGCTCCGGGCGGGCGTACGTGTTCTTAGGCCCGCTCACCGCTCTCGGACCCGCGAAGTGCGACGACCTGGCCGACGCCGCAGTCCGCGGGTCGAGGCACGGCGACAGGCTCGGCTCCTCTCTGGCCTCGGCCGACGTGGACGGCGACGGGGTGGACGAGCTCCTCCTCTCGGCGTTCCGCGCGACCGACACGGACGGGGTTCGCTCCGGCTCCGTCTACGTCATCCGGGCGAGCGCGCTGCCGGAACGCGGAGCGTCGCGAACCGCGGCCGAGCTGGCCATGGCTGAGCTACGGGGCGAGAGGGACGGAGACGCCGTACGCGGCATCGCGGTCAGAAGCGGACGCGACGGCGCGCCGCCGACCCTCGTGCTGGGCGCGTACCACGCGGACGGTCCGGGAGACTCGTCGACCGACGCCGGGAAGGTCTATCTGGTGCGGAGCGACGAGGTGGCGTCGCTGCCTCTGCACTCGGCCGTAGGGATCGACGCTCCAGTCATCATTGGGCCCAGCCCGAGGGCGTTCCTCGGAAGGTCGATCGCCACCGGCGACATGGACGGGGACGGAGCGGAGGACATCGCCGTGTCGGCGTACGCATCCCGCCTCAAGAGGACCAAGGCCGACGCCTCCGGAGAGGTATTCCTCATCTTCGGAACGAACGGAAGCCCGCCCGACACGCTCGACCTGTCGGACGCGGAGGTGCCGCGATTCACGAGCGAGTCGCGCTGGGACCTGTTCGGGCTGCCCATCCTCATGTGCGATGTGAACGGAGACGGCTCGGACGATCTGATCGTGGCGAGCCAGTTCGCCGACTCGGACGACGGAGAGCGCCAGCGGTGCGGAAAGGTCCATCTCTATCGCGGGGGTCTGCGTTCCGTCATCGAGGCGAAGACGGGCAAGGCGAAGCTGGCGGACGTGATCATCACAGGCGGGCGCGCGTTCGACTCGATCGGGGGATCGCTCGCGGTCGTCACGGAGGCCGACGGAACCGTGCGGCTGGTGGTGGGGTCGCCCGACGCGACGGACGATGACGGCGGGGCGGCGTCCGGAAGAGTGTACGTCGTTCCGGCGGCGCTCCTGAAGGCCCGCTAGAGCGTCTCCATCCCCGCTAGTAGATCTCCACCACGTCTCCGGGAAGGAGCACGTGGTCGAGTCCCACCTCCTGGCCCAAAAAGGCCGCGGAGTCTCCCCACACCTTGGCCCTGCGCGCTCGGCGAGCCAACTCGTGGTGTATCGCGTCGGCCAGGTCGCGTACCGTCGAGCCACTCGGCACGGCGTACTCGATCGGGTCGTCCGGTGACGAGGGGTCTCTGGCGGTCACCACGATCCTTCCGAGCAGTCCGCTCAGAACCTCCACCACGCCGGCCAGCGCGCCGGCCGAGAGAGGATGGCCCGTCACGAACGCCCCCGGGACGAGATCTCTGAGCGCCTGGAGCTCCGCTCTGCCGGCGAGGTCGACCTTTGTGCCCACGACTATGGCGCGACGCGACGCCGGTTCCTCTTCGCCGTTCGGCGTGTCCCCAGGCGGGTCCTCCGGCGCGGCGAAGACCGGACGCGCTCCCATCTCCGCCAGGCGCGCGGTCACCGTGGAGAGCGACAGCTCCAGGTCAGTGGTGAGATCGATGACCAGGGCAATGAGCGACGCGTTCAGGACGGCCTCCTTGAGACCGGATGCGTAGTGGAGGTCCTCGAGGGGGCGTTCGTTGACGGCCGGCAGGTCGACGACCTCGAACGCCACGTGTCCGAGGGTCATCATCCCGACGTTGGGAACGAGCGTCGTGTACGGGTAGTCGGCGACGTCCGCGTCGACGCCCGTCAGCGACGCCATGAGGCTCGACTTGCCGGAACTCGGAAGACCGACGAGGGCGAGCGCCGCGAGGCCGCGCTTCCTGACGGCGAAGGGATCCCGCGACGTCTGATGCGTGGCCTGCACGTCGATGACTCGCGTGAGGCTCGCCATGCGTCTCTCGTACTTCTTGCGCATCTCCTGGTACGGCCCCTTGAACTCGGGCCAGTCCCGGAGATAACCCTCGAGGATGCGGACCTCGCCTGCGGGAGGCTTACCCTTCGTCTCCCGCGCGATCTTCTCCTTGAGGTCGCGGTGGTTCATCGGCATCGGTTCCGCTCACGATCTTGCGCTCGGTCCCCGAAGGCGCCGTCAGGAGCCCCGTCGTCCCGCGCCGGTCCCGGCCTTCTTGTCGGCGTTGAAGACCTTCCAGTAGGCGTCTTCAGACCTCTCAGCCTCATCGTCGCTGAAGCCGACGCGGCCCATCACCCTCACGACGAACGCGTCGGCGTCCCGCTCCTGGTTCCGCTTCCCGGCCTTCGCCAGGTAGTAGTGGCCCCACTCGTGACACGCGAGATACCAGGCGGCGAGGACGCACGCCTCCGGATCCTTGGTCGTGAGGTGGTAGAGGTTGTGGACGAACCCGAAATCGTAGACCGGCACGACGGCCTTGTACTCGTCGTCGGTCAGGGTCACCTGCCCGCCGGTCGTGTCCCAGTGCCTCAATCGGAGCGACCTCGACGAGTAGCCGCTCCTGATGCGGAGCGACTTGAAGACGAGGGTCCCCACCTGGCTGTGGACCGTCGCTACGTAGCGGAACCCGGATCGCACCTTGTGCATCCAGGCGATCTCACTCTCGAGCTTCTGGCTCACGCCCTGCTCCTCCAGCTCGGGGGCGCGGAAACCCCACGCGCTGCCCCGTCCTGCGGGACCGCCGAACGCGGCGCCCGGCGGTCCCGAAGCCGCCCCGCCAAGCGCGACGCGCTACCGCCCGGGTCGAGCACCATCCTACCACAGAAGAGGGCGGCCCGAGCGGGCCGCCCTCAGGAACTCGTTCCGGAAGCTCTGAAGCTACTTGAGATACATGAGCTTGCCGCTGGCGGTCAGTCCATCGATGTCGAGTCTCGCGAAGTAGACGCCCGACGCGACCTTCTCGCCGCGCGAGTCGAGGCCGTCCCACACCGCGGCGCCGTCGCCCGCCGGGAGCGTCTGTCCGACCAGCGTTCTGACCTCACGTCCCGTCACGTCGTAGATCGTCACGTCGACCGTGCCCCCGCCCGTCGGGACGGTGTACGAGATCGAGGTCGAACCGGTGAACGGGTTCGGGCTGGCCGGCTTCAACGCGAACGCGTAAGCCTCGTCCTCGATGCCGGTGTCGACCTGCTCTGCGTCGTACGTGTAGGACATGTCGTTGACGTTGTCCGTCTGGTTGACGACCACGAGCATCACGTAGGAGGTCGTGTCCCAGTTCTGCACCGTCTCCTCACCATTGCCCATCAGGTTCAGCGTGATCTCGCCGTACTCCGCCTCGTTGCTGCCGGTATCGCTCGTGCAGAGGAACGCGTAGTTCGGTAGCGTCCCCGGCCACGGGCCGTCGTAGGCGATGTGAAGCCCGTCCTGGCCTACGAAGTTGTTATTGAACCTGATGTAGTTGGCCGCGTAGTAGTCGGGCCGGTACGTGGATATCGGGCTGCCGTCCACGACCGGGTAAATGTTGTGCTGCTGGGTCGTCGCGGCGAGGGGCCACAACGAGCCCTCGTTGTAGTGACTGCCGTCGTCGCGCGAGCCAGTGAAGAAGTTCCAGACCGCGAAGCCGGCGAAGGCCTCCTCGATGCTCGAGCCGTGGATCCCCAACGAGACGTCGATGTGTTCCATGGTCGAGAGGCCGCCCTCACACGCGTACCAGTTGTCCGCGACGACGTCCGGACCGAAGTTCTCGGCCATGTAGAAGTTCCACACGCACGTCCCGTAGATCCTGAGGCCCGACACGTCCTCCCAATCGATGGACCGGTACGGGTAGCTCAGGAAGTACGGAAGGTACTGCGTGTAATCGTTGATGCTGTCGTAGACGTAGTCCTCCATGTACGTGGAGGTGGCCTCCTTGTACCAGAGCTCCTCGGTGTAGTCGTGCGCGTTCTGGAGGGCGTGGCAGAACTCGTGGGCCACGGTGACCTTCATGGGGTCCTGCGGGTCCGGGTATCCGAATCCCGTGTAGTCGTTGTCGATGACCACGTAGCTGGTGCAGTCGGTCTGCGGCGTCCCGGGAACGGTATAGGAACCAGCGCAGTAGCCGTAGACGCCGACGAGGTTCTGCACGTAGATGTCGTAGTGGCTGCTCCCACCTCCGCCGTCCGGGTCGCTGCCGTCATCGGGCGGCTGCCGGAAGCCTAGCACGTCGACCTCGTCGCTCCACGACTGCTCAGCGGCCGTGGCGATGGCGTCCCTGTACGTCGTGTTCGGCCAGTTGAGGATCTTGTGCGTGCCGGTAATGTTGTAGTGGATCCGGAAGTGCGTCGTGTCGATGTAGTCGGTGAGCACGGGCCTGTCTCGCAGGCCGCGAATCTCGTCGGCGACCTCCGGCGACACGCTCTCCATCGCCTCCTCGATCTCCGTGATCGCGGGCAGCCCGCACTTGTCGATCTTCCCACCCCGGTACTCCTCGGGAAGTCTGTCGGGGGCGAAGACGGAATAGGCCTTGAGAAGGATCCTCTGGTCGAGGTCTATGGCACCCCGCTCATACGCGTCCTCTATGACGGCCCTGGAGGTCGCCTCGGCGCGGTCGACCCTGGCAAGGCCGGGGACCGCAAGGAGGGTCACCAGCGCGACCGCAAGCACGAACACAACGGTTCCGTTCCGCATCATGTTCCTCCGTTCGCTGATGCGTACCAGCGTTTGGGTACCCCAGGGGGGTATGTTTCCCGCCAAGTATCCATTCTAACACAAGATAACAACGGGGTCAAGAACACGGGCCCGCATCGCTTACCTAGCTCACCGGTGGTGCGGCGAGGCCGTTTCCTTGACCCCCCGGCGAGCCGCAGCTATAGTGTGCTCTCATGGCTAGCATACTGCCCGGCCGCGGCACCGCTCTGCTCCGACGGGGACGAGGACTACCTCTCTTCTCGGTCATGGGTATCCGCATTGTCGCCGACTACAGCTGGTTCCTCATCGTCGCGCTGATCGCGACGACCCTCACCATAGGCTGGTTCCCGACCACACTCCCCGACCGGAGCCCGCTGCAGTACGTCGCCCTGGGCGTGCTGACGGCTCTGTTCTTCTTCGCTTCCGTGCTTGTCCACGAGCTTGCGCACAGCGTGGTCGCCGTGTTGTCCGGGATCCCTGTCCGCAGGATCACGCTCTTCCTCTTCGGGGGCGTCGCCGAGATATCGAGGGAGCCGTCCGATCCCGGGACGGAGCTCCGCGTGGCGCTCGCCGGCCCCGTGACGAGCGCCGTGCTGGCAGCCGGATTCTGGGTCGCCTTCGTGGCGATGGGCGAAGGCTCAAGCCAACCGGGCCTCCAGCTCGCCATCCTCTACCTGGCTCTCGCCAATACGTTCCTTCTGGGGTTCAACCTGCTACCCGGGCTTCCGCTCGACGGAGGACGCGTTCTCCGGGCGATCATCTGGAAGGTGTCCGGCAACCTGCGCCGCGCCACTCTCCTGGCGAGCACCGTCGGGAAGGTCATCGCAGGCCTACTGATCCTGGCCGGCATCGCGGGCGTGGTGACGAGGGGTTTCGTCCTTCCGGGGCTGTGGTTCGTGTTCATAGCGCTCTTCCTGCGGCACGCGGCCGACAGGAGCTACAGGCAGGTGCTCGTCCACGAGGCGCTCTCCGGCATCGGCGTGACGAGCGTCATGGTCAGAGACGCGGTCTCCGTGCCGCAGGACATCACCCTCTCGGAACTGATCGAGGATTACCTGCTTCGGCATCATTACACCGCCTATCCCGTCGTGGACGGCGACGTCCCCGTCGGGGTCATCTCGGTGCGCCTCGTGAAGCGCGTGCCGAGGGGGGCGTGGAGGTCGACGAGCGTGGCGCAGGCCATGCATCCTCTGACGAACGACATCGCCCTGTCGCCGAGAGACACGCTGCCGACAGCGATGCAGAAGATGTCCGCGTCGGGCCTGGGCAAGCTGCCGGTGATAGAGGACGGACGCCTCGTGGGTGTGGTCACGAGGAGGGACATCGCGTCCTATCTGGAGATACGCTCCGACCTCTCGTCGTGACGCGCCGTGGCAACTCGTCGTGACGCGCCATCGGAGCCCGCCCTGGTCCGGATGGGGCGAGAAGAGGAAGCACCGACGAGAACGCGGCCCCAACGAGAACGCGGCCCCAATGGGGCCGCGTCCCTATTTCGCGGATGCCGCAGTCCGGACTCTCGCCCGAGCGGTGGCGCGGTCCCCGCGCCCCGCTGTCCTCTCCTACGCGGCGCCCGTGCCGCCGGGAGCCCGGCACGCGACGCCGACGAGGATGAACTCGGACAGTTCGTCGGCCTGGGACGCGAGCGGGTAGGAGCAGTCGTCGGCGACCCAGTCGAGGACGGTGCTCTGGAACGCCCCGAACAGCATGCTGGCCCCGGCCCGGACGTTCATCTTCCTGCAGACGCCACGTCGGACTCCCTCCTCCAGCACCTCTTCGATGATGTCCTTGTAGGCCCGGCTGCTTCGCTTCGTGACCATCTTGATCATCTCGGTGCTCTGACGAAGCTGCGAGAGGAAGATCTTCGCGCTCTCCGGGTTCTCCTCCATGAGCTCCAGCCCCAACGAGATGAGCCTTCGTACCTTCGACTCGGGATCGGCCTCGCGCGCTACACCCTCGCGCAGACGGTCCATGTGAACGCCCAGGAACTCCTCGAATACGGCGACCAGGAGCTCCTCCTTGCTTCTGAAGTAGATGTAGATCGTCCCCGCCGCGACGCCGGCGGCGTCGGCGATCTCCGCCGTGGTGGTGTTGTGATACCCCTTGTCTCCGAAGAACTTCGCGGCCGCGGAGATGATCTTCTCCCTCTTGTTCCCGACACGCTTCCTTGCCATGCGCGTACTCTCCTTCCGCGCCCGCCTCGAACCTCCGCGGACGCCGTGTTGCGGTTGGCGTCCGTAAGTGGGGCGCCGGACACCACTCTACTGACTGACGGCCGATTCGATATTAGCCAAGCGGAGGCGTTCGCGCAAGTGGTTTTGGAGAGAGGCCCTGCCGACGGGACTTCACGCCCGAATCTCAGGCGGTGTCAAGGTCCACGAGGTCTGTGTCTGACGCTCGTTCACCCGGCGCCGTGCGGGCGCTCTGAGCCCGCTTGGGCCTGCGCAGGCGCCTGAGCCCGCTGTAGCGAGAAGCGAGCGCTCGAGGTTCCGGCGGAGCGGGGCGCGGACGCCTGGGGAGCGCAGCTCGCCCCCGACGAGGGCAACGAGCCTTCGCCGGGGGCGCATACGATGGAGCGAGGTCGCGCGATGATGTCGGGGCGGGCCGACACAGGGGACGCCACGCGGCGCGCCAAAGGAGAGGAATCGCCGTCCAGGCTAGTGCATCCCGCTGGTCAGTTCTCCCGCCCCATCGTCCATTCGGGGCCTCCCCCTGGCACCCGGCTTCACGATGTCGCCGAAGTCGTGGACCAGCGGGACGCCCAGTACGTAGCTCACGACGTGCGGCATGACCGCGCCGCTCGTCCAGTTGTGATAGAAGCTCCACTCAAGTGGCTGTGTGGTCATGATGACCCAGCCGATCCCGTAGCTGAACTCGACCAGCGTGGCGCCGTCGTCGTCGTCCGTGATGTAGGTCACGGCGCCGTCCGGCAGACCGGTCAGTCCCGCGTGACTCGCGTACTGCCCGTACAGGAAGGACGGCAGTCCGGACACGATCGGAGCGCCCGGCATCCTCACGTAGTTGTACCAGGTCTCGTACGGCGTGAGTTCGACCGCTCCCGGAAGCACGATGCCCGCCTCCTCTATCGAGCCGCCGTTCCATCCCCCATCGCACGCCTCCCAGAGCATCGTGCCGCCCTGTGACACGAACTGGAGGAACCTCACCTGGTTCGCCGCGTACGAGTCGTAGAACCCCTGCGGCTGGTCGCTCTGAATGATGACAAGGTCGACGCCGGGCGTGAGCGCGAGCGTGTCCATCTCGGCCGTTCCGGCCACCTCGTACTCGCCGGCGCCCGGACCGGGGTCGAACCCCATGGCCTCGAGCATCTGGTCCAGAACGGGCGGAAGCTGATTCGCCCACGGCACGGCGTCACGGAACACGATGACGTGCGTGGCGTTCTCATCGCTGCCGCCGATGTTCACCGTGTGGACGGCGACGTCGGCCAGTCCGCCGCGGTCCCTGGCCTGCATGGCCACCTCGTGCGGACCGACATCTGCGAACCCGTGCCCGACGACCTTCACAGTGCTCCACGCCGTATCCCAGACGCCGTCGTTCCCCCAGTCCCACCGGACCTCGATGGTCGAAGCCGCGCTTTCAGGGTCGGTCGTGGGAGATGCGTCGAAGACCAGGAGCGCGCCGGGCTGAGCACCCTGGGGTGAGACCGTGAACGCGGCCCTGGGCGGAGAATCCGAACCGGACTCCGTCAGCACGCCGTCCTCCTGAGCTATCATCTGCGAAGGAAGCGGTGGGCCCTGTGCGAGATGGGTGAAGAACGGAATGCGGGATTCTCCCGGCGAGAGGACGCGCGTGGAGAACGCTATCCCGGATAGCAGCGAGCAGACCGTCTCTACGTACTGGGCCGCGTCCGCGTCAGGCTCCTGCCAGTACCACTCGGACACGACGTCAGACTCTTCTGCCATGAGGTCGAGAAGCGCTCGAACGAATCCTATCGTGTCCGACGCCCTGACCCTCGACGCCAGCTCCGAGCAGTCAGACCCTGAGAGGTCGAGAGTCGAGAGATCGGGGCTCCGGGTCACCCCGGTGGCGAGCGCCAGAAGCTCGGTCACGGCTCGGCCCGCGTTCCAGAGACTGGCCAGTCCGTCGGCCGTGGCCGGGTCGAGCGAGTTGAAGTCGCCGCGGGTGAAGGTGACGCTGAAGATGCCGTCACCCAGGTTCACGTCCGTCCTGGTCTTGCTGTTCGCGTCCACGAACGGAGGCCACGCGGGGCGCACCCTGACGCCGCTCCTGTCGGAGTCGAGCAGGCGCGTCTTCGACTCACCCCCCGCTCCCCTGAACACTGCCGCGCAGTAGGACGGCTCAGGGTTCACGGCCACGATCCGCCCGCCGGAAGCGTCCTCGAACCACGGTCCGGTCGCGGCCAGACCGCCTCCCGGCCAGTCGTTCAGAACGTCGATAGCGAGTTCCGCGGCGAGCTGCAGGAGCGCAGGCTCGAGCCTCTCATCGAGCCTGCCAGCACCCGACCGCCCGACGACCGACTCGGTCCACTCGACGAGTTCAGGCCACCAGTCCTTCGACTCCACCATCGTCACGATGGTCGCCCTGTCACTCGCTGAGAACATCGTCGTGAACGGATTGAGCAGGACGAGCGAGAGGGCCGTCGACGAGGCGTCGACGAGGACGTCGTTCTCCGACTCGGTGACGTAGCCCAGAAGCACGGGAGAAGGACCCTCGGCCATCGCCAGGATGACCTGCGGGAGGTCGCTGTCCGGGACGACCAGGGTGAACGCCCCGTCCTCCGAGACCTCGCCCCTTCCGGCGAACGAGACGACCGTGAGGTCCGAGGGCGCGAACGTCACTCCCTCGGGGAACTCCACGGTTCCTGTGATCGTGCGGGTCGCGATCGGGGGCCCGTCGATGTCGGGCCCCAAAGGTCCCGTCGTGGCGGAACACGACGCGAGGGCCAGACCCGTCAGTGCGGCGAGCGCGGCACAAGCCCATTTGCGCGTCACGGTGTCACACCTCCCTCAAGCAGCCTGGATTGAGCCTCCCGCCGCACCTGCGAGACGGACGTAGGCTCTTTGACCGGGCACGGATTCTTGCCGTACTGCGTCGGCTGTTAGGAAACGTGCCCGGTACTCCGCCGCGGCCGTGCCGCGGCGTTCCTCTCCACGGCAGCTATATGCAAACCGCGTACCAACAGAGGGACATGCCGCCCCGCGGCCACCAACGAAGGGGCCGGCCCAGTAGAGGGCCGGCCCCGAAAATCGTCTCTGACGGCCCCTCGCGGAGCCTGCTTGCGCACCGGCGCTGAACCGCAAGGAAGCGGTCCCGGCCGGCCACCCCCTGTCAGCGCAGAAGGATGAGCTTGCCGTGACGCAGCCCCGAGTCTGCCTCGAGCCTCACGAAGTAGAGGCCGCTCCCGACCCTCCGGCCGGACTCGTCCCGGCCGTCCCACACTGCGCTGTTGGCTCCCGCGCCAGCCGTCCCCGACGCGAGCCTGCGCACGAGGCGCCCGTCCACGCTGTAGACGGCGAGCTCTGCGTGCTGGGAGGATGGAAGCGTGAACGAAAGCTCGGTCTCGCCCCGGAAGGGGTTCGGACGCGCCGGATGGAGCGCCAGACGAACGAGACCGTCCTCGACGCCGCTCGAGTCGACCGAGAACGACCCGGTCTCCATGAGCGGGCCGCGCGCCGTGCCGTCGTCGGCGTACGCCGTCCACCAGTAGTCGCCCTCCGAGAGCGGCGTGCCCACGGTCCACGATGTCGTTCCACCGCCCTCCGCGACTCCCGAGGTCGACGCGACCACGCTCGTTCTCAGGGCGTCGGAGTACACGATGAACGCGTACGTCAGCACGTCACCGCCGTCGGGGTCGGTCGCGTTCACGACGTCGAGGTAGGGCGTCGACGTCTGCACCGTGCCCCCCGGTGGCGGGCTCGAGAGCGAGGGCGCGGACGGCGGCGTGTTGCCGGGCGCGGGGCCCAGGATCTGTACGTCGTCCACGAACCACCCGTCGTCGACGACGTACGTGTCGGTCGTCAGGCGGAAGCGGACCTTGGAGTCGGACGTGCAGTACTCGCCGGGGATGGTCAGCTCCTCAAGACCCCAGCTGACGTTCCCGTGATAGCGCGTGCCGAGCTGATACCAGTTCGTCCCGCCGTCGGGAGAGGCCTCGACGTAGCAGTAGTCGTAGTCCTCCTCGGTCATCACGCGGTGCCAGAACGAGAGGACGGCCTGGTTGGCGTGCGAGAGGTCGACGGGGCTCGCCAGCTCTATCCAGGTGTTCCAGTAGTTCCCGTAGTTCCCTATCGGGCTGTCGGTATACGCGTTGTCGGGAGAGTGGAAGTTGAGGGACGAGAGTCCCCACTTGCCGTCGCTCTCCACCCAGTTGCCGGCCCCGCCCTCCATGTCATCGGAGAAGAGCACCGATGGCTCACCGACGAGCCAGGAGAACTCCTCCTCGGCGTAGAACCCGTCGCCCTCGAGGACCATCGTGAGCGTCAGCGTGTGAGCCGGGGGGACCGACGAGGCTATCGAGAACGAGAGCGGGTCGGCGGAGTTGTCGGCGCTCGCCCGCGCGGCGAGATTGCCGAACGAGCTCTGGGCGTCGATGAGCTGTATGTAGGGGTCGCTCGTCAGGAGCGTAGCGCTCGTGTTGCTCACGGCGTCGTAGATCCCCTCGTTCTTGACGGTGAGCGTGAGGTCGAGCGTCTCGCCCTCCTCCGGCTCCTGGTCTCCGTCGCCGCCTGCGAACGTGAGGTCCTCGACGGCTAGATATGGACCGACCATGCGGGTCACGTAGATCTGCGACCACAGGTTCTCTTCGCGGAGGCCCGGGATCTCGCTCTCGAGCATCCAGAAGTCGCTGCCGTCGACCTCGATGCAGACGGCGAGCATGCCCATGTCCTCGTACATCCA
>JBDRIO010000021.1:0-31317 GCA_043815815.1 Candidatus Eiseniibacteriota bacterium | reverse complement strand
CATCGGCTTCGAGAGGCCTCGGTCTCTCACGGGCATATCCCCCTTTCCACTGGCGGTGGTAGGTACTCGGATATGCCCGCTTTCTATGACACCCCACACACGCCCTCAACCCCTTTCTACACAAGAACCGGTACACTACTTTCCCAAGGGCACTCTTGCCAAAACGGTCATTTCATGCTATAATCCGATAATGTGAGCACCTCGGGCTTAACGCTCGGGGTGCCCGCGACACTGGACGAGATTACATGTTCGCCGCCCGCGGATGGCCCCCGGGACGCGCGGCAGCGAGGTCAGGAGCGACGCCTCCCCAGGGGAGCGGCGGCGTGCTCCGATGGGCAAGAGGCGGTCATCCGCCGGAGGAGCACGTAATGACCAAGCGGTCGGTGGTCCTGGGAGTCTGTATCGCGGCACTTCTGCTGACGGCGGCTGCGGCCGGCGCGGCCCAGAGAGTCGTTCTGGCCGAGATGTTCGGCGGCACGTGGTGAAGCTCCTGCCCGAGCGCCCGTGCGGCGCTCCAGAGTCTGCAGACGGACATAGGTGAGGACCAGCTCGCTATCATCTACTGGCATCTCGCCGACGAGTACGACATTCCCTACGGGCAGACCCGCTCCGACCTCTACGGCATCGCGTTTGTTCCCACCGTCGAGTTCGACGGCGTGTACGAGCAGGTCGGCACGAGTGCTTCCGCCTACCTGAACTACACGAACGCGAGGCTCGCCGTACCGACGCCGGTCACGATCGAGTCCAAGGGCGTCATCAACGAGGATGGCGGCTGGGTAACGGCGACGTTCAAGGCCGTCGACACGGTCGCGCGCGAGTCCCTGACGGCTCGATTCGCGGTCATAGAGGAGACGAGTCTCGAGTACCCGTGGACGGCTCGCGAGGTGGCCTCTCCGGCCACGGTGACGCTGTCCGTCGCGGGCGACTCGATGGTCGTCACGCGGAACTTCAATGTGACGTGGGCCGTTCAGGGCGAGCTCGACGTGCTCGTCTGGATCGAGGACCCGTCGCCTCTCGAGGTCCTGAACGCGCAGATCATGCCGTTCGCCTACAACCCGGGGCTTGCCTCTCCGGACTTCGCTCTCGAGGCGGGTTACGGCGAGACGACCGTTCACACCGCGACGCTCTCGAATGACGGAGCCGTCCCCGACACGATCACCGTCACGATGACCCAGGACGTCACGCCCGCGGGAGTGACCTCGACCGACTGGGTCGCGGACTACCGCGAGGCCGGCGGAAGCTGGACCACGGGGCCGTCGGTCTTCGTGCTGCTGCCGGACGAGGAGGTCGATCTTGAGGTTCGCCTCGTCGATACCATCGGGACGACACCGGGACTCGGCGTCACGTCTCTCCACGCGACGAGCGGCGGAACCGGGAATCCGACGGCGGACGCTGCGTTCGCGACGTTCGTAGATCAGCCGTCCCTCCTCGTCATCGACGACGACGGTGGTGCGAGTCTGGAGACTCACATCGAGACGGCTCTCTCGGACAACAGCCTGATGGCGCAGTCGTTCGACGCCGACGCTCTCGGGAGACCCAGTCTGGGTCAGCTGAACTCCTACTGGGCCGTCCTGTGGACCACCGCGGGCTCCGACTGCTCGCAGTTCACGAACAGCGACGAGAGCAACATGAAGGCCTACCTCGACCAGGGCGGTAACCTGTTCCTGGCGAGCAACGACTTCCTGTCGTCGCATCTCATTGCCTCGTCGTTCATCTCCGACTACCTGCACGTCGACACGTGGAGTTCGGACGTGGGCGGATTCGCGATGGTGGGAGTCGCAGGCGACCCGGTCTCTGACGGGATGTCGCTCGGACAGGCGGGCGGCCCGCTGCCGACGGCGGGGAACGACAGCTTCGTCCTTACGGGCGGCGACGAGATCTTCGCGTCGCTGAGCACCACCCGCGGGATGAAGGTCGAGGAGAACGGGCACAAGCTCGTCTTCATCGCTTTCCCGTTCGAGAACGTGAAGACCACGATCGCAGATCCCTCGAACCAGAAGTCGCTCATCGACCGCATCCTGAGCTGGTTTGAGCTCGCGACCGGGGTCGAGGAGTCCGACAGTGTGGTAGCTCGCAGGCTGGCGCTCGAGCAGAACGCGCCGAACCCGTTCAACCCGAAGACCGCGATATCGTTCACGGTACCGGGTGGGGCCGCGGACGCGAAGCTCGAGGTCTACAGCGTTGCCGGCAAGCTCGTCGCGACGCTCTACGAGGGTCCTCTGAGTCCTGAGCGTCACACCGTCGTATGGGACGGCAAGGACGCCGAGGGTCAGAACATGGCCTCGGGCATCTACTTCGCCCGCCTCGCGGCCGACGGAGCCGAGGCCTTCAGGAAGATGACGCTCCTGAAATAGAGGGGGCTTCTCGGGCTCGATGCACCGCTCGAGCAGGGGCAGACGCAAGGACAGACAGAGACGAGGGCCCGGGACGTGAGTCCCGGGCCCTCTGCACATGTGGTCCCCGGAGTGCGGCCCCGGAGTGTGATCCCCTGAGTGGTCGCCGTAAGGGGGGCGGCGCCTTGAGACTCCGATTGACTGGCCGGACGGCCGGAGCTAGGCTATTCGGGGATTCGATGAGCGCTCATTCACTGGAGAGAACAATGGAGATCCTTGAGACGGTCCGGCGGGAGTGTGTTGCCGCGGCACGCACGCCAGGCGACAAGTCCTCCGTGCTCCGCGAGATCGCGGCGCTCGCAAGACGCAGCGAACTGCTGAGCGGCGCCACGGAGGAGGACATCCGGCGCGGGCTCGAAGAGCGTGAGGCGGTGGGGTCGACCGGATTCGGGAAGGGCATAGCCATTCCGCACTGCCGACTCGCGTCCGTGGAGCGGTTCGTCGTGGGCGCCGTGAGCATTCCGAACGGCGTCGAGTTCGATTCGCTCGACGGCGGTCCGGTCAGGCTGGCCGCGTTCATAGTCGGTCCGGCGTCGGAGTCGACCGAGCACATACAGGTCCTCTCGGCGCTCTCGCGTGTGCTGTCGAACGCGGAAGCGGTCGAGGAGTTGGTCCGCGCGGGCAGCGACGAGGCTCTCTATGAGAGTCTGGTGCGGCATCTGACCGACGAGCCGCGCGTCGAGGAGACGGAGGCTCGCAGCCTCTTCTACGTCTTCGTGCAGGACGAGGACGTGTTCCACGACATACTCCAGGTCTTCGGAGGCACGGAACCCCGCTTCACGGCCGTGCTCGACGCGGCCAAGGCGACCTCGTACCTCTGGAAGGTTCCCCTCTTCGCCGGGCTGTGGCGGGACACGCCGGAGTCGTTCTGCCGTGTGATCGTATCGGTCGTGAGCAAGAAGATGACGAACGAGATGATCCGGCGCGTCGAAGCCGTGGTCGGTCCTCTGGCGGAAGCGAAGCACGTTCTCGTGACGGTCCAGGAGACGTTCTTCACGGCGGGATCGTTGACGGCCTAGCCGGACCGGAGAGAATCGATGAGGGAGATCTTCAGGGCGGAGCCGTTTCTTCTGCTCGGTCTGGTGGCGATAGCAGGCTACTACTTCGGCAAGGGCGCCAGGCGCGTCCGCCTGCCCTCGCTGATAGGCTTCATGTTGCTGGGAGTCCTCCTCGGGCCGTCCGCAGCGGGGTTCTTCTTCGAAGACAATCTCGAAGCGCTCTCGTTCCTCACCGAGATGGCGCTCGGCTTCGTCGCCTTCAGCATCGGAGCGGAGTTGAACATCTCCTCCCTCCGCCGCCTTGGCAAGGGCATCGTCGCCGTCATCCTCGCGGAGTCCTTCGGCGCGTTCCTCCTCGTGACCGCGGCCGTGTACCTCCTGACGAGAAGCTGGCCGCTGGCCCTGCTCTTCGGTGCGGTCGCGCCCGCCAGCGCCCCGGCGGGGACGGTCGCGGTCATCCACGAGTACCGCACCAGCGGCAATCTGACGAAGGCTCTCTACGCGGTGGTGGGATTCGACGACGGCCTGGCCATACTCATTTTCGGGTTCGCCGCAGCGCTGGCCAAGAACGTCATGCTCGGAGAACTGCTCGGATCTTCCGGGGGAGCCGGCAGCGTGCTCGCGGCCATGCGCGGTCCCGCGATCGAGATAGCGAGCAGCCTGGCCGCTGGCGCCGTCCTCGGTTTCGTGTTCTGTCAGCTCGTGCGCCCGCTGCGCGAGCGCCGGGACATGCTCATCATGGCGTTCGGAGTGATACTCGTGGCCGCCGGCCTGTCCCTGTACTTCCACCTCTCGCTCATACTCACGAACATGGCCGCAGGATTCGTTCTCGCCAACACCCGTCGGGAGCCGTTCGTGCGGCGCGCCACCGATCCGCTCCGCGACGTGATGCCGCTTCTCTTCATCCTCTTCTTCTGCCTCGCGGGGGCGCATCTGAACGTGAGCGAGCTCCCCAGGCTCGGGGCCATCGGGGTCGTCTACATACTGGCGAGGTCTGTGGGTCTGGTGGGGGGCTCGAGGTTGGGCGCCTCCGTGGGGCGTGTCGAGGAGAGGATCCGGAAGTGGATCGGCCTCGGCATCCTCTCCCAGGCCGGCGTCGCGATCGGCCTCTCCCTGATCGCGAAGAGCGAGTTTTCGGAGATGGCCCGCATTCCGAAGGTCGCGTCCGCGGTGGAGCGATACGCGGCAGCTCATCCGGCCGTGAATGCCATCGCTTTCGACCCTCTGGCGATAGGCGCAGCCGTCCTGACGGTTGTGACCGCCACGAGCATCGTGTTCGAGATCGTGGGGCCCATTCTCACGCGCATAGCGCTCGAGAAGGCGGGCGAGATCGGGAAGGCGGAGCCTGAGCGAGAGGAAGGGGCGACCTAGGCCGCGGCACCGGGCGATGGCCCGGGCAGGCCGCGGCGCGGAGGGAGACGACGGCCTAGGGCGCGGTCGACGCGAAGCACTTTCTGAAGTGATACCCGGACACCGCCATGACGATCGCCGTGGGGAAGGCCCTCGGGTTCCTGAAGATCGTCCAGAGCAGGAGCCCCGGATAGCGGAACCGCTCTTCACCGACGATGCTCAGGAAGTAGATCGACCGGAAGAATGCGAGGACATGCCAGCCGCACAGGCGCGCCCTGACGGGGTGCGGCCTGTACTCGCGCAGGAACGTCCTCATGCGCGCGTAGTAGTTGCCCGGGGAATAGATGCTGGCCAGCGTCTCGCTGTATCCCTTCCGGAGCGGCCCGATACCCATGCTAGGCATGATGTTGGTCGTCCCGTCGACGTTGTCCCCGGACATCTGGTCGCTTATGCGTCCCTCGTTCTTGAGTCTCCTGTAGAGTCTCGTTCCGGCCGGGGCCTGCAGCATACCCACCATGGCGGTCGCGATCCCGCTCTCTTGAATGAACGTGGCGAGGCGGTCGAAGACGGCCGGCGTGTCGTGGTCGAACCCGACGATGAACCCGCCCTGCACGATGAGCCCGGCTCTCTGGATCCTCCGGACGTCCTCCAGCATGTCCCGGTTCTCGTTCTGCCTCTTGTTGCACTCGGCGAGGCTCTCGTCGTTCAGGCTCTCGATGCCGACGAACACCGTGTCGAATCCGGCCCGCACCATGAGCGACATCAGCTCGTCGTCATCCGCCAGGCTGATGGTCACCTGCGTGCTGAACGGCATTCCCCACTTGCCTCTTCTCCACGCGATGAGCGTCGGCAGGAGCTCGGTCTTGAGCTTCCTCTTGTTGCCGATGAGGTTGTCGTCCACGAAGCCCACGGTGCCGCGCCAGCCTTCGTCGTAGAGACTGTCCAGCTCCACTATGATCTGCGCGGCGCTCTTGGTTCGGCATCGGTGGCCGAAGAGCTCCGTGACGCTGCAGAAGTCGCAGTCGTGGGGGCAGCCGCGCGAGTACTGGATGTTCCGGGACGAGTAGCTGCGCGAGTCCACCAGGTCCCACCTGGGTACTGGGGTGTCCGTGAGGTCCGCCTGGCCCGGCTCGGAGTAGACTCGCCTCGCCGTGCCGCTCCGCAGGTCACGGAGGAGCGCAGGCAGCGAAGGTTCGGCCTCGCCGAGGACGAAGTGGTCGACCTCCTCGAACTCCGCGTGCTCCGAGGAGAAGAGCGGCCCTCCCGCGATGACCCTGACGCCGCGGTCCCTGCACCGTCGTATCGCCGCGCGGGCGGAGTCCCTCTGGATCACCATCGCGCTCAAGAGCGCGACGTTCGCCCACTCCAGGTCTCCGTCCGTGAGCTCGTCGATGTTGAGGTCTATGAGGCGCAGGTTCCAGTCGGCGGGGAGCATGCCCGCGACGGTCAGAAGCCCGAGCGGGGGAGAGCTCGCGCGCTTGCGGATCATCCTCAAGGCGTGCTTGAAGCTCCAGAACGTCTCCGGGATCTCCGGGTACAAAAGCAGGGCGTTCACGAGAACTCCTCGGTTCGCGCCGGCCGGTCAGACATCCCAAAGAGACCGGAGGGAAGGTCGGATCGGAACAGGTGTCCTGAACTGCAGAAGGTCCGAAGGGTACTTCCAATATGACGGTCGAGCGGTGTCGCGTCAACGGCAAAGGCCGAAGGCGCTGCCCCGTGGGCTTGGTGTCCCTTTGACGGGGACCGGACATCGACTCATCTGTCCAAGGGAGCGTTGCCCGGAAGGCGAAGCTCGGGTATCATCCCTCGGTCGCTCTGGCACCACAGACGGGGGTTCTGCTTGGATCTCGGACTCGATCTCTACACGCTCCTGACCGGCGTCGTGGTCTTCCTGTTCCGCATCGTCGACGTCAGTCTCGGTACCATCCGGACCATCAGCACGGTTCAGGGACGAACGCGCACCGCCTTCCTCCTAGGCTTCGTCGAGGTGAGTCTGTGGCTCGCCGTCATAGCGACCATCGTCTCGCGCGTCGCCGAGCGTCCGATACTGGGTGTCTTCTACGCTCTCGGTTTCTCGACCGGGAACGTCGTCGGCATCCTGATCGAGCGTAGACTCGCCTTCGGCCACACAGTCCTGCGGGTGTTCACGAGGGAGAAGGGTGAGGGTCTGGCGCAGGAGCTGCGCGAGGCAGGTCACTCCGTCACGTGCTTCGAAGGCACGGGCAGGTCCGGTCCGGTCGTGGAAGTGTGCGTAGTCTGCAGGCGCAAGGCCCTGAAGGAGATACTGCCGATCGTCGGGAGCGTCGTCCCTGACGCGTTCTACGTGACGGAGTCCGTGGGCTTTGTTCGCAGCGAGCGCCGTCCGACGATGCAGCCGCCGACGGGGTGGAGAGCGGTCCTCAAGAAGAAGTAGGGGGAGTCCCGAACGGGCGGTCCCCCGATGTCACCGGCCCCGACGGGCCTCGATGCGCCGCACGATGTCCTCGATGATCATCTCGTACAACCGAGCCCCCAGCACTCCGTCCTCGACCTCCGCCTCGATGTTGGGGTTCTCGTTCACCTCCATGACCATGACCCTTCCTTCGTGTTGCTTCACGTCCACCCCATAGAGACCGTCCCCGATGAGGTTCGCCGCCTTGAGCGCGGCCTCTATGACCGGTGAAGGCGCCTCGTCCACCGGAACGGTCTTCCAGTCGCCCTCCTGATAGCGGCCCGCCGTCCCGTGCTTGATGATCTGCCAGTGTCTGTCGGACATGAAGTACTGGCAGGCGAAGATGGGTTTCCTGTTGAGCACTCCGATGCGCCAGTCGAACGCGGTGTAGACGAACTCCTGGGCGAGTATGAGGTCGGAGGACTTGAAGAGGTCCCCCGCCATCCGCTCGAGCTCCTCGTGGCTCTCTATCTTGAACACGCCTCTGGAGAACGACCCGTCCGGGATCTTGAGAACGACGGGGAAGGGGATCGCGTCCTCGAGTTCCCCGAGGGCGTCCTTCCTCACTATCGCCGACCTGGGCGTAGGGACGTCGTGGGTCCTCAGGAGCTCCGCAAGGTAGATCTTGTTCGTGCACTTCAGGATCGATTCGGGGTCGTCTATGACGGGGATGCCCTCCGTCTCCGCCCGCTTGGCGAACCTGTAGGTGTGGTGATTGATCCCCGTGGTCTCCCTGATGAAGAGGGCGTCGTACTCCGGGACGCGGCCGTAGTCCTTCTTCTCGATGAGATCGACGTTGACACCCAGCCGGTTCCCCGCCTTCACGAACTCCTTGAGGGCAGGGCCGTCCGAAGGAGGCAGCTTCTCGTTGGGATCGTGGAGCATCGCCACGTCGTAGCGGTACTGCCTGCGGGCCTTGGGCTCCCGCCAGCGCCTGTTCAGGTACTGGTCGAGCCCGGACAGGAACAGCGTTTCTCTCTCGCCGTCGAGCGCCTGGAGATAGAGGGGCCGGATCGCCGTGAGCCGCCACTTCCCCTGCAGCTTGAACTCGGCCTGCATGAGCGGAACCCTGAACACGTCGAAGAGCTGCCTCGCGAGCTCGCCGAGCGCCGGGTCCGGGTGCCACCCGAAGAAGAACTCGATCTCGAGCCCCGAGAGCGCGGGCGTGTTCAGGCCCGCAAGCCGCTTCGAGACGACCGCGTCCAGGTCCGCGAGGTCGAGGCTGTAGATCGACTTCCTGCTCAGGTCGTTCATCGTCCTGACCGTCGGGATGATCCTCTGGCCGCGCGCCTCGGCGAGGAGCGAGCAGTAGTAGCCCAGACTGAGATACCGGTAGCTGCGGCACAGGTTGATGACGCTCAAGCCCTTGCCGACTGCGAACCCGGGGGAGTCGATGTAGTCGCGCGCGGCGACGACACGAACGTCCGGGTAGCCGGGTTTCCAGTCCGAGAGCTTGTCGACCAGGACCACTCTGTCTGGCATTGGTTGGGACCCCTTCGGGTGTGGCCGCGCCTGCCGTCGGGCCGCGCGGCGGGTTCAGTATCAGGCTCGAAGGCTCAGGGCTTCAGGCCGGCGACAGGCGCTTCTCGAACCGGAGCGCGGGCGCGTGATCCTCGTAGTAGTCTTCGACGGTAGTGAACCGGCTGTATCCGAGTTTCGTGAAGAGAGAGATCGACGCTGCGTTGTCCTCGCGGATCTCCAGGCGCACCTTTCTGCAGCCGGCGGCCGCGGCGGCCTCCTCAGCGGCGCCGACCAGTCGCCTCCCCACGCCCGTTCCGCGGGCTTCGGGAGCGACCGCCACCGAGTACACGCGGGCGACGGTCGACGACCTGTTGAAGAGGACGGAGATGTACCCGGCGACGGCCGCGCCGCTGGCGTCGACGAAGGTCACCGCGTGGGCCTTTGTCAGAAGGTGACGGAAGTTCCGGCGAGCGATCCTGTCGCCCCGGAACGATGCGTCCTCGAGGTCGAGCAGCTGGTCTATGTCCGCGAGCGTCGCCCTGCGAACCATGTCCGCCTCTGTGCCCGTCGTGGCCGCCGGCGCGGCGTCCCTCTGTCGGATACGCTTGACCAATCTCTCCCGCGAGGCGCGATGCGGCGGTCGCCGACCGTCCGCGTCGGGCCCCTGGCGGGACGACACAAGTCTAGGTCCGATGGGGGCTCGGGACAACAGGCAACGATGGAAGGGGTGGGCCGCGCGGGGGACTCTCAGGCCTCCCGCGCGGCCGGGCGGGTCTAGAGCACCACGAGCTTGCTTGAGAGAACGGTCCCCAGTCCGGAGATCCGCCACAGGTAGACGCCGGCGGAGACGGTTTCTCCGGATTCGTCCCGGAGGTCCCACGTGACCGCGTGGGGGCCGCTCGGACGCACCGCGTCCTCGACCGTCCGCACTCGACGGCCCGCCACGTCGTATACCTCGACCGTCACGGCTCCCTGCGATCCTAGCGAGAAGGCGATGCTCGCGCCTTCGAGCGCGGGGTTCGGGTAGCTCGGGCCCAGGAGGGTCATCCGTCCGACGGCGTCTTCCTCCACGCCGGAGCCCTGCTGCGGACTGATGTTCACGACGGTCACGGACGAGGACTGCGCGTTCACCTTCACGTAGCAGGTGGCCACGCTCCCCTCGGTCACCGTCTGGAACAGCTCTCCCACGTCGACTTCGTACGGTGCGGAGTCTGCCGCCATCCTGAACTTCATGATGGCGTGCTCGAAGTCCTCCGGCTGGTTGTTGATGATCGACGCCGCGTTCGTCTCGCGCGTACCGTCGTTGGCGTACTCGAACGCGCGCCTGAGGTTGTAGCCCGTCGAACCCGCTTCGATCGGTTCCGACGGGTCGACCGTGGAACCGTTCACGATCCGAACGACACGCATCGCGCGCCCGCCGTCGCACGCGTTGTCGAGCGACAGGTTGAACGGAGGGGATCCGGTCGAGCCGGACGATGAGTGGATGTGTCCCCACAGAGCGCAGTCGATGCCGAGGCTTCCGAGGTTGATCTCGTCGTCGAAGTCCATGTGATAGAAGGCCACGACCGGCGCACTGGGTGGTGCCGCGGACAGATCGCTCACCATCCAGGAGAGCTGTTTGGTCGTGAAGCTATCGGTCCCGTAGATCGGGCGGCGCCATCTGTCGTAGTTGTTGTAGGCCTCGAGCGAGACGAAGTGGGCGCCGCCGTAGTCGAACGAGTAGTTCTGCGTGTAGATGTTGTCCCCGGAGGGCGGGTCGTAGAGGTAGCTCCACCCGAAGAACCTCCACCAGGTGCGGCGCGCCGTCCCGTCGGCGGGGGGCGTGTCGTCCCATCCGCCGATGTCGTGGTTCCCGGCGGACAGGAAGACGGGGACGTCGAGCTTCTGGAGTATTCGCTTCGTCCTCGTGAAGTACCTCTTGTCCAGGAAGTCCTCCAGCTCGCCCTCGTTGATGACGTCGCCGGTCAGAAGCACGAACGCGGGGTTCATTATGTTGATGTCGTCGATCACGGCGTGGAGGTCGGACATCTCCGACGTGTCGGTGTCGGCTCCATCCTGGTAGTAGTACAGGTGGGTGGGCAGGTGCGTGTCGGTGACCTGTACGAAGTAGAAGCTGTCGTCTATCGACTGCCTGACCATGACTGCGTGAGCCTCGGTGTCGGCGACCCCTCCCGAGGCCGACACGGTCAGGGCGTACATCTCTTCCGGCACCGCCAAGGGCACCGTGACATCGATGAACCACCTTTCGAAACTCCCGCTGTAGGCGGCTCCGTCCACGGTGAGCGCGTGGCTCGCGCTGTTCCGCTCGAGCGCGGCGGTCCATCCGGTCGTCCCGGACGAGGCCCTGGCCTCGATCGTGAAGCTCCCGCCCGGCACCGTGATCGTGGGCACCGAGAGAATGGGACGCATGAGGACCGTGAGGGTGTCGCCCACGGCGCGCGACGTCCCGGCGGCGCCGACGTCGTCCGCGAGGCAGGGGAGCGTCAAGAGAGTGGCCGCGAAGAGGCCCGCCAGAAGGGCCATACGGGGCTTGTGGGACACGTTCTCCTCCGGTTCGACGTGGAGACAAGGCGTCCGTCCCAAGCTCGGACGCCGCGGGGGCGTTCTGAGAGATGATACCATTATACCACACGCGGGCGCTCTTGACTGCAGTGGTATGCTGTGCGATGCGCTGTTTGGCGGTCGGCACGGGCACCGTCCCGGCCACGCCGCTCCTGACCGCCGCGGGGGACCGCCTCTGCGTTGGCCCCGGTTCCTTCTTGCTGTACACTAGGCGGTCCGCAGCAAACAGCAAGGAGGGGAGAGCGATGCGCAAGGTGGTCCTGGTCTCAGCGTTCGTCACCATCCTCGTCCTGTCCGGGTGCTCGACCGGCAGCAACCCCGGGGGACCGGGGACCGATCCCGACCCGAGCGGCACGATAGCCTTCACGTCCAGCCGCGACGGGGACTTCGAGGTCTTCACCATGGACCCCGACGGGGGGGGTCTGACTCAGGTCACAGTCGATGCGGCGCACGACCAGGCGCCGGACATCGCGGGTGACGGAACGGTCATCGTGTACTACAGCTGGGACGGCAACGACGACGAGATCTGGACGATGGACGCCGACGGCGGCAACCGCCTCCAGCTCACGGACAACGCCGTGGACGACCTCTTTCCCAGGTGGAACAGTGACGCGTCCGAGATAACGTTCACGAGCGAGCGCGACGGCAACTGGGAGATCTACACGATGGACGCCGACGGCTCAAACGTCGCCCGGATCACGGACGACGCCGGCGCAGACCAGGACTCGGACTGGTCCCACGACGACACCAGGATCATCTTCGAATCGGACAGGGACGGCGACTACGAGATCTACGTGGTCGACGTGAGAAGCAGACTGCTCACGAAGCTCACGGACAACGACGACACGGACACGGACGGCGTCTGGTCGCCGAGCGGGAACAGGATCGCGTTCGCTTCCGACCGCGACGGCGACCTCGAGGTGTACAAGGCCAACACGGACGGAACGAACGTGACGAAGCTCACGTCGAACACCGACGGCGACGAGGACCCTTACTGGTCGCCGGACGGCGACTTCATCGCCTTCAGGAGCGACCGCGACGGGAACCTGGACGTCTTCGTCATGAGGTCCGACGGCAGAGACCAGACGAACATCACGAACAACGCGGCCGACGACCGCGTGCCGTCGTGGGGACTCTAGCCCGGTTCACCGGGTCCGAGATCGCTCGGAGCTCAAGGGAAGACAGTACGCAGCGAGTCGCTTAGAACGTGGAGACCGAGGAAAGGAGATCCATAAGGCATGGCGAAGGACCTCTGGGACGACGGCCTATCGGTGGGTGTCGATCTGATCGACGAGCAGCACAAGATGCTGCTCGGGCGTCTGGGCGAGCTTTCGGACGCCGTGTGCTCGCGGCAGGGCTCGAGTCAGATCGTGAGCACGCTGACCTTCCTCTCGGAGTACGTGGACTTCCACTTCGGGACGGAAGAGAAGCACATGGCCGAGAACGACTACCCCGCGTACCCCGAGCACAAGGCGGCGCACGAGGAGTTCAAGGCGACCCTGGGGCGGCTCAGCGACGACTTCGAGGAGGAGGGGGCGACGACGGGCCTGGCGGAGTCGATCAATACGCTGCTCATCACCTGGTTTTTTAAGCACATACGCTCTGTCGACCAGGAGCTGGGCAGGTTCTGCAACGAGCGCGGCATCGAGTTCGAGGGAGAGGTCTAGGAGACCGTCGCGTGCGACCGCCGGCCGGGTCCTGCATCTCAGTCGTGTGCGGTCGGGCGTGTGCGGTCGGGGCGGAACGCAGGCGCACTCCACCGGGAGTGCCGGGATCGACGACAGGAGAGGACCTCATGGCAACGAAGGACAACCTGATGGCGGCGTTCGCGGGGGAGAGCCAGGCCAACAGGAAGTACCTGGCCTACGCGAAGAAGGCTGAGCAGGACAGGCTGCCTCAGGTGGCCAAGCTCTTCCGGGCGGCGGCAGAGGCGGAGACGATACACGCTCACGCGCACTTCCGCGTGCTCGGAGGCGTAGCCGGGACCGTCGACAATCTGAAGGACGCCATCGCCGGCGAGGGGCACGAGTTCAAGGAGATGTACCCGGGCTTCCTGAAGGAGGCAGAGGGCGACGGCAACAAGGCGGCCGTCGTCTCCTTCAAGAACGCGCTGGCCGTCGAGGAGATCCATCACGGTCTCTACTCGGGGGCGCTCGAGGCCGCACAGTCGGGGAAGGACCTTCCGGCGACGAGCATCTTCGTGTGCTCCATCTGCGGGAACACCGTCTACGGCTCGCCGCCCGACGTCTGCCCGATCTGCGGCGTCAAGAAGGACATGTTCTTCGAGGTGAAGTAGCGCGGCCGTCATCCGCCCCATCTCGACATGAGGGCCGGGGTCCCGAGGGGACTCCGGCCCTTCGTGCGTTTCACGGAACCGGACTTGCTACCAACGTCTACTCGGGGGGCGGGGAAGAAGCGCAGGCCGTGAGAAGAGGCATCGGAGGACGACGGTGAGGTTCGGTCCCATCAAGCGGGCGGAAGGTCTTCTGGACGTTGCGGCGTTCGCGGGGACGGTCGTGTGGGCGGCCGTGGCTCGTTGGGAGGCCAACGACCTCGTCTGGGCCCTGTGGACGTCGAGCCTGGTGGTCGGCTACGCGACGATCGTCACGACGATCGTGAGGGGCGTCCGCGAGCAGTGGGCGGGTCTCCACTTCTTCGCTCTCGCGGGCGGCGTAGGCCTCCTGGCCTTCTTCACGTTTCACTTCGGGATGTTCCACCTCGTTCACGGGGTGTTCCTGAACGGTTTCTTTCCGCTCGCGGAAGAGGGCAGCAGTTCCCTGGGGATCTTCGCGGTCGCGCCCGTCGCCTTCGCCAGGTACTGGCCGTTCGTGATGGCGACTCTCGTCTCTCGTGTGGACGACGTCGGGAGCAGGAGGGAGACGCGCGAGCCCGGGACGGGCGGGTCGCTCAGCAACCTGAACATGATGGCGCCCTACAAGAACGTCGTCCGGATGCACATCCTCATCTTCGTGTTCGCGGGGCTTCACATCGCTGGACTCTCGCGTTACGCCATCTACCCCGTGCTTGCCTTCTACTTCTTCCCGTGGGGCGCCCTCCGGCGCGGCCCGCGCGGACGTTGACGAACACCCGTGACTGTGATATAGTTCTCTTTCGTCACCAACGCTCGGTGGAGTCACTCGGAGGAGTCCCGCGTGGAGCGCGCTCCTCCCGTTCTGCCCCGTCACCACGCCAAGGTCCGGCCGCCCGCAGGAGTCCCGCGTGGCCATCAAGTACATAGACGGTCCCAGACTCGTCCGCGTCATCCTGGCCGGCAGCCAGCGGGTGGCGGCCAAACGCGCGCATCTGAACGAGATCAACGTATTTCCCGTCCCCGACGGAGACACCGGCACCAACCTCACTCTCACCCTGAAGGCCGCGGGCGACGCGGTCTCGGAGGTCCGCGGCCGCCCGCTCGGCGAGGTGGCTTCCGCCATCTCCCGTGCCGTGCTGCTCGGAGCCCGCGGGAACGCGGGCATCATCTTCGCGCAGTTCCTTCGCGGCATGGCGAGCGAGATCACGGGGGCGGACCGGCTCTACGCGCCGGGGTTCGCCGCGGCGCTGCGAGAGTCGGTGCGGGGCGCCTACGAGGCGATGTCCGAGCCCACGGAGGGGACCATTCTCACCGTCGTGCGCGAGACGTCCGAGGAGGTGAGCAGGCTCGTCGACGATGGCGAGACCGACTTCGCGGTGCTCCTTCGGGCGATGCGCACGACGGCGGAGGCGGCCCTCGCCGGGACCCCGGAGCTTCTGCCGGTGCTCAAGGAGGCCGGAGTCGTCGACGCGGGGGGAGAGGGGTTCGTCGACTTCCTCGAGGGCATCCAGATGCTCCTGGACGGCGAGGACGTGGGCGACGCGCTGGGCTCGATCCCCGCCCCCGCGGTCTCCGCGCTCCCCAAGCTCAAGGAGCGCGACCTCAAGTATCGCTTCTGCACCGAGTTCGTGGTCGAGGGTCCTCGCGTGGACCCGGGTGATCTCAAGGTCGCGCTCGTGGGTCTGGGCGGGTCGCTCATCGTCGTCGGCGGGCTCGGGATCGCCAGGGTCCATATCCACACCAACGACCCGGATACGGCGATGGCCGCGGCCGCGAGGCTCGGCGACATCGGTAACCGCAAGGTCGACGACATGCGCGAGCAGCACAGGGAGTTCGTCCGGTCGCTCGTGGACGGGCAGGGGGAGTCGGGAGCGGACGCGGCGCGGGACGGGCTCGCGGGCGGTGCCGGCGGGCCTTCCCTCGTTAGGCCCTTCCGCCGCTCGGGGCATCACGTGCGCGTCGTGACCGACTCCACGGCCGACCTGCCGGTCGACCTCGCCGAGGAACTGGGGGTGGTCGTCGTGCCGCTCTCCGTATGCTTCGGCCTCGACGTCTACCGGGACGGCGTCGACCTGTCCAGGGAGGAGTTCTACGCGCGACTCGGCTCAGGCGGCGATTTGCCCACGACCACTCAACCGAGTCCCGAGGCGTTCCTGGACGTCTACGAGTCTCTGAGCTGGGAGACGAAGGCCGTCCTGTCGATCCACATCTCCTCGCACATGAGCGGGACGGTGCAGTCGGCGCGCAGCGCCGCAGGGAGAGTGACGGGGCTCGAGGTTGCGGTCGTGGACTCGGGATTCACGTGCGCTCCGCTCGGTCTCATGGTCATCGAGCTTGCGCGCGCCGCTCAAGGGGGCGCGAGTCTCGCCGAACTCGTTGATCTCGCCCACGACCTCCGCCTGAGCGCGCGCGTTCTCTTCACCGTCGGTACCCTCGACCACCTCGCGCGAGGAGGACGCATAGGCCGCGCGCAGGCGATACTGGGAAAGATGGCGCGAGTGAGGCCCATACTGACCATCGACGACGGCAACGTCGCCGTCGCGGGGAAGGCCGTCGGCGACCGCGGCGTCATGCAGTGGCTCGCGGACTTCACCGACAGGGACCTGGGCGGAAGCGCCTCGAGCCCGCTCGGCATCATGCACGCCGGCCGTCCCGAGGTCGTAGACTGGGTGACCGACGTGTTCGGAAGCCGCCTCGGCTTCACGGAGGTCGTGCCGTTCGAGCTGGGCTGCATCGTCGGAGCGCACGCCGGGCCCGGAACGTGGGGCGTGAGCTACCTGCGTCCCGCATCTCCCGGGTGATCGGCGCATCCCAAGGAACAGGCCAATCAAGGAGTTCGGGCGTGACCAGACGCGTGTGTGCCTTCTGCGTGTTGGCTGTGCTGCTTTCGGCAGGAGTCGCGGCCACACAGGGATTTCCCCACGAGAGCGTCCAGTTCGAGTGCGAGACGTGTCACGTGTCCGCCGAAGACCGGCTGGAGATAGGGTTCGATCACGCCGAGACCGATCTCGCGCTCGAGGGCCGGCATGCGTCGCTCGGGTGCCGCCGGTGCCACGACGTGGCCGACTTCTCGCGAGTCGCGGCGCGATGCGCCGGCTGCCACACGGACTACCATGCGGCCCAGCTCTATCCCGACTGTGAGCGGTGTCACACCCCCTCCGGGTGGACGGTCTTCGACCACCACGAGGTTCACAGCGGTACGTCGTTCCAGCTCATGGGCACTCACGTCCGGCTCGATTGCGACGCGTGCCACCGCCGCGAGATCGTCTCCGAGTATGCGTGGGTGACGTCCGAGTGCGTCGGATGCCACGTGTCCGACTTCGAGGGTGCGGTAGAACCGCCGCACGACGAGGCGGGATTCGGTTCCGACTGCACGAAGTGCCACTCGATGCTGGCCTGGGCCCCGGCGTTCTACTACGAGCACGCCGCCTACTTTCCGATCTACTCTGGCAACCACGCCGGGGAGTGGGGGGGGTGTTCGGACTGCCACACCGCCCCCGGCGACTACCAGACGTTCTCCTGCCTCGATTGCCACAGACACCAGCAGCCCGCCATGGACGCGACGCACGCAGGCGTGCCCGGGTACTCGTACGACAGCCAGTCGTGTCTGGGGTGTCACCCCGACGGCAGAGCGTCCTCGCTGTCGGAGGACCACGACGCCCGGTTTCCCATCTACTCGGGCGACCACGCGGGCGAGTGGAACTCGTGCAGCGATTGCCACGTGAACCCGTCCGACTACGGGGACTTCTCCTGTCTGGAGTGCCACGAGCACGACCAGGCGGACATGGCGGACGAGCACTCGGGCGTCGGCGGATACGAGTACGACAGCCAGGCGTGCCTTGCCTGTCACCCGCGCGGGAAGTAGCCATGAGACCGCTCGCATCCGTGCCCGCTCTTGTTCTCCTCCTGGCCCTGGCGCTCCCGGCGCCGGCCGAGCCGCCGGACGGCCCGTCGGTCCGCGGGAACGTCGCGCTCTCGTGGTATCACTTCGACGACCTCTCCGACGACGGGCTCGATTACGACAGGCCCGTTCTCCGTCTCAAGATGAGGGCCGACGGCCTGCTGGGTGGCGGCTACGACCTCAGTCTGCGACTGCGCTCGCGCTACGACTCGCGCGCCCGCGCCTTCGGAGACGACGTCCCCGCGACCGAGTGGCGGAACCGCCTGTACGAGGCCTCCTTCTCGTTCAACGACTCGCGAGCGCCTCTGAACTTCAGCGTAGGCCGCCTGGCGTCCGACGCCCTCAGGAGCCACGGTCCCGTCGACGGAGTGCTCGTGCGCCACAACGCATCCGAGCGCTGGCGCTGGGGCGCGTTCGCCGGGAGTCGCCCCGACTGGGAATCGTCGGAGCCGAGCGCCGACACCCGGGTGTACGGCCTGTACGCCTCATACGCGGGCGACCCGCTCGCAGCCGACCGCGTGGACGTCGCTCTGGCCGCGGTGGGGGAGTACCACGGCACTGTGATCAGCAGAGAGTCGCTCTCGCAGAGCGGCGGCTACAGGCGGGGTCGACGGTGGAGCGTCCACGAGAGCCTCGTTCTCGACGTCAATCGCGGGTGGCGGAGCGATGCGGCCGGAGAGAGGGTGAGCATCTCGGCGGTCAATCTGAACGGCAGGATCGCCTGGACCGATGGGATCGCGACCACGCTCGGCTACGACCGCCGCACCAACTACCGCACTTACGAGACGAGGTCGCTCGCCGAAGGGCTCTTCGACGACGCGTTCCGACAGGGCTATCGGGCCGCCGTCAGCGCGAGGCTGGGGAAGCGCGTTACCCTCCACGGGAGTCTGGGATTCAGGGAGAAGGAGTCGGACCGCGGCCTGACCACCAGATACTCGGCGGCCTTGCGAGGCGCGAACGTCCCGGCCCGCGGCGTGACGGTGCGCGCGCGCGTCGCGGGATACACGAACGACCTGTCGAACGGTTTCACTCCCTCTGTGACGTTGGGACGCGTCTTCGGGCGGGGCCATTCCATGCACGTCACGTACGGCGCGTACTACTACGACCTCGCGCTGTCGCACGGCTCCCGCCTGAACCAGTGGACGCGCGTCGAGGCGCAGGTCGAACTCCCGGCGCGCTTCTACCTGTCGACCCACTACGAATACGACTGGGGCGACGACGCAGAGGGGCAGCGCATCTTCGCCGAGGTCGGACACAGGTTCTGACCCCGTTCCTGCCCGCTAAACCACCCCCGCCGGCCTCGTGTCGAATCCCACGAGCGTCAGGCGGCCTGCCACGGCCTGCCATCTTGCACACACAACTCAACTTGTGAGGCGGCATGAAGACTGCTATGCGCTGGCTTGGTGCGACCTGTCTCGTCGCGCTGCTGGCGGCGTCGCTGACGACGCCGGCCGGGGCGGACGACAGGCGGAACAACACGCCCTATCGAGTGCCTCTGGTGACCACGGAGGTCCTGGTCGACGGCGTTCTCGACGAGGACGCGTGGGAGCGCGCGCTGGTCATGGGGGTCAACACGGAGGTGCGGCCCGGCGAGAGCGTTCCGGCGCTGGTCGAGACCGACATGCTAATGGTGTACAGCGAGACCCATTTCTACGTCGCGTTCCGCGCCTTCGACCCGGATCCGTCGCTCATCCGCGCGCGCATGTGCGACCGCGACCGGATGTGGGACGACGAGTGGGTCGTCATCGGCATCGACACCTACAACGATCAGCGCGGAGGCTTCGAGTTCGCCTGCAACCCGTTCGGCATCCAGGGCGACACGGCGAACGGAATCCACGGAGACGGGAACGCGTGGGACAGCATCTGGGATTCCGCCGGTCGCATCTTCGATTGGGGCTACTCGGTCGAGATGGCGATACCGTTCAGCACCCTCAGGTTCCAGCGGACCGACGGCGATCAGATTTGGGGCGTCGACGCCGTCCGGAGCTATCCGCGCGACGTACGCCATCACATCGGGCTCTACGCCAAGGACCGCGACAACAACTGCTACTTCTGCCAGATGGAGCGGCTCATCGGCTTCGAGGGAGCGATGCCGGGTCGCAGTACCGCGAGGACTTCCCCGACGGAGGCTTCGGTGAGACCGAGGACGAATACAACGTCGGCGTGACAGGGCGCTGGGGCGTGACGCCGAGCGTGATGTTGGCGGCCGCCGTGAACCCCGACTTCTCTCAGGTCGAGGCCGACGCCGTCCAGCTCGACGTGAACAACCGATACTCGCTCTACTACGAGGAGAAGCGTCCGTTCTTCCTCGAGGGCGCGGGCATCTTCGACTTCCACTACACGCGCTCCATAGCAGACCCGATCTGGGGCGTCAAACTCACCGGCAAGGAGGGGGCGAACGGGTTCGGCGCGGTCGTCGCCCGTGACGCCGTCACGAACCTGGTCTTCCCGGGGAGCGACGACTCCGACGAGACGTCGCTCGACACGGAATCGACGGCGACGGTGCTCCGCTACGAGCGGGACGTGGGCGCGCAGTCCTCGGTCACCCTCGCCTACAACGGCAGGGAGGGACACGAGTACTTCAACCGCAAGATGATCGGCTCCGCCGACCTCTGGCTGACCGACAACGCGCACCTGGAGGTCGTTGCGGCGACGACGCGCACGATTTATTCGGACTCCGTCGCGGCAGGTTTCGACCAGCCGGAAGGAGAGTTCTCCGACGAGGCGTACGTGGTCGAGCTCGGGCACTTCACGAGCGGACTCGACCTCTACGCGAACTACGGGTGGTTCGGGGAGGGCTTTCGCACCGACCTCGACTACTTCCCGGAGGTCGGATACAGCGAAGTGGAGGTCGGCTTCGGCCACACGTGGCAGTCGGACGCCGACAACTGGTGGCAGATGCTGAACTTCGGGTCCGAGTACGACTACGAGGAGAAGCTCGACGGCGAACTGCGCACCAAGGGGTACAGCTTCTGGGGCAACTACAACGGCCCGAGGGAGTCGTTCGTGAACCTGAACGGTTTTCTCGGCAGGGAGGCGTACGCGCAGGATGAGTTCGACGTCTGGCGCGCGCACTACGAGGCGGGCCTCTGGCCGGTGGGCTCGCTCTTCGCGATGGTGTACGGGAGCTACGGCGAGTACATCGACGTATCGAACGTCCAGACCGGCAAGAGGTTCACGGTGACCCCGCGCGTCGAGGCCAAGCTCGGGAATCACCTGAGCGCTGAGCTCAGCCACACGTACCAGCGCTTCGACGTGGACGCGGGCAGGCTCTACACCGCGAACGTGTCGTATCTCAAGGCCGTCTATCAGTTCAATCCGCGCACGTTCCTGCGCGCGATCGTCCAGAACGTCCACTACGGTTTCAACGTCGACGCGTACGACGACCCCGACAGGGACGCGGAGTACAAAGGACTCGGCAGCCAGGTGCTCTTCTCCTACAAGCTCAATCCGCAGACCGTCTTCTTCCTGGGCTATTCGGACTCGTACCGCGGCGACCACGAGATCGAGCTCACGCAGTCTCAGCGGACCGTCTTCGCGAAGATCGGGTATGCCTGGGTGCTGTAGCCCGGTTCCCTGCACGGGGCCGAGGGCGCGCGGCGCGCGGCGGCAATACAGGCACGTGGCACCCGGCGCCTCCGGGAACCCGGCGCATGGTGTCCGGCAGGTACGAACGGCCGCCACACGTGGGCGGCCGTTTCCACCCTTGCACCGCGATTCGCCGTAACGTATCCTCTTGAGCAAGCCTCATCCAGAAGCGACCCCTAAGGACGTAGAGTTCGCGATCGTCGAGCCTGGACCTTTCCGGGACTGTCCGTTCAATGAAGCTCAGGGGCGGCTACAGCATTCCCATCGCGGGCAGGCCCTCATCGCGGGTCGGACCGCTGCCTGTTCCGGGACGTCTGCTCATTCCCAAGGCGTCCCGGCGATTCGATTTCAGCGACGTTCTCGTGACAGACGGACAGCGCGTCTCCGCCGGGGACGTTCTGGCGACCGACCCATCCAATCACTCCGTTCCGCTCCTCGCCCCGTGCGGCGGGACCGTCAGGCTCGAGGAGCTTGCCGGTCATCTCGTCCTGGACGGCCTCGAAGACACCGCGGGCGTCTTCGCGCAGGCCGCGTCCGGTGCCGGCGACGCGGGAGGCGCGTCGACAGGCGGCTCACCGTCTGAGCGAGGAGCGGGCGCTTCCGCGGACGAGATGGCAGCCGCGCTCGTTCGCGCCGGCGCGTGGCAGCTCATCGCGGACGCACACACGGGGCGCGTTCCTCCGCCCGACGCGAGACCCTCGGCCGTCATCGTCTCGACGATGCATCTCGAGCCGTTCGTCGCGCGCGGCCACGTCCACCTGCACGGACGGCTCGCCGGTTTCCTGCGCGGGCTCGAGCGCATCCAGGGGTTCCTGGAGTACGAGCGCATCTATCTCGTCGTTCCGGACCTGAACACGCCCTTCGCCAGGGCCGTGCGCAACTCCGTCAGGGGAGGGGCATGGGTCCAGCTGGTTCCCGTTCCACTGCGTTACCCGTTCGACAACCTCGGCGTGCTCGCGCGCCATCTCCGCTTCCGGCGCGACCCCGACCACCCGGTGTGGGGTCTGGGGACCGCTGGGGTCTTCGCGGTCGACGGCGCGTTGACGCACGGGCGCCCCGTTCTCGGCCGGATCGTCGCGGTCGGCGGACCGGCGGTCGACGAGCCGGTCCACGTTCGGGCCGTCACCGGCTATCCTCTCGAGGAGCTTCTTGCGGGACGCACCTGTGGGAGCGACCTCAGGGTCCTCCAGGGTGGCGCCCTGACCGGCGAGGCGGTGGGGACAGGGCCCACCGGACTCGACTGCGAGGCCACCGGCGTGACCGTTCTCGCCGAGGAGTCGCGGCGCACGCTGCTCGCTTTCGCCAGGCCCGGATGGTCGAGACACTCCTACGGCAAGACGTTCCTGACGAGCATCTGTCCCGGCCCGCCGGAGCGTCTGAAGACGGGTCTCCGGGGCGAGCTCAGACCCTGCATAGCCTGCGGCCAGTGCGTCGACGTCTGCCCCGCCGGCATCCTGCCCAACGTGATCCACAAGTACCTCTACGCGGACGACATAGACGAGGCGCAGCGCACTCGCGTCGACCTGTGCGTCGAGTGCGGGCTCTGCTCCTACGTCTGCCCGTCGAAGATCGACCTGCGGGAGCAGTTCGTCGAGGCGAAGCGCGCGATACGCGAGGAGCAGGAAAGGGAAGAGGCCGACCGCGCCGAGGCCGCGGAAGCAGAGAGCAGGGAACTCGAGCGCGAGGAGTCTGACAGCGTGGAGGCGGAGGCGTGAAGCTCATCCTGAACATCCTCGACGCAGCGCGCCCGCTCTTCCGGGAGGGAGGGCGCCTGGCGCCCTTCAGGCCTCTCTTCGACGCCGGAGACGCGTTCTTCTTCTCCCCCGCGACGCGTACGGCCACGGCCCCGCACGCCCGCGACCCCCTGGACGTCAAGCGCTACATGTCGACGGTCATCATCGCCGTCGCGCCCTGCATCCTGGCCGCGGTCCACTACTTCGGACTGCGCGTCCTCGCGATGATCGTGGTCTCCTACGCCGCGGGCGGTGTGGTCGAGGTGGCCTTCGCGATGGTGCGCAAGGAGGAGGTCAACGAGGGGTTCCTCGTGACCGGCATGTTGTTCCCCCTCATTCTCCCTCCGGCGCTTCCGCTGTGGATGGTCGCGGTCGGGATGGCCTTCGGCGTCGTCGTGGGCAAGGAACTCTTCGGAGGCACGGGGCGGAACCTGTTCAACCCCGCGCTCGTCGGCCGCGTCTTCCTTGCGCTCGGATACCCGAAGGCGATGTCGGGCGCCTGGGTCGAGCCGGGCTACGGCCTCTTCGGGCGCTTCTTCCAGTGGGGGGCGGACGCGGTGTCGTCCGCCACGCCGCTCGTCGCCGCCAAGGCGGGAGAACTCATCGTTCTCCCCAGGATGCTCTTCGGCAACGTTATGGGGAGCGCGGGGGAGACGTCGGCGCTCGCGATCCTGCTCGGGGGCGGGTTCCTGCTCCTGATCGGCATCGCCAACTGGAGGACGGTGGCGGCGACGCTCGGCAGTTTCGTTCTCCTCTCTCTCGGACTGCACGGCGGCGACGTCCACGTCGTCCTGTGGCACCTGATGGCCGGCGGCCTCCTCTTCGGCGCCTTCTTCATGGCCACCGACCCCGTGACGAGTCCCATGACGAACGCCGGGAAGTGGATCTACGGGATCATCATAGGCGTGGCCACCGCCCTCATTCGCAACCTCACGGGCTACGTCGAAGGGATGATGTTCGCCATACTCCTGGGCAACATCTTCGCGCCGGTCCTGGACGAGATCTTCGTCGCCGCGCGCGTGAGGAGGCTGCGTGAAGAAGGGTAGCCTCTACGCGGTCTTCTACGCGGCGGTCCTGGGAGTGGTGTGCGCTCTGGCCCTCACGGCCGTCGACGGATGGACCGCCGACCGGAAGGACGCCAACGCGCGCGCCGAGGAGGTTCGGAACATCCTCTCGGTGCTGGGCGTCCCCTTCGACGCGGGGGCCTCGGCCGACGAGCTGGTGGCCGTGTACGATGCGAGCGTCCGCCAGGAGACGCGCGGGGCGCTCGAGGTTCACTCTTACAGACATCCGGAGAGCGGGACCTTGAGCGCGGTGCGGTTCGAGGGGCCCGGTCTCTGGGGGCCCGTCGAGGGCTTCCTCTGCCTTCGCGAGGACATGACGACAATACAGGCGGTCACGTTCTACAAGCACGAGGAGACGCCGGGCCTGGGCGGCGAGATATCCTCCGACGCCTTCCAGGACCAATTCCGCGGCAAGTCGCTTCTGGGAGACGACGGCCTGAGGGGGATCCGCATCGTCGGGGACGGTGCGGACGGGCCCAACGAGGTCGACGCCATCTCCGGGGCGACCATGACGAGCGACAAGGTGGAGGAGATGCTGAACGCGCTCATCGAGCGGATGGGCGCGGGGAGCGCGACGGGCCCCCGCGGAGCCGGGGATCACGACGCTCCTCTTGCCCGCGGAGTGCGCGCAGGAGGAGGCGAAGATGGCTAACGGCGCGCCTCACGCCTGCTCGGGCACGGGAACCTGCGGCCCCTGTGGAGGCAAGGGCGTCGAGACGCTCAAGGCCGGCGCGTGGGTGACGAACCCCGTGGCGGTGCAGGTCCTCGGCGTCTGCTCGGCTCTGGCCGTCACGAACAGGCTCGAGAACTCCCTCGTCATGGGAGCGGCCCTCATCTTCGTGTGCGTCGGCACGAACCTGTTCGTGTCGCTCCTCCGCAACGTCACGCCGCGCCGCATCCGCATGATCGCGGAGGTCGCCATCATCGCGACGTTCGTCATCGTCTTCGACCAGATACTCAAGGCCTACTACTGGGAGATGTCGAAGCAGCTGGGCCCGTATGTCGGTCTCATCATCACGAACTGCATCGTCATGGGCAGGGCGGAGGCGTTCGCGCTCTCGAACAGGCCCGCGGTGTCGATGGTCGACGGCCTGGCCAACGGGATCGGCTACGCGGTCGTGCTCGGGATCATCGGGTTCGTCCGCGAGCTCGTGGGGACCGGCGCCGTCATGGGCCACACGGTGCTCGACCCGTCGTGGTACACGCCGAACCAACTCGCGATCCTGGCTCCCGGGGCCTTCGTGGCCCTCGGGTTCCTGATCGCGCTCTTCAATGCCGTCACGCGCGCGAACGAGGAGGACGGGACCGATGGGTGAGATCTCCCCGTTCGTCATCCTGATCGCCGCCATATTCACGAACAACATCCTGCTCGCGAACTTCCTGGGGATGTGCTCGTTCCTCGCGGTCTCGAAGCGGATAGACACCGCGGTGGGCCTGGGCGCCGCCGTTATCTTCGTCATGACCGCGACGACCGCCATCAACTACGGCGTCTATCACCACGTGCTCGTTCCGCTCGGGCTCCAGTTCCTTCAGTTCATCGTCTTCATCGCCGTCATCGCGGCGTTCGTTCAGTTCGTGGAGATGTTCGTCGAGCGGTTCAGCCCGAAGCTCTATCACGCGCTCGGGATATTCCTGCCGCTCATCACTGTCAACTGCGCGATCCTGGGCGTGTCGCTCTTCATGATCATCAGGAAGTACACGTTCGCTCAGTCGGTCGCGTTCGGGTTCGGGGGAGGCGTGGGCTGGACGCTCGCGATCATCCTGATCGCCGGGCTTCGTCAGAAGATGCGCTACAGCGACGTCCCCCGCCCGTTCAGGGGCGTCGCCATCGCCATGGTCATAACAGGCGTCATGGCCATGGCGTTCATGGGCTTCGCGGGCATGGTCCGAATTCAGTAGAGGGTCGATGGTATTCCTTCTTCCCATACTCGTCTTCGCGGGGCTCTTAGTGGGGCTCACCGTCGCGCTGTCGGTCGCCGAGAAGGTGCTCATCAACTACGGCGTCTGCAAGATCGACGTGAACGCTGGCGACAAGGTGCTAGAGGTCGAGGGCGGTCAGTCGCTCCTCTCGGCGCTCAACGAGTCGAAGGTGTTCATCCCTTCGGCGTGCGGCGGCCGCGGCTCATGCGGGCACTGCAAGATCACCGTGCGTTCGGGAGGGGGGCCGGTGCTCCCGACCGAGACTCCCTTCCTCACGCGGGCGCAGGTCAGGTCCGGCATGCGACTGGCCTGCCAGGTCAAGGTCCGTGAGGACATGGAGGTCCGCATCCCGGAGGACCTCCTCAACGTGCAGCTCTTCACGGCGAGGGTGGAGAGCACCAGGCTCCTGACGCACGACATGGTAGAGACGAGGTTCGCGCTCGGGGAGCCCTCGGAGATCGCGCACCGCCCCGGCTCGTACGTGCAGCTTCAGGCGCCCTCGCCGGAGGGTCCGGTCTGGCGCGCCTACTCGATAAGCTCTCCGTCCCATGAGACCGGCGTCGTGGAACTCGTCGTCCGGCTGGTGCCCGGCGGCATAGGCTCCACCTACGCTCACAACCTCAAGGTCGACGACCCCGTCGTCATCACGGGGCCCTACGGCGAGTTCCGGCTGAGCGAGGACCCCGAGGTCGAGGTCGTCTGTGTCGGCGGCGGTTCGGGGATGGCCCCGATGAAGAACATCATCTACTCGATCTACGAGCGGTGGCCCGACAGGAAGTGCAGTCTCTTCTTCGGCTGTCGAACGACGGACGATGTCTTCTACAAGGACGAGTTCGAGGAGCTTGCGCGCCGGCATCCGAACTTCAGGGTCGTGTACGCGCTCTCCGATCCGCTGCCGGATGGGGAGGAGTGGGGCGGAGAGACGGGCTTCATCCACCTGTCGGTCGACAGGCACATCGAGAACGACGGCGCGAGGCGGCAGGCCTTCCTGTGCGGGCCGCCTCCGATGATCGAGGCCGTGATGTCGATACTGGACGAGAAGGGCGTCAGAGAAAGCGATATCTTCTACGACAAGTTCTAGACGAGGTCGCGCCGTCCACGACGGGCGGACGACCGACGGTGTGTTGCCGTTCGACGGCCGGCGCGTTGCCGGTCGCGTGTCAGGAGGCGGGCCATGGCTGTCACCACGGTTGCGGACGTGCTCAGGACCGCGGAGAGCTTCGAGGGCAAGCTCGTCGACTACTACACGGGAGTGGCGGAACGCAGCACCAGAGAGGGCGTGAAGCTGCTCACGGACTACATGGGACGGCACCGGCGCAGACTCGCGGAGGCGATCGACAGACTGGAGCCCTCGGACCGGGCCCGCATCTGCGCCTTCCCGATCCGGTACGAGCCACTGGCCCCGGACTGCTCGTCCTTCGAGGACCGCGAGCTGCCGCCCGACGCGCCGGCATCTGAGATCCTGGACATCGCCATAGAGCTCGACGGATGTCTCATCGACCTCTACAGACAGGTCCTCATGCTCGAGCTCGACCAGGAGGTCGCGGACCTGTTCGAGAGCCTCGTCAGGGCCGAGGAGCGTGACGCGATAGAGCTCAAGAAGATCAAGGCGATGGACTACTTCTGAGAACGAGGCTCTTGCGCAATGAGCACCAGTCGCGTATACTTCCGCACCCCTCGCTCAAGAGTCCAGACGCTAGCGGAGACACAGAGGAGATTGACGCAAACGTCCGGAAGGGCAGGAGCGTCTCGCCCCGCCACGTCTTGAGGGCGCAGGCCGACCGCCGCCGGAAAGGGAGGAAGAGGGTGAGAGCCAGAGCAACCGCCACGCTTCTGCTCGCGCTGATCGTCGGTGTCTGCAGTGCGGCATCGGCCGAGAACATGACGTGCGTCGAGTGCCACCGGACGGTCACGCCCGGACAGGTCGCCGACTGGGAACTCAGCCGGCACGCCGCGATGAGCATCTCGTGCGCCGTGTGTCACGGTTCCGAGCACACGACGAGTGACGACGCGCACCTCGTGGGTTTCCCCGACGAGCACACGTGCGGCGGGTGTCACGAGACGCAGTTCGAGCAGTTCGGTATGGGCAAGCACAACTTCGGTTGGCTGTCCATGAACGCTCTCCCCGTGACGCACCTCGAGCCCGATGTCCTCATCGAGGGCGGCAAGGGCTGCGGCGGATGCCACAACATGGGCATCAAGTCGGAGGAGCACAAGCAGGACCAGCTCGCTAAGGGCTACAGGTACCAGAACAACTCCTGCGACGAGTGTCACACGAGGCACACCTTCTCCAAGGCCGAGGCCAAGAACCCGCATGCGTGCCAGCAGTGCCACATGGGGTTCGACCACCCGCAGTGGGAGATGTGGTCGAGTTCGAAGCACGGCGCGCGGTACAACGCGAAGCTCGCCGGCGATCTTCCCGAGGGCGCTTCGGCCCCGACGTGCCAGCACTGCCACATGCCGGAGGGCTCGCACAACAACCACACCGCCTGGGGATTCCTCGGCGTCAGGCTCCCGCTGCCTGAGGACGAGCAGTGGGCGGCCGACCAGGTGACGATCCTGAAGGCCCTGGGCGTCCTCCATCCCGAGACCGGCGAGCCAACGGAACTCGTCGCCGTCGTTCAGGCGGCGGACCTCGCGCGTCTGACCGACGAGGCCTGGACGACCGAGCGCGAGAAGATGGTCAAGACCTGCAGCGGCTGCCATTCCGAGTCGTACGCCCGGGCGCAGCTCGAGATGGGCGACTCGCTCATCAAGGACGCGGACCGTCTCATGGCGCAGGCGATCGAGATCGTCGCGGGCCTGTACGCCGACGGCGTCATCGAACAGCACGACGGCTATCCCTACGCCTATCCGAACTTCCTGTTCTTCAATCAGACCGGCGGCAACGACATCAATGACCTGTCGTACGTGGAGCAGGTCCTTCTCGAGATGTACCTGAAGCACCGCATGCGGACGTTCCAGGCGTCGTTCCACGCGAGCCCCGACTACGCGTACTGGTACGGATGGGCTCAGATGGTCAAGGACCTCGGCGAGATCCAGGAACTGAACGAGACGATGCGGGTGGCTCACGCCGTGGGAATGGAGTAGCGGGCAGGGCCTGCCTCGCGGCGCGAGTTGGCGCTTCCCCGTTCGCGCGCGGCGCAGGCGCAAGCACCTGGGAGGAACCATGAAGCGATTCGGGACGTCGTTGTTCACCGCGAGCGTGCTCCTGGCGCTCATTCTCCCCTCGTTCGCCGGCGACGCCGAGAAGCCCGCCGACGCGGGGGAGAAGAAGGTCGAGCCGGCGGGCAAGAGGATCTTCCTCGACAGCAACTGCGGTCTCTGCCACACGGTCTACTCCGAGGGGATCGGCGAGGCGCCGGTGGAGAAGGAGACCGAAGAGAAGAAGGCTTCCTCGAAGGAGATCGCTGAGAAGGACAAGGGCGGTCCCCCTGACCTGTCGACCTTCGGGGCGCGCGGGACCGCCGAGTGGCTCCACGCGTTCCTGGTCGAGAAGAAGGAGATCGACGGCCGCAAGCACATGCAGCGCTTCAAGGGCGAGGACGCCGACTGGGCGGTCCTCTCGGAGTGGCTGCTCGGACTGGGTGCTCCCGCCGATTCGGCGGACGCCGCTCCTGCGACCACTCAGGCCGCTCCTGCGACCACCGAGGCCGCTCCCGCGACCACCGACGCCGCGGCGCCGGCTGAAGGAGGCAAGTAGCCCCGATGATGTTCCGGGTCCTCGTGTCGGGCGCCGTCGTGGCGCTCGCCCTTCTGCTGGCGTTCAGGCTCACCCTGCGTTCGCTCTCCACGCGGCGCGAGCGCGTGCTCGCGTTCCTGGCGATGGGGGTCGTTCCGGCGGTCTGGTTCCTTGCCGTCCTGGGTTATTCCGACGACGCGATGCACAAGACGTCGTTCTGCGCGTCGTGTCACGAGATGGGGCCGTACTACGAGAGCCTGCTCTCGGAGGACGAGGACTCTTTGCCGGCGTCTCACTACCGGAACGCCCGGGTGGACCGCGAGAAGGCGTGCTACGAGTGCCACACGAGGCCGGGACTTGGCGGGCTCGTGGAGGCGAAGCTCAAGGGTCTGCACGACGTGAAGGTCCACTACTTCGAGGAGGCTCCGGAGGAGCTCGAGCTGCACGGCGAGTACGATACGGCCATCTGCCTCAAGTGCCACGCGGAGGCGGCGAGCTTCAGGGAGGGCGCCCTCCACCAGTCGTTCATGGACGAGCTGCTTACCGGCGAGACCTCGTGTCTCGATTGCCACGACGTGGGCCACGTTCTGGAAGAGTAGAATGACCAGGATCGCGAATCTGTTCTCCCGGCTGCCGTACGCGCGCGTGATCAGGTGCGGAGTGTCCGCTCAGATCGCGGGCGTCCTCATGCTGTCCGTTCTGCTCTTCACGAAGATCCCCCTCATCATCACCATCTGTCTGCCGTTGGGAGCCCTGCTCGTGTTGCTGGGGGCCGTCGCGTGGGTCTGGGGCGCGGTCTGGGGGCTGGAGTAGCTCCTCCCTGCGGCGAGGCTCGGGAGTTTCGCATGGGGCTCTCCGTCTGGCTGCGCGTCTCCCGAGCGCCGTTCCTGTCGGCCGCGGCCGTGCCCGTCATCCTGGGCGGAGCGCTCGGCTGGCACCGGGCCGGCCTCTTCCACTGGCCGCACTTCCTGCTCACGCTGCTCGGCGCTCTGCTCGTTCACGCGGGCGCCAATCTCATCAACGAGTACGCTGACCACGAGAGCGGCGCCGACCCGTCGAATCCCGTTCGTACGCCGTTCAGCGGTGGGAGCGGCACCCTCGAAGAGGGGCTGCTCGCTCCGCGGGCAGTCTTGGCCGCCGCCGTGCTCGCCTTCGCAGGCGGTTCGGCCGCCGGGCTCTACCTGAACGCCGTGACCGGGGGCACGGTCATCCTGGTCCTGGGAGTCCTGGGCGTCGCTCTCGGATGGACGTACAGCGCGAGGCCGCTCCAGCTCGGATACAGGGGGAGGGGATTCGGCGAGCTGGCCGTGGCTCTGGCCTTCGGCCCGCTCATCGTGCTCGGCTCGTACTACGTTCAGACAGGGACGCTCGACTCGGCCGCCCTCGCCGTCTCACTTCCCGTCACCGTCCTCATCGCTCTCGTTCTCATCGTGAACGGCTTCCCCGATCACGACGGCGACCGGGCGGCAGGGAAGAGGACCCTGGTCGTGACGCTGGGCAGGCGCCGCTCGATGATGCTCTACCAGGTTCTCGTCGCGGCCCCGTTCGCTCTCACCGTCGCCTTCGTCGTCGCCCGTCTCATCCCGTCGGCGTGCCTCCTGGCCCTCCTCCCCGCACCGCTGGCGTGGAAGGCCGCGGTAACCCTCCGGGCGCACTACCGGTCGGCCGAGGGCGTGCTTCCGGCGAACGCCGCGACGGTCGCGCTGCACGGTCTCTTCGGCGTCCTGCTCGCCGTCGGGCTCGTCGTGGACCGGGTCCTGTGACCCGCCGCCGCTCGACCGATCAGGTTCCCTAACATCACTTTGGACCCTTTCAGTCGCGTAGTTCAAGGCTACCTCTCGGTGACCGCAGTGGCAAGAGCTGGTGTTGCACCCGGCGACGCGGCGATGTAGTCTGGCCCTGGAGAGGCCGCGTCCGGCTTGT
>JBDRIO010000020.1:0-45509 GCA_043815815.1 Candidatus Eiseniibacteriota bacterium | reverse complement strand
CGCATCCAGGTGGAGCATCCGGTCACCGAACTCGTAACGGGGACCGACCTGGTCAAGGAGCAGATCAGGATCGCCGCCGGCGAGCCGATCGTCCTCACGCAGGACCACCTGCATCTCCGCGGACACGCGATCGAGTGCCGCATAAACGCCGAGGACCCGGAGCGCAACTTCGCCCCTTCGCCCGGCACTATCACGGAGTTCTTCGTGCCCGGGGGACCGGGGATCCGCGTGGACACGCACCTCTGTGCCGGCTGCACGATAACGACGCATTACGACTCGATGATCGCCAAACTGCTGGCGCACGGCAACACGCGCGAGGAGACTATCGCCAGGATGCGCCGCGCCCTCCAGGAGTTCGTCATCGTGGGGGTCGCGACCACGATACCGTTCCACATGAACATGATGAACGACCCGGACTTCCTGTCCGGCCACTTCGACACCGGCACACTCGAGAGGAAAAAAAAACGGCAGGAGGCGCTGGTAGCTACTAGCTGACGGCACCGTCTCCCGGACTCGCCATGGAACTCGACCTATACACCAGAGCAGGAGAGCTCCCAGAGGGACGCACGAAGGGCAGGCACGTCGTGGTCATCGACGTGCTGCGCGCGTCCAGCACCATCGTTCACGCCTGCGAGAACGGTGTCGAGCGCATCATTCCGGTCGCCAGCGTGGAGGACGCCACGAAGCTCAAGCCCACGCTCGAGAAGAAGAATGCCCTTCTCGGCGGAGAGAGGGACGGGATCTCCATCGACGGGTTCGACCTGGGCAACTCTCCGCTCGAGTACGTCAGCAAGGTCGTGAAGGGGAAGACGCTCGTCCTCTCCACGTCCAACGGCACGGTCGCCATCACTCAGAGCGCGGCCGCGAAGGAGATCCTGGTCGGCTGCTTCCTCAATCTGAGCGCCGTCGTCTCACACCTCCTCTCGTCCCGTCCCAAGAAGGTCACGCTGCTCTGCGCGGGAAACCAGGGTCAGCTGTCCCTGGAGGACCTGGTCTGCGGCGGCCTCATGGTCGCGAAGATAACGAAGACCTTCCGCGGCAAGCTCGTGCTGAACGACGGGGCGGTCGCGGGCAGGGAACTCGCGCACACGATGTCCGACATCGGAGAGGTCGTAAGAAACTCGATACACGGGCGCCGGCTGTCGGGGCTCGGGTTCGACGCCGACCTCGAGTTCTGCTCCAGGATAGACAAGTACGGCTCCGTGCCCGTCGTCGTGGAGGGCAGGATCGCGGGCAGCGAGGCCTCGCGCCGATAGCGCCGTCGTCCCGCGACGGCCGGTTCGCCGATCACGCCGACCAACCGCCACAGCCGAAGGAGACCTTAAACAGCATGGGGCTCTTCGATCACATGACCGATGACCGCAGGAGACAGCTCGTCGGTGTGCTTCTCATCACCGTCGGACTGCTGCTCGCGGTCAGTCTGGGAACGCACGTCTACTTCGCGGTCTCCGGCGACCTGGGTCCGGAGATCTGGGCCAGCAGGCTCGGCGTGCAGAACAGACAGGTTTCGAACTGGCTCTTCAATATGCTGGGATTCTGCGCCTGGGCCGTTCCCGCGCTGCTCTTCATGTGGGGCTGGAACCGGCTCGTCGACGACGACCCGGAGCCGCTCGCCTTGAAGAGCGTCTTTCTTGCGGCGGTGTCGCTCCTCGTCGTCGCCATCGTCTACGTCCTCGGAGGAGAGCGTGCGGCCGGCATCTCGGGCGTGTTCGGCGCGTTCGTCGCCAACGTCGGCACGCGTCACATAGGGCGTCTGGGAACGGTGCTCGCGGGCACTGGCGCCATCGTCGCCATAACGCTCCTGACGACCGAGATCGACTTCGAGGGGCTCTTCGACTGGCTCGGCGGGGCGGCCGAGCGGCTGCGCGAGTTCGGAGCGGGAGCGTGGGCCTCGCTCACCGCGGCCCGGCAGCCGGCGGCGAAGCGCCGCGAGGCGAAGCCTGACCGGAGAGAGAGAACGACGAAGGGGCGCGAAGCCGCGCCCGCGCGGAAGCGCGCCAGGGAAGAGGCCGCCGAGGACGGTGCGTCGCGCCGCCGCAGGGTGGCCGAGATCGTTCCCGCTGAGCGGCCGCGGCCCGGACCTCAGAGGAGGACCCAGATCGTTCAGGCCAGCAGGCCGACGAAGACGCGGGCGGCCGCGAAGAGGCCCGTCTCGGCGGGGAGCTACAAGCTGCCGCCGCTCTCCCTTCTGGACGACCCGCAGCCGAACCCGCACGGCCAGGTGAGCCGGGAGGAACTCCTGTCCCGGTCCCGGCTTCTCGAGGAGAAGCTCGCCGACTTCGGCGTCGACGCCTCAGTCGTTCAGGTGCACCCGGGTCCCATCATCACGCGGTTCGAGATCGAGCCCGCCAGAGGCGTCAAGGTCAGTCAGATCGCCAACCTCCAGGACGACCTGGCGCTCGCCATGAAGGCCACGGCCATCAGGATCATCGCGCCGATCCCCGGAAAGGGCGCCGTAGGCATCGAGATCCCGAACGAGCATCCCTCCATCGTCTACCTCAAGGACACGCTCGCGTCGGACGCGTTCCAGCAGCTGAAGAGCGAGATTCCTCTGGCGCTCGGGAAGGACACGACCGGGCGCGTCGCCTGCGCGGACCTGGCGAAGATGCCGCATCTCCTGGTCGCCGGCGCGACCGGGTCGGGCAAGAGCATCTGCCTGAACGCTCTCCTGACGGGAATGATGTTCCGTTCGACGCCCGAAGAGGTGCGCTTCCTGATGATCGACCCGAAGCGCCTCGAACTGCCGCGCTACAGTGGGATACCACACCTCATCGCGCCCGTCGTCACGGAGGCCAAGGACGCCGCGATGGCCCTTCAGTGGCTGGTGAGCGAGATGGACCGGCGTTACGACATCCTCTCGACGCTCACCGTGCGCGACATCTACGGATTCAACAGACGCATAAAGGACGGCGACGACCTCGACGGCCTCGAGCCCGCCGACCGCAAGAAGCTCCCGCACGTCGTGGTCGTCGTCGACGAGTTCGCCGACCTCATGGTCAGGGCCCCGAGGGAGGTCGAGGCTCCCGTTCAGCGGCTCGCGCAGATGGCGAGGGCCGTCGGGATCCACCTCGTCTTCGCGACGCAGCGCCCGTCGGTCGACGTCATCACGGGCGTCATCAAGGCGAATTTCGCGTCCCGTATCGCCTTCCGCGTCATCTCCATGATCGACTCGCGAACCGTTCTCGACAGGAACGGGGCCGAGACGCTCCTGGGCAGCGGCGACATGCTCTTCCTGCCGACCGGAAAGCCGGAGGCGGTCCGTCTTCACGGCGCGTATATGTCTCCCGAGGAGACCGCGCGCGTCGTGGCCTTCCTGAGGAAGCAGGGCCCGCCGGACTTCGAATTCGACATCCGGGACCAGAAGACCATGAGCAAGCTCGCCGCTTCGCAGTCGGACGACATGTACGACCAGGCGGTCGAGGTCGTCGTTGGGACACAGATGGGCTCCACTTCACTCCTGCAGCGAAGGCTGTCGGTGGGCTACGCGCGCGCAGGGAGACTCATGGACCTTCTGGAGGGAAACGGGATCGTGGGACCGTTCAAGGGCAGCAAGGCCCGCGACGTACTCGTCGGACCCGAGTACCTGGAGACCATGGCCGCACCGGCGGCCGTGCAGGACTGGCCCGAGAATGACCTCGTTGAAGAACCGGCCGCCCCGAGCGACGAACTCGACGACGAGGAAGAAGAGGAAGAGGAGTTCGAAGACGAAGAGGTCGACGCCGAGGACGAGGAGGAGGAAGCGGGAGAGGAGGAGGCGGAAGAGCCTGGCGAAGAGGATGAGGAAGAGGAATACGAAGAGGGCGGAGAGGACGACGAGGACGAAGAGGATGAGGACGAGGGTGACGATGACGACGAGCGGTGAGGCGCGTCAGTCCCCACGCCGGCCGTCCCGCGAGACCCTCCGTGGCCCCGGTCCTCCCGGGCTGGCCGCGCTCTCCATTCTGGCGGCCGCTTTGCTCCTGACCTTCGCGCCCGGGCCCGCCGGGGCGGCCGCGTCCGACGAGGCCGCCGCCTTAGCGGGCAGCGTCGCCGACGTGTACGAGCGGTCGTCCTCCTACCGCATCGAGTTCACGCAGGAAAGCTACTGGTCCCTGGCGGATTCGATGCAGGTGACCCGAGGGGTCCTGCTCGCCCGTCCGCCCGCGTCGGTCTCGATACGCTACGAGGACGGCGGACGCATCGCAGCGAACGGCGAGAGCCTCTGGGTGTACGTGCCGCAGACCGGGCAGTTCTTCTGCTCCCCGATGGACGCGGACGACGTCGCCGTCGACCCTGCCAGGCTGCTCAGGCTCTACACCCCCGACGCCGAAGAGCCCTTCGAGGACGCACCCGCCGGGAAGCGGTCCGTGAGACTCAGGCCCCTGAATCCCTCCGCCGAGCCTGCCAGGTTGACCGTCACGGTCGACATGGAGCGGCTCGTCGTCACCGAGATCGTCGCCCGCTCGCTCTCGGGAGACAGAACGACCTACCGAATGCTCGACACGACGTTCTCCGTGACCCTGGACCCTGCCGAGTTCAGACCACGCCGTCCGCCCGGGTCCGAGCTGATCCGGAGCCAGGCGCCCGGAGCCCCCTGACACGACCGGAGGCCCGGCCACGCGGCCGCTCCGGCCGGACCAACACACATCCGACAGCCGCTCTGACCCAACCCGCGAAGGCGCCGCCATGAAGGTCGCTCTCATAACGCTCGGGTGCCCCAAGAACCTGGTCGACGCAGAGGTCATGATGGGCCTCCTTGACGAGGAGGGGCACGAGCTCACGGGCGAGGTGCTGGACGCCGACGTTGCCGTCGTCAACACCTGTTCCTTCATCGCCGCCGCGGTCGAGGAGTCCAGAGGGGTCATAGAGGACTGCCTCACGCTCAAGAGGCAAGGGACGCTGGGCGCGGTCGTCGTGGCGGGATGCCTGCCGCAGCGGTACGGCGAGGACACGCTCCGGATGTTCCCCGATGTGGACGCAGTTGTCGGCTGCTCCGCCTTCGAGGAGATCGCCGGGGCCCTGGCGACGCTCTCGCGCCCCGGCGCTGACGTCATCGTCCGGGAGCCTTCGTCCATCTACGACCATCGCTCGCCCCGGATCCTGGGCACGCCGTCGCACCTGGCGTACGTCAAGATCGCTGAGGGATGCGACAACCGCTGCGCCTACTGCACGATCCCGCGGATACGCGGTCCGCTCCGAAGCCGCGACCCCGACTCCGTGCTCGCTGAGGCAGGCGAGCTTGCGTCCATGGGCGTCGTGGAACTCAATGTGATCGCGCAGGACACGACGGCCTACGGCACGGACATTGCTCCGACAACGAGTCTGGTGGAGCTTCTTCGTCGATTGGCGCGCGTCGGTGTGCCGTGGTTACGTCTGCTGTACACGCACCCCGCGCACGTGACCGATGAACTCCTTTCGGTGCTGAGCGACGAAGTGACGCTCGTTCCGTACCTGGACGTTCCGATCCAGCACATCGCCGACGGCGTGCTGCACGCGATGGGCCGGCTCTCGGACGGCGCGCAGATACGCGCGCTTCTCGAGCGGGCGCGGGCCACGGTTCCCGGTCTCACGATCCGCAGTTCGGTCATGCTCGGGTTCCCCGGCGAGACGGAGGCGGACTTCGAGGAACTCCTGGAGTTCGTGCTGGCGGGCTACGTCGACCACCTGGGCGTCTTCGAGTTCTCTCCCGAGCCCGGAACGCGGGCGGCGGACCTGCCCGGGCAGATCGACAGGGAGGCGACCTCCCGACGCGCCACGGCCGTTCACAGCGCGGCCCTGCGTCTCTCGCGAGCGCGAGGCGAGAGACTCCTCGGAAGCGAGCTCGAGGTCCTCTGCGACGCGCCGGGGGCGGGAAGAACGGCCGGACAGGCCTGGGAGATGGACGGTGTGGTCCGCTGGGACCCGCGCGCTCTGTGCGCTCCGCCTCCGGGCGCCTTCGCGCGCGTCCTGGTGACCTCGGCCGACGGATTCGACCTCGAGGCCGTGCCGCTCCCGGCCCGAAGCGGGACGTCCGGGGGGTAGAAACAGCTTGAAGGTCCGGACTGGCGTGTGCTAGCTTTGCCGTGCCGCGGCGGGGGAGGACGGGTGGACGAGGGGGCGGAGGCATGAGGGACGCGGGCGGATTGGATGTGGGCGGGGTCCCGCCGGTCGAGCCGTCCGATCTGGAGCTCCTGTGTGTGCTGCTCTCGGGCGGCACGGGACGCTCTCCTGCGGCGGAGGTCGGCGCCGCGCTCCTCGCGCGGTTCGGTTCACTCGGCGGCGTCTTGAGAGAGCCGCCTTCGAGCCTGACCAGGGTACGGGGCGTCGGCAGGCGGGCGGCGGCGCGCATACGCGCCGCGAGGGAGCTTGGCAGGCGGTTCTGGAACAGGGAGGTCGTCAAGCCGCGGCTCTACGTCTCGGGCCCGGGCGACGTGGCCGACCTGTTCATGCGCGAGATGGGGACGCTCGATCGCGAGCACTTCCGGGCGGTCCTCCTGGACACGAAGAACCGCATTCTTGGTGTGAGAACGATCTCCATAGGGTCTCTGAACTCGTCCGTGGTGCACGCCCGCGAGGTGTTCAAGGCCGCCGTCTACGAGAGCGCTCAGGCCATAGTCCTTATACACAATCACCCTTCCGGACTTCCGGACCCTTCGAGCGAGGACCTTGCGGTAACGCGCAGGCTCGCTGAGGCCGGGAGAATACTCGGAATCGAGATCCTCGACCACGTCATCGTCGGGGCCAGAGGTTTCGTGAGTCTGCGGGAACTCGGCCACATGTGACGCAGCTCGGCCGGAGGGGCGCACGCCCCGCTCCGCCAAGGACAGGGACCGTGAAAATGCTCCTCGACTCCGTGCTCGGACTCGTCAACGACGTCGCCATCGACCTCGGAACGGCCAACACTCTCGTCTACGTGAAGGGGAGAGGCGTCGTGCTGAACGAGCCATCGGTCATCGCCATCGAGAAGGCCACGGGACGGGTCATAGCCGTCGGGACGAGGGCCAAGGAGATGCTGGGGCGGACCCCGGACGGCATCAAGGCCCTGCGGCCGATGAAGGACGGCGTCATCGCCGACTTCGAGGGGACCGAGGACCTCCTGCGCGAGTTCATTCTGCAGGTTCAGAGGCGCCGTCTGCTCGTGCGGCCGCGCATGGTCATCTGCGTTCCGTCAGGCATCACCGAGGTCGAGCGAAGAGCCGTCCTGGACTCGGCAGAGCACGCCGGAGCGCGCGAGGTCTTCCTGGTGGCCGAGCCCATAGCTGCCGCGATCGGCGTCGGCCTTCCGGTGGAGAAGCCCTCGGGCAACATGGTTGTCGACATCGGAGGCGGGACGACGGAGATCGCGGTGATCGCTCTCTCCGGCATCGTGAACCACACGTCCATCCGCGTCGGCGGCGACGAGATGGACGAGGCCATCATGAATCACCTCCGCCGAAGCTACAACCTCCTCATCGGCGAGCAGACCGCCGAGCAGATCAAGATACAGATCGGGTCGGCCTATCCGCTCGAGGAGGAGATGGAGGCGAGCGTGAAGGGCCGCGATCTCGTGGGCGGAGTGCCCAGAACCCTCAAGATCACGTCCGAGGAGATCCGCGAGGCTCTTCAGGAGCCGATCTCGGCCATCGTGGAGGCGCTCAAGCTGACGCTGGAGGAGACGCCGCCCGAACTGGCCGCCGACCTCGTCGACCGCGGGATCGTGATGACGGGAGGAGGCTCGCTCCTCCGTGGGCTCGACGTCCTGATCCGCGAAGAGACGAAGCTGCCGATCAACATCGTGGAGAACCCGCTGACCTGCGTCGTGCTCGGGACAGGGAAGATCCTCGAGAACCTCTCTCACTTCGAGCCCGTCCTCATGAAGTCTGCCAAGAGGTAGGAGAACGGGATGCTCTCCCAACTCACCCGCCTCCTACGCGGGAACCGCGACCTTTCGACCTTCCTCGTCTGCGCCGCCCTCTCCTTCGTGCTCCTGGCGCTCCCGCCGGGAGTGAAGGACGCGGGCTCGCGCGTCGTGTCCGGTTTCACGCTGGACCCATTCAAGAGACTTGCGGCCGCCGCTGTCGAGGCGGCCGCCGTGCGTGGCGAGAACGAGGGGCTCAGGCGCATCGCGGCCGAGCTCATGAACGAGCGGAACTCGCTCGAGGAGCACAGGCTGGAGAACCGGCGCCTCCGCGAGCTCCTGAGCGTTCTCGTGACGTTCCCGGAGGAAGAACACTTCGAGATGCTCCCGGCGCGCGTCGTCGGGATGCCCGGAGGGCGAGTCATAGAGCGCATCGAACTCGACCGGGGCAGCGAGCACGGCGTGAGAACCGGTATGGCCGTCGTGACGCCGGAGGGACTCGTCGGGAAGATCGTGACGGTCCACCCGTCCAGGTCCCTGGTCGAGCCTCTCGCCAGCGCGTCCGCGGCCGTCAGCGTCGTGGTGGCCAGGAGCGGCGTCCGCGGAATAGTGCGACCCCGCTACCACGCCGGTTCCGAACTCACGACCTGGGAGATGGACCACGTTCCGGCCAGGTCGGACGTCGTCCAGGGCGACCTCGTTGCGTCGTCGGGACTTGGAGGACTCGTTCCGTCGGGGCTGTCGGTCGGAACGGTCACGTCGGTCGAGGACGGCCCGCTGACGATGACGGTGGCCGTGAGTCTGTGCGTGGACTTCTCGAAGGTGGGACACGTATTCGTGATCACCGGAACGAGATCAGGGCCGCGCGCCCGCACGGAGGCGGAGGAGCAGCTTCTTCGCGAGATCGCGGAGTTCGGCTTCGGGCGAAGCGACGCGGAGGGCGGAGAGGCCGGCGGCAACGCGCGAGGTGGCGCGGCAGGCGACGACGCTCTGGACGGCGCGGCAGGCACGGAAGCGGCGCCGGGTGAAGCGGCGCCGGGCGACCGGGCGCCGGAGGGCGGCGAATAGATGAGGATCGGAGCCTACGCAGCGCTGGCCTTCATCGCCGTCGTCCTCGACGCGACGGTCGCTCCCGAGATAGAGATACTCGGCGCTCGCCCCGACCTTCTCGTCCTTGTCGTCGTCTACGGGAGTCTCGTGCTGGGGTCGCGTCCCGCGACGATAGCCGGCTTCGTCATGGGACTCATCGCCGACTCGGAGATGGCGGAGTATCTGGGGCTCAACGCCCTCGCGCTCGCCATCGTCGGCTTCCTCTCGGCCGGCACGTGGGACCACCTCGTCAGGGGGAACGTGTTCGTGCAGTGCGCGGTCCTTGCGGCCGCGACCGTCATCCACGACGCGATCTACTACCTGGTCTACTACCGGAACCACCTCGACATGTTCTGGCGGTTCATCGCGCGCTATGGCCTCCTGGGCGGGCTCTACACTGCCGCGCTTGGAGCCGTCGTGTTCGCCATCGCGCGCGCCCGCGGATGGAGGGCCATCGCCGGTGGCCACAACGCGTAACGGCAGCGATGCTCTCGACAACGTGCGCGCAAGGTCGCGCGTCCTCCGCGCGGCAGCGCTCGTCGTCTTCATCATCATCGTGAGCCGCCTCGGCTGGCTGCAGCTGGCGAGGGGCGGCTTCTACCGCAACCTCTCCGAGGACAATTACGTTCAGGGTTTCGAGATCCACGCCCCGCGCGGGCGCATCCTCGACAGGAACGGGGAGATACTGGCCGACAACCGCGCGGCGCTGTCGATCACGCTGTCCCGCATGCGTCAGCGGGACGACGAGGCGCTCGCGGCCAGTCTGGCCGGGCTCCTGGAGCTGCCGCGCGAGCTCGTGGACGAGAAGCTCGAGGAGGTCAGCGGTCGATACTACGGGAGCGTGCCGCTCATAGAGGACGCCACGCTCGAACAGGTCTCGCGGGTCGAGGAGCGCCGCGCGACGCTCCCGGGCGTCAAGGTCGTCTCGACGGCCCGCCGGAGATACCTGAGCGCCACGCTCGCGAGCCACGCCCTGGGCTACGTCGCGGAGGTCTCCGACCCGGAACTCCAGACGATGGCGCCCCTCGGATACCGACCGGGCGACGTGGTGGGCAAGAGCGGCGTCGAGCGCCGCTTCGAGCTCCTCCTTCGAGGACGCGACGGCGTGGAGTACTGGGTCTGCGACGCCTCGGGAGTGGAGCTCTACCCGTTCGAGGGCGGGCCCTCGCAACCCGCCCGGCCCGGCATGAACCTCGTCCTCACGATCGACGCGGCGGCGCAGGCGGCCGCCTCCGAGGCGCTCTCAGGATTCGCGGCCGGCGCCGTGGTCGCTCTCGAGCCCTCCACCGGAGAGGTGCTCGTGCTTGCCTCGCAACCCGCGCCCGACTCGAACTCGCTCGTCGACGGGCTGACGCAGGAGGAGTGGCACGAACTCTCGACCGGCTCGCGCCACCCTCTCCTCAACAGGTGCGTGCAGGCCACCTACCCTCCCGGCAGTCAGTTCAAGCTGATCACCGCCGGGGCCGGACTGGAGACGGGAGACGCCGTTCTCCACCACACCGTGAACTGCCGCGGGGCGTACAAGTACGGGATCAGGACGTTCCGGTGCTGGCGTCCGGAGGGCCACGGCACGACCGACCTCCTGAAGGGCATAACCGAGTCCTGCGACGTCTACTTCTACCAGCTGGGAACGAGGCTGGGGGTGGCGACGCTCATGGACTGGACCGAGCGGGCCGGGTTCGGGCGCGTCACCGGGATAGACATCGCGGGAGAGGTCGGCGGCAACGTGCCGACCCCGTCGTGGTACGACCGGCGATACGGCAAGCGCAAGTGGAGCAGGGGAGTCGTCCTCAACCTCGCCATCGGGCAGGGTGAGCTTCTGGTGACGCCGCTGCAGGCCGCGTGTCTGACCGCCGGCATCGTCAACGACGGGCTCGTGATGACACCGCACCTGTTCAAGCGCGCGCAGACGTACTCGGGGCGCGTCGTGGCGACCGACCGTCCGGTCCTGAGCCACCGGCTCCCGTTCTCGCGACGAACGCTCGCGTTCCTCAAGGGGGCGATGGTGAACGTCGTCGAGTCCCAGACCGGGACGGGGAAGCAGGCCCGCATCCGCGGCATGGAGGTCGGCGGCAAGACGGGAACGGCACAGAACCCTCACGGAGACGACCACTCGTGGTTCGTGTCGTTCGCCCCCGCCCACGACCCCAGGATAGTCGTCGCGGTCGTGGTGGAGAACGCCGGGAGCGGCGCGGCCGTCGCGGCGCCAATCGCGCGCAAGGTGACGATGGCGTATCTCGGACTCAAGGAGCCGGCCCCGGTCCCGCGGACGCCCGACGGGGGTGACACCCAGGACCGGTCACCGGACGGAGCCGGGCCGAGCGCGACCGACGCAGGCGGGGCGGAGGCGGTGCCGGGCGCCGCCGACGACCAGCGGCCCGGCGCGACACACGAAGGATAGGGCATTGGACCGAAGACAGCTGCGTGACCTGGACGTCGGGATCCTCGTGGCCACGCTCGCGCTCGTGGTGGTCGGCGTGGTGATGATCTACAGCGCTACGCACGTACCCGACGCGGGTGGGCTGTCGCCTCTGGTCAGGAAGCAGCTCATGGTCGCCGGGCTGGGGCTCGCGGCCATGCTCGCTCTCTCTGTCGCCTCTCAGGACTCGCTCGAGGCGCTCGTCCCGTTCGTGTACGGCGCCGTCCTCCTCCTGCTCCTGGCGGTGCTCGTCATCGGCGTCGGTAAGACCGGCGAGCGACGCTGGTTCGACCTGGGCTTCCTCCGCTTCCAGCCGTCAGAGGTGGCGAAGTACGCGGTCATCCTGGCGCTCGCGCGCTACCTGGCCCGCAGGAAGACGCGGCTCGACAGACCGGCGCACCTCATCATCCCGCTCTTCATCGTGCTCGTGCCGATGGGCCTCGTCCTCATCGAGCCGGACCTCGGCACGTCGCTCATCTTCCTCCTCATACTTCCCCCGATGCTCTACTGGGCGGGGGTGCCGCCGCTCTTCCTCGTGCTCCTCCTGACCCCGGCCGCGAGCATGCTCCTCGCGTTCAACTGGATCGCCTGGGTCGTCTACCTCGCGGCGCTCGGGTGGTTCCTGTACGTCTCGCGGCTCTTCTTCGCCGACAAGGTGTTCCTTTTCCTGGCCAACGTCGTCGGAGGACGCGTCGGACCACTCCTCTGGCAGCGGCTGGAGGACTACCAGAGACACCGGATACTGGCCTTCCTGAACCCGGAGAAGTACAGGTTCAGCACCGGGTACCAGCTCATTCAGTCCAAGATCGCCGTCGGCTCAGGTTCCGCGTTCGGAAAGGGATTCCTTCAGGGGACGCAGAAGAACTACGCCTTCCTCCCGGAGCAGCACACCGACTTCATCTTCTCCGTGCTTGCGGAGGAGTTCGGGTTCCTCGGATGCGCGGTCGTGCTCTCCATCTACCTGTATCTCGTCATGCGGATGTTCAGACTGGCGGGACAGGTGAGGAACCGTTTCGCCGGCCTCGTCATCGTCGGCGTCGCGAGCACGCTCTTCCTCCAGTCGGCGGTCAACATCGGGGTGACCCTCGGCCTCTCGCCGGTGACCGGCATGCCGCTCCCGTTCCTGAGCTACGGCGGAACGTCGCTCCTAGTGACGCTCGCGTCCGTCGGGATTGTGCTTGGCATGGGGCTCAAGCGTATGGAATACTGACGCTCGACCTCCGTCTCACAGCGAAACGCCGGTCCCGCGGGGCGACCGCGCGGGGGCCTGGCGCGCGTACAGAAGCAGGGGAGACCCGGACAGAATGCACCCCATCCTCTTCCAGATCGGCTCTCTGCCCATCAGGAGCTACGGCGTGTCCATGGCCGTGGCGTTCCTCGTGGGAATACTGGTCGCCCGTCGACGGGCGCGGGCAGCGGGGCTCCACCCCGACCTCATCATCGACCTCTCGTTCTTCGTCATCATCGCGTCCGTCGCCGGCGCCAGAGCCGCATACGTGCTCGCCAGATGGGACTGGTTCGGGGCGCATCCTTCGCACGTGCTCCGCATATGGGACGGCGGGCTGGCCCTCTACGGCGGGGTCGTGCTCGGCGTGGTCGTCGGGCTCCTCTTCTTCCGGAAGAGGGGTGTCGACGTCTGGCGCGGGGCCGACGTCGTGGCACCGTCGCTCGCGCTGGGCGTCGCGATCGGCAGGGTCGGGTGCTTCTTCAACGGCTGCTGCCACGGGAGGCCTTGCGAGCTGCCGTGGGCGGTGACGTTCCCGCCCGGCTCGTACGCCGATCACGTGTTCCGCGGGGCGACCGTCCACCCGACGCAGATCTACGCCGCGTTGGCCGCCCTCGTCTTCTTCTTCGTGCTGCTGCTCCTCGACAGGAAGAAGCCGTTCGACGGATTCCTCCTGTGGCTCTTCGTCATCCTGCTGGCCGTCTACAGATTCGCGATCGATCCCATCCGTCACTACGAGTCGACGTCGTTCCTCGTCAGGACAGGTGCGCTCTCCCTCACGAAAAACCAGGCGGCGGGACTTGCGATGATCGTCGTCGCGGTCGCGTTCATGCTCCACCTGTCGCGCCGTTCGCGAAGGGACGGCTAGCTCCCCGTGCTCCCCAAGACCCCTCCCTCGGTCGCTCCGTGAGCAACGAAGCAGGCTCTCTCAGACGTGCCCTCCTTGGGGCGCATCGCGCCGCGTTGTCGTTCCTCTTCCCGGACAGCTGTCTCGCGTGCGGCGTCGCCCTCTCGGGGGACGAGCGTCACATCTGCTCCGCGTGCAGGCGGGCGGTCGTCGCCCGTCCGGGGGTCGTGCGCCTCCCGCGCGAGTCGCCGGTCGAGCGTGTGTGCTACTCGCTCGAGTTCGATGGACCCGTCCGAGCGCTCGTGCGCGCACTCAAGTACGACGGGAGGACGTCGGCGGCGCGGGACCTGGCCGCGGCGGCCCTCCCGCTCGCGCGCGAGGTGGCCGCCGGGAGCGTCGACCTGGTCGTCCCCGTGCCGCTGCACTCGACCCGCAGGCGGGAGAGGGGTTTCAACCAGGCCGAGCTCATCGCGGTCTCCATGGCGCGCGGCCTCGGTCTGCCGACGCTTCCGGGACTCTCCAGAACGAGAGCCACGTCGAGCCAGGTGGACCTGACCGGGGCGGCGCGCCTCGCCAACGTCTCGGGAGCCTTCGCCGGCGGACCCGCCCTCCTCGGGCGGCGCGTCCTGGTCGTGGACGACGTCGTCACGACCGGCGCGACACTCTGCGAGGCGTGCGCGGCGGCCCTTCGCGCGGGCGCCGAGAGGGCCTCCGGACTCGCCGTGGCCGGCAGACGCCTGACCGAAACGGGTTGACTCGAGGTGTCAGGAGCCCTAGCATATGGGGTTCGTACCGACGAAGCCTCGTACCCGTTCTGGAGGAATGTCATGAGAGTCGGCATGCTGACCGGTGGAGGGGACTGCCCCGGACTGAACGCCGTCATCAGGGCCGTTGTGAGGCGCACGATCGGCAAGTACGGCGGCTCCGTGGTCGGCTTCCGCTACGGCTGGGCCGGCGTCATCGGCGGAAACACCTTGAAGCTCGGCATCGACGAGGTGTCCGGCATCCTCCCGCGCGGCGGAACGATCCTCGGCACGTCGAGAACGAACCCCTACAAGGTGGACGGCGGAGTGGACGCCATCGTCAGGACCTTCAAGAAGGAGGACCTGGACGCCATGATCACGGTCGGCGGCGAGGACACTCTCGGTGTGGCGAACGCGCTCTACGAACACGAGAACCTGCCGCTCATTGGCGTGCCGAAGACGATCGACAACGACATTCCCGGGACCGACTTCACGTTCGGATTCGACACGGCGGTCACCATCGCGGCGGAGGCCATCGATCGCCTTCACACGACCGCCGAGTCACACAACCGCGTCGTGGTCGTCGAGGTCATGGGCCGCCACACGGGCTGGATCGCCGTGAAGGCCGGCATCGCAGGCGGCGCGGACCTCATCATAATCCCTGAGATCCCGATGTCGCTCGAAGAGATCTGCGACGTCATCAGGAAGCGCCACGAGCGTGGCAAGAACTTCTCGATCGTCGTCGTCGCCGAGGGCGCCCAGTACCCGTCCGACGCCCCCGACCAGGAAGCGGGTCATCTCGTGACGCTCGAGCAGACGAAGGACGCGTTCGGGCACGTCCGCCTGGGCGGCATAGGCAACAGGCTCGCGAGAGCCATCGAGAGCGAGACGGGATACGAGACGCGCGTCTCGGTCCTCGGTTACATCCAGAGGGGCGGAACGCCGACCGCGTTCGACCGGGTGCTCGGCACGCGGTTCGGCGTGCTCGCTGCCGACCTCGCGCACCAGGGCAACTTCGGCAAGATGGTGAGCCTGAACGGCGACCGGGTCATTCCCATCGCCCTGTCTCACGCGTCCGAGACGGTCAAGCGCGTCGACATGGAACTCTTCGATGTGGCGCGCACGTTCTTCGGCTAGCGCCCAACGGACACGAGGGAGGTCAGATGCCGCTGGTCACGGGCAACGAGCTGCTGGTGCCCGCAAGAGCCCACGGCTACGCCGTCGGCGCGTTCAACACGAGCGATCTCGAGATAACCCAGGCGATATTCGAGGCCGCCGCCGAGCTCCGCTCGCCGGTGATGGTGGCGACGTCCCAGTCGGCCCTGAAGTACGCCGGCCTCGACAACATCCGCGCGATGGTCGAGAACCTGGCCGCGGAGGCGGACGTGCCCGCGGCGCTCCACCTGGACCACGGAACCGACGAAGAGGCCATTCGGGCCTGCGTCGAGGGCGGATGGACGTCCGTCATGATCGACGGCTCGCACCATCCGTTCGAGGAGAACGTCGCCGTGACGCGCCGCGTCGTCGAGATGGCGCACCCGCGCGGTGTGTCGGTCGAGGCTGAGCTGGGCAGGCTGGTCGGCGTCGAGGACGAGATAGCCGTGAAGGAGGGGCAGGCGGTCCTCACCGACCCCGACGAAGCGGTCGAGTTCGTCGAGCGCACGGGATGCGATTCGCTGGCCGTCGCCATAGGAACGTCGCACGGCGCGTACAAGTTCAAGAGCAATCCAAGGCTCGCCATCGACAGGCTCGAGCAGATCGCGTCGCGCGTCGAGATACCGCTGGTCCTCCACGGCGCGTCGGCCGTGCCGCCGGACGTGGTCGCCCTCGCGGAGCGGTACGGCGCCAGGCTGGGCGGCGCGAAGGGAGTTCCAGCCGAGAGCATCGGCGAGGCCATCCCTCACGGCATCGCCAAGATCAACATCGACACGGATCTCAGGCTCGCGTTCACGGGACGCGTCCGGGAGATACTGGCCGAGAGCCCGGAGGTGTTCGACCCCAGAAAGATCATGGGCGCCGCGAAGAAGGGCATGAGAGAGGTGGTCGCCTCCAAGATGAAGCTCTTCGGGTCCGCGAACAGGGCATAGGAACGCGCCTGAGAGGGCGCCTCGTGAAGCACTCAAGGAGGACACAGATGGCTCTCAAGTACGCGATCAACGGATTCGGCAGGATCGGGAGGCTGGTGCTCAGGACGGCCGGCGCGTCGGGCGACTTCGAGCTCGTCGCGGTCAACGACCTGACCGACGCCAGGACGCTCGCGCATCTTCTGAAGTACGACTCGGTGCACGGCAAGTTCCAAGGCTCCGTGAGCCACGACGACAAGTCGATCACTGTCGACGGGAAGCGGATCGCGGTGTCGGCCGAGAAGGACCCCGCGGGGCTGCCCTGGGGCGACCTCGGAGTCGACGTGGTGATCGAATCGACCGGCGCGTTCCGCAGCCGCGAAGGCGCGTCCAAGCACCTCACGGCCGGCGCCCGCAAGGTCATGATCTCGGCCCCGGGCAAGGAACCCGACATCTCGATCGTCATGGGCGTCAACGACGGCGACTACGACGCCTCCAGGCACAACATCATCTCGACCGCGTCGTGCACCACGAACTGCGCCGCGCCCATGGTCAAGGTCATCCTCGACAACTTCGGGATCGAGAAGGGCGTCATGACGACCGTGCATGCCTACACGAACGACCAGAAGATACTCGACCTTCCTCACAAGGACCTGAGACGCGCCCGCGCCGCGGCGGTCTCGATGATCCCGACGACCACAGGGGCGGCCAAGGCCATAACCACGGTCATCCCCGAGCTCAAGGGCAAGCTGGACGGAATGGCCATCCGCGTGCCGACGGCCGACGTGTCGCTCGTCGATTTCGTCCTCGTGGTCTCGAAGCCCACGACGAAGGAAGAGGTGAACGCCGCGTTCAGGAAGGCCGCCAACGAGGCTCCGCTCAAGGGCTATCTGGCGTACACCGAGGAGCCGCTCGTCTCGGTCGACTTCGTGGGCGACAGACACTCCTGCACGTTCGACGCGCCCCTGACGACCGTCATGGGCGGCGATCTGGTGAAGATCCTCGGGTGGTACGACAACGAGGCCGGGTACGCGGCCAGAATGGTCGACATGATGAAGCTCGTGGCCGGCAAGTAGCCTCGCGAAAGGGCGGGTCCCGGTGAAGCGCAAGCTCCACGTGAGAGACCTCGACGTGGCGGGAAGGCGCGTGCTGACGCGCGTCGACTTCAACGTCCCGCTGGACGGCGGGTCGGTCGCGGACGACACGAGGATACGAAGCGCGCTCCCGACGATCAGACACATCGTCGAGGGAGGCGGCTCGGCCGTCCTCATGTCGCACCTCGGCAGACCCAAGGGCGAGGCCAGCGACGCCCTCAGGATGAGGCCCGTGGCCGAGCGACTGTCGGAGCTGCTTGAGAAACGTGTGTTCACGACGCCTGACTGCGTCGGCGAGGAGACCGAGGGGATCGTGGAGAGTCTCGACCGAGGCGACGTGGCGCTCCTCGAGAACCTGCGCTTCCACAACGAGGAGAAGAAGAACGACGCCGCATTCGCCTCCAGGCTGGCCGCCCTCGGCGACGTGTACGTGAACGACGCCTTCGGCACGGCTCACCGCGCGCACGCGTCCACCGTCGGCGCCGCGGAGCGCTTCGACCTCCGGGCAATGGGTTACCTCATGGAGACGGAGGTCACGAATCTGTCGCGGGTCACGGAGGACCCGGAGAGTCCGTTCCTGGCGATCCTGGGCGGGGCGAAGGTCTCCGACAAGATCGGCGTCATAGAGAACCTGATGTCGAAGGTCGACGGGTTCCTGATCGGCGGGGGCATGGCGTTCACCTTCCTGAAGGCCCGGGGAGGGCGGATCGGGGACTCCCTGCTCGAGGACGACCGGCTCGACGTCGCCTCGGCCCTGCTTGCTCGCGCGCGCGAAACGGGGAAGACGTTCCTGCTTCCGACCGACGTCGTCGCGGCCGAGAGCCTCGACGCCGGCGCGACGACGAACCTGGCGCCCGCGGACGACATACCCGACGGCCGGAAGGGGCTCGACATCGGGCCCGCGACCGTGGCCGCCTTCTCCGCCGAGATCGCCCGCGCCAGAACGATCGTCTGGAACGGCCCGATGGGGGTGTTCGAGGACGACAGGTTCGCCGCGGGGACCGAGGCGATAGCGCGCGCGGTCGCGGCGAGGACGGACGAGGGGGCGACGAGCGTCATAGGCGGGGGAGACTCCGCCGCGGCCGTGGCCAGAACAGGCCTCGCGGATCACATATCGCACATTTCGACCGGTGGCGGCGCGTCGCTTGAGTTCCTGGAGGGTAAGGTCCTCCCGGCGATAGCCGTCCTGACCGACGCTCCGTGACCGTCCTGACCGACGCTCCGTGACTCTCCTGACCGACTCCCGATGAAAGGCGAGACGATGCAGCGAAGGCCTCTGGTGGCAGGCAACTGGAAGATGAACAAGACCGCGAAGGACACGCGGCGCTTCCTCATCACGCTCAGGAACCGACTGACCGGCATGTCGCCGGGAGCGGACGTTCTCGTGTGCCCGCCGTTCGTCTCGCTCGAGACGGCGGTCGACGCCGCCAGGGGCACGTCGATAGCGATCGGCGCACAGAACACGTCCTGGCAGGCGGACGGGGCGTTGACCGGCGAGGTCGCACCCGAGATGCTGGAGGACATCGGCGTCACTCACGCGCTCATCGGGCACTCGGAGCGGCGCGGCGTCTTCGGAGAGACCGACGACCATGTCAACAGGAAGCTGCTTCACGTGCTCTCGGGGTCGCTGACCCCGGTCGTCTGCGTGGGGGAGGTTCTCGCGGAGCGTGAGGCAGGTGAGACCGAGGCGGTCGTGCGGAGGCAGGTGCAGGGCGCCCTCGCGAACGTCGCGCCGGACCACGCCCCGCGGATCGTCATGGCGTACGAGCCGGTGTGGGCCATAGGCACGGGCCTCACCGCGTCCCCCGAGATGGCGAACGAGGTTCACGTCTTGATTCGGGGGGCCATAGCTGCTATCTTTGGTCAGTCTGTGGCCGATGGGACGCGCATCCTCTACGGAGGCAGCGTCAAGCCGGACAACGCAGGGAACCTGCTCGCCGAGAGCGACGTGGATGGCGTCCTGGTCGGCGGAGCGAGTCTGGACCCCGGGAGCTTCGCGGGCATCATCGCGGCCGCCGGCTGAGAGGCAGGAACCCGGGAACTAGTGTAGCGGAGGAGATCAATGACAGGCGTGCTCTTGGGCATTCATATCCTGGTATCCGCGGCTCTCATACTCGTCGTGCTCCTGCAGTCGGGTAAGGGCGGCGGGCTCGCGGGCGCTTTCGGCGGAGGCGGTGGAGTGGGGGCGGTCTTCGGTGGGCAGACGGCCGCCGACTTCCTGACGAAGGCGACACGGTATCTGGCCATAGGCTTCATGCTCACGTCCCTGACGCTGGCTCTCGTGTCGCGCGGCAGGATCCCGGGCATGGTCGAGGGCAGCCTTGAGCGCAGGGCGGCGACGCCGGCCGCGGAGGTCGGAGGCGCAGTTCCGCCGGCCGAGATCCCCGCCGGGTTGCCGGGTAGCGCCGACGACGCGACCGGGACCATCGAGAACACTCCGGCGACTGAGAACGAGGTTCCCGCAACGCAGGAACCGGGAACGGAGTAGGTGAGGGGAGGCCGCGAGGCAGGCTTCTCCAGAAACGCGAATACGTGCCCGGATGGTGGAACTGGTAGACACGCCATCTTGAGGGGGTGGTGGGCTCATGCCTGTGCGAGTTCGAGTCTCGCTCCGGGCACCACTCGAGACAGGGTCCGAAGCTGGACCCTGTTCTTCTTTTGGATCACGCGCCAGTGGATCACGCACCCGTGGGTCCCGTGTCCCGGCGTAGGGACGACCGGCCTCGGATGAACAGGATCCGGAGCGCATACGACACGCTGCTGCGCGAGTTCGGTCACCAGGACTGGTGGCCGTCCGAGAGCACGTTCGAGACCGCGGTCGGCGCCGTTCTCACGCAGGGGACGGCCTGGGTGAACGCGGAGCGGGCCGTCGCGAGCCTGAGGTCGGCCGCAGCGCTCACGCCCGAGGGGCTCGGAGCTCTGACGAGGGAGCACGTCGAGTCCCTCGTGAGGCCGGCCGGCTTCCACCGCCGAAAGGCCGCCTCCCTGAAGAAGCTCGTCGGGCTGGTTGGCGGCAGGTCGCAGGGATGGAACGCCTTCCTGGCGCTCCCATCGGAACGCGCGCGCGGGGCGCTCCTCGAGGTGCCGGGCATCGGGCCGGAGACCGCCGATGCGATCCTCCTGTATGCGGCAGAGAGACCGGTCTTCGTGGTGGACGAGTACACCAGGCGCTTCTCCGCACGGCACGGCCTCTCGCGGGCCAGGGCAGGCTACGACGCTCTCCAGTCCCTGTTCGAGTCGTCCCTCCCGCGAGACGCCGCCCTTTTCGCCGAGTACCACGCACTCCTTGTGAAACTGGGCAAGGACTTCTGTAAGACCAAGCCCCTCTGCGAGATGTGCCCGCTCCGGGCGGACCTGCCGCAAGGCCCCTGAACGTGATTCAGGTCCGGACCGGGGGACCCGAGCGAAGCCTGGAGCGGCGGCTTGACACCCCTCCGTCCGTGTATCACTCTTAAGGGTGAGGCGGCGGCACGCCGCCCACGGGAGGAGGCGGGTTCGCATGACAGGTCGCGCGTTCGGCCGGCTATCGAGGTTGCTCCTGCTCCTGGCGCCCGTGCTTGCGATGGCGCCGGCACGGGAGGCCACGGCCGCGCACATCGACTTCACCGTCACATTCTCCCGACAGGACCTCACCGTTTCGGAGTACGGCAGCTATGACGTCATTCAGCTCTCCGGCTGCGACGTCTCCCGCGACCCCGGCAAGCCGCAACTCCCGGTTCTCCCGCTGACCTTCGCGCTGCCTGACGGCGCCGGGCAACTCCGTCTGGAGGTGGTCGGCACCGAGAGCAGGGACCTCATCGAGCGCTTCGACCCGCTTCCGGCTCAACATGCGAGGATCCTGCCCATCCCGGGGCTCGAGGGCCCTCCGTGGAGATTTCAGGAGCCGGACAGCTCGATCTACAGCCAATCAGTTCCCTATCCTCCGGTGATGGCGGACATCGTCTCCCGAGGTCGACTCGGCGGCAACACCGTCGTGGGCGTCCTCGTGAACCCTGTGCAGTTCGTCCCCGACACCGGCAGGGTCCGTCTCTTCAGCAGGATCGACCTGAGACTGCACTACGAGGAGGGTCCGGCGCGCCCCGCGGGCCCGCCTCACCTGCGCAAGCCCCTCCGCGAGGTCGCGGGCGCCGTCGTCAGGAACGGAGCGGCCGTCGTCGCCCCCCGCGGCAGGGTCGCGGAGCTGGCGTCGAGACTCGACCCCGCCCTCTACGAATACGTGATCATCACGGACGCGGGGTATCAGTCTTCCTTCCAGCCGCTCGTCGACTGGAAGACGCGAAAGGGCGTGCCGGCCACGTCGGTGACGGTCGACTGGATCGAGACGAACTACGAAGGCATCGACACGCAGGCGCGCATACGGAGCTTCGTGACGGACGCGTATCAAACGTGGGGCGCCACCTGGTTCCTCCTGGGCGGCGACACGCAGGTCGTGCCGGCGAGGAGCGCGTACGCGATGACCTGCGATGCAGGCATGCACCCGGACGAGGACGCGATCGGCTGTGACCTGTACTACGGCGATCTCGACGGGACCTGGGACCTCGACGGTGACGGAACGTACGGAGAGCTCGCGGACGACGTCGATCTCTACCCGGACGTCTTCGTCGGGCGCGCCTCCGTCAGGACGAACGAGGACGTGCAGGCCTTCGTGTCGAAGGTGCTCTCGTACGAGAGGGACCCCGAGCCGGGCGTGGGCCTCGACATGCTCATGGCGGCCGAGGTCCTCTGGACCGACCCCTTCACCGACTCGGGCATCGCACTGAACGTCATCGACCGCGAGCACGTTCCGCCTCGATACGACCCCGTCACCAAGCTCTACGAGACTCTCGGCAACGAGACCAGGGTCACGGTGATCGAGGCGCTCAACCAGGGCTGCGGCCACTTCCTTCACAGCGGGCACGCGTGGTACACGGTCCTGGGATGTGGGGACGGATACATGGACAGGGCCGACGCTGACGCCCTGACGAACGGACTCAAGGCGCCCGTGGCCTACTCCATAGGCTGCTGGCCGGCCGCGTTCGACCTCGAGACGGAGACGTCGATCGCCGAGCACCTCATGCGGAATCCCGGTGGGGGCACGGTCGCCTTCGTGGGCAACAGCAGATACGGCTGGGGCTCTCCGGGGAACCCGGCGTACGGCTATTCGGAGAGGTTCATGCAGGCGTTCTACCGGGGGCTCTTCGGGGGCGGTCCCCGGAACGCGGGAAGCGCTCTTGCGGCGACGAAGGCCGAGTTCGTGCCGCTCTCCAGGCAGGAGAACGTCTACCGGTGGCACCAATACGAGCTCAACCTTCTGGGCGACCCCGAGATGCCGGTCTGGACCGACCAGCCACGGACGCTCGGCGTCTCACACGCCGACTCCGTCGTGGCGGGCAGCACGAGCTTCGACGTTCTCGTCTGGACCTCGCTCGGGCCCGTGGCCGGAGCGCTCGTCTGCCTCGACGGCGGGGGCGACGTCTACGAGCGCGCGGAGACGGGGAGCGACGGGTCGGCCTCGCTTCCGCTCTCGGCGACCACGCCCGACAGCATACGCGTCACGGTGACCGCCGGGAACTGCCGCCCATACGAGGCGGGGGTCAAGGTCAACATGACCGGAGCATACGTCCGTGCCGCCTCCGTGACGACGAACGACTCGACGGGCGGGAACGGGGACGGACTGCCCGGACCGGGCGAGACCGTGGAACTCCTGGTGTCGCTCCGGAACTTCGGAACGGAGCAGGCCACGGGCGTGTCGGCCACGGTAGCCACCGACGACCCGTTCGTTCAGGTGGCCGCGGACTACGTGCCCTTCGGGGACATCGCCGGCGGCGTCGAGGTTGCTCAGTCCACGCCGTTCACGCTGTTCATCGATCCCGCGTGTGCGAACGGACACGTCGCCCGTCTCGACCTCACGGTCTCCGAGGGCGGCGCGCGCACGACCTGGACGGGGGCCATCGCCCTGACGATAGCGGCGCCGGTCCTCCGCGTCGCCTCCCACTCCATCGACGACTCCGGGGGAGGAGACGGGGACGGGATACTGGAGCCGGGCGAGAGCGTCCGCGTGATGCTCGAGGTGTTCAACGCGGGTCTGGCCGCAGCCATGTCGCCCGAGGCCGTTCTCGGCACGTCTGACGCGCACGTCGTGGTGACGAACGGGCAGGCCACGATGCCGGACGTCGCGGCGGGCGGCGGTGAGCGGTGCGTCTTCACCCTTCAGGTCGCGGCCGGCGCCCCCGTTCCACACTTCCCCGAGATGGTCCTCGCCACGACGACGCTGGACGGAGCGGTCGCCTCCGACACATTCCGGATGACCGTCGGCTCGGTGGGGGTCTCCTACGACTTCGAGTCGGGACCGGAGGGCTGGGCGCACGCGGGGCAGAACGACACGTGGACCCTCACGGGCAACCGGGCGCACTCAGGCGCCACCAGCTGGTACTCGGGCTCCGCGGGCGCCTGGGAGTACGGCGACGACATGGACGCCGGGCTCTACTCGCCCGAGTTCATCCTGGGCGTCGACTCGGAACTCTCGTTCTGGTGCTGGTACGAGTTCCCCACGTATCACGAAGACGGCTTCTACGTGGAACTCCTGTCCGCCGGCACCCCCGTCGACACGCTCGACTTCATAGGGAGCGGCGGGGCGCTGGACCACCTGGGCTCCATCGGCAACGACTGGCTCGAGTACCGCTATCCGATCGGGCGACCGGCGGGGGAGACACTGCAGGTTCGTTTCCGGTTCCGGAGCGACGACGTCGACGTGGCGGAGGGCGTCTACGTGGACGACGTCTCCATCACTGTCGGCGCCATGCCGGACGACACGGGCGTTGACATCGTCGACGGGACGGTCGAGAGCCCGATAGCCCTCCACCAGAACAGACCCAACCCCTTCTCGCCGTCGACCACGATAGGCTTCACGATGACCGCCGAGGGGCCGGTCCGGCTCACGGTCTACAACATACAAGGCCGGCTCATCAGGACCCTCGTGGACGAGTATCGGACGCCCGGCGAGCACGGCGTCACGTGGGACGGAACCGATGACCTCGGCGCGGACGTGGCAGCCGGCGTCTACATGTACAGGCTCTCGTACGGCGAGCACGAGGACACGCGGAAGATGATCCTCGTGCGGTAGGGGTCTCTCGTGCGCCTCCCGTTCATCCCCCCGGCAGTCGAGGAACGCATCGACGAGGAGAGTCAGGGCCTCTCGGAGTTCTCGTCCGCAGCCCTAAGCTACATGTACAGCTATGGCAGCGCGTGGGAGGGCTGGCTGCGGCATCACAGAGGAAACCTGCTGTTCCTGGCAGAGTATGAGCACGACCTGGTTGAAGCCATGGGCCTCTCGACCCGTCTAAAGTCTGTGGAGACAAACATCCGACGGACCGGCAGAAGGAACGAGCGGATCCGCTCCAGGCTCCTCGAGAGGGAGATGGACCGCTGACTGGCGCCGGTCGAACGGCTCAACTGGGCTGCTCTTCGTCCTTTACAGCCGGGAGAGGTCATGGTAGAAGTGGACTTGAGGGTAAATGGACGCGCTCATCGAGGGGGACTCTCTTTGGCCCGATCGACGTCGTACAGGACCATTCTGCTCGCGTCGCTCCTCCTGGCGGCGCTCGTGACGCCTGCGGGAGCCGCGAATAAGTACGCCGGCGAGTTCCTGACGCACGGCGTGGGGGCGAGGGCCCTCGGGATGGGCAGCGCGTTCGTGGCGGTCGCGAACGACGTGACCGCAGGGTACTGGAACCCCGCGGGCGTGACCGACGTCGACGGACGCGCGGTTCAGTTGATGCACGCCGAGACCTTCGGGGACGTGGTCAACTACGACACGGGCGCATACGTTCATCCTCTCGATGGTGACGCCGCGCTGGCGGTCACCATCGTCCGGCTGGCGGTCGACGACATCCCGTTCACGGACTTCGACGAGGACGAGGAGAGGATCTACTACGACGCGGCCAGGATCACGCTCGAGAGCGACTCCGAGACGGCCATGCTCGTGACGTACGGACGCCGGCTGACCGACAGGCTTAGAGTAGGCGGGAACCTCAAGCTCATCACCAAGAGCATCGCGAACTACACGTGCTACGGGGCGGGCTTCGACCTGGGCGCGAAGTTCGACGTCTGGGAGGGCACGACGGTCGGAGCGAACCTCCAGGACGTGACGACGACCTTCCTGTCCTGGGACACGAAGGAACGTGAACTCATAATGCCCACGGCGAAGCTGGGCGTCGCGCAGGCATTCGATCTTCCGTCCATGGGCGGAGTACTGACGCTGGCCGCCGATGCGGACTTCCGATTCGAGAACAGGGCCCTCGCCGACCAGTATCACCTGGGCTCCGTCTCGGCCGACACGCACTACGGCGCGGAATTCGTCTACCGGGAGAAGGTGGGCGTGCGCGGCGGGTTCTCGATGGGACAGTTGACGGCGGGCGCGGGCCTGAGCCTCGCCGGGTTCACGGTCGACTACGCGTTCGGCAAGCACGAGTATCTCGAGTCGAGCCACAGGGTGTCGGCGGCCTACTCGTTCTGAGGTCCTTCCCGGGGACTTGCCGTCCCCGCTCAAGTGAGTTAGACTGGCTTTGTTGAGTGACACGAGCGGGCGTCGATGCGCAGGGCGCGCGGCCCCGCACAACCCGAGGAGAGAAGTCAGATGATGAGGCATCCGGGAAAACGGATGACCCCCCTGGTGCTTCTCGCTCTGCTCTCGAGCGTAGTGCTCATGGGCGGGTGCGCGAAGGATCTCGTTGAAGCAGATCAGACCCCCCCCACGGGCAGTCGGATCACCAACCCGGCGGACGGTTCCGCACTGAACAACCAGGTGATCAACGTGCGGGGCCGCGCCGAAGTGGGCGCCACCGTCGAGATTCTGGTTGACGGCGTGTCGAAAGGGACGGACACCGCGAGTCCTCCGGCTCCGAGCGAAGGCGGACTCGGACGGTTCACCGTCGAGAGCGTGCAGCTCGGTATCGAGGGCCCCAAGGAGCTCCGGGGCGTCGTGACCGACCTCTACGGCAACCGCGCCGACAACGATCTCATCGTCAACATCATCCTCGACATGCAGGCGCCTCCTGTGGCGTTCGAGAACCTGGTCGACGCGCAGTGGGACACGGTCGAGGGAGTGCCGATGTGGCAGACCGGCGTTCCGGCGGTCACGCTCATCGGTCGGACCGACACGACCGCCACGTACGCGCGCGTTAGATACGGCATCAACGAGTTCACTCCGGACTCGACCTACACGTTCCCCGCCGGTCCGGGCGAGCCGGACTCGGTCCGGTTCTGGATCCCGATGAACGCCCCTCTGCTCACGCCCGCGAACCCGGATTCGCTCGTGACCTACTTCGTGGAGGCCGTCGACGAGGCCGGCAACACCTCTTCCGAGGCGTTCCAGCTCAACTGGGCCGCCGCCGGCAAGGAGACGATCCTCGCCTGGGACGACAGCGAGTACGGGTACGTCGGCAACCGTGTGACCGGACAGGCGGGCATGTCGATCGCCGTCCTCTTCCAGGCGCCGCCGTGGGCCAACTTCGTCACGGGGATGGAGCTCTACCTCATGACCGACGGCGTCGTCAACCCGATTGACCCGCAGGCTCCGACGACGGCTCCGTTCCTCGCTTACATCTGGGAGCCCTCCGGCGACCTTCGGCCGGCCGCGCACGCAAACGACGGGTACACGCCGTTCGACTGGTACGCGGCGCCCGAGGACGCGATGGTCGACTTCTACTTCCCGAACGCCATCAACATCACGAACAACAACGACTTCCCGGACAAGCAGTTCTTCGCCGGGATCGAGTTCCAGTTCCGCAACAACCCGATCATCGGCATCGATACAGACGAGCCGATCGACTCGCGGAGCTTCCGGTGGAACTGGACGGAGTGGGAGATGTCCACGACGGCCGACTACATCATCCACGCGATCGTCTCGGACCTTCAGCACTCGGCCGGAGGCAGGACGGCGGTGCTCCAGCCCACGAGTGTGACGGTGGTCCCGATGGGCCGCTAGCGTCCGCCCCCGGAGGTGGCGTGATACCGCGTGGACGGGTGAGCACCTGATGACCTCCAGGAGTGAGTGAGCGACCGGCCGACGGTGAGATAGCACAGGAGGGCCCCGGGGTCATCCGGGGCCCTCTCTCTTTCGCGCGCTCGAGCATCTTACGCAGAAGGGACTCGGAACGGCATCCCGCTCCCTCTTCGGTGCACCCGCACGGACGCTCCCGCTCCTGGCTCACGCCCCACGCAAGAAGGCCCCGGGGTCGCCCCGAGGCCTTCTCTCGTCGTCTGTCGCCGCTTCGTTTGACTACAGGTTACGTATGGTGATGACGTCACCCGGGTAGATGCGCGAGTTCCAGCCGAGTCCGTTCCACGCCAGAACGTCCGCCGTGCGCTTCCCGTAGCGTCTCGCTATCGAGGACACGGTGTCTCCGCGCGAGACCCTGTGCGAGATCGATTCCCCGGCGCTCGCGTACTGGGTGCCGTCCGAACCGGGCCCCACGGGAATGATGAGGTGGTCGCCGGCGCGGATCCGATTGGGGTTCCTTATGCTGTTCACCTGGAGGATGGCCCCGACGCTCGTTCCGTACCCCTCCGCGATGATGGAGAGGTTCTCACCGCTCCGGATCTTGTGTCTGCGCCACGTCACACGCTCGCTCTCGGGGACGCTGGCCAGAGCCACCATGCAGCGGTTCCCGGTGCCCGGCGGGACGTTGACCGTAACGGGCTCGTCCGACGGGGGAGTGCACCAGCGGCGCAGCGCTGGATTGAGCTTCTCGATCTCGTCCTGGCTCGTGCCGACGGCCTCGGCGATGAAGGTGATGTCCGTGGCGTCGCTCACCTCGATGGTCTCCTGCTCCAGAGGCGTCTCCAGTTCGTAGTCGGTGAAGCCGTAGGCCTCGGGATCGGAGCCTATCATCACGACTGCCAGGAACTTCGGGACGAAGTTCTCCGTCTCTCTCGGCAGGTCGAGACACCAGTAGTCGGGGCACGAAGGCCGTCTGCTCTGCGCCTTCGACACTCTGCCCTCGCCCGAGTTGTATCCGGCCAGGGCCAGCTCCCAGCTCCCGAACATCTCGTACAGGTCGCCAAGGTAAGCGCAGGCGGCTCTCGTGGCCTTGAGCGGATCTCGCCGCTCGTCGACCCACCAGTCGACCCTGAGACCGTACATCCGGGCTCGGCTGGATATGAACTGCCACATGCCGGCCGCGTGCGCGCGCGAATAGGCGTTGGGATTGAGACCGCTCTCGATCATGGCCAGGTAGAAGAGCTCACGCGGCAGGCGGGCGCTGTCGAGTTCGCGCTCGATCATCGGCCTGTAGCGCCCGGTGCGGCTGAGCCACCGTTCCATGTCCTTGCGACCCTTGCCGGTGAAGTAGTCGAGCCACTTCTCGACGCGGGAGTTCGTGATTATCTCAACGGGAGGGATGTCGCTGTCCTGAGCGGCGTCAAGCACGTCCGCCCGAACCGCCTCCACCACGTGGTCCTCGACCTCCACGGGCCGGTCGGGAAGCTCGTACCCCGGAGCCGTCCTCAGGAAGTGAAGGACTCGCGACCTCAGAGACTCCCTGGCGTGACGGAGGTTGTCGACCTTCGGGTGCGTCGCGTCGAGGCAGGCGAGGGCTCGCTCGAGAAGCGGGATGGCCTCGTCCCACTCGTCGCTCACGTAGTGGGAGAGGGCCTCGCGGTAGCGGGCCTCTGCCAGCTCCAGCGAGTCGACCGCGGCGGCGGTCGTCGGGCCGACGGCCTCCTGGGCGGCGTCGAGGCCGGCCACGTGAGCCCCCTTGCCGGCACATCCGGCAACGAGAGCCGCTACGACCACCAGGATTGCACAGAGCGCCCGCTTCATGGTCGGGTAGAATATCTCCAAGGCCTCATCCAATGCAAGCACAAAGACCCGTTTCCCGTGCCGGGATGACAAGGGCCACGATTGACTGTTTCTTGACTATCAGGTATCATCGGTGTTGAAAGAATCGTGCCTGCCCGGCTTCCGTGACAGAGCAAACAATCATGCAGAGAAGAACGTCTTCGCGCAGGGCCAGGGTCTCCACCAGGGAGCTTTTGCACAGGCTGATCCCGGTGGACCGCCTCGACGCCGAGAGCCGGGAGGAATACCTGCGTCTCCTCTCCATGGACGACGAGGGGTCCCGTCTGCAGGGCACGGCTGCGCTCCTCGAGAAGCTGTGCGAGCTCGGCTATCTGAGAAGGGTGGCAGGCGGCCAGGCGAACGGCTCCCCAAGCGTGACCTACAGAAATCTGACGACTCTCGACACGATTCGCCTGACCCTCCCGAGCGCTCCCGTGCCGCGACGGGCCGCGGTCCCGGGCGGCGCGCCGCGGGAGACGGACGCGCGTCCAGGGAACCAGGGACCGGTCGGCGAGGCGCCGGGTTCGGAAGCCGCGGGGCTCACTCGGGAGCGCGGTTCCCTGGAGCCGGCGGGCGGGAGCGAGAACGAGCCGGAACGTCAGAGGCGCGCTCAGACCTTCCTCCCGAAGTCCATCCTTGAGGCGGTGGCCGCGGCAAGCAGGCGCATCGACCTTGCCAGCGCGATGAGCTACCTCTATGATCTTCTGAAGGATGTCGTCGGCTGCGACCGGTGCGCGATATTCATGTCGACCGGTCTCTCCGGTTCTCCAGCGGGCAGGCTCTCGGAGCTCGAGGAGGTCTTCCGCTGGCAGGAGAGCGACATGATCTCGCCGGGCGAACTCAAGCTTCGCGTCGAGGAGAGCGGACAGGTCGTGTCGATACCGGACCTCTCGGACGCCGGCCAGTTCGGGCGCCGACTGTCGAGAGGCGCCGCCGGTTCTCTCGTCGTGTCTCCCCTGAGGGCCGAGGCCTACGTCTACGGAGTCCTCGAGGTCTGGTCCGGGCGGCCTCACACGTACACGTCCGACGAGATAACCATCATCGACTTCGTTGCCGAGTTCGTCGGCGGCCTCATCAAGAGGAGGCTCGAGGTCGAGGAACTCATCTTCGTGGACCAGACGAGCCAGATCCACAACCGGCGCTACTTCGACGAGCAGCTCGCCAGAGAGGTGGAGCGCTGCCGCCGCACGGGCAACGCCATGGCGCTCCTGATCGGCGACCTGGACGACTTCAAGCGTGTCAACGACACGATGGGACATGCCGCGGGAGACAGCGTTCTGCGCCAGGTGGGCAGGATCCTGAGCGAGAACGCGCGCCAGCTCGACATCGTCGCCAGGATGGGGGGCGAGGAGTTCGGTGTCATCCTGCCGAACGTGGAGAGAGACACGGCGCTCACGGTCGCCGAGCGAATACGGAGCACGATAGCCGGACACAGGTTCGTGACAGGCATCAGAGAGACGCCCACCTGCGAGATCACCATGAGCATCGGCGGAGCGCTGTACCCGCTCGACGCGAAGTCGCGAGCCGACCTCTTCGACAAGGCCGACCGTATCGCCCTCTACGAGGCGAAGCGGCGGGGCAAGAACCAGGTCATCTTCTGGCGGGACATCCAATCGGATTGACGCGAACCGAGAGACTCATCGACGCGCTCGAGCCCCCGCGCGGCGGGACGACCGCGTTCGTCGGAGGCGGCGGCAAGACGTCCGCCATCCTGCTCTTGGCCGAGGAGCTCGCGGCGGCCGGACGCCCAGTCGTCGTGACGACGACCACCAGGGTCGGAAGCTCGATGGCGGACGCGCTCCCTCTCGTTCTCGCCCCCGAGGGCGGAGACCTCGCGCCCGCGCGTATGGCGCTTGAACGCGCGCTGCGGGAACGAGGTTGCGCCTTCGTATCGGGAGGAGCGGACGAGGAGGGTAAGTTCAGAAGCGCCGGGATGCGGACCCTCGACGAGCTCACCGAGGGACTCGTCGTCGACGCCATCCTCGTGGAGGCCGACGGCTCGCGCCAGCGCCCGCTCAAGGCGCCGGCCGCGCATGAGCCCGTCATACCGCCTCGCGCACGGCTCGTCGTGCCGGTCGCGGGACTCGACTCGCTCGGCCGCACGCTCGGACCCGACGTAGCGCACAGACCCGAACGCGTCGCTGCCGTCTGCGGAGTCGCCGCGGGAGCAGACGTCGAGGTCACTCCGGAGCTGCTGGCGTCCCTTCTCTCCTCACCCCAGGGAGGACTCAGGTCCGTGCCGCGCTCCGCGCAAGTGAGACCCATCCTGAACAAGGTGCGCATGGTGTCCGAGGAACTCGCCGTGCGCGCGGCGGGCCTCCTTCTGGAGCGCGCGGACGAGCGAATGGACCGCGTGATCGTGTCGGACGTCCTCTCCGGCTGGTTCGGCTACGTGGCCTCCGGCTCGGCGTCGCCCTGAACCGCCCCTCCGCCACGACACGTCGCGACGGCGCGCTCTGTTGACATGCGAGCCTGATTGGTCCATCCTGAGTGCCATGCGGAACGGCCTTTGCTCGCCTTCCGACCAGTTTCGAACCAGCAGCGGCTGTAACACTCCGGGGTTGAGAGGAGGCCTGATTGGCTAGAGCCTACGTGAAGGTCAACGTGGCGGCGGGGAAGGAGCGCGTCGTGAAGGAGGCGCTTCTGCGTCGCGACGAGGTGCGGACCGCCGACATCACGAGCGGGGACCAGGACATCATAGCGCTCGTCGAGGCGACGAGTTTCGATGAGCTTCTCGACCTCACGCTCAATCAGCTCAGGACCATCGAGGGCGTCACCGGCACGGTCACCAACCTCATCGTGGACAAGGACGAGGAGTAGCGCCGTAACCGGCGGCCATCGCATGCGGGACGGCACTCGCGGGTCAGGTGGCCGCCGCGGGCGACGCGGCCGCCGAGTCGCGACGGCGTTCGCACACGGGACGACGCAGAGGGGAGGGGACCGGAATGGCTGTAGTGCAGGTCAGCGTGGTTCCCGTCGGTACGTCCTCACCAAGCATCAGCCACCATGTGGCGCACTGCCTCGAGGTACTCGACGGGACCGGGCTCAAGTACCAGCTGACGCCGATGGGCACGGTCATCGAGGGCGACCTCCGTGACATCCTCGACGCGGTCGCGTCGATGCACGAGCAGACGTTCGGTGGAGAGGTCGTGCGCGTGCTGACGACGATCATCGTTGACGACCGCAAGGACAAGGCGCTCACGATGCAGGGCAAGCTGGACGCCGTGCGCCGGAGGCGCGAGGGCGGATGACCGACCGCGCGGGCGGGCGCCGGTGCCCCAACCAGGCGCACGGGCAACGGTGCCCCGGCGAGGCGCACGAGCAACGGCGACCCGACCGCGCACGAGCAGCGGCGAATCGACGAAGGGTCACGTGAGGCGTGCGACCTTGAGGGGCTACTCCAGCTCAGGCAGGGTCTTCGCGGTCGCGCGCTCGTCGGCCCTCTCCGACACGAAGAAGGCGACGGCCGCCGCGAGGATGGCGACGTCAGCGACCAGCAGAATGAAGGGGATACTGAGGCAGAAGCTCGTGGCCACGACCACGGGAATGGCTACTCCCAGCGTCTTTGCAGTGAAGCTCATCGTACGCTCCTGGTGAGAACCTTCCCCGCGGCAGTTCGGCCGAACCTCCGGAGGCGATCAGCTGCTCTCCTCGACCACACCTCTCATCTTAGCACAGACTAAGATATCTGTCAAGAAATACTCATGAGCGATATCTCCCGAGCCGCTGGGGAGTCCCACCTCCACATCGAGCACGAGACGCTGCTCGAGGCCGTGAAGGTAATCGCCTCGGCCCTCCAGGTCAACACGGTCTTAACGAGGCTCCTCCACCTCACGAACCGCATGCTGGGGTTCGAGTATTGCACCATCCTCCTCATCGCGGACGACGGGAAGCGCCTTGAGGTCGCAGCCCGATACGGCTATCCGGACCCGATAGACCAGGAGCTCAAACTCGCCGTCGGAAGGGGTGTGACCGGTAGGGTGGCCGAGACCGGAGAACCCATGATCGTCCCGGACGTCGACCTCGAGAAGCGCTACCTGAGGGGACTCAAGGGAGCGAGGTCGGAGCTGGTGGTGCCGCTCAGGTTCGGAGAAAGGGTCATCGGCGTCTTCGACGTTCAGAGCCCTAACCTCGGCGCGTTCGGGCAGCGGGAGCTATCCATACTCTCGGTTCTCGCCGACATCGCGAGCGTCGCCATCGTCAACGCGCGGAACCACACGGGCGCTTTGAAGAGCAGGGACGAGGCGTCGAGAAGACGCTTGCTCGAGCAGCAGCTTGCGTTCGCCCGCACCGTCCAGGAGCGCCTGCTGCCGACCAGAGACCCGGACGTGCCTGGGTACGACATCGCAGGCGTCAACCTCCCGGGTGAGACCTTAAGCGGCGACTACTACGACTACGTGCGCCTTCCGGAGGGCAGCCTGGGCATCACCGTTGCGGACGTCTCGGGGGAAGGCGTCCCGGCCGCTCTGCTCGCGGCATCGCTCCAGGGAATGCTGCGCGCGCACATAGAGCACGTCTACTCGATCTCCGACATCTTCGAGCGGGCCAACGGTTCGCTGCTGGCATCGAGCGCCCCACAGGACTTCGCGACGGCATTCTACTGCGTGCTCGAACTCGACGGCACTCTCACCTACGTCAACGCAGGACACAACCCACCCATCGTCCTCCGCCGCGACGGACGCGTGAAACGCCTGACGGACGGCGGCACCGTCCTCGGCATGTTCCCCGACCAGAGCTACCCCCACGGCCGGACCCACCTCAACCCCGGCGACTACCTCATAGCATACACAGACGGGCTCACGGACTCGCTGCACGAGGACGAACCCTTCGGCGAAGAGCGCGTCGAGGAGACAGTGAGGCGCGTCAGAGGGGCTCCGGCCAGGATCATGGCCTCCGTGCTCGTGACCGAAGCGGACTCGTTCTCCGGGCCCGGGGCCGCCCCCGACGACATGACCGTCGTGGTCGTGCGCCGGCTCGATTGACGCACCCGTGACTTCCTCGTGGCGACCGCTCCCTCCACCTGTCGAGGCCCTGAGCGAGGCCCGCGGCGAACCGTGAGCGTCCGGCACGGGAGATGCTCCCCACTCGACGTCGACACCCCCTCGGGTACGTAGAGTGACACCGGCTTCGCGCGCTCGCCTGCCGGCCGCAATATGCGCGGCCGCGCTCGCCGCAGGCATACTCCTGGGACGAACGGACGCCGCGTCCTCCGTGGGCGTGGCCCGAACCTGCCTCGTCGCGGGAGTCCTGCTCGCGGCGGCGGCCGTCAATATCGTTCACACCCGAAGCTCGAGCCGACGGCTCCGCCCGTGGACCGACGTCGCTCTGCTGGCTGCGCTCTTCCTCTCTGGGACGTCGCTCTACGCGGCCCGCCACCGGCTCGTCGCGCCGGAGGACGTGTCCCTCGAGGCTCCGTCTGCGCGCGTGACGCGCGACGTGCGCGTGACCGACGCCCGGGTGGACCCGGAGGGGCGCGCACGCGCCGTGACGCGGGTGGCGGCCGGAAGAGGCTCGCGGACGTCAGGCCGTCTCTGGGTCTCCTGGCCGGACGCCGCCGTCGAGCCTCGGAGAGGGCAGCTCGTCCGCGTCACGGGCAAACTCTCCCGACCCGAGTCGCCGCGCAACCCGGGCGCCTTCGACTTCGGAGGCTACCTCGCCGACAGGGGCGTTCACGCGCTCCTGACCGCCGAGAACTGCGCGGTGCTCGAAGAACCGACGGGGCCATCCGCGCTGCACGCGCGACTGCGGGAACTCGTCCGGTCGATGCTGGGCGGCGAGCGGGCGGGCGTCATGACCGCTCTCCTTCTCGGAGACACGTCCGGCATGTCCGAGGATCTCGTCGGCTCGTTCCGACGGTCGGGGACGGTCCACGTGCTCGCGGTCTCCGGGCTGCACGTCGGCTTCATGGCCCTGATGGCGCACGCGCTCCTTCGGTGCCTGCGGGTCCCGCGGCGCGCGGCCAGACTCGCGGTCCTGCCGTGTCTCGCCCTCTTCGTGATGCTCGTCGGAGCGCGACCCTCCGTCGTGAGGGCGTCGGTCATGGCGACCGCGGTGATCGCCGCCTGGTCGCTCGAGCGCCGGGTGAATCCCGTGAACACGCTGGGAGCGGCCGCGCTCGCGATACTCGTCGCAAGGCCGGGGTCGCTGTTCGACCTCGGCTTCCGCCTGTCGTTCGCCGCGACCCTGGGCATCGTCCTCCTCTATCCCGCCGTACGTCAGAGTCTCGGGCGACTGGAGCGGTTCGGAAGCGCCGGCCGTCTGGTCGCCGACTCGCTCTCGCTCTCCGCCTCCGCGCAGCTGGGCGTGGCTCCCGTCGCGGTCGCGACGTTCGGCGAGATCTCGCTCGTGGCCCCGATCGCCAATCTCGCGGCGGTCCCGCTCGCGGCATTCTCCGTCGCGTCAGGGGTCACGATGCTGGCGACGTCGCAGGCGCCTCTCGTGTCCCGGGTCTTCGCGGCGGCCGCGTGGGCCTCGCTGGGCTGCCTCTCGGGCGTCTCGGCGCTGGCCGGGGGCGCCTCGTGTTCGACCACCCTGGTCGGCGCCCGCTTCTGGCCGGTCGCGGCGCTCCTGGCCCTGGCCGTGGGCCTCACGCGCCTCAAGGGTCCGGCGAAGCGGGCTTCACTGGCCGCCCTCGTCGCCGCAGCGGTTCTGGCCGCGACGCTGTGGCTGGCCGGGCCGGGCAGGAGTCGTCCGCGCGTCATCGTCTTCGACGTGGGACAGGGAGACGCCGTCCTCATCGAGATCCCCAGAAGCAGACACGTCCTCATTGACGCCGGCCCCGCCTGGGGAGGCGCGTCGGGACCGGACGCCGCGCGAACGGTGATCGTCCCGTATCTCAGAAAGCGCGGCGTGAGGAGGCTGGATGCGCTCGTCGTCACGCACGGACACCGCGACCACTACGGGGGCGCCCGGACGGTGCTCGAGCGGTGCGCTCCGGGTCTGCTGGTGCTTCCGGCGGGGTACGAATCGAGCGAAGCGCTCCTCGGCCTCTCGCGGCTCGCCGGGGAGTCGGGAATCGACGTGCTGGCGGTCTCGGCCGGAGACACCCTCTTCGCGGCGGATGGGTGCGAACTCACCGTGCTCTCCCCGGCGCCCGGCCCCGAGCGCGCGCGGGCGGGAGAGAACGACCGCTCGGTCGTCGTGCGCGCCGTCCTGCGAGGAGCGGTCGTGCTGCTCGCGGGCGACGCGGAGGAGCGCGCCGAGCGCCGACTGGTGGCGGGCCGCTCCGCGCTGGGGGCGGACGTCCTCAAGGTCGGACACCACGGCTCGTCAACGTCGAGCCGGCCCCCGTTCCTCGAGGCGGTGTCGCCCGCGCTTGCGGCCGTGTCGGTGGGAGCCGGCAACAGATACGGACATCCGGAGGCGGGCACGCTGCGGCGCCTGGAGGACTCGGGGGCCCTGGTGTTCAGGACCGATGCTGACGGAGCGGTGCTGCTCGATGTGACGGGAGAGTGGGTACGGGCGACGGCGTTCCGGAGCGGACGACGGGCCGTCGGGCGATGCGGCGACCGCCGGCGGGACTCCCCGGCGTCTCCCGGGGTCCGCCGCGGCGCGGCCAGGGCGGCACGCGCCGGATGAGCTTCAGTTGAGCGGCGTCGGACCGACGACTACGGTCGATCTCCGGCCCGGGTCGAGCAGACGTGAGGCCGCCTCCAACACGTCGTCGCGGGTGACCGCCGCCAGCGTTCGCTCGTAGATGTCCTCGTAGTCGGGCCCCAGCCGGTAGCGTTCGCAGCGCACGAGCCTCGACGCGCGCTCCTCGCTGCTCTCGCCCTCGACCAGCCGCCTGCCCCGAAGATACGCCTTCGCCCGCTCGAGCTCTCCGGGGTCGGGCGCCTCGCTCCGCAGCCGCTCGAGTTCCTCCTCGACGACCGCGAGAGCACGCTCAGCCCGGTCGGGGGACGTGGCGGTGTAGACCCAGAGCACGCCAGGGTCGAGCCCCGCAGTGCTCGCGGTGTCGCTCTCTATGATGTAGGCGAGTCCCTCTGACTCGCGAAGCCTGCGGCCGAGCCTCGAGCCGAACCCGGCGCTGTCGCCGAGAACGACGTCCATGAGGGACACGGCGTGGTAGCTCGGGTCGTCGCGGGTGATGCCTATTCCCCCGACGATCACGTGAGTCTGCGTCCGGTCGCGCCGGGTGAACCGTCGTCTGGCGACCGCCGGGGGCCGTTCCGGGAAAGGCGGAGCCGGGGCCCGTTCCGAGGTCCAGTCACCGAGAACGCGCTCCGCGGCCTCGGCGAACCGCTCGGGCTCGACGTCTCCGGCCGCGGCAAGGACGGCGTTCCACGGACGGAAGAAGCCGTCTCTGAACGAGGCGACGTCGTCGAGCGTCAGCGCCGCCAGCGTGTCGCGCGCGCCGCTGACCGGACGGTGTCGCGGATGGTCGCCGTAGACGAGGTCGAAGAACTCCTGTCTGGCCACCGTGAAGGGGTCGTCCTCGTCCTCGGCTATCTCCGCAACCTGCTTCCGACGCGCGCGCTCCAGTTCCTCCGCGCGCAGTCGAGGAGCCCTCAAGAGATCTGCGACGATCCCGAGGGATTCGTCCATCCCCTCGACGAGCCCCGTGACGAGCACCGAGCAGGTCTCGTAGCCCGCCACGACGTCTAGCGACGCACCGGCGGCGTCCGCCCTGAGCGCGAGTTCGGAGCCGGTCAGATACTCCGTGCCCTCGAGCATCAGCCCGGCTGTGAGCGACGACAGCCCCGCCGCCTCGTCGGAGTCGTACCGCGAACCGGCCTCGAGCGAGAGGGCCAGCGAGAAGACGTCGGCCCCCGGCGATGCGGCCGCCAGGACGCGAAGCCCGTTCGCAAGAGTCACCCTTCTCGTCATCCCTCTATCGTCATCCACGCGCTGTTCCTCACGTCGGGATCGAGATACGCGCCTACCGCGCGAGACACCTCCTCGGCGGTCACCGAGTCGACCGCCTCCGCGAAGCGGTCGCCGAGCGTCCAGTCTCCCAGAAGTTCCCAGAAGCCGAGCGAACCGGCCAGGCCGAGGGACGTCTCCGTGCCGACGGCGTGGTCGAGCCGCCACAGCCGCTTGGACCTCACGAGTTCGTCCGTGGACGGCCCGACGTCCGCGAGCCTGGAAAGCTCCTCCAGGACGTCCTGCTCGCAGGCCTCCACGCTTCCGCCCTCGGAGAGCTCCGCGCTGACCGTGAAGAGCCCCGGGTAGGGCTGGAGCAGGCGGCAGACCGAGACGTCGTTCACGTCCCCATCGGACGCCACGAGGCGCTGATACAGACGGGAGCTTCGCCCGCTCCCGAGAAGCACGGCCGCGACCTCGAGCGCCGGCGAGTCCGCGTGCGTGGCCTCCGGGCAGTGGAACGCCGTCATGAGCCTCGGGATGCCCGACTCGCGTCTCAGGGCGACCGACCTCGGGGCCTTCTGGCGCGGCTCGGGCGCGACCTCCGGGAAGCGGCTCAGGCCACCCGCAGCGCTTCCGCCCGACCGCTCCGTCCGGAACGCCTCTCGAGCGACGCGCTCCACCTCCTCGGGCTCCGCCGCGCCGGCCACGGCGAGCACCGCGTTCGAGGGCCTGTAGTGAGTCCGATAGAAGGCGCGGAGGTCGGAGGCGGACGCGCGTCGAAGGTCGGGGACGAGCCCGACGACAGGGAAGCGATACGGATGACGCTCGTACGCCAGGTTCTCGAGCGCCTCGTCCAGCACCGACTCGGGCTCGTCGTCGAGCATCTGCCGCTCCTCGATGGCGATGTTCCGCTCCGAGTCGAACGCCGAGACGTCCAGAAGGCAGTTCGACATGCGGTCAGCCTCGAGTTCGAGCGCGACGCGCCAGTTCTCCCGCGGCAGCACGAAGTAGTAGGCCGTGTAGTCGTGCGTCGTGACGGCGTTGTTCACGCCACCCAGGCCGTTCGTCAGATCGTCGATGGTGCCGTCCGGGAAGCGCGACGTGCCCCTGAACATCATGTGCTCGGCGAGATGGGCGAGACCCTTGAGACCGTCGGGGTCGCGCGCCGAGCCCGCGCGATAGAGGATGAGCACCGCAACCACGGGGGCCGCGGGACGCCCGGCGCAGAGGACGGTCAGCCCGTTCCCGAGCGTCGTCCTGACGGGCGCGTCAGGGGTTCTGGGCATCCTCCGTCCTCGTCTCTCTTCAAGCGCTCCCGAACACCGTCGGGCTCTGATGCAGAAAGGTCCGCGGTGCCCGGCACACCGGCCCGGCCGCGGACTTGACTCGCGAGTGCTTCTGAGCCTATGCTCCCGCAGTCCGGCGGTCAAGAGCGGTTTCCCCACACGCGGCGGGCGCAATGCTGGCTTCAGACCTGCACGTCCACCTCGACGGTTCTCTGCGCGAGAGCACGCTCGTCGAGTTCGCCCGCGCCCAGGGCGTGTGGCCTCGCGACGTGGACGAGACGGCCTTTCTCTCCAGGCTCGCGTTCGAACCCGGCATGTCGCTCTCGTCGTGCCTCGACCGGTTCGGCGTGACCGTGGGACTCCTCCAAAGCGCCCGGGCGCTCGCTCGGGCCGCGTCGGAACTCGTCCAGGACTGCTACGTCGACGGGGTGAGGCACGCGGAGGTCCGCTTCTGTCCGCTACTCCACACCAGGGGAGGTATGAGCCCCGGTCAGGCCGTCGAGGCGGTCGTCTCGGGGCTCGAGCTGGGCGCCGCCGCCTGTGTGTCGGCGGGTGACGCGGACTGGCTGACCGCTGGAGTCATTGTCTCGGTGCTTGAAGGCTCGAGCGAGGCCGACGTCTCCACGCTCGTGGACCTCGCCGTCGAGCATGCCGGAAGCGGGGTCCTCGGCGTCGATCTCGCGGGCGACGAGGCTCTCTTCGACGCGGCCAGATACTCGCGCCCGTTCGCGCGGGCGAAGGACGCGGGCCTGGGCGTGACGGTGCACGCCGGAGAGGGACACGACCCGTCGCACGTCGTTGACGCCATCGAGCGTCTGGGCGCCGACCGCATCGGGCACGGCACGAGCGCGGCGAACGATGCGCGGGCGATGGAGCTTCTCGCTCGATCCGGGACGACGGTCGAGTGCTGCCTGAGCAGCAACCTGCACACGGGCGCGATCCGGACCTACGGGGAGCACCCGCTGCCGCGTTTCCTCCGCGACGGAGTGAACGCTACGCTGACGACGGACAACAGGTTCTTCTCGGCAACGTCGCTCTCGCGCGAGTACGATCTGGCCGCCGAACACCTCAGCCTCACGCGCGATGACCTCGCAGCGGTGGCGCTCCAGAGCGGGCGCGCGGCGTTCCTCGCGGACTCCGAACGAGAGCGCCTCGTCGCGGCCATCGCGGAGAGCGTGGAAGCGGAACTGGGCTCGCTGCCGGAACGCCGCAGCGAAGAGCCGTCGGGGGAAGGATGGGCGTGACCAGACTCAGGGTCGGAGTCCTCGCGTCGGGCCGCGGCTCCAACCTGCAGGCCATACTCGACGCGTCGCGGAGGGGGGAGATAGACGCCGACGTCGTCGTCGTCATCTCCGACGTGGCGGACGCTCACGCGCTCCAGCGGGCCGCTGACGCGGGGGTCCCGGCGCTGCACATCCATCCGGGGCGCTTCAGGACGAAGCTCGAGCCCGAGGCCGAGGCCGCGTACGCTCGCTCGCTCGAGGAGCACGTCGTCGACGTGGTGGCGCTCGCCGGGTTCATGCGTATCCTGCACGACGACTTCCTCGAACGCTTCGCCGGTCGCATCGTCAACGTCCACCCGTCGCTCCTCCCGTCGTTCCCCGGGCTCGACGCCCAGGGACAGGCGTTCGAGTACGGCGTCAAGTGGACCGGGGCCACGGTCCACTTCGTCGACGCGGGCGTCGACACGGGGCCGGTCATTCTGCAGGCGGCCGTCCCGGTGGAGCCGGGCGACACGAGAGACACGCTCGCCGCCCGCATACTCGAGCAGGAGCACGCCATATACCCGCGAGCCCTCCAGTACATCGCGGAGGGAAGGGTCAAGATAGAGGGGCGAAGGACGTCGCTCGAGCCCGCGCGGGGCGGGGGCGGGGAGTCTTGAGAGCGGGGGCCTTCGTCCCGGCATCCCGCGGGGAGTCGCACGTCTTGAGAGCGCGAGCGTCCATCACCGCACTCGCCGCGTGGCTCGCTCTGGCCGCGCTCCCGGCGCCGCCGGCCTCGTCGTCCGACGAACCGACGACGCTCGTCTACCCGCCATTCGGGCATTGCCTCGGCATCCACCGGGTCACCGACTTCCACAGGTTCGTCTACCTCGGAATGCGAACGAAGCTCTCGAACCCCACCGGCATCGCGGCCGTCAAGCTCCGCTCCGAGGACGACCCGTCGACCGACTCGGACGACGACGAGCTGACGGTCTTCGGGCTCAACTCGGATCGGTGCGAGATCATCTTCAACACGTCCATATACGACGCCTCGCTCTACGGAAGCTGTGGAAGCGGCAGAGACCAGTTCCGAGAGCCGCTGGGTATCGCGGCGGACGAGCACGGGAACGTGTTCGTCGCGGACACCGGAAACGACCGCGTCGTCCGTCTTCTCTACGAGAACGGCGCGCTCAGGTGGGTCAAGCAGCTCGGGTCGTCTGGGTCGGGCGAGCGCCAGCTCGACGGGCCGTCGGCGATCGCGGTCGGCGCGTCCGGGACGCTGTACGTGTGCGACTCGGGCAACGACCGCATCGTCGTCATGTCGTCCGTGGGGGAGCCCCTGGGAACGATCGGCGGGCCGGCCGGGGGAGCCGCTCGCTTCGAGGACCTCATGGGGATCGCCGTCGTGGAGGCGGACGACCCGTGGATCGCCCGCGACCGCGACTTCATGGTCGTGTCCGACCGCGGCGGAGCGCGTCTCATGCGTCTCACGCGGACAGGCGTCGTCGAGGGCACTCTCCTGGCCTCCGAACTGCCGGTGGCCGACGCGCGGTTCGGCGCCCTGGCGATCGACTTCTACGGAAACGTCTACGCGCTCGACCGGGAGGGCGGGCGCATTCACAAGCTCGACCGCAACCTCCGCTACGTCACGTCGTTCGGGGAGCCCGGGACAGGCGACGGCCAGTTCGACGACCCTCGAGACGTCACGCTGTGGAGACGCTTCGGACAGATATTCATAACGGAGCGTTCGGGCGCGTCGTACATGTGGATAGGCACGGACATCCTCGACCTGACCGTGGAACCTCCCGTCCTGTCCGCGGAGGGCGAGAGCGTTACGATGTCGTACCTCCTGACCGAGACGTCCAGGGTCACGATCGAGCTCCTCGACTCGAGGGGGCGCGCGGTCGCGTCGCTCGTGGAGAGCCGGCGCAGGCCCGTGGGCGACAACAGAGAGCGCTGGGATGACCTGGCGTCACGTCTTGAGAACCCGCTCGAGCCGGGCGAGTACGCGTTTCGCGTGACGGCCACGCCGACATACTCCTCAGGGAAGTATTTCCACGATACCGCAGAACACCCCGTGACATTGAGGTAGGGGCACGCCGAAGGCACCGCCGTGCGGCCCTTTCGAGGCCACTCTTGCGCCCTCGCCCAATCTCTGCTAGTTTGCGCGGTTGTCTCGCCGCCGGGCACACCGGCGTCGTCCCGTTGCCTGGAGGACCAGTGCTCAAGAAGCTCCTCGAGAAGGTCGTAGGCACGAAGTCCGAACGCGAGGTCAGGAAACTCCTGCCCGAGGTCGACCTCGTGAACGAGGCGTACGATGGACTCGCATCGCTCTCCGACGAGGAGCTTGCGGCGAAGACGGCCGAGTTCCGGAGCCGTCTGGCGAAGGGCGAGACGGTCGACGACCTCATGTACGAGGCCTTCGCGGTCGTCAAGGACGCCTGCCGCAGGCTCGTGGGCACAAGCTGGGAGGTCGTGGGGCACGACACGCCCTGGCAGATGGTGCCGTTCGACGTCCAGATCGTGGGCGCCATCGTCCTCCACAGGGGCGAGATAGCAGAGATGGCGACCGGCGAGGGCAAGACGCTGGCCGCCACGATGCCGCTCTATCTCAACGCGCTCCCGGAGAAAGGGACACACCTCGTAACGGTCAACGACTACCTCGCCAAGCGTGACGCCGAGTGGATGGGGCGCGTCTTCGAGTTCCTCGGACTCTCCGTCGGGTGCATACAGAACGGACTGACACCGGAGGAGCGCCGGGTCGAGTACGCCGCCGACATCACGTACGGAACGAACAACGAGTTCGGCTTCGACTACCTCCGCGACAATATGGCCGTGCGGCTCGAGGACCGGGTCCAGAGAGGACATCACTACGCCATCGTCGATGAGGTCGACAGCGTGCTCATCGACGAAGCGCGCACGCCTCTCATCATCTCCGGCGTCGTGGAACACTCGACGCACATGTTCGACCGGTTGAAGCCTCCGGTCCAGAAGCTGGTGCGGCAGCAGACCCAGCTCGTGAACACGCTCCTCGACGAAGCCGAGAAGCTCCTCGCGAACGAGGACACGAGGTACGGGGGGCTCCTCAAGCTGGTGCAGGTCTCGCGGGGCGCGCCCAAGCACAGACGGCTCATGCGCCTCCTGGAGGACCCGTCGCTCAAGACGCAGATCCAGCGGACCGAGGCCGAGCTCATGCGCGACCGGGTCCTCTCCGAGCTCGACGACGACCTCCTCTACGCGATGGAGGAGAAGGGCCGCAGCGTGGCTCTTACGGAGAAGGGCCGGGACCATCTCTCGCCCGAGGAACGCGATCTGCTGATACTGCCGGACCTCTCGGAGCAGCTCGCCGCCGTCGACGCGGACCCCGGCCTATCTGACGCAGACAAGGCCGCGCGGAAGAACGAGCTCCACCTGGAGTACGCGCAGACGAACGAACGTATCCACAACGTGTCAGCGCTCCTGAAGGCCTACTCCATCTTCGAGAAGAACGTCGACTACGTCGTGCAGGACGGGAAGGTGATGATCGTCGACGAGTTCACCGGCCGCCTCATGGCAGGCAGAAGGTGGTCCGACGGTCTGCACCAGGCGGTGGAGGCGAAGGAGGGCGTCACGATCGAGCGCGAGACGCAGACGCTCGCCACGATCACGCTTCAGAACTATTTCCGCATGTACGACAAGCTGGCCGGGATGACCGGCACTGCGGAAACGGAAGAGAGCGAGTTCCGGGAGATCTACGAGGTCGGCGTTCACGTCATTCCCACCAACGAAGCCGTCAGGCGCGCCGACTACGACGACGTCATCTGGAAGACGAAGCGCGAGAAGTTCGGAGCCGTCCTCGAAGAGGTCGAGCGGTTGTACGCCCGGAAGCAGCCCGTGCTCGTAGGTACGGTCACGGTGGAGGTCTCGGAGATCATCTCGAGGCTCCTCAAGGGCCGGAAGATTCCTCACAACGTCCTCAACGCGAAGCACCACCAGAGCGAGGCGGAGATCGTAAGGAACGCAGGCCAGGCCGGGGCGATCACGATCGCCACCAACATGGCGGGGCGCGGAACCGACATCAAGCTCGGTCCCGGCGTCGTCCGCTGCGAGAACTGCTGCCTGAAATGCGACGACAAGGACTGCGCGAATTGCTCCGGCGAGTACGACCGAACGGAGGAGTGCCTCGCGGACATCCCTTGCGGTCTCCGCATCCTCGGCACCGAGCGCCACGACGCCCGGCGCATCGACAGGCAGCTTCGCGGACGCAGCGGAAGACAGGGCGACCCCGGGGCGTCGCAGTTCTTCATATCGCTCGAGGACGACCTGATGCGCCTCTTCGGTTCCGAGCGAATAGCGAAGGTCATGACCACGCTGGGAGTGCAGGAGGGCGAGGTCATCCAGCATCCGATGGTCACGAAGGCCATGGAGCGCGCGCAGAAGCGCGTCGAGGGCCACAACTTCGACATCCGTAAGCACCTGCTCGAGTACGACGACGTCATGAACCAGCAGCGCGAGGTCATCTACGCGCAGCGACTGAACACGCTGGAGGGAGGAGATCTCCGGTCCGAAGTCGAGGAGATCTTCGACGACATCATCGGACGTCTCGTCGAGTCGCACACGAACGCCTCGGACATCCAGGAGACGTGGAACCTCGATGGCCTCCGCGACGAGATGCGTAGGATATTCCTGGTCGACATCGACTTCGGAAAGACCGACGTCGCCGCGATCACGCAGGACGCGCTTCGCGAGAACCTCAGGAAGGCCGCCGACGTCACGTACGCGCGCCGTGAGGAGCAGCTCACGCCCGGACTCATGAGGAGGCTGGAGAGACTCGTCTTCCTCCAGGTGATAGACCGGCAGTGGCGCGACCATCTGTACGAGCTGGACCGGCTCAAGGAAGGGATCGGCCTCCGGGCCTACGGCCAGAAGAACCCGCTTCTGGAGTACAAGTCGGAGGCGTTCGACATGTTCATGAGCATGGTCGAGTCTATCCAGGAGGAGTCCGTGCAGTACATGTTCCGCGCGCAGGTGTCGACCGAGCCCCCGCCGCAGGAGGCCGTCCCGGAGGGACGGGCCGTGCACCCCGACGCGGGGCGGGCCTCCCGCGGGGCCGTGCCGACGCCCGGCGGCGAGCCGGCCGG